>CAZRPL010000015.1:0-45433 GCA_964602045.1 uncultured Collinsella sp. | reverse complement strand
GCAAGATGTTCGGCAAGGTCTTCATGAGCCACTGCCAGGACGAGGATCTGGTCGGTGACGGTCAGGTCAACGAGGGCGTCGCATCCACGCGCCTGGGTCTTCTGGGCTGGCCTGCCGAGGGCGAGGAGATCCAGATCGCCCGCGATATCGCCATCGCCAAGCTGACGGGTGCCAAGCTGCACATCCAGCATATCTCCACCGCCTATGGCATCGAGCTCGTGCGTGCCGCCAAGGCCGAGGGCCTGCCGGTCACCTGCGAGGCGACGCCGCATCATATGTTCCTCACCGAGGATGCCATCACGGGGACCTACGACACCAGCCTCAAGGTCAACCCGCCGCTGCGCACCGCCGATGATGCAGCCGCCGTCATCGCCGCGGTCGTCGACGGTACGGTCGACGCCATCGTGACCGACCACGCGCCCCATGCGGATTGGGAGAAGTCCCGTGAGTTCGAGCTCGCGCCCTTCGGCATGATCGGCCTGGAGACCTCGCTCGCCCTCGTGATCACGAATCTCGCGAAGACCGGCAAGATCGACTATGCGCGCATGGTCGAGCTGATGTCGATCGCGCCGCGTCGCATCCTCGGTGTGGACCAGGTAAGCATCGCCGCCGGCTCGCTTGCCGACATCACCGTGTTCGATGCGGATGCCACCTGGACCGTGTGCGAGGACGACTTCGAGTCCGCGGCCAAGAACTCCGGCTTCAAGGGAGCCGAGCTCACCGGTCGCGCCACCGACGTGTTCGTCGGCGGTGTGGCGACGATGCGTGACGGCGTCGTCTGCTAGCGTTCCGAACGCGCGCACGTCATATACGTGAGATAATCGAAAGCGGGCACGGCTGGGAATCCGGAGGTGCCCGCTTGGGCGTAACAAGGGAGGCCTGTCGTCGTGGCGCGCCGTCAACTCGACGCGGCATGTCGACATTCGCCTTCGTCGCACTATCGGAGAGGAGACGCGTATGCCCCAGCCTTCTTCTGCGCGGCTGCACGAGTTCCGGATCGTCTCGAACGACAAGATCGCCGACGGCATCTTCTCGCTCGTCATCGAGGCACCCGCGCTTGCCGCCGCCATCAAACCCGGACAGTTCATGAATTTCGAGGTGCCCGGTAACGCCATGTCGCTTCTGCGCATCCCGCTGTCCTATGCCCGCGCGGATGCCGAGGCCGGCACGGTCGAAGTGTGGTATGCGGTGGTGGGAGAGGGGACCGAGCGCCTGTCGCGTATGCTCCCCGGCGATACCTCCACGGTGCTCGGACCCGGCGGTCACGGCTGGTCCGTTCCCGCCGGCTGCTCGCGTGTCCTGCTCGTGGGCGGCGGTATCGGCGTTCCGCCGCTTGTGCCGTTGGCCGAGCAGCTTACGCGTGACGGCATCGCCTTCGACGTCTGCCTCGGCGCCAAGACGGCGTCCGCCTGCGTGGGCGCCGCGAATTTCGAGGCACTCGGTGCGGCTTCCGTGGCGGTTGCCACCGATGACGGCACGCAGGGTCATCACGGTTTCGTGACCGATCTGGTGGCCGACGCGCTCACCGGCGCGTCCTATGGCTACGTCGCCACCTGCGGCCCCGGTGTCATGATGGAGAAGACCGCCGGACTCGCCCTCGATGCCGGCGCGTACTGCGAGGCGTCGCTCGAGCGCATGATGAGCTGCGGGTTCGGTGCCTGCAGTACGTGCAACGTCGAGACGACCGAGGGTATGAAGGGCGCCTGCATGTGCGGTCCGGTGTTCGATGCGAGCAAGGTGGTGGTCTGGTGAGCCAGGTGAGCATGGCCGTCGACTTCGGCGGCATCAAGATGAAGAACCCCATCAACACGGCGGCGGGTACCTTCGGCCAGGGTTGGCAGTTCGAGCCGTTCATCGATGTGAGCGAGCTCGGCGCCATCACCACCAAGGGTTGCGCTGCCGAGCCGTGGCCCGGCAACCCGGCGCCGCGCATGTGCGAGATCCCCGGCGGCATGATGAACTCGGTCGGCCTGCAGAACCCCGGCGTTCCCGCCTTCGCCGAGGAGTCCGGTCCCTATCTCGCCGAGCTGACGGAGAAGGGCACGCAGGTCATCTGCCAAGTGGCGGGCCATTCCACCGATGAGTACGTCCGCGCGCTCGAGTTGTTCTGCGAGCTGTGCCCGTGGGCTGCCGGCTTCGAGATCAACGTGAGCTGCCCCAACATCGCCGCGGGCGGTGCCGCGTGCGGCTCGACGCCCGATGGCGCCGCCGAGGTCATGCGCGCGTGCCGTAAGGTCACCGACAAGCCCCTCATCGTCAAGATGGCTCCCGTGCGCGTCGCCGAGATCGCCCGCGCGCTCGAGGCGGAGGGCGCCGACGGCCTGTCCGTCATCAACTCCATCTCGGGCATGGCGATCGACGTCCATACGCGTCGCTCCCGTCTGTCCAAGCCCACCGGCGGCATGTCGGGTCCGCTGTGCCACCATATCGCCGTGCGCATGGTGTGGGAGGTCGCCAACGCGGTCAAGATCCCCGTCAACGGCGTCGGAGGCGTCATGACCGGTGAGGATGCCGCGGAGTTCATCCTTGCGGGCGCCACTTGCGTGTCGGTCGGTATGGCCAACTTCGTCGACCCCACCGCCTCCGTGCGCATCCTGCGCGAGCTCGAGGAGTGGGCGGCGTCCCAGGGCGTGTCCGACATCAACGAGCTGAGGGGGGCGGTCATATGCTAGAGGCCGATGCCCGTGAGCGCGTGATCGTCGCGCTCGACTGCGATCGTGCCCGTGCGCTCGAGCTTGCCGAGGCGCTTCGCGGCCATGCCGCATGGCTCAAGGTCGGTATGACCCTCTTCTACGCCGAGGGTCCCGCCATCGTGCGGGAGCTGCGCGAGCGCGGGTTCAAGGTCTTCTTGGACCTCAAGCTCCACGATATTCCCCATCAGGTCCGTGGAGCCGCCGAAGCCGCTGCGCGTACCGGCGCGGACCTGCTGACGATCCATGGCTTGGGTGCCGGTGCCATGATGGCGGCAGCGCGTGAGGGTGTCGAGGCGGCGGCGCAGAACGCCGATCGTGCCCGTGTGATCGCCGTCACGGTGCTCACGAGCATGGACCAGGCGGCGCTTTCCCAGATCGGCGTCGAGCTTCCCGTAGCCGACGAGGCCGACCGTCTCGCGCGTCTCGCGCATGACAACGGCATCGACGGCGTCGTCTGCTCCCCGCAGGAGGCGGCACGCATGCGTGAACTTTTAGGTGAGGACGCGCTTGTCGTGACGCCCGGCGTGAGGCCCGCCGGAGCCGCCCTGGGAGACCAGAGCCGCGTGGCCACGCCTGCCGATGCGATCGGCCGCGGCGCGAGCCATATCGTCGTCGGAAGGCCGATTACCGGCGCAGATGATCCCGTCGCCGCCTGCGATGCGATCGTCACCGAGCTTGTCGAGCTCGCCTGACCGAACGCTTGGGAACGTCCGCGATTTCGCCATTATCGCGGACGTTCTATGGAGCGAATGACCGTTTGTCCGGTCTTCCTGCGGTTTTGCTTGAACTTTGCTGGAACATCGACTAAGGTAATCAGGCGCGTGAGATGCTGATATGCACATCACGCGAGGTAAACCGTTGTATTTGTATGTAAACCACGTATTTGGAGGTACTTATGGCGCTTCCTCAGCTCACCGATGAGCAGCGCAAGGCCGCTCTGGAGAAGGCTGCTGCCGCCCGTCATGCTCGTGCCGAGCTTCGCGAGAAGATCAAGAAGGGCGAGGTTTCCCTCGAGTCCGTTCTGAACTCCGACGATCCGATCGCGTCCCGCATGAAGGTTTCCACCCTCATCGAGTCGCTCCCCGGTTACGGCAAGGCCAAGGCCGCCAAGATCATGGACGAGCTGGGCATTTCCGCCACGCGTCGCGTTCAGGGCCTCGGTGTCCGTCAGCGCGAGCAGCTCCTCGAGCAGCTCTCCCGCTAAGTGAGCGGCGTCACGCCAAAGCTCTTTGTGATTTCCGGACCGTCGGGCGCGGGAAAGGGAACGCTGGTCGCGCGCGTGCGTGAGCAGCATCCCGGACTCGGCCTGACGGTTTCCGCTACCACAAGGGCACCGCGCGAAGGCGAGATCGACGGTCAGAGCTACTACTTTCTGACCGATGAGGAGTTCCAGCGGCGTGTCGACGCCGGCGAATTCGTCGAGTGGGCGCATGTCCACGGAAATTCGTATGGGACGCTCGTCAGCGAAGTCCAGTCCAAGCTCGCTGCGGGTTCCTCGCTCATCTTGGAGATCGACGTACAGGGTGCGTTCCAGGTCAAGGAACGCTTTCCCGAGGCCGTCTTGATCTTCATCCAACCGCCTTCGCTCTCCATTCTCCAGCAGCGTCTTCGCGACCGTGGAACCGAGACCGAGCAGTCTTTGGCCGTCCGCATGGCGAACGCCGAAGCCGAGCTCGCACTTGCCGACCGCTACGACGATGTGGTCATCAACGACGATCTCGATCAGGCCGTACGCGACCTGCTGGATGTTATCCAGAAGCATGAAAGGAACTGAGGCGACGTGTCCGTAATCAAACCTCGTATCGACGACTTGCTCGAGAAGACCGATAACAACCGGTTCCTCCTCGCCTCCCTGGCTTCCAAGCGCGCGTGCGACATCAACAGCATGCTGCGCGGTCAGCACAGCCGTGTCCTCGCGGTGCAGGATGTCGACGACATCACGATCGCGCTTTCGGGCGCCGACACCATCTCGATGGCCATGGATGAGATCATCGATGGCGATATCTCCTACGATCATGAGCGCTTCGAGGCGGCTTTGAAGCACAAGACCGCAGAGGCGTGAGGGCGCACATGGGAAGCCGTGTCTGTCTCGTCCACTATCACGAGATCGGCCTGAAAGGCAAAAACAGGGCTCGTTTCGAGCACATCCTCATGGATAACCTCAAGGCGGCTTTGGCCGCCTTTTCCGTGGCGACCATCGTGCGCATCTCGGGGCATATCCTCGTGACGTTCTCGGTATCCGGCCAGGCGGAGGAGGCCTATCCGCTCATCGCTCGGGTTCCCGGCGTCGCGCGCGTCTCGTTGGCGTTTCACACCAACCGCGAACCACACGAGTATTGCTCCGCCGCCGTTCGCGCGCTCGCCGAGGCGGGGGAGTTCACGTCCTTCAAGGTTGCGGCCAAGCGCTCCAATACCGACTACGAGCTGACCTCGATCGATCTCAACCGTCAAGTCGGTGAGGTCCTATGCGATGCCTATCCCGACAAGAAGGTGCAGATGCACGACCCTGACGCGACCGTGCATGTGCTCGTGGTCCAGGGAAGCGTGTACGTCTACGCGCGCAGTGCGCGCGGTGTCGGCGGCCTGCCCCAGGGAAGCGCCGGGAAGGTCATGACGCTGCTGTCGAGCGGTATCGACTCGCCGGTCGCCACGTGGATGCTCGCGCGCCGCGGTGCCGTTCCCGTCCCGGTGCACTTTTCCGGGCGTCCGCAGACGGCGGATACCAGCGAGTTCCTCGTTCGCGACATCATCGACGCGATGGCTCCGGCGGTGCAGATCGGCCGTCTCTACGTCGTTCCGTTCGGTGACTGCCAGCGCGAGATCTCGCTTGCCTGTCCCGCGTCGCTCCGTGTGATCATGTACCGACGCATCATGTACTCGGTCGTCGAGCGGCTGGCGGCCCTTGAGGGCGCGAAGGCCATCGTCACCGGAGAGTCGCTCGGTCAGGTCGCCTCGCAGACGCTCGAGAACATCATGGCCGTCAACGAGGTCGTCGAGCTGCCGGTGTTCCGCCCGCTGATCGGATCCGATAAGCAGGAGATCATCGCGCGTGCCAAAGAGATCGGCACCTATGACATCTCCACGCAAGACGCGCCCGATTGCTGCACGCTGTTCATGCCGCGTCGTCCCGAGACGCATGCCAAGCTCGATGCGGTCCACGAGGCGTGGGACATGTTCGATCATGAAGCCATGATCGACCGCCTTGTCGAGAACGTGGAGTACGTTGACTTCCATAGTCCCTGCTACCGGGTGCCAAAAGCGCTCCCTGAGCACCACGATGACCTTATGCCCGTCCGATAGCTGCGCTTTTTCCGCTGCATAGTTCGCTGTATCGCTTCGACGTCCAGCTCCGATTGCACCCCCGTGCCCGTTGCGTTCCTGCGCATCTGCCATGGCACGGGGGCGCATTCTTTCGAGCCGCAGAAGAATCGAGGGGTTGTACCTGCGGCGTCGGTCCCCAGTCGGGCTTCTGTCGGATGGTACCCGAGAAGTTTCGTTTCCCCAACGGGTTCTCGTTCCTCCATGCAAGGATGGTGTCGAGGGGGTGGGAGCATGGCGCAGCTACATCAAGGACGGCAGGGGTTTGCTCGAAAACTTAAACGCTCTCTTGACGGCTCATCGAATTGCGTGGCGCTTGTCGCTTCGGTGGTTGCGCTCGTGGTCGTATGCGGGCTCGGCGTCGTGCAGGCGCAAGGGGAGGAGCAGCTGATCGTACGGGATGAAGCCTCCCGGCATGAGACTTCGACTGTCGATGTCGACGATGACGACGGGAAGGAGGGTATTGCGGAGCAGGCAGAAGAAGAGGAGCCGGAGGTGGTCGTCATCGATATCGACGGCGCTGTCGTATCGCCTTCGGTCGTGGAGCTTCCCGCGGGATCTCGCGTCGCCGACGCGATCGAGCGAGCGGGAGGGTTGACCGATGATGCCGATGTGTCGACGGTCAACCGGGCTTCGGTGCTGACGGATGGCCAGAAGATCCACATACCGTCACTGGATGATTCCTCGCAGGTCCATGCCGATGCCACGGGAAGTACCGATACGCAAGTTCAGGCACCTATCAATATCAATCTTGCCGGGCTGGACGAGCTTGACGAATTGCCGGGCGTCGGACCTGCGACCGCGCAGGCGATCCTTGATGACCGTGCTCAAAACGGACCGTTTGCATCGATCGAGGATATTATGCGCGTCTCGGGCATCGGCGAGGCGAAGTTCGAGAAGATGCGGTCGCGCATCTGCGTATGATGATCGAAAACCATCCGCTCCCGCCTCGTCCGTATCTGCCGCCGTCGAGTTTGGCGGCGGTGGGTACATGTCTCGTCTGCGCCTTGGTTGCGGAGAGTGCTTGGCGGGATTACTTACAGGAAACCTCACATACGACCGCTGCCGTGCTCTGCCTGCTCGCATTCGGTTGCCTGCTGTTTTCGGTGTCCCGCATCGCGTTTCGCAGATACGATGCGCGTAGTGGTTCGGGCATGCATATCTGGTTGGGATGGCTTGGTGCGTCGATCATGCTCGGCTCGGCTGCGAGCTTCGTATGGTCACAGGCTCGGCTCGGCGAATATGCGAGCTTGAACGGCGCGATGAGCTCGTACGAATTGGAGATCGTCTCCGATGCGAGCGTGAGTGCCTATGGCGTGTCTTCGACTGCACGTGCGATCGATTTGGATGGCGAGCCGATCGCCTCCGTTCGAGTGACGACCGATGTCGCCTATGAGGTCGGCGATGTGATTCGTTGTATCGGTGGTTTCGACGCGCTTGATGCGGATGATTGGGGCAGGTCGCGTTTTATGCGCGGTGAGGTCGCGTCGGCATCTATCAAGGTAGTTCTATCTGCCGAGCATTCGGTTCGGCAGGGACCCGTAGCTCGCGTGCGCAGCGCGGTGCTGCGAACCATCGACCCGCTTCGCAGTGAGGGGCGGGCGCTTGTTGCGGGCATCGTGTGCGGACAGACCTCGGCTTTATCGGAATCCGAGGTATCCGATGTGTTCGCCGCTACCGGACTTTCACATCTGGTTGCCGTGAGCGGAGGCCATCTTGCCGTGGTCGCCTCCCTAATACAGCTCGTGCTGCATCGGATGAAGGTCGGGGTTCGCGGACGTACGGCGGTGCTAAGTTGCGCCTCCGTCGTTTATGTGCTTTTTTGTGGAGCCGCTCCGTCAGCGGTCCGCTCGGCGATCATGGTGTGCCTCGGTCTCATCGCGACCGGCTCACGACGTCGCCAGCACGGCTTGTCCGCCCTGGCGATCACAGTTGTCGTCTTCGCCGTCGTCAATCCAGGTGTGGTGTACGACCTGGGGTTTCAACTGTCGGTACTGAGCGTGCTGTTCATCGCGTTGTTCGGGCGCTATATCGCCGTTGTCCTACGGAGGCTCGGCTTGCCTCACATGTGTACCGATACTCTGTCGCTCACCTTATGCGCTCAATGGGCGACGGTTCCGATGACTGTGCCGGTGTTCGGGACCCTTTCGCTGATCGCACCGTTAGCGAACCTCATCGTCGGTCCGCTCATGAGCGCGCTGCTCGTCATCGGGTTGGTGCTTTCGCCCATATGCACGCTGGTGCCGTTTCTCGAGTCGTGTATGGCGGTGCCGGAGGCGCTTGCCAATCTTTCGATCTTTGCGGCGCGTGTAGTCGCCGAGGCGCCGTTCGCCTCGATTCCCTGCTCTGTCGATAGCGCAGGCTTTATTGGTTTGTATGCGAGCGCCGTAGTCGTCTATCTCGGGTGGTGGGATGTGTCCGGTCGTCTACTTTCAATCGGCTCGGCTGTCGCGGTGTTCGTTGCCGGTATCCTCGTGTTCAGATCGCTTTACGCTGCGCCGCCGTCGATTGTCATATTGGATGTCGGTCAAGGCGACGCGATCCTCATCCGAGATGGTCCGCATGCGGTGCTCGTCGATGCCGGCGTCGACGAGCAGGTCGTCGACGCGTTGGCTCGACAACATGTTCTGCGACTCGATGCCGTCGTCATCACGCATTGGGATCGCGATCATTGGGGCGGCTTGCCCTCCGTACTCGATACGGTGGAGGTCGATCGGATCATCGTGGGCGAAGGGGCTCGCGCGACCGCCCCCGAAGAGCTGAAGGAGGAGTTCGGCCTCGCGATCGAGGAGCTCCGTCGGGGCGATTGCATGCGGGTGGGAGGCTATTCGTGCGAAATGGTGTGGCCCCGTGATCCGACAGCGGGGGAGGAGAACGCCGAGTCGGTCGCTCTCGCGGTGCGTCGTGTCGACGGGACATCTCTGTTCTCTGCGCTGTTGACGGGCGATACGGAAGTCGAGCAGGAATCCGAGTATGTCGACGAGGTCGGTGTCGTGGATGTCTTGAAACTCGGCCATCATGGTTCGGCAGCCTCGATCGACGACGAGATCATCGCTGCGCTCGACCCCGCCGTGGCGGTAGCGAGTGCTGGAGAGGGGAATGCATACGGCCATCCCGCCCCCGGCTGCATATCGGTCGTTGAGAACCAGGGGGCTGAATTCCTCTGCACCATCGATGCTGGCGATATCTCCTTTCTGCCGCAAGCGGACGGATTCGTCGTACGAACGCAGCGCGCGGTAGAATAGGACGGATCAAGATGAGAAAGGTTGCTGTTCGATGGCCGACACCAAGTTGCTACCCGCATATCTGATCGTCGGTGCCGACGAATATAAGCGCTCCCATGCTGTCGAGCGCATGAAGGCGCGACTCGAGGCGAGCGGCATGGCCGCATTCAATCTCGACGAGCGCGATATGACCAAGGACCAGGCGATCGATGACATCATCGCATCGCTTAACACCTATCCGATGGGCACCGATTTCCGCTTGGTGATCTTGGAGGGATGCGACCGTCTTTCCAAAGCGGTGAGCGAGCCGCTCGTCGAGTATCTGGCCGACCCGTCGCCGACAACCGTCTGCCTGCTTGTCGCCACATCGTTGGCAAAGAACACGCGACTGTATAAAGCGGTTGCCAAGATCGATGCGAAGGCGATCGTCGATTGCACGCCCAAAAAGGCATGGGAGATGCCCAAGCAGGTTGTCGGCATGGCGCGCGCTCACGGCAAGACCATCGGATTGGCGGCCGCCGAGGAGCTTGTGAGCCGAGCGGGCGAATCGTCCCGTATGCTCGATAACGAGCTTGCGCGTCTTGCGTCCATGATCGAGGGATCCGAGATCACCGTGGCCGACGTCGAGCGACTTGTCATGAGGACCGCAGAGGTCAAACCGTGGGATCTGCTCAATGCCGTGTCGGCGCGCGATCTTCCGCGGGCGCTCGAGCTGCTGGCGCTTCAGCCGGACCGCAGCGAGGTGCGGCTGTTCTCGTTGCTTGTCGGGCGCATTCGGGAATTGATCGTCGCCAAGGCGCTCGATGCGCGTGGGGCGGGGCGCGAACTCGCTGATGCGCTCGGGTGCAAGAGCTGGCAGGTCAAGAACCATCTCGGTTGGGCGCGGCGCTACCGCATGGATGAGCTGCTCGAAGCCCTGTCAGCGGCGGCGGATGTGGAGGCTGCCCTCAAGGGTTCTCGCGATTCGGCGTTGGCGCTGCGTATGTGGATCATCTCGACGTGCTCGAAATAGCTGAGTATTCATTTTCGTCCGAAATCCTCCGATACCATGCATCGACTCGAAGTCGGATGCATAGTATCTTGGTTCGCCACGCCTCGGCGTTCCAAAAACGAACGTATTCCAGTTGCATTCGGGAGATGACGCGCGAGAAACTGCGATGTATAGCCATGGGACTTACTCAAGTTTTACCGATATGTATATCTGATAGTGTCCAAGTGTTGAACCACCGCATCCGTAGGGTCCAGTTTCCGGGGCGGACAATATCTCACTTTATGTATAGGTGTGCACAATCAAGGATTCAACTAGAAAGTGTCTCATTTTGCAACCGCCGTGACCGATGAATGAACTACGGCTTGCCTGAGTGTCCATAGAAGCGCCGAAGGATACGAAAAAGCCCCGCCGGAGCGGGGCTTGATGCATTCTGGTTGTATGCGCGCGCTTAGGCGAGCTTGTTGACCAGCTTCTGGACGCCGGACTTGCGGTTGGCGGCCTGGTTCTTGTGGATGACGCCCTTGGCGACGGCCTTGTCCAGCGCGCGGTAGGCGCGGGTGGCGGCGGCGGAAGCCGCGGCCTTGTCGCCCTGCTCGACGGCGGCGTGAACATGCTTGATCAGCGTCTTGAGCTCGGAGCGAATCGCCTTGTTGCGGACGCGCGCGATCTCATTGGTGCGGATACGCTTCTTCTGAGACTTGATGTTTGCCACTGGTTACAATCCTTTCAAATGCTTCAATAAGCCTTACTATCCGGCCTCTGAGACACGGTGAGGTCACAACTCGGTGAGTATAGCACGGCGTTACCGGGATGAGAAGCGCGAATGCTGTGGATTAGGCGTGTTGCTCACGAGATATGCACGACCGCGACCTCGCCTGTTCCGCTTCTCATCGGGTATGATAGGCCGCATGGATACGAAGAACACATCACACATCAGGAATTTCTCCATCATCGCCCACATCGACCACGGGAAGTCCACGATCTCAGACCGGATCTTGGAGCTGACCCATACCGTCGATGAACGCGACATGGAGTCCCAGCTGCTCGACTCGATGGATATCGAGCGTGAGCGCGGCATCACGATCAAGAGCAACGCGGTGCGCGTCATGTACACCGCTGAGGACGGCGAGACTTACCAGTTCAACCTCATCGATACACCGGGGCACGTCGACTTCACCTACGAGGTGTCGCGCTCGCTTGCGGCGTGCGAGGGTGCGGTCCTCGTCGTCGATTCGACGCAGGGCGTCGAGGCGCAGACCGTCTCCAACGCGAACCTGGCGATGAACGCGAATCTGGATATCGTTCCCGCCATCAATAAGATCGACCTTCCTTCCGCGCACCCCGAGGAAGTCAAGGTCGAGATCGAGGATGAGCTCGCCATACCCGCCGATGATGCCGTCTGCGTGTCCGGCAAGACCGGCGAGGGCATCCACGACCTGCTCGAGGCGATCGTTTTTCTCGTGTCGCCTCCGACCGGCGACGCCGCCGCTCCGCTCAAGGCCCTGATTCTCGACTCGTACTTCGATGAGTACCGCGGGGTCGTCGCGACGGTGCGCGTGTTCGACGGTAGTATCAAGAAGGGCGACACACTCACCATGATGCAGACCGGCGAGAGCTTTCTCGTCGACGGCGTCGGCATCAAGCGCCCCGCCGAGATGCTCGTCGACGACCTGTCCGTCGGCGAGGTCGGTTTCGTCGTCACCGGTCTCAAAGACCCCGGTGCGGTTCACGTGGGCGATACCCTGACCTATCGCGATCGTCCGTGCCCGGAGCCGCTGCCCGGCTATCGCGAGGCCAAGCCGATGGTCTATACCGGCTTGTTCCCGATCGACAACAAGGACTACGAGAACCTCCGCGACGCCCTCGAGAAGCTGCGCGTCAACGATCCGTCGCTTACATGGAGCCCCGAGACGAGCGTGGCGCTCGGCTTCGGATTCCGTGTCGGCTTCCTCGGCCTGCTGCATATGGAGGTCGTCAAGGAGCGCCTCGAGCGCGAGTTCGATCTCGACCTCATCGCCACGAGCCCGAGCGTCGACTATCACGTCTATAAGACCGACGGCACCATGATCGACGTGCGCAGCCCGCAGGACCTTCCCGACGTCACGCGCATCGATCACATCGAGGAGCCGTATCTGTCCGCGAAGGTCATCGTGCCGCCCGAGTACACCGGTGCGGTCATGCAGCTGTCCATCGAGCACCGCGCCGTGATGACCGACATGATCCACCTGTCGGCCAAATCGGTCGAGATGCATTTCGATATGCCGCTCGCCGAGCTCATCCTCGACTTCTTCGACCAGCTCAAGAGTCGCACGAAGGGCTACGCGTCGCTTGACTACGAGTTTGCCGACTATCGCGCAAGCGATCTCGTCAAGCTCGATATCCTGCTATCCGGCGACGACGTCGACGCGCTGTCCTTCATCGTCCATAAGGACAAGGCGTATTCGTTGGCGCGCGGCCTGTGCGACAAGCTCAAGGAGATCATCCCGCGTCAGCAGTTCGAGGTTCCCATCCAGGGCGCGATCGGCAACAAGATCATCGCGCGCTCGACGGTCAAGGCGGTCCGCAAGGACGTGCTCGCGAAGTGCTACGGCGGCGATATCTCCCGTAAGCGCAAGCTGCTTGAAAAGCAGAAAGAGGGCAAGAAGCGTATGAAGGCCGTCGGTTCGGTCGAAGTGCCCCAGGAGGCGTTCCTGGCGATCCTCAAGGTGGACGAGTAGGCTCGCCTGTCCGAGTTCTCGTGTCTGCTTTCGTCGAAAGGATGAGCGTGGGTCTATCCAATGGAGCCGAGCTGCTTCGCGCCGCCTATGCGGAGCAGCCGTTTCTGCTCGCGCCGATGGCGGGCGTCACCGATGCGGCGTATCGCATCATGTGCCGTCGTCGTGGGGCACGCATTGCGTTTTCCGAGATGGTGAGTGTCGCGGGGCTCGCCTATGCCAGCGATAAGACCTGGCGGCTCGTGATTCCCGAGGACGAGGAGCCGCAGATCTGCGTCCAGCTGTTCGGCTCCAAGCCCGAGCAGTTCGCTTCCGCCGTCGAGGCCGTGCAGGAGCGTGTCGGCGGCAAGCTCACGCAGATCGATATCAACATGGCGTGCCCGGCGCGCAAGGTCACCACGAAAGGGGAGGGCTCCGCGCTGATGGAGTCCCCCGAGCTCGCCGAGGCCATCGTGCGCGAGACCGTCGCCCATGCGACCGTGCCGGTCACGGTCAAGATGCGCGCATCGTTTCGCGAGGGTGGCGTGCGCGCTCCCGAGCTCGCGCGCAGACTCGAGGCGGCCGGCGTCGCAGCCGTCGCGGTTCACGGCCGTACCGCCAAGCAGCTCTATACCGGGCATGCCGACTGGTCGGTGATCGACGAGGTCGCGCGCGCGGTCGAGGTTCCCGTCGTGGGCTCGGGCGATGTCTTTTGCGCCGAGGACGCCGCGCGGATGTTGTCCACGACCGCCGCGAGCGCGGTGTTCATAGCTCGCGGGACCTACGGAAACCCGTGGGTTTTCGACGACGCGCTCATGCTGTGGCGCGACGGCGCGCCGGTGGAGCAGCGGGCGTCCTCCGTGCGCTTGGATGCGCTACGCGAGCACCTCGGTCTTGTCCATCGGTACCTTCCCTTCATGGCCCGTGCACGCACGTTCGCGACGTGGTATCTCAAGGGTATGCCGCATGCCGCCTTCTGGCGCGGGCGCGTCGTGCGCTGCACGTCCTACGAGGAGTTCATGGCTCTCGTCGATGCGATCGAAGCCGATGTCGAGTCATGTTCGCGCGCGTTGGAGCGTGGCGATTCTCTGCCCGAAGCGCCGCAGGGGGCGTAGCTGACCATGGCCATCGGCGCCCTGTACATCCATGTTCCGTTTTGCCACGCCAAGTGCGTATATTGCGATTTCGACTCCCGGGCGTGCGCCGATGGTCGCACCTTCGACCTGTATGTCGAGCGTATGCTCGATCGTTTGGAATCGTTCCGTTCCTCGGGTGCGCTCGCATTGTGCTCCACCGCCTATATCGGTGGCGGAACACCTACCGTGTTGGGCCGGCGGCTGTGCGAGATCGTCGCGCGGGCTCGCGATATCGCACCCGGTTTGGTCGAGTTGACCTGCGAGGCCAATCCTGAATCCTTCTCGTACGACCTTGCCGCCGGACTCGCGGCGGCGGGCGCGACGCGCATCTCGCTGGGTGTCCAAAGCTTTCAGGATAATGAGCTGCGCGCGCTCGGACGTCTTCATGACGCGCGACGTGCCTGCGGAGCGATAGGGGAGGCGCTCCGTGCGGGGCTGGATGTTTCGGCCGACCTTATGTGCGGCATTCCCCTGCAAACGGATGAGAGCTGGAACGACACGCTGCGCCAGGCGTTCGATTCGGGCATCGGGCACGTGTCGGTGTACCCGCTGACGATCGAGGAGGGAACGCCGCTGGCCGCGTCCGTCGAGCACGGGGTGTGGGACGAGCCGGACGAGGATGTGCAGGCGGTCCGCATGGAGCGTGCCCGCGCGTGCGCCGAACGAGCGGGCATGCGCCCTTACGAGGTTGCGAGCTATGCTCTGCCCGGCAAGGAATGCCTCCATAACATCGCCTACTGGACGGGCGTCGAGTATCTGGGGCTCGGGCGCTCGGCGGCGAGCATGCTCGCGCGTTCGACCTACGAGGAGTTGCGTGAACTGCTTGGACAGCCGGCGTGTTCCTCGCGGGCGGCCCGACTGCGCTTCGTACAGGTTGCCGACGACCCGAAGGCGTCTGCGCGGGCGTGCGCGTACGACGTCGAGGAGCTCGATGCGCGCGAGGCGGCTGCAGAGGACCTCATGCTCGGCATGCGCATGACGCGAGGCGTGGACGCCGATCTGCTCACGGCGTGTCGAGAGCGCATCGGTGCCAGGGCGCTCGATCGCGCTATAGAAGTGGCGGTCGTTCGCGGTCTTGCCCGCTGGAGCGAGGAACCGACGCGCGATGGGGCGCTACGATTGGTTCCCACGCACGACGGGTGGCTGCTCGGCAACGAGCTGTACGGCCTGCTCTGGGAGCTCGCGCATGATGGTGCCTGACGGTATACCTGGTTGCATGAGCGCGCTTGTCGCTTGAAATGCGCCCTGACTTGCGGCATCCTGATGCCAATGGACGTGCGGCCCGCCCTGCCGGATGGTTTCGCGGGTCGGCGCGTGATCTTCAGTCGAGGACAAACCGGGAGGATTGCTGTCATGCCGGGCAAGCGCGAGGATGTTATCAGCTGGGATGAGTTCTTCATGCGTGCCGCCGTCGCGGCGAGTCTGCGCAGCAAGGACCCGAACACGCAGGTCGGCGCATGCATCGCCGATACCAACAACCGGATCTTGTCCGTTGGCTACAACGGCACACCGACCGGTCTGGACGATGACGAGTTTCCTTGGGAGGCCACCGGCGATCCGTTGACGGACAAGCACAATTACGTCATCCATGCCGAGGCCAACGCGATCCTCAACTATCGCGGTTCGCTCAAGGACATGGCGGGTGCGACGGTCTACGTCACGCTCTTCCCGTGTCATGAATGCGCCAAGACGCTCGTGCAGGCCGGTATCGGTGAGGTCGTCTATCTCGACGATAAGTACGAGGGGACCGAGGATAACCTCATCTCCAAGACGATTTTCGACCGCTGCGGCATCACCTATCGCCAGATCGTGCTCAAAGGGTAGGCGGACCCGTCCCCGATGGCGTCCTTTGCATCCGCTGCGCTGATGCGTGCAGGTATCGTGGGGTGCGAATATATCCTCGGATGTTCGGTACAATGATTCCCATGTGCCGAGTCACGCAGGAGGTAGCACCGCCGTATGGCAACGATGAACGAGAAGGATTACTACGCCATCCTCGGGGTATCCAAGGACGCGAGCGCGCGCGAGATCCAAAAGGCCTTTCAGCAGAAGGCCCGCAAGCTCCATCCGGATGTCAACAAGGAACCCGATGCCGAGGAGCGCTTCAAAGAGGTTTCCGAGGCATACGCCGTCTTGTCCGATGAGCAGAAGCGTGCCCGCTACGACGCGATGCGTTCGGGCAACCCCTTTGCCGGCGCTCCGACTGCCAATCCGTATGGCGGTGGCTATTCCGGTAGCTATACCGGCGGCTCGCCGTTCGATAGATTCCCGTTCGGCGGTGCGGGGTACACCAGGTCGCGCCGTTCCGGCTCGGCATTCAATCCCGAGACGGGTGCCGATGTCGTGGTCGATGTCGACCTCACGGCGGCCCAGGCCAAGGGCGGTGCCCGCCGCGCCGTGAAGTATCGCCGCTACGAGCCGTGCGACCATTGCCATGGGTCCGGCTCGGTATCGAGTGGATCGGCTCATACCTGCCCGTCGTGCGGAGGTACCGGTGCCGTGGAAGTCGACCTGTCGTTCCTGTTCGGTGCGGGTATGTTCCAGACCGTGTGTCCCGAGTGCGGCGGCAGCGGTCGCGTCATCTCCGACCCATGCCCGGACTGTGGCGGCAGCGGCCGCACGCCCGTGGTGACCGAGGCGGTCATCGAGTTTCCCGCCGATACGCATGATGGCGATACGGTCCGCGTCAAATCGATGGGCCATGCGGGAACCAATGGCGCCGCCGGCGGCGACCTGATCGGTCGTGCGCACGTGGCGGCCGAGCGTCTCGAGGGCCCGGCGCGCACCGGATTCTATCTCGTCGGCTTCTCGCTGCCGTTCCTGATCCTGTTCGGGGTGTCGGGCATCGTGTCGCTCGTGACCTTCATCTGTCTTGCCATGCTCGTCTCGGGTATCGTGTCCATCTTCAAAGGCGGCGTTCGCGATCGTTCCGCCACGTGGTGGAAACGCGGCATGGGCCAGATTGTCAACGGGTGCGCCAACGGGCTGCTGCTCGCGCTCATCTCGGTCAGCTTCGCATCGTGCTCGCGCGGCATGATGATGGGCGCGATGCCGCACTAGGTCGTATCGCGCTGGGGGGCGCGATTGCCTGCGGGCGATGATGGGTATATCTGATGCGGCTGGCTGCATGCCGCCGACTGTCGTGAAATTCGGGAGGGAAGTTCGTCGTGGCGGACAAGAGGGATTACTACGAGGTGTTGGGCATCGACCGTGACGCGGATCAGCGCACGATCAAGCGCGCGTTTCTCAAGAAGGCGCGCGAGGTCCATCCGGATGTCTCGGACGATCCGAACGCCGAGGAGAAGTTCAAGGAGGTCAACGAGGCGTATTCGGTGCTCTCCGACGAGCAGAAGCGCGCAAACTACGACCGGTTCGGCACGGCGGACGGTCCCGGCATGGGTTCGGGATACGTCGATTTCTCCGATATCTTCGGCGGGATGGGGATGGACGACATCTTCTCCTCGTTCTTCGGTGGCGGCGCGTCTGCGGGCGGCCGCGCCCGCGCGCAGCGTCGCGGTGGTCGCGACATGGCCATCACGTTGACCGTCTCCCTCGAGGAGGCGGCACGCGGATGCACCAAGACGATCAGCTACGACCGTTTGGCCACCTGCGAGGATTGCCACGGGACGGGTGCCGCCGACGGAGCGAGCGAGAAGCAATGCCCCCGCTGTCACGGTACCGGTTTCGTGACCACGGTCCAGCGTTCGATCTTCGGCCAGGTGCAGTCCAGCTCCCCGTGTCCGGATTGCGGTGGTGAGGGGACCGTCATCGACGCCCCCTGCGAGATGTGCTCGGGTCAGGGTCGCACGCCGACCCATGAGAAGATCGACATCGAGGTTCCCGCCGGTATCGCATCCGGTCGTCAGCTCCGTGTACGCGGGTACGGCGAGGCGGGTTTCAGGGGCGCCGAATCCGGTGACCTGATCGTGAACGTGCGTGTCGCCGAGCATGGGCGCTTCCAGCGCTCCGGCGACGATTTGCTGTGCGAGGTTTCCGTTCCCATGGCGAGTGCCGCGCTAGGCTGCACGGTCGAGGTCGAGGGGATCCTCGACGACGAGCGCATCGCCGTCGAGATCCCCGCCGGGACGCAGTTCGGCGATACCGTCACCGTCGACGGTCGCGGCATGCCGCGCTCGGGCGGCGGCGGGTCGCGCGGCCGTCTGATCGTCCGCATCGCCGTGGTCGTTCCCAAGAAGATGAACGCTGCCGCCCACGAGGCGCTCGAACGCTTCGCCAAGGAGATGGGCGAGCAGGTCGCGCCGCGCAAGTCCGTCGGTGATCGCATCCGCGACGCGATCGACGACATCCTCGAGTAGGGATGACCGTGTCGAATCCCGCCGTACACGTCGTGAACCTCGGTTGCCGCGTCAATCGTGTGGAGAGCGACCGCATCACCGTCGAGCTCGATCGTCGCGGTTTCGATCTGGTCGATGAGGACGAAGCCGAGATCGTGGTCATCAACACCTGCGCGGTGACCGGCGAGGCCGAGGCTAAGACGCGCAAGGCGGTTCGCCACGCGCTCGGGCGCGCCCGTGCCCCCTGGGTCATCGTGACGGGATGTGCCGTGAATCTCCATGCGGACGCGTTTACGGCGCTTTCCGAGCGCGTGATCGCCGAACCTTCGAAGGCCAAGGTCGCCGGTTGCGCCGAGGGGCTCTTCGCCGATCGGTTGCGCGACCGCGTGCGTCCGGACGATTCCGGCCTGTCCACCCTGAACGACCTGCTCGGACGTTCGCGCATCGGCGTAAAGGTGCAAGACGGGTGCGATAACCGCTGCTCGTACTGTATCGTGTGGAAGGCCCGCGGACCTGAGCGCTCCGTCGATGTCGCTCGCGTGGTCGCCGATGTTCGCGAGGCCGTCGTCTCCGGTGTCGCCGAGGTCGTGTTGACCGGCGTCAACCTCGGTGCCTATCGCGGTCTTGACGATGCCGGTGAGGACGTGGGTATCGACGAGCTCGTCGAGGTGCTCGTTCGCGACACCGATATCCCGCATATACGCTTGTCTTCCATCGAGCCCATGGACGTCGATGTGCGCCTGCTTGAGCGCATGGCCGCTTATCCCGATCGCATCGCGCCCTTCCTCCATCTGCCCATCCAGTCGGGCTGTACCGAGACGCTTGCACGCATGAATCGCCCGTACGATGCAGATGACCTGCTCGATCTCGTCGATACGATCCGCGGCGCGGTCCCCGGGATCGCGCTGTCCGGAGACCTGATCGTCGGGTTTCCCGGTGAGACCGACGAGGAGTTCGAGCGCACGCGCGCGCTCGTCGAGCGTATCGGCTTTTCACGTCTGCATGTGTTCCGATACAGCGCCCGCCCCGGGACCCCTGCCGCGACGATGCCCGATCAGGTTCCCGCCCAGACCATGGCGGCTCGGAGTGCCATTATCCGTGCGCTCGTCGACAAGACGTCTCGCGACGATGCCGCGGCGCGTATCGGTGCCATCGAGCGCGCCGTCATCGAGTATCCCGGTCGCGGTACGCTCGGTTCGTTCCATCGCGTGATCGTCGACGACATCGCCGAGTACCTCGTCGGTCGACTGGTCGATGTTACTATCATGGATGTCGATACGCACGGTGTGCTGCACGGCCGCGTGGTTCGGTCGGCAGGGACGGGCGCAAAGGCGCCTGTCGATCCGAGATGAGGAGGAGTATGGACTCGACCAAGGTGAGGCTGACCGTTCCGGACGGTATCGACCCGGCGCGCGTGACCGGTTCGGGCGATGCCGTGCTTCGCGCCATCGAGGCGAACACGACCGCATCGGTCGTCGTGCGCGGCAGTGCGATCTCGCTGTCGGGCTCTCCCGACGAGGTCGAGCTGCTCACGCGTCTGTTCACGCATCTCATCAAGCTCGCGGCTACCGGCGAGGTCCCGGCTTCCGACGATGCCCTGCGCGCGCTCGACGCGCTCCGGCAGGAGCGCTCCGATATCTCCGGGCTTTCCGACGACATCCTGCTGACGTACCGCGGCCATGCCATCAGGCCGAAGACCCTGGGCCAGAAGCGCTACATCGATGCCATCCGTTCGAACACCATCACGTTTTGCACGGGCCCCGCGGGCACCGGCAAGACGTATCTGGCGATGGCGATCGCGGTGGCGGCGCTCAAGCGCCATGAGGTCGGCCGCATCGTGCTCACGCGTCCGGTCGTGGAGGCGGGGGAGAACCTCGGCTTTTTGCCCGGAACGCTCCAGGAGAAGATCGACCCCTACGTACGCCCCCTGCTTGACGCGTTGTTCGATATGACCGATATGGAGCGCGCGACGGCCCTTGTGGAGCAGGGTGTCATCGAGATCGCGCCGCTCGCCTACATGCGCGGTCGCACGCTGAACGACGCGATCGTCGTGCTCGACGAGGCGCAGAACACCACGCCCGAGCAGATGAAGATGTTCCTCACGCGCCTGGGGTTCAATTCCAAATTCATCATCACCGGCGATACGACGCAGCGCGATCTTCCCGGCAAGCGCGGAGGCTTGACCGACGTCGAGGAGATCTTGGCCGGCGTGGACGATATCGCGTTCATCCGACTGCATCGCACCGACGTCGTCCGTCATGCGCTTGTCGGACGCATCGTCGAGGCATATGACGCGTTCGAGGAGACGCATCCGGCGCACTCATCGCCGAAGGCGGGAAAGGGAGCCCATGGCCGTGCTCATCAGTAACGAGGCCGAACTCGACACGTTGCTCGAGCCTGCGGAAATCGAGCAGGTCGTCGCGTGCGTGCTCGCATGCGAAGGTATCGGTCGCCAGGTCGACGTGTCCGTCTCCTTCGTCGATGACGAGGAGATGCGAGGGCTCAACCGTGCATGGCGCCACATCGATGCTCCCACCGACGTCCTGTCGTTCGAGTGCGACGATCCCTTTGACGAGAGCATCCCCGCCGGTGAGGCGGTCGAGCTCGGCGACGTGATCTTGGCACCCGGTGTCATCGCGGCACAGGCGCCGGAGTTCGGCTTCACTCCGGTACAGGAGTGCCGGCTCATGCTCGTGCACGGGTTGTTGCACCTGCTCGGTTACGATCACCTCGATGACGACGAGGCGTCGCGGATGGAGGAACGCGAACTCGAGATCCTCCGTCAGCTTGCGCGCGAGCGCGGCGAGGATGCCGACGCCGTCTGCATCGGTCCCACCACGCACCATCACGACGACTAAGCGAGGTCGCCTATGATTCCCGGTTCCAATAAGGATCATCCCTCATTCATCCGCTCCTTCGGGTATGCCATGGAGGGCTTCGTCACCGCGGTGCGAACCGAGCGCAATATCAAGGTCATGCTCGTCATGGGCGTGGCCGCCGTCATCGCGGGCATCGTCTTGCGCATCGACCTGCTTTCGTGGTGCCTGGTCGCGCTGTGCTTCGGACTCGTCATCTTCGCCGAGTTGGTCAATACGGCCATCGAGGCCATCGTCGACCTTGCCACGCAGGAGTTCCATCCGCTCGCCAAGCGTGCCAAGGACATCGCCGCGGCGAGCGTCTACACCCTGTCCATCACCGCCGCGATCGTCGGGATCATCGTGTTCGCACGTGCGCTCGGCTTTATCGCGTAGCATTCATTATTCTCGGAGGAATCCATGGATCACACGACGAATACCCTTCACGATGCCGAGGTGCTCGATCGCGATGTCGAGGATCTCGCGCACGATGAGGATTGCGAATCCGACGAGGATGGCGCAATCGAGGAGTTCGATCCGTTCGAGGGCTTGAGCGACGACGAGATCGATGCGATGGTCGATGCCGAGGATGCGGTTTCGGACCTCGGCCTTGTCGCTGGCGATACGCCCGAGGGATTCCGCAGCGGCTTCGTCGCCCTCGTCGGTCGTCCCAACGCCGGTAAGTCGACGTTGCTCAATGCCTGTATGGGCTCGAAGGTCGCCATCACCTCGCCGGTTGCACAGACCACGCGCCGTCGGATGCGCGCCATCGTGGACCGTGACGAATACCAGCTCGTCTTCGTTGATACGCCGGGTATCCACAAACCCAAGGACGGGCTTGGATCCGAGCTCAACCGCTCGGCGCTCGCCGAGCTTTCAGATGTCGACGTGGTCGCGTTCCTCATCGACGCATCTGTGCCCATCGGCCGCGGTGACGAGTGGATCGCCGAGCGCGTGCGCGTCTCGAACGCGACCAAGATCCTCGTGCTCACCAAGGCCGACAAGGTCGATCAGGCCACGATGATGACGCAACTCGATCGTGCGCGTGAGCTCGTCGATTTCGACGATATGATCGTCGTGTCGTCCACCGAACGCTTCAACGTCGAACCGTTCATCGAGCTTGTCTCCGAGCATCTTCCCGCCGGCCCTCGGTGGTTCCCCAAGGGAATGGATACCGATACCGACGATGCGACGCTGGTCGCCGAGTTCGTGCGCGAGAAGGTCCTGCTACGCACGCGTGAGGAGGTCCCGCATTCCGTGGGTGTTGTCTGTGATGCCTTTGAACGTACGCGCAAGCTCGTCCGTGCGCATGCCACCGTGTACGTGGAGCGCGAGGGGCAGAAGGGCATCCTCGTGGGCCGCCGCGGCGAGATGATCAAGCGTATCGGTACCGACGCGAGGCAGGATCTCGAGCGCCTGTTCGGTCGCAAGGTGTTCTTGGCGCTCGACGTGCGCGTCCAGCGCGGATGGCGCGATGACGAGCGTGAGATCCGCCGCATGGGGTACGCGTTCGAGGAGTAGCGGTGATGGGCCTCGGTGCGCGCAGAAGGGCCGTGCACCGGTCGACTATGCGAGGGGGCGCACCTTGGCGGCATCGCGGACATATCGTGTGAGCGCCATCGTGCTCGACAAGGTCAAGCTCAAGGAGACCGATCTGATCTTGACCCTCGTGGCCGATTCCGGTCGGCAGATCCGTGCCGTGGCGAAAGGCGCGCGGAAACCGGGAAGCCGTCTTGCGGCGCGGTGCGAACTGTTCTGCACGACCGATTTCCTGCTTGCGCGCGGTCGTAATCTCGACGTCGTGTCGCAGGCCGAGCTCTTGGAGGCGCCGCTCGGATCATCCCCGACCTTCGAGCGTATGAGTGCGGCGAGCGCCGTGGCGGATATCGCGCGTCTGTGCTGCTACGAGGATGCCGAAGACCCCTACATCTACTCGATCACCCGACGTGCCCTGCAGGTGGTGGGGGATGTCTCCACCGATACCGTCCACCTCGACATCGTCGTTGCCGCCTATACGTTCAAAGTGCTCTCGCATATCGGCTACCGTCCGGACTTCTCCTCGTGCGTCGCGTGCGGCGATGGTGCGGTCAGCTATTATTCGGCGACTGCGGGAGGTTTGCTATGTGCCTCGTGCGCCTCGAGCGTGCCTGGTGCCGAGATGGTCGATGCGTCCCAGGTGGAATGGTTGCGTGCGTTCATCCATGCCCGCTTCGATCGGCTTGCGACCGCTCCGGTCGACATCGCCACCGCTTCGTATCTGCTTGCGCTCGCGCACGTATGGGCGGCCACGCATCTCGATGCCCGACTCCGGGCGCTCGAGTTCATGCTGGGGCGGTAGGGCGTCCTTCCATTTTCCGAATACACGGAGGCTGTCGTCCATGCCGGCGACGCATGGCATGATGATAAAAAACTATCACTACACTTGGATAAAGTGCGTACTATATTTTGTAGGCTCCAGATTCGATGTATCCATGAATACTTCGTATTCGAGCTGCAGCTTGCACGCTTACGAAGCCTTTCCGCCCGTCTGGGGGTTCGTCGGTCGATCGCGCGTGCATAGGTGATAAAAAGTTATTGACACGATAAGAGGGGAGTATTTATGGCACGACTTCATGTCATGGAGCGCAGCCATGCCCAGGCCGTCATGGACGACCTGCATGATGCGCTCGGACGGCGTCTCGCCGCCCGTTCGCTCGCGCCCTGTCCGGTCGAGTTCACCGCGGCGCTCGTGAACATGTGCGCTACGCAGAGTTGCGGCAAGTGCACGCCCTGCCGCGTCGGTTTGAAGGCGCTCGCCGACCTGCTCGAGGAGGTCCTGGCCAACCGAGCGACGCTCGAGACGATCGACCTGATCGAGAAGACCGCGAACACGATCTACCTGTCGAGCGACTGCGCGATCGGTTACGAAGCCGGTTCGATGGCCCTTATGGCGGTGCGCGGTTTCCGTGACGACTTCGAGCACCACGTCCGCGAACACGCCTGTGGCTTTGAACAGAACGAGCGCGTTCCGTGTGTGGCGGGCTGTCCGGCAAACGTCGACATCCCGGGCTATATCTCGCTCGTCGAGGCCGGTCGCTACGCCGATGCGGTGCGCCTGATCCGCAAGGACAACCCGTTGCCGGTCGTGTGCGGCCGCGTGTGCGAGCATCCCTGCGAGATGCACTGCCGTCGCGGCATCGTCGACGACCCGTTGAACATCCTCGCGCTCAAGCGCTATGCGACCGACCATATGGAGCACGACTACCGTCCCAATATGGCCGAGCCGACCGGCAAGAACGTGGCCGTGATCGGTGGCGGTCCCGCCGGCATCAGCTGCGCGTACTATCTTGCGCTCATGGGCCATAAGGTTAAGATCTTCGAGCAGCGTAAACACCTTGGCGGTATGCTGCGTTACGGCATTCCGAGCTATCGACTGCCGCGCGAGGATCTGGAGGCCGAGATCCAGTGGATCTTGGATTGCGGCATCGATGTCGAGTTGGAATGCTCCATCGACGGTGCCTGCCTTGAGCAGATGCGTCGCGAGTACGATGCGGTGTATCTTGCCATCGGTGCCCACAGCGACAAAAAGCTCGGACTTGAGGGCGAGGACGCCCAGGGCGTCGTCTCTGCCGTCCAGATGCTGCGCTCCATCGGCGATGGCGCGATGCCGGACTTTTCCGGCGAGCGAGTCGTGGTCATCGGCGGCGGCAACGTCGCCATGGACGTCGCGCGCTCGAGCGTCCGTCTGGGCGCCGAGAAGGTCATCATCGCGTACCGTCGTCGCATCTGCGACATGACCGCGCAGGATGCCGAGATCGCCGGTGCGGAGGCCGAGGGCTGCCAGATCATGGAGCTCAACGCCCCTGTGCGCATCGAGACGACCGACGACGGCCGCGTGGCCGGCGTGGTGGTCCAGCCTCAGATCATCGGCGCTCCCCGTCGCGGTCGTCCCGCGCCGCGCGCTGCCTCGGCGCCCGAGCAGCTGATCGCCTGCGACCGCGTGATCGTCGCGATCGGTCAGGATATCGACTCGGCAACGTTCGAAAAGATCGGCATCCCCTGCAAGTGGGGCCGTATCGTCACGGATGCCGAGGGTGCTGTGGCGGGATTCGAGGGCGTGTACTCCGGCGGCGACTGCCAGACCGGTCCCGCGACCGTCATCCGTGCCATCAACGCCGGCAAGGTCGCTGCCGCCAACATCGATCGTCACCTCGGGTTCGATCACAATATCGAGCTCGACGTCGAGCTTCCGCCCGTCCAGTTCAAGGGCAAGCGTCTGTGCGGCCGTTGCGAGCTCAAGGAGCGCGACGCCGCCGAGCGCATCGGCGACTTCGAGATGGCCGAGATCGGTCTGACCGAGGAGGAGGCCCATCAGGAGGCCTCGCGCTGCCTGCGCTGCGATCACTTCGGCTTCGGTGCGTTCCGTGGGGGGAGGAATTTCCAGTGGTAAAGCTCATCATCGACGACCGTGAGGTCGAGGTTCCCGAGCATACGACGATTCTCGATGCCGCAGCGAGCGTGGGCATCAAGATCCCGACGCTGTGCTATCTGCGCGACCTGAACGAGGTCGGTGCCTGCCGCGTATGTGTGGTCGAGGTCGAGGGTATCGATCAGCTCGTTGCCGCGTGCAACAACTATGTGCTCGACGGTATGGTCGTGCGCACCAACAGCAACAAGGCGCGCATCGCCCGTAAGACCAACGTCGAGTTCCTGCTGTCGCAGCACGATTCCGAGTGCACGAGCTGCACACGTTCGGGCAACTGCACGCTGCAGTCGCTCGCCAACGATCTCGGTATCACCGACCTGCCGTTTACCAAGCATCTCGAAGGCTTCAAGTCAGATCCCTCGTTCCCGCTCATCCGCAACAACGACAAGTGCGTCAAGTGCCTGCGCTGCATCCAGATCTGTGAGAAGGTCCAGGGGACCGGCGTGTGGGATCTCACGAGCCGTGCGAGCCATACGGTCGTGAACGTCGCCGGCGGTAGGAAGCTCTCCGAGACCGATTGCGCCCTGTGCGGCCAGTGCATCACGCACTGCCCGACCGGTGCCCTGCGTGCGCGTGACGACACCGAGCGTGTCTTCGACGCTCTGGGCGATCCGGACAAGATCTGCCTCGTGCAGATCGCGCCCGCCGTCCGTACCTCGTGGGGTGAGTCGCTCGGTCTGTCCCATGAGGAGGCGACCGTCGAGCGCCTTGCCACAGCGTTGCGCATGATGGGCTTCGATTACGTGTTCGACACCAATTTCTCCGCCGACCTCACCATCATGGAGGAGGGTTCGGAGCTGCTCGAGCGCATCAAGAAGGCCGGAGAACCCGGAGGCGAGAATATCAAGTTCCCGATGTTCACCTCCTGCTGCCCGGGATGGATCCGCTACGTCAAGTCTCACTATCCCGATATGCTCGACCAGGTCTCCACCTCCAAGTCGCCGCAACAGATGTTCGGTGCCGTGGCCAAGACCTATTACGCCGATGCGCTGGGCGTCGATCCCTCCAAGATCTTCTGCGTGTCGATCATGCCCTGTGTCGCCAAGAAGTCCGAGGCTGCGCTGCCCACCATGGTGGGGGAGAACGGCGATCCCGACGTCGATGTCGTACTCACCGTGCGCGAGGTCGACCGCATGGTGCGCGCCTCGCATATCGATGCGACCTCGATCGAGGAGCAGGAGCTCGATCAGCCGCTCGGCTTTGGTACCGGCGCTGCCGTGATCTTCGGCGCCACCGGCGGCGTCATGGATGCCGCCTTGCGCTCCGCGTACTATCTCGCCACGGGCGAGAACCCCGACCCCGATGCGTTCTCGGGCGTGCGCGGCCTGGACGGCTGGAAGGAGAAGACCTTCGATTTGGCCGGGACGCCCTTGCGCGTCGCGGTGGCGCACGGTCTGGGCAACGCCCATCGACTCATCGAGGCGCTTCGTGCCGGCGAGGTCTCCTATGACTTCGTCGAGATCATGGCGTGCCCCGGCGGCTGCGTGGGCGGCGGCGGTCAGCCGATCCACGACGGATGCGAGCTCGCCGGCGAGCGCGGCGACGTGCTGTGGGGTCTCGACGCGCAGGCGCCCATCAGGTTCTCCCACGAGAACCCGAGCGTGAAGCTCGTCTACGACGACTTCCTCGGCCATCCGCTCTCCGAGCGCGCCGAGGAGCTGCTCCACACCGATCACACCGCTTGGTCCATGCCCCGCTAGCGACAAGTTGGTGCCAGGTACAATCTTGTCAGGCCGCGGCCGGGATCCGTTCCCGGCCGCGGCTTTTTAGGTTGCAAGTTCGGGGACAGGTCCCAAACTTGCAGCGCTCGTGCTAGAGTGTGCGGGTGGCTTCCAGATAGGGGTCACTTGTTTTGGGGGAGGGAGAATCCTAATGGAACAGTTTTTCAAGATAGGTGAGCGCGGCTCCTCGGTGGCAACCGAGCTGCGCGCGGGTCTCACCACGTTTCTGGCCATGGCCTATATCATCGTGGTCAACCCGCTCATCCTCGAGGCGGGCGGCGTGCCCATCAGCGCTGCGGTAACCGCGACGTGCGTGGGTGCCGGTATCATGACCATCATGATGGGCGTGTTCGCCAACCGTCCGCTCGCGTGCGCCTCCGGCATGGGTATCAACTCCATCGTCGCGTACACGCTGTGCGGATCCATGGGCCTCGGCTGGCAGACCGCCATGGCCGTCGTCTTCATCGAGGGCATAGCGATCCTGCTGCTCGTGCTCTGCGGCCTGCGCGAGGCCATCATGGAGGCCATCCCTGTTTCGCTGCGCCGCGGCATCTCGATCGGTCTCGGCCTGTTCATCGCTATGATCGGTCTCAAGGACGGTGGCATCATCCTGGCGAACGCCGACACGCTCGTATCGCTCGGCAGCGTGACAGACCCGACGTTCCTGGTGGGCGCTATCTCCATCGTGGCGACCGTCGTGCTCTACTCCATGAAGGTCAAGGGCGCTCTTCTGTGGGGCATCCTCATCGCCGCGGTGTGCGGTATCCCGCTGGGCGTCACCCAGGCGCCTACCGGTATCGTCGCCCCGCTCGACTTCTCGACGGCAGGCGCGCCGTTCATGAGCGACGCTGACGGCGTGATGGGTCTCGTCAGGGCGATCACAACCCCGACGATCTTGCTGTTCGCCTTCTCGCTCATGATGAGCGACTTCTTCGACACCATGGGCACCGCCATGGCCGTGGCCAAGCAGGGTGAGTTTTTGACGAAGGACGGCAAGGTCGAGGACATCAAGCCGATCCTCATCGTCGACTCCGTCGCCGCTGCGGTGGGCGGTCTTCTGGGCGCCTCGTCCATCACGACGTTCGTCGAGTCCGCCTCGGGCGCGGCTGATGGCGGTCGCACCGGTCTGACCTCGATCTTCGCCGGCATCCTGTTCATCCTCGCCGCGTTCCTCTCGCCGCTCATCTCCTGTATCAGCTCGGCGGCGACCTGCGGCGCGCTCGTGTTCGTCGGCTTCCTCATGATGGGTGACGTCGTCATGGTCGACTGGGACGACGTGCTCGAGGGCTTCCCGACGTTCATGATCATCGCCGGCATCCCGTTCACCTATTCGATCTCCAACGGCATCGGTCTCGGCTTTCTCACCTACATCCTCGTGGCGGTGGTGACGCGCCGCGCAATGTACGTGCGCCCGCTCATGTGGGTGGCCGGCGTCGCGTTCTTGCTGTACTTCCTGTTGCTTTAGTTTCCGGCAGGCATTCCACTTACCTGGGCCGCAGCGGGACCGATTTCCCGCTGCGGCCTTTTGACGTACGCCTGTAGCGTTTTGCGGACGTTGACTGAAGTGCGTTTGCGCGATCGCGGAGGTGATCGGATTGAGCGAATACTGTATGTAGGAACGCGTTGAGGGAGGTCGACCATGTCTTCGTTGCGAACTATCTGACGTCTGCTCGACCTAACGTCCCGCCGTGCGATCGGGCGGTGCCTCGCCGTGAGCACGATCGGCTTCCTTGCGCTCGGCGTTGCCGACGCGCGGGCCGTCAGCTCACTATACGGAGGAGCCCTCGCGTGGGATGGCCTCGGTGGGCGGCTTCTGCTTGCAATCATCATTTCGATGGTGGTTCTGACCGTGGCGGTTGCTGTGCTCGTTAATCGAGCAAGCAGTCGGTGCGTGTGCGCATCGAGCATCTTGGCGTCCACCTGGAAGGCATGTGGGGGTTTTGGGGTTGCCGCTCGTTACGCTCGTTTGGACATCGCTGTTCTACTTTTCATGGTATCCGGCGATTATCGTGGGACTCTGTCTCATCCCGTTGAACGGTTTACCCCCCACGCTCCTGTGGCCGGCATGGATTGCCCTCGCCGTCATCCTGCCTTCGGTCACGGCGCGCCGACTTCTGCGCGACATAGGGCGCTCATCGATGTGATGCTTCCTCTGGGAATATTCCATATGGCCGTGCAGTTCTGGTGGAGCGGCGAGAGAGATGGTAGTATATCTGGCTGTTGGTTACCCGCACTTAGATGCTCGCTGCACCGGCGGCTTCCCAGTGTCGGGCGTATTCAAGAGAAAGGTGTACACCATGACCGTCTCCAAGGAGCGCAAGGCCGAGCTCACCGCGCAGTTCGGCAACAGCCCCGTCGACACCGGCAACCCCAAGGTCCAGGTTGCCATCCTCACCGAGCGCATCCGTGAGCTCACCGAGCACATGAAGTCCCATCAGAAGGACTTCCACACCCGCCGCGGCCTGCTCATGCTGGTCGGTCGCCGTCGTCGTCTTCTGTCCTACATCAAGAAGAACGACATCTTCGAGTACCGTGCGCTCATCAAGGAACTCGGCATCCGCGACAACATCCAGTAACACGTTGTGCATGCAGGAGCCCCCGCGGGGGCTCCTTTTCATGTAAGGGGCCGCAACCGCGTCCTCTACGCCGCCTGCGGGATGATCCCCAGGCACTATTCGAGGCCCGCACGCAACGGGGCGTGCGGAGATGAAGGAGAAAAATGACACTCGTATCCAAGACCTTCGAGCTCTACGGCAAGACCTACACGCTGGAGAGCGGCGAGCTCGCCAAGCAGGCGACCGGCGCCACCCTGGTCAAGCAGGGCGACACCACCGCGCTCGTGACCGTCGTCGTGTCCAAGGAGCGCAGGAACTACGACTTCTTCCCGCTGACGGTCGACTTCAACGAGAAGATGTACGCGGCAGGCCGCATCCCCGGTGGCTACCTCAAGCGCGAGGGCCGTCCCTCCGAGAAGGCCACCCTCACCGCACGCATGATCGACCGTCCCATCCGTCCGAGCTTCCCCGACGGCTTCCGCAACGAGGTCCAGATCGTGGCGACCTCGCTCGTGGCCGACCAGGTGAATCCCATCGACGTGATCTGCACCATGGGCGCGAGCCTGTCACTCACCCTCGGTGGCGTGCCCTTCGAGGGCCCGCTTGCCTGCGTGCGCATCGGCCGCGACAAGGAGACGGGCGAGTTCATCGTCAACCCGACCTACGAGGAGCGCGAGAACTCCGATCTCGACCTCGAGCTCGCCGGCACCCGCGATTTCATCTCGATGGTCGAGGCGGGTGCAGAGGAGGTCACCGAGGACGACATGCTCGAGGCCATGCGCATCGGCCAGGAGGCCATCGGCGCCTTCTGCGACGCGCAGCTCGAGTTCGTCGCCGAGTGGGAGCGCGTGAACGGCCCGATCCAGCCCAAGGAGTACGTGCTCGATCAGCCTGTGCCCGAGGTCGAGGAGCGCATCTTCGCGCACTACGACGAGATGTACGCCGCGCTGTCCGACGCCGACAAGCTCTCGCGCATCGCGCACGTCGAGGAGCTCAAGGACCGCATCCGCGCCGAGTTCACCGAGGAGGAGCAGCTCGCATGGGAGCGTGAGATCCCGGTGAACCTCAAGAAGCTCGAGAAGAAGGCCATGCGCACCATGGTCGTCGAGACCGGTGAGCGCGTCGACGGCCGTGCCGCCGACGAGATCCGCCCCATCATGGTGAAGGATTCCTACCTGCCGCTCGTGCACGGTTCCGGCCTGTTCCAGCGCGGTCAGACCCAGGTCCTCTCCGTGCTGTCCCTCGGCATGCTGAACGAGGCGCAGCGTCTCGACACCATCGAACCGGTCGATGGCAAGCGCTATATGCACCAGTACAATTTCCCGCCGTTCTGCACGGGCGAGACCGGCCGCATGGGCAGCCCCAAGCGCCGCGAGATCGGCCACGGCAACCTCGCCGAGCGCGCCCTGATCCCCGTGCTGCCCGACGAGAACGAGTTCCCTTACGCCATCCGTGTCGTCTCCGAGGTTATGGAGTCCAACGGTTCCTCCTCGATGGCGTCCACCTGCGCGAGCTGCCTCGCGCTCATGGACGGCGGCGTGCCCATCAAGCGCCCCGTGTCCGGTATCGCGATGGGTCTCATCCAGGAGGAGGGTAAGACCGTCGTCCTGTCCGACATCCAGGGTATCGAGGACTTCCTCGGCGACATGGACTTCAAGGTCACCGGTACCGAGCGCGGCATCACGGCCCTTCAGATGGATAACAAGGCCACCGGCCTGACGTTCGAGATCCTCAAGACCGCACTCGAGCAGGCCAAGGCCGGCCGCGCGTTCATTCTGGGTAAGATGCTCGACGTGATCGCCGGTCCGCGTGAGCAGACCCGCTCCACCGCGCCGCGCATCGTCTCGATCACGATCCCGGTCGAAAACATCCGCGACGTCATCGGCAAGGGCGGCGAGACCATCCGTGGTATCCAGGATGAGACCGGCGCCTCGATCGACATCCACGAGGACGGCACGGTCTTCGTCGGCGGTGTCGGCGATTCCGTCGAGGCGGCCGTCGAGCGCATCCAGCTCATCGTCAAGGTTCCCGAGGTGGGGGAGGAGTATACCGGACGCGTGGTCTCCATCCAGCCGTTCGGCGCCTTCGTCAACCTGCTGCCCGGTAAGGACGGCTTGCTGCACATCTCCCGTGTCGCCCAGGGCCGTGTCGACAAGGTCGAGGACGTCCTGAATGTCGGCGACGAGGTCAAGGTGAAGGTCATCGAGGTCGATGAGCGCGGCAAGATCTCGCTCGATCGCCTCGACAAGCCCGAGGCGCCCACCGGCTCCAGCTCCGAGGGCGGCTTCAAGGGCAATCGCGAGCGCCGCGAGCGCGGTGACCGTCCGGGTCGCCCGCGTCGTGAGCACGGCGACCGCCCCCGTCGCACCCCCGGCGACAACGGCGGCCGCGCGCCCCGTCGCCATCACGAGGGTTAATACGATCATCTGATCGTATGCGGGTGCCCCGGACCCTGCCAGCAGGGTCCGGGGCACCTTTCGTTGCGTGACGACTCTCGCGCCGTTCCGCTGTTCGTGTGGGGACGCGCTCCGCGCGGTATTTCATGTGCATCTTGTTGGTACAATCCAATATCCATGTGTATCGCCCGCGGCGATGGCCGCGCGGTGCCCCTTGAACGAATCGGCGGCATGACCGCCGTTGCATTGTCGCGAGTACGAGAAAGGACGTTGCGCCCCATATGGCAACCATGACAAAGAAGAAGGCCGCTCCGCTTAAGATCATTCCTCTGGGAGGTCTTGACGGCATCGGCAAGAATATGACCGTGTTCGAGTGCGGCGAGGACATGGTTCTCGTCGACGCCGGCTTGATGTTCCCCGACGACTCCCAACCTGGCATCGACTTGGTGCTGCCCGACTACACCTACGTTCTCGAGAATGAGGAGAAGCTGCGCGGCATCGTCGTCACGCACGGCCACGAGGACCATACCGGCTCCTTGCCGTACCTGCTGCAGGATCTCAACAACAAGGTGCCCATCTTCTCCAGCAAGTTGACCCTCGGCTTCATCGAGGGCAAACTTGCCGAGTTCAGGATCCGCGCGCCTAAGTTCCGCGAGGTTTCCGGCGGCAGCCACGTCAACCTCGGCGGCATCTCCATCGATTTCTTCTCGATGACCCATTCCATCCCCGGCGCACTCGGTGTGTTCATCCGCACGCCGCAGGGCAACGTCATGCACACGGGCGACTTCAAGCTCGATCAGACGCCCATCGACGGCGTGACGCCCGACTACGCCTCCATCAGCCGCTTTGCCAAGCAGGGTATCGACCTTTTGCTGTCCGATTCGACCAACGCCACGGTCCCCGGCTTCACGAAATCCGAGGCCGAGGTCGGGCCGTCGCTGTACGCCGCGATCAAGGACGCGCCCGGGCGCGTCTTCGTGGCGAGCTTCTCGAGCCACATCCATCGCCTGCAGCAGATCTGCGATGCCGCCCGCAAATGCGGTCGCAAGATCGTCGTCACCGGCCGCTCCATGCTCACCAATACCCGCGTCGCTCGTGAGCTCGGTTACCTCGATATCCCCGAGACCGATATCATCGACGCTTACGAGATCAACAATCTCCCCGAAGACAAGATCGTCGTCATGTGCACCGGCAGTCAGGGCGAGCCTCTGTCCGCGCTGTCGCGCATGGCCAACGGCGAGCACAAGACGCTCTCCATGCATGAGGGCGATACGGTCATCATCTCCGCGACGCCGATCCCCGGTAACGAGAAGGGCGTCCAGCAGGTTATCAACAGCCTTGCCAAGATCGGGTGCGACGTGTACGACAAGAGCCGCACCCTTGTGCACGTGTCGGGTCACGGCAGTCAGGAGGAGCTCAAGCTCATGCTCGCCATGACTAAGCCCACCTACTTCATGCCCGTTCACGGCGAGGCGGTCCACCTGCGTGCCCACGCGCGTCTCGCCCGTAAGATCGGCATCCCGTCCGACCATATCTTCATCCTCGATAACGGAGACACGCTCGAGATGCGCGGCGGCGAGGTGCGTCGCGGTGAGCCCGTCGAGTCGGGCGTGGTCTACGTCGACGGCCTGCGCATCGGCGACACCGATCCGATCGTCCTGCGCGATCGTCAGAAGCTCGCAAACGACGGCATGGTCACGGCCGTCGCCATCGTCTCACTCAAGCGGAAGCGCATCGATGCGATCGAGTTCTCCGGTCGTGGCGTCTCGTTCACCATCGATGACGAGTTCAGCTCCGACGCCTCCGCCTCGATCATGAAGATGATCGAGAAGGGCTCCTTCAACTTCACGAGCAGCGGAACCGATGCGCTGCGCAAGGCCGTTCGCGATTCGCTGTCCAATTTCATCTGGGACCGTACGCATACGCGCCCGATGATCATCCCGGTCGTCATGGAGGTCTAGCGTGGCGGCAGCGGGTAAGACGAAGAACAACGCGAAGCAGAAGGGCTCGCAGGCCAAGGGCGCGAACGCGAAGGGCAACGCTTCCCCGCGTGCGCTGCGCGCCAACCAGAAGGCGCAGGTCGAGCACATCGAGCCCATCATGGATGCCGGCTCGGGCCGCGATATCGCCGGCGTGCTGTTGGCGGTCTTCGCCGTCGCGTCGTTCATCTCCGTCGTCTCGCCGTCCTCCGCCCCCGTCACGGCCGCTATCGCCGGGTTCTATCACCTGGGGTTCGGCCTCGGGGCGTATGTGGTTCCGCTGTGCATCCTCGGTGCGGCGGCCGCCCTGTTCTGGCGGGGTCCGATCGAGGTTTCCGCACGCACGTGCGTCGGCGTCGTCTTGATCTTCGTCTCCATCGTCGCCGCGCTCTCGCTCTCGGTGCCCTATACCGAGCTTTCGGCATCGGCGATGTTCGAGCCCGAGAATCTCTCGGCGTATGGCGGCTACGTCGGCGCCTTCTTGGCAAGCGTCCTGCAAAACGCCTTGGGGAAGACCATCGCCTATGTCGTACTGGTCGGGCTCATCATCTTGGGTTTCGTTCTGATCGGCTTTTCGATCGGCGATGCGGTGAGATCGATCGCCCAGCGTGCGGAGCAGATCGCCCAGCGCCGTCGCGTCGATGTCAACGAGCGTCCATGGGGTGACGATCCTGCTACGGCAGCTCCCGTTGCGAGGGCGGCACATCCTGCTCAGGCCTCCCTGTTCGATGAGGCGGGGAGCGCCCCGACCACCTATCTGGGTAGTCGCGTGGCGCCTGTCGAACGTGATATGGGTCCCGATACCGGTGAGGATCCTTTCGTCGACGTTTCCGCCGAGGTGGCCTCCGAGCGTGCCAAGACGACCCTCATTCCGGTCAAGGAGCGATTTGCGACCGGTTTGGCGGAGGTCGACGCGGTCCCGATCGCCTCTTCGATGGGTACCGCCCGGACGCGCGTGCTTGAGCGCGACGAACGCGATGATTATATCGAGCAGGGTGCCTTCGATTCCGAATACGACGACGTCGAGTCGTCGGATGCGCTGCCATGGGATGCGCCGTCCGAAGACACGGGCTCGCCCGCTTCCGCTCCCGTCGCCGCTGTTCCGTCCATGACCGAGCCTCCGGTGCCGGAGTTTTTGCGCCGCGTCGCCGAGCAGGCGAAACCGACTGCTGCGACCGAGCGTGCGAAGCATCCCGCTGCTTCGAAGCCCGCCGCCTCCTCGAAGCCTCAACGCCCGGCGGCGTCCGGCTCTGCGACGGCTGCGCCTGCAGGGGAGTCTCCCGACGGTGAGCGTCAGCTGCCTCCCATCTCCATGCTGCGCCACAATCCCGCATCCGCGTCCAGCTCCAGCTCCGAAAAGGAGCTGGAGCAGACCGCTGCCGCTCTGCAGGCGACCCTGCAGGAGTTCGGTCTTCATTCCCGCGTGGTGGGATGGATCTCCGGCCCGACGGTCACGACCTTCAAGGTTCAGCCCGGCGAGGGCGAGCGCGTGAGCCGTATCTCCAATCTGGAGGACGATATCGCGCTGTCGCTCGCGACCGACTCGGTCCGTATCTTCGCGCCGATTCCCGGTACGTCGCTCGTCGGTATCGAGATCCCCAACCGAACGCGCCAGACGGTCGCGTTCGGCGATATCCTCCCCTATGTTAAAGGCGGTCCGCTCGAGTTCGCGCTCGGTCGCGATGCCGAGGGTCAGCCCATGGTTGCCGATCTCGCCAAGATGCCCCACCTGCTCATCGCCGGTACTACTGGCTCCGGTAAGTCGGTCGTCATCAGCTCGATCCTCATGAGCCTGCTCATGCGCACCTTCCCCGAGGACGTCCGCCTCATCATGATCGATCCGAAGCGCGTCGAGTTCGCGCCGTATGATGGACTGCCGCATCTGTACGTGCCGGTTGTGACCGAGCCCAAACAGGCCGCGAGCGCGCTGCAGTGGGCGGTGTCCGAGATGGAGCGCAGGCTCAAGATCTTCGAGCGCATCGGTGTGCGTAAGATCTCGACGTTCAATGAGAAGCAGGCTGCCGGTGAGTTCGAGAAGTACGATAACCCGCCGGCGAAGATGCCCTATCTCGTGATCGTCATCGACGAGCTCTCCGACCTCATGATGGTCGCAGGCAAGGACGTCGAGGCGTCCATCGTACGTATCGCACAGCTCGGTCGCGCCGCAGGTATCCATATGATCGTGGCCACGCAGCGTCCGAGTTCCAACGTCGTGACCGGTCTCATCAAGGCGAACATCACCAACCGCATCGGTCTCACCGTCGCGACGGGCATCGATAGCCGCGTCATCCTCGACCAGACCGGCGCCGAGAAGCTCATCGGTCAGGGCGATATGCTCTTCAGTCGCGTCGATTGGGGCAAGCCCAAGCGCATCCAGGGCTGCTACGTTTCCGATGAGGAGATCTTCAGCGTCGTCGAGTTCGTCAAGGAGCAAAGTCCCGCCGAGTACCACGAGGAGATCCTTTCCGCCGTGGCTCCTGCGATGGTCGGTGGCTCGGGCTCGGGCTCGCATGACGCTGGCGACGATGATCCGCTGCTCTGGGATGCCGCGCGCATCGTCGTCGAATCGCAGCTCGGTTCCACATCCGGTCTCCAGCGTCGTCTCAAGGTGGGATACGCCCGCGCGGGACGCATTATGGATATGCTTGAAGAGAAGGGCGTCGTCGGTCCTCCCGACGGCTCGAAACCCCGTGAGGTCCTGCTCGATGAGGAGGGGCTTGCGGAGCTCGAGACGCTCGAGGCCCGTATGGCGCAAGATGACGAGTTGGGAGGGTTCTGATGTCCAGTCGTTTCGGCGAGATGCTGCTCAATCGACGCCGTGAGTTGGGCATGTCGATCCAACAGGTCGCCAACGTGATCAAGATCCGTCCGCAGATCATCGAGTTCTTCGAGACGGGCAATTTCGCCTCGATGCCGCCTCGCGGGTATGCGCAGGGCATGATCGCGAGTTACGCTCGCTATCTGGGGTTGAATCCCCGCGAGGTCGTCAACGCCTACTTCGATGAGCTCTATGTATACGAGCGCGGAGGTAGCTCTGCCGGCAGCCAGTTCACCGAGGGCGCGACCAACCCCGTTCCCCGCAGCGTGAGTACGAGCGGTCGCTACCTTATGGTCGACCCCGCTCCCGCTTCGCGTTATGCACAGCGTCCGCCGCAGGCGGGGTATGTCTCCGATTCCACCTCGGGCCATGTCCCCATGCCGGTAGCCGGTAACGAGCGACGCTATGCGAGCTTGCCGGAGGGTGCACCCCGTCGCTATGGGGATAGCCCTGTTCCACATCGCGATGGCGATGGAACATACGGACGTGGCCGTGACCTTGCTCGCACCGGGTCCGCTGGACGTACGACCCGCATACGTCGTGTACCGGAGGGAGAGGGGAGGAGCTCACGATATGCGAGCGGTGCCTCCCGTCGTTCCTCCGCAGATTCGAGTTCCCAGCGTCGCCGCTCACGACAGGTCCCTTCCCGTGGTCGTTCCTCCGGTCGTTCCCAGGGGCGTCGTGGACCAGCCCCGACGATCTTCGATGATCCCCGCGTCTTGATCGGGGCGATCGTCATCGCCGTCGTCATCGTGCTCGTTGCGATCATCCTGCTCGTCCGCGGCTGCACGGCCGCACCCGCGACACAGCAGCCCTCCGATACCCCGGCGGTCTCCACCGGTTCCACCGATGCGTCGGCCGCAGCCGACCGGACGGCTTCGAAAGACGATGGCGCCGATGACGATTCCACGGCTTCTGCTTCCGATGCCGACGCCGATTCGAATACCGACACGAACGGTGGTGCCGACTCCGATGGCGATACGGCGGATTCCGATACCGACTCGGATGCCCAGGCGGTTCCCACCAAGACGACGGTCACCGTCTCCTTGGAAGAGGGCGCTTCATCGTGGGTTGAGGTCAAGGTAGACGGCTCCCTCGTGCTGTCCGAGCAGGTTGCAGGACCGTTCGAGACAGACTATACGCCCGAGAACTCGATCGAGATCACGGTTGACCATCCGGGCGACGTGCGTGTCACCAAAAACGGCGACAACGTCGAATGGGATACGAAGACATCCGGCGTCGGTCGCCTGACGATATCGGTGCCGAAGTCGGCCGACGAAGGCGATACGGACGGATCGGCCGACGACGGTTCGGGTTCCTCGACCGAGGAGTCCGGTACGTCCGATGATTCATATACCGATGACTCGTATTACGATGATTCCGAGGTGTGATCGGCGTCGCATGGTGCGGATGCCGTAGGAGAAGGGATGCAACATGGCCAAAGATTCAAGCTTCGACGTCGTCTCCCAGGTCGACATGCAGGAAGTCGACAATGCCTATCAGCAGTGCACGCGCGAGATCTCGCAGCGCTACGACCTGAAGGATTCCGGTGCGCGCATCGAGCTTTCCAAGCCCGATAAGCTGCTGACCATCAACGCGCCCGCCGATTTCGTCGCCCGCCAGATCATCGACGTGCTGAACGGCAAACTCGTCAAGCGCGGCATCGATCTCAAGGCGGTGTCCTGGGACGCTCCGCAGGGCGCATCCGGCGGTACCGTGCGCGTCGTCGGCCACATCGTCGAGGGTATCGACCAGCCGACCGCGAAGAAGATCAACAAGGACGTGAAAGATACCAAGATCAAGGTGAAGGTCACGATCGAAGCGGACAAGCTTCGTGTCTCCTCGCCCTCCAAAGACGCCCTGCAGCAGGTCATCCAGTTCTTGCGCGAGCAGGACTACGGCCAGCCGCTTCAGTTCGTCAACTACCGGTAATCATCGATTGAAAGGCGAAAGCCCCTTTTATGGATGCTTCACAACACGCGATCCTCTATATCACGCTCGGATGCGCGAAAAACGAGGTCGATACCGACCGGATGCGCTCGCTGCTGAATGCCGCCGGCTATTCCGAGGCGCAAGATACCGATGATGCCGATCTCGTCATCGTGAATACGTGCTCGTTTCTCGCATCGGCCACATCCGAGAGCATCGAGACGACGCTGTCGCTCGCCGAGGATGTGCACGACGGCGTACGTGAGGTCCCGATCGTGATGTGCGGGTGCGTCCCGTCCCGCTACGGCGACAATCTTCCGGGGGAGCTTCCCGAGGTCGCGGCGTTCGTCAGAACCGACGAGGAAGACGGCATCGTCGCGGTCGTCGACGAGGTGCTGTCGTGCGAGCGCACGCTGCCCGCCCATGTTCCGGATGTCAAGCGTACCGTCGAGGGTGCTGTCGCCTACATCAAGATCTCGGACGGGTGCGATCGGTTCTGCAGCTTCTGCGCGATTCCCTACATCAGGGGACGCTATCGCTCCCGCTCCGCCGACTCGATCCTGTCGGAGGTGCGTGACCTGGTCGCCGGTGGCGTGCGCGAACTCGTCCTGATCGGACAGGATACCGGAATCTGGGGATCCGATTTCGATCAGGATGTACCGGGCCCCCGTACGCTTGCACAGCTTCTGCAGTGCGTCGCCGAAGCCGTAAGGCCCGAGCGCGTGTGGGTCCGCGTGCTCTATCTGCAGCCTGAAGGCATGACCGACGAGCTCATCTCGACGATCCGCGATACCCCTGAGGTCCTGCCGTATATCGATATCCCCGTCCAGCATTGCTGCGAGCGCGTCTTGCATGCGATGAACCGCAGCGGTTCGGAACGTGAGCTTGAAGCTCTTTTCGTCCGACTCCGTCGCGAGATTCCCGATATGGTGATTCGCACGACCTATCTCGTCGCCTTTCCGGGGGAAACCTCCGAGGAGCATGAGGAGATGCTTGCGTTCATGGACCGGGAGGGGTTCGACTACACGAGCGTGTTCGCGTTCTCGTGTGAGGATGGCACGCGCGCCGCGAAGATGGCCGACCAGATCGATGAGGACGAGAAGCTCGAGCGTACGCAGGCTGCCGTCGACCTGGCGGAGGCGCTCGGGTTCGCCGCCACCGCCGCGCATGTCGGAGAGGTCGCCGAGGTTATCGTCGACGGTATCGAGCAGACCGATGACGGACCCGAGCTGATCGGCCATGCATGGTTCCAGGCGCCCGATAGCGATGGAGCCGTTCATCTCGATGCCACCGAGGCGTGCGTCGGAGATATCCTGAAAGTAGAGTTTACCGACAGCTTCTGCTACGAACTGATCGGTCATGTGGTGGAGTAGGCGAGGTATCGTGAGTCAGCAGAAGTCGTCGCGCCGCGAGGGCGATCCCGGGATTTGGACGCCCGCGAATATCGTCACCTGCGTGAGGATCGTGTTCATCCCGGTCTTCATGGTCTTGTCGTATCTGTCGTATCGAGGGGATGCGGCCACGCCCTCGCCGGCCTTGGCGTTCGCGGCGTTTCTCCTCTATGTCGTCTTGAGCTTGACCGATAAGGTCGACGGCTATCTGGCGCGCTCGCGCCATGAGATCACCGATTTCGGCAAGTTCCTCGATCCGATCGCCGATAAGCTGCTCGTCTTCTCCGCGCTGCTGCTGCTCATGGACATGGGATACGTCAACCTGTGGTTCGTGTTCATCATCCTTGTCAGGGAGTTCTTGGTGAGCGCGCTGCGCATGGTCGCGAGTGCGGCCGGCGTCGTCATCGCCGCCGATAAGCTCGGTAAGGCCAAGACCGCGGTTACCATGGTGGCGCTTTGCGGTTACCTGCTCACCTTCGCGCTCACGGCGCTTGTTGCCGGAACCGGCGTGAGCGGTCTGGTCCTCATGCTGAACCTCGTCTCCGAGGCATTGATGATCGCGGCGGTCGTGCTGACCGTCGTTTCGGGTGTGCAATATCTTTGGAACAGCCGCGACATCATCACATCGTAGGGGGGAAGCGCATGGACGATCTACATCCGGCCGAACGTATTTCGGGCAACGCTTCCGAAATCGTGAGAGCATTTTCCGAATGCGGGCTGACGATCGCCTGCGCGGAATCGCTTACCGCCGGGATGGTCAGCTCCGCGATCGCCGATGTGCCCGGTGCATCCTCCGTTCTCCGTGGTGGTGCCGTCACCTACGTGAATGAGATCAAAGAGCGTGTGCTCGGCGTTTCCCGTGAATCGATCGAGCGCTACACCGAAGTGTCCCATCAGGTCGCCCGAGAGATGGCAAAGGGGGCCCTGGAGCTGTTCGGCTCCGACGTCGCCGTCAGCCTGACCGGATTCGCGGGTCCGGGCGGCGGCACCGAGCTTGACCCGGTCGGTACCGTTTATCTCGGAATCGCCGATAAGCAGAACGTCAGCTCACGACGTTGCACGTTTTGCGGGGATCGATCCTCCGTTCGCATTCAGGCGACCGCAGAAGCGCTCGAACTCTGCCTTGCATGGATTCGCTCTATGGAATCCGCGTGATCTGATGGGGCGCTTTGCTCCTAACGTCGCATGTCGGACGCGGTATCACGCTGCGCGATTGGTTTTCCAACCTTGTCGAGCGGGAGTTCTCTCGATGACGATCGGCGGAAATGCCGATCGTCGGCATCATGCCGCGTCTATGTCGGAATCTTCATGACACCTCTTGGAGCGACTGTCGGTTTTCGCCGTTAGGATTCATGCTATAACGCTTGACTGCGAACAGCTGTTCGCTTATAGTCGTGATGGTTTCAGTTCCAAGGAGGATATCCCATGGCAAAGAGTTCCGCCCCGACCAAACAGGTTCATGAGCGCACCTACGGTGCCGAGCGCGATAAGATGATCGAGGCCACGAAGGCAGACATCGAGAAGAAGTTCGGTACGGGTTCCATCATGCGATACGGCGACGGTGGTCCGGAGCTCGAGGTCGAGGCGATTCCGACCGGCGCCCTCGCGCTGGATGCCGCCCTTGGAATCGGCGGCGTGCCTCGCGGCCGCATCATCGAGATCTTCGGACCCGAGTCTTCCGGTAAGACGACGCTTTCGCTCGAGATCCTCGCTGAAGCTCAAGCCGCGGGGGGTGTTGTCGCCTTCATCGACGCTGAGCATGCGCTCGACCCCGGGTATGCCGCGCGCATCGGTGTCGATATCGACGAGGTGTTGATCTCGCAGCCTGATACCGGTGAGCAAGCACTTGAGATCTGCGATATGCTCGTTCGTTCGGGTGCAATCGACGTGGTCGTCATCGACTCCGTCGCCGCGCTCGTCCCTCGTGCCGAGATCGAGGGTGAGATCGGTGATTCGTCGGTCGGTCTTCAGGCTCGCCTGATGAGCCAAGCCCTCCGTAAGCTTGCCGGCTCTCTCGCAAAATCCCGTACCACGTGCATCTTCATCAACCAGCTTCGCGAGAAGATCGGCGTGATGTTCGGTAATCCTGAGACCACGACCGGTGGTCGCGCGCTGAAGTTCTTCTCCTCCGTGCGCATAGATATCCGTCGTGTCGACAGCATCAAGAGCGGTACCGAGATCGTCGGCAGCCGTGTTCGATGCAAGGTCGTCAAGAACAAGGTCGCGGCTCCTTTCAGGACCGCCGAGTTCGATATCATGTACGGCACCGGCATCTCAAAGGAAGGCTCCATCCTCGATATGGGTGTCGACTACGAGATCGTACGCAAGTCGGGTGCGTGGTATACCTACGATGCCGAGCGCTTGGGTCAAGGCCGCGAGGCTGCCAAGGAGTTCTTGCGTCAGAATCCCGCATTGGCCGACGAGATCGAGCATAAGGTTCGTGTCGCCTGCGGACTTGATTTCGAGGACGAACCGACGGGAGAGGCCGTCGTCGCGCCCGAAACCGATGAGGCGTAATGGACGAGTTTGAACTAGAAGCGGGCAAACCCGACCTCGATGCGATTTCCATCGAGGTCGGGTTGCCCGATACCGGCGCGCGTGCGCGTGCTGCGAACTACGGCAAGAAACCCATGGCGGAGGTTGCCGTTGAGCTCGATGACGGGACCGTGTACCGGATCGTCGTTCCCGTCCGCGTCGGTCGTCTGCTCGATGACGGAGCGGTCGCGCTACCGCAGTCCTGGCATAGCGCGTTCGATGCGATTCATGAGCTCGAATATCGCGTTTGCGTCGCACAGCTGACCGACCTTCTGTCCCGCAGGGATTACGCTGAGGACGAACTTCGCCGTAAACTCACGACTTATGGATATCGTGAGCAGGAGATCGATCGAGCGCTTGCATACGGTCGAAATCATCGCTTTATCGACGACTTCCGCTTTGCGGAATACTTTATCGCCGAACGCGTGCGCCGCGGGTGGGGCAAACGACGCGTAGAGCTCGAATTGCAGCGGCGCGGTATCGATGTCGATACGATCGAAGGATATCCGGAGCGGTTTTTCAGTGACGAGGACGATTTGAAGCGCGCGTGTAAGATATTGGAGTCACGGCCCGTTCCCGCTTCTCGCGCCTATGAGAAGTTCATCCGACACCTTATGTCGAGAGGTTTTTCCTATGCGATTGCCCGCGAGGCGGCCTCTACTGTTCTTGTCGAATGAGTCCATACCGGTTCGTCTGTGCGCCTCGGTATACCTTTAGCTCGTTTGTGTATTCATCGTTGTGCCGTTATGGCCGTTTGACATAAGTCGATGGTAAACGTAGGATAATAAGGTCATTTGTTATGTGATATGCGCTCATCATCGATGAGATTGATATTGGATACATTCATTTCATATGGGGTGACCATTCCCTAGCAAATGTCGGGTGCCGTCCGCTTTGTCGGATGGTGCCTTTCTGTTACTTGAAGCGTTATGAAGGAGTATTCTAGCATGGAATTCGTAATCGGTATCGTGTGCCTCATCGTAGGTGCAGCCGGTGCCGCTTTGGCCATGCGCAGCGCCAAGAACGGGAGCCTGAAGCAGGCCGATTCGAAGATCGAGTCGGCACATGCAGAGGCTGAGCGCGTTATCGGCGATGCGAAGCGAGCGGCTGAGACCTTGAAGAAAGAAGCCCTGCTCGAGGCCAAAGAGGAGATTATCCAAAACAAGCAGGCCGCCGAAGCTGAGGAGAAGCAGCGTAAGCGCGAGCTCCGCACGCTTGAGAATCGTGTGATGCAACGCGAGGAGTCCCTCGACCGTCGTAACGATGCGCTCGATAAGCGTGAGCACCAGCTTTCCAGTCAGGCCGGTCAGATCGAGAAGCGCTGCCGTGAGCTCGACGAGCTCGTCGCCAAGCAGACCAGCGAGCTTGAGCGCATCTCCGAGCTCACTCGCGATGACGCCCATCGCGAGCTGCTCGACAAGGTTCGTGGCGAGGTCACGCATGAGGCCGCGGCCATTATCCGCGATTCCGAGCAGCAGGTGCGCGCCGAGTGCCACAAGACCGCCCAGGAGATCATCTCGCTTGCCATCCAACGCTGCGCCGCCGATCATACCGCCGAGGTCACGGTGACTTCGGTGCATATCCCCTCCGACGACCTCAAGGGACGTATCATCGGACGCGAAGGCCGTAACATCAGGACGTTCGAGCAGGTATCCGGTGTCAACCTCGTCATCGATGACACGCCCGAGACCGTCATTCTGTCGAGCTTCGACCCTGTTCGCCGTGAGACGGCTCGCGTCGCCCTCGAGAACCTCATCGCCGACGGCCGTATCCATCCGGCGCGTATCGAGGAGATGTATCGCAAGGCGTCCGACTTGGTCCAGCAGCGCGTTCGCGAAGCAGGCGAGCAGGCGGCTTTCGACACCGGTATCCACGATCTTCATCCCGAGCTCGTCAAGACGCTCGGTTCGCTGCGCTATCGCACCTCGTTCGGTCAGAACGTGCTCCAGCACTCCATCGAGGTCTCCGAACTCTGCGGCATCATGGCCTCCGAGCTCGGCGTCGACGTTCGCATCGCGAAGCGTGCCGGTCTTCTCCACGATCTCGGTAAGGCCATCGACCACGAGGTCGAGGGTCCCCATGCGGTGATCGGTGCGGACCTCGCCCGTCGGTACGGTGAGAAGCCGGCGATCGTCCACGCGATCGAGGCGCATCATGCCGATGTCGACCCCAACTCAGTGCTCGCCGTTCTCGTGCAGGCCGCCGATGCCATCTCCGCTTCTCGACCGGGTGCTCGCCGCGAGTCGGCTGAGAACTATATCAAGCGCCTCGAGAAGCTCGAGCAGATCGCGAACAGCCATGATGGTGTCGAGCGCACCTATGCCATGCAGGCGGGCCGCGAAGTGCACGTGATGGTTCAGCCTGATAAGATCTCCGATGCCCAAGCGACTGTTCTCGCGCATGATATCGCCCATCAGATCGAGGATGAGATGGAGTATC
>CAZRPL010000014.1:0-50797 GCA_964602045.1 uncultured Collinsella sp. | reverse complement strand
GGCCGGACGCGAACAGGTCCGCCGCGAGCTCCCTGAGCGCCCGGTCGTGCTTCGATCGAAGGTCGGTGGACATGGAGAAGCCTCCCATCTCTTGAACTTTATTTCTCTGTCCAAGAAATGGGAGGCAGTTCACCGGCATCCCGCCCCTCTGTATGTTGATCTAACTGGGAGTTAGGCGAGCCAGGTCTGGGTCTCGTCGAGTTCTTGCATGAAGATGCGACCTTCGTTCGCGGGATCCTTGGCCTCGTGGTACTTGAAGACCGCTTGGCCGTCGTCGGAAAAGCCGAGCATCTGGATCTTGCCGGTCGTATGCCCCATGATGTAGCGGAAGCTCTTGGCCATACCGCTCATCGTCGACTTGGCCTCGCCCACCAGGCGGATGCCGTCGGCGAGCGGCACTTGGAAGTGGTCGTCGAACTCCGTGGCGGCACGGCATTGATACAGGTAGTAGGGCTCGACTCCGATCGACACCAAGCCGTTCATGAGCTCGTAGATCGTCTTGGCGTCGTCGTTGACCCCATGCAGCAGCACGGCCTCGTTGCGCACCGTGCAGCCGGCCTCACGCAACATGCGCACCGCCGCGGCCGCCTCGTCGGTCAGCTCACGCGGATGATCGAACTGCGTCACGATGATGATCGCCTTGGCTTTGGCATAGCGCGAGAGCATGTTGATGAGCTCGGGATCGTTGGAGATGCGCTGCGGGAACGTGGCGGGCGTACTCGTGGTGAAGCGGATGTAGCCGATGGTCGGCAAAAACGCGAACGCCTTGAGGTACTGGCCGAGCAGCTCGTTGGGGTTCAGGAACGCATCGCCACCCGAAATCGAGATGTTGTCGATCTCGGGGCGCTCGGAGATGTATTCGGCGAGCTTAGGGATACGCGTCTTCACCTCGTCGGGATCGAGCTTCCGGAAATCCTTGCGATAGCAGTTACGGCTGTAGGAAAGCGTCTGGTTGTTGGAGACGATCAGCACCGACTGCTGGTACTTATGCTGGCCACCTTGAATCTCCGAATCAGCACCGCTCGGATCGTCCCCCGCGCGAGGCGTGACATGAGGCAGGCACATCGTCCGAATCGGGTCCTCGGGATCCAAGCGGTTCATGAGACGCAGATAGTACGGTGTGACGAGAATCGGATAACGCTCCTCGAAGGGGCGCAGGGACTCGATCTGCTCGTCGCTGAGCCCGAGCGGCTCCTTAAGATCGTCCAGACTCCGGTAGCTCTCCTCCAAAAACTGCTGCCAACGCTTCATCTTGACCTCACTTCGGTGAATCGGCGGCATGCTCGACCGGACTCCCCCGCCGCCGTGGCCCATGGCGATTCGAACGACGGCACGGCGAGCGGATAAGGTGGAACCTTGGAATGCGCCGCTCGCCGTGCTGGATGCCGTCCTCCAGTATGTAATAAGTGATACCAGTTTTCATGTGCATTCATGCGCATACGCCGATGTATGGTTGGTTTTACCTCGCAACTGGCCGTTACGGCCTACAGCGATCCGGCGCGCGAGGGCTCGTCCCCGAGCCAGCACTGATCATCGGCCACATCACACGCGAACAGGCGGCCGTTGTCCGCACGATCTTTGGCCTGATGGAATTTGAACAGCAGCTTGCCCTCCCCCGCGGGTCCCAGGATCTCGATCTTGCCGTCGGGGTGGCTCATCGCGTAGCGGAACGCCTTGGCGATTCCGTTCATCTCTGCCTTAGCCTCGTCGACGATGCGAACACCGCGCGCAAGCGGTACCTGGAACTGGTTCTTGACGCCCTCGACCGGACGGCACTGGAACACGTAATACGGCATGACGCCGACCGAGACCAAACGGTTCAAGAGCGCCGAGAGTACGGCGGGGTCGTCGTTCACGCCGTGAAGCAGCACCGTCTGGTTGCGCAGCACGCAACCGGCCCGCTGGAGCTCGCGGATGGCGCGGATGGATTCCTCCGTGACCTCACGCGGGTGGTTGAAGTGCGTCACGACGATGATCTGAACGCGATCACCGTAGCGTGCGAGCAGATCGGTCAGTTCGCCGTCATCGGCGGTGATGCGGAACGGAAAGGTGACGGGCGTGCGCGTACCGAAGCGGATGAACCTGATGTGCGGAATGGATGCGAAGGTCTCTAGATAGTCGGCGATCGCGTCGTCCGTATTGAGGAACGCGTCTCCGCCGGAGATGAGCACGTTGTCGATCTCGGGATGCTCTCGCACATAGGCCGCCATCTCGGGCAGCCGCGCCGCGACTTCCTCGGACGAGAGACCGACTAGGCGCTTGCGGAAGCAATGACGACAATACATCGCGCACTGGTTCGTGGACAAGATCATGACCGTCTGGCGGTACTTATGCTGCATGCCCTGCACTACGGTGTTGTCGTGCTCCCCACTCGTGTCCATGGTACCGCCATGCGAGAACTCCATGACATCGGGAACGCACATCTTGCGGATGGGGTCATGGGGGTCGGCGGGATCGATGAGGTCAAGATAGTATTCGGGGATGCAGATGGGATACGACGCCGCGATACGGTTCATCTCGGCGACTTCTCCAGCATCGAGATGCAACCGATCCCGAAGCTCATCCGCACTCCTCACGCATCCACCTAGCAGCTCCTGCCAACGCTTCATATCCATCCTCCTCGTACGCATCCGCGGAACCGATAAAGATGGGACGCCGCCAACAACGACGGCGTCCGCTCGACATCACCTTGAATCGACATGCGATTCACGCTTTACATAATCTTTTCCACATCGGAGTGGATGCTATACATGAAACGCGGGAATACCATCAAGGCACCTCAGGTGACCAGCGCTCGCACCGACGAATCTCCCGCGATGGAAGATGTCGGAAAACTTTTTTGAAAATACCCCTTGCGACTCCGCCGGTTTTGCGTATACTAATCTTCGTTGCGCGAGAGCAACCGAGACATTCCTCGATAGCTCAATGGTAGAGCCCGCGGCTGTTAACCGCGTTGTTGTAGGTTCGAGTCCTACTCGAGGAGCCAGATCTGAACACCCCGTCGCTTGTCGGCGGGGTTTTTGTTTGGGCTAAAGGACAAAAAGTGTGTATGAACTACCATAATCTGCCCAGGTAAAGCGTAGAAAATAGGGCCATCTAGTTGAGCCTCCCCAACTAGACGCCTGGACAAGAAGTGTGTATAGATTTTCATGATTCCGCAGCTAGACCATGCTGTTTTTACCTAGTTAGTTGGTCTAGTCGCGAGGTTTTATATGAGAGCCCCGAAGTGCGGCGTGTGCGGATCGAAGATGGTCAAGAACGGCACCACGAAAGCAGGGAGCGTTCGGTTCCGGTGCATGAGGTGCGGGGCGAGCTCCACCCGCAAGATAGACAACTCCGCAAAGCTCCTCACGAGCTTTCTTACCTGGCTGCTCTCTCGTAAACGCCAACGTGATATGCCGGGAGGCGGCAGGACGTTCAGAAGGAAAACCGAGCGCTTCTGGCAGATATGGCCCATGCCGCCCAGGATAGAGCGCCCCAGGAGGGTCGTCTACGTCGACGGCATCCACCTCGGGAGGAAGGCGGTGGTGCTCATCGCCTCAGATGATGCGCACGTTTTGGGGTGGTACCTTGCGCGCACTGAAAACTCTCGTGCGTGGGCATCCCTGATGGGCCGCATAGCGGCTCCCGAGGTCGCGGTGTCCGACGGAGGGGACGGCTTTGCGAAGGCGCTCAAGAGCACATGGCCCGGCACGCGGCACCAGCGCTGCGTCTTCCATGCCTTCTCGCAGGTGAGGCGCTACACCACGACAAGACCGAGGACCCAGGCGGGGGTGGAGCTTTACGGCCTTGCCAAGGCGCTTTTGAGCATCACCACCCTCAAGGAGGCGCAAGCGTGGGTCGAGGCCCTTCTCAGTTGGTCCGAGCGCTGGGATGAGTTTTTGTCGGAGACCACGGCAGGTGAAGACGGAAAGGTCTATCTCGCGCATGAGCGCCTGGTAAAAGCGCGCCGTTCCCTTGTGCGCCTTGTAAACGCGGGAACACTTTTCACCTACCTGGATCCAGGGCTCATCCTGGAAGGGCCGCTCCCCGCCACCAACAACCGCGTGGAAGGAGGCGTCAACGCGCAGCTCAGGTCCATGCTCAGGGACCATAGGGGGCTTTCCATAGAGCGCAGGCTCAAGGCCGTCTTCTGGTGGTGCTATATGCACTCGCCAGATCCACTCCCCGCCCCGGAGATACTTCGCGTTATGCCCACCGATAGCTCTATCAAGGCCATTTACGACAGGCTCGCCGCCCAAGAGAGACTCGAAGGGTCCATCCCCCGATGGGGAGACGCCATCGTATGGTCGGAGCTTCATCACGCCGAGCCATACCGCATGGACTGGGACTAGCCCATACACACTTTTTGTCCATTAACCCTTTTGTTTGCGTAGCTGCCGCCCCTCGTATGCGCACTCGATCAAAACCGCTCCCCTACCTGTAGAAAACCCCGCCTCCCCGCAGACAAACGCGGAAAGGCGGGGCAGATGGCCTAGAGAGAAGATCCGAAGCTCGACCTAGCTCTCGATGTAGTCCTTCAGCTTGCTGGAACGGCTCGGATGGCGAAGCTTGGCGAGCGTCTTGGACTCGATCTGACGGATGCGCTCACGCGTCACGCCGAACTCGCGGCCGACCTCCTCGAGGGTGCGGGGATGGCCGTCGACCAGACCGAAGCGCAGCTCGATGACCTTACGCTCGCGATCGGCAAGCGAATCGAGCACCTGGGCGAGTTGCTCTTGGAGCATGGAGAAGCTCGCGGCATCGGGCGGCACCTCGGCCTGCGAGTCCTCGATGAAATCGCCGAGCTGGGAATCCTCTTCCTCACCGATCGGGGTCTCGAGCGAGACGGGCTCCTGGCTGATCTTCTGGATCTCGCGAACGCGGTCTGCACTCATATCCATCTCGGCGCCGATCTCCTCGGGGGTCGGGTCGCGACCGAGGTCCTGGAGCAGCTGGCGCTGCACGCGGACGAGCTTGTTGATGGTCTCGACCATATGGACCGGAATGCGGATCGTACGTGCCTGATCGGCGATCGCGCGCGTGATGGCCTGACGGATCCACCAGGTCGCATACGTGGAGAACTTGAAGCCCTTCTCGTAGTCGAACTTCTCGACGGCACGGATAAGACCGAGATTACCCTCCTGGATCAGGTCCAAGAACAGCATGCCGCGACCCACATAGCGTTTGGCGATCGAGACGACGAGACGGAGGTTTGCCGAGATCAGGGCCTGCTTGGCCTCGAGACCGACCTGCTCGACGCGCGAAAGACGGCGCTTCTCGGCACGGGTAAGCTCAAGCTCGCCGGCCTCGGCGGCCTCGAGCTTGTTGCCCGCATCGAGTCCCGCCTCGATCTTCATGGCAAGATCGACCTCGTCGGCAGCGGTCAGCAAGTCGACCTTTCCGATCTCCTTGAGGTACATACGGACCGGATCGCCGGTCAGCATGACGGTGGAGGCATCGATGCCGCGCGAACGCGAACGAGAACGGGACGTGCGGACGCGGGACTTCTTCCGCGTCTTGGCCGCCGCCATCTCGGCGTCGGCGTTCTTGGCGACCTTGATATCGTGATCCTCGACGCTCTCATCGTCCAAGTCGTCATCCAGGACATCGGAGCCGGCATCGACATCCAACGCGTCGTCGTCCTCGTTGGCCGAGACGATATCCACACCGCGATCGCGCAGCGTGCGATAGATGGAATTCAGTTGGGCATCGGTGACGTCGACGTCTTTCAGGACGACCTGGATATCGTCCTCGGAGACTGATCCGGTTGCAGACCCTTGGTCCAAGAGCTTGTCGATATAGGAATCAAGTTCAGTACCCATGCTAGCGGTATTCTTAGGCACGGAATCTCCCTTCTTGACATGCAGGACACAATATTTTAGCACACAGTTCTATACCCGCATAGCTTAAATCGCATTCCTGTCAAGCTTTTTCCTACAAACGGCATGGCACGGAATGAACACGGGTCAGGACTGAGCATCGATAAGTCGGAACGGATCGGCGACACCCTCGACGGCGCGCTCGAGCTCTCGCGCGCGAGCGGCGTCCTTGGTCGCCTGAATCGTCATCTCGCGGCGCTCATCGGACGACAGCGATCGGTCGGAACGCAGGCGGGCCTGCGCCGCCTTCATCCTTCGCCTGACGGTATAAAGCTCGAGCGTGTCGAGCAAAAACTCGATATTCGTCTCGGTGGGGTGCGCGCTCGTCGCGCCGATCGTCCCCGCGCCGACGAGCTGAGGCGCCTCCGGACAGACGGCGCGGACCGCATCCATGACCTCCCCCACCGGAGAAGACTCCGGTGTAGCCAAGACCGCCCAGGCGATCGCCTCGTGACGAGGTTCGATCCAGTCGATCGAGCATATGCGCTCGGCAAAAGGACGAAAGCTGTCCGGGTAGGTGGTCAGCAGGCACAGCAGCTCGCGCTCACCTGCGAGCGCCCGACGCTCGAGATCGGTCAGAGGCACAGGTGCCGAAGCGGGCGCGGGCTCGACGGGCGCTTCCTGATCGAAATACGGCTCGGGCGGAACGTCGTCAACATAGGGCGCCTCGTCTGCCGGGCGCGATGCCCGCTCGCGCGCCCGCTCGCGGGCACGTGACTGCTCCTGCTGACGTGAGACGTCACGGAACACGCGCTGTGCCGCCTCGCGCACCATCTCGACATCGACGCCGAGTCTATCGGCGATCTGCATGTAATAGGTGTCGACCATGTAGCTTGTCCGCAATGGGAAGATGAGCCCGCAAGCGTCCTCGAGCGCACGTGCTCTCCCACTGGGCGTGGACACGTCGCTTCGCTCCCCGAGCTTGCCGAAGACGAAATCGAGCAGCGGCTGTGCCTGATCGAGCAGCTCGCGCAGGGCGTCACCGCCGCGCTCGTGGATGAAGTCGTTGGGATCGAGATCGTCGGGCAAGATCACGCAACGCAGGTCGACCGAGCCGGTCTCCACGAACTGGATCGCGCGCTCGGCGGCCTTTTGCCCCGCCGCATCACCATCGAACAGGTAGATGATGCGTTTGGCGAAACGCGTGAGGGTCTTGACGTGGTGTTCGGTCAACGCCGTGCCGAGGGTGGCGACGACGTTGCCGATTCCCGCCTCCCAGCAGGCGATGGCATCGGTGTAGCCTTCCACCACGACCGCCGTGTTCTGCGCGACGATATGCTCCTTGGCCCAGTTGAAGCCATAGAGGTTCCGTTTTTTGTGGAACACGCTCGTCTCGGCGGTATTGAGGTACTTGGGCTGACCATCCCCCATGATCCGGCCGCCGAAGGCGATGCAATGTCCCTGCTCGTCGAAGATCGGGAACATGACGCGCTCGTAGAAGCGATCGGACAGAGTGCCGCGATCGCGTCGGATGGCGACGTTGGCGTCGACCATCTCGCGCGGGGTGAAACCCGCGGCCGAGAGGTGCGCGACGAGCGAGCCGCGACCGGGCGCATACCCCAAGCGATACCGTTGGCATATCTGCGAATTCAGGCCGCGCTCGGCGCAATACGTCCGGCCTCTGCCGTCCTTGCCCCGCATGAGCATCGTATGGTAGAACCCGCAGGCCTTCTCGCACACATCGATGATCCGAGAGCGCTTGGTCCCGCGGCGAGCCGTCGGAGCATCGTCGGCGATCTCGATCCCGGCGCGGTCGGCAAGATAGCGGATCGATTCGGGAAAGGAGAGGTTCTCGCGCTTCATCACATAGGTGAAGGCGTCACCGCCCTCTCCGCAGCCGAAGCAATGCCAAACCTGGGTCGAGGGGATCACATGGAAGGAAGGGGTCTTCTCCCCATGGAAGGGGCAGCAGCCCCAGAATTCCTGCCCACGCGGCTTGAGCTCGACGGTTTCCTGAACGAGCTGGACCAGATCGGTCGCGGCGCGCACGCGGTCCTTATCCTCATCCGAGATCATGCAACCTCACCCCGCTCTCCCCGAATTCCTCGCGAATGCTCTCTATATTACCCAGCACCGTGGCGATCAGCTCCTCGGTGTTCGCGAAGACGCGCGACGGCCTGAGGTAGCGACAGAACGCGAGCACGGTATCGCGGCCGCGGATATCGCCGGAAAAGCCGATGAGATTCGCCTCGAGATGCGCAGAACCGGCGGCCTCGGCGAAGGTCGGCGGCAGGCCGACGTTGATGGCGGCGGGCCACACGGTATCCTCGACGAGGGCAAGCCCCCCATAGACGCCGTCGGCGGGCATGAGGATGTGCCCGGGAACCTCGATGTTCGCCGTGGGAAACCCCATCTGCGTACCCTGACCGCGCCCGGACGCGATCGTGCCGCGCACCGCGTAATGCCTACCCAGCGCACGGTAGGCACCCTCGACGTCACCCGCTTGGAGCATCGTGCGGATGCGCGTCGAGCAGACCACCTCGCCTGCGAGGCTGACCAGATCGTGCCCGATGACGTCCATCCCTCGCGAAGTGCCCCATGCGCGGATCACCTCGACGGTCGAGGCTCCCCCGCGACCAAGCCGGAAATCCCGACCGACGTGCACGGCATGGATGCGAAGCCTGGGCGCGAGTACACGCTCGAAAAACGCCGCATGGTCGTAGGCGGCAAGCTCCCGGTCGAATACGACGACGATCACTTCGTCGACGCCGCTGCCGGCAAGCACGCGCAGCCGGTCCTCGACGGTCATGAGCTTAGGCGCGGGACCGGGACCCACCACGCGATCGGGATCGGGATCGAACGTCACGGCGACGGCTCGAAGCCCACGCGCGCGAGCATCCTCGACGGTCCGGGAGATCAAAGCGCGATGGCCGATATGGAAGCCGTCGAACGCACCGATCGCGATGACGGCGTCGACGGGTTCACAAGAGGGACGAGCATCCCGGGAAATCGAGACGACCGGCGCTGCACCGTCGGTCATGAAGAAGTCGCGGTGCAGCGTGGCGCGATCGGGCATCATGGGCGAACACCCGTGATGCCCTGGGGGAATACGTCGGTCATAACCAAACGCGACCCATCGTGGCGCGCGAGCGCACGCAGCTGGCCGCCATGCACGATCGCGACGGCAGTGGTCTCATCAACCGGGCCGGATGCATGCTCGACGAGCGAGACGGGAAGCGCACGACCGCACAGGACGTCCGCGCACTGGGACTCGGAGACCACGATCGCGGGAATGCCCAAGGTGCGCACCGGATCGAGCATCATGTCGCAGTCGAGCTCAGGACTCAAGTCATCCACCGTACAGCATGTAGCGAGCGATACGACGCCCGACGCCGTGCGGCGAAGCGATTGGACATGGGCAGCAGTCTCGGCGGCACGGCCGATATCGCGGGCGAGTGCACGGATATAGGTCCCCTTGCTCACCGTGAAGGCGACCGTCCAGACAGGCGATCCCTCGATTTCCGAGACGGCCAGAAGATCGGCGTCGAACACCGTGATCTCGCGCGCGGGAAGCTCGACATCCTCGCCGGCGCGAGCGCGCTTGTACGACCGCACGCCATCGACCGAGATCGCCGAATACGCGGGCGGCACCTGCATCTGCGTTCCGATGAATCCCTTCAGCACACCGTGCGCGAACGCCATGTCGATATGGCGCTCATCGCAGGGCACGACACGCGAGGGCGCGCCCTCGGCGTCGTCGGTCAGGGTTTCCGATCCCAGGACGATATCGGCGACATAGGCCTTCGTGTCCTGCGTGATGCGGCCGAGCAGTCTCGTCGCCTGCCCGATGCCGATGACCATCACGCCGGAAGCGAGCGGATCGAGCGTCCCGGCATGTCCGACGCGACGCTCATGGCATGCGCGGCGCACGCGCGCCACGACATCATGCGAGGTGCATCCGACCGGTTTATCCACGGCGATCAGGCAGTTGAGTTGTGATGGCGTTCGACGGGCCATGGACCTCCTACCTACAGCTCGATATGCAGGTCGCCGGCATCCTCGCCGACCAGCTCGCACAACATGGGAAGCGCATCGGAAAGCGTCTCGACGATGCTGCCCTCATAGGTGAAGCCCGCCGCGGCGGCATGCCCTCCCCCACCGAAGTGAGCGGCGACGCCGGAAACGTCGAGGTCGCACTTGGAGCGCAGGTTGCCACGAACCTTATGGCAGCACTCCGTCTCCTTGACGAACAGGCACACGTCCACACCGAGCACGGAACGGACCACGTCGACCAAGCCGTCGCACTCATCGGGCGTCACGCCGTATTCGGTGAGGTCGGATGCGTACGCGTAGCTGTAGGCGACCCGTCCGCCGGCGACGATATGGATACGGCTCATGACGAGCGACTCGAGCTTGAGATAGGCAAGGCGCTGACTTTGATAGACCTCGAGCGCGACACGCGAGGGCTCGGCACCGGCGTCCACGAGCCGCGCGGCGCAGGCGAAGGCAGCGGGATCGGCGTTTTGATACTGGAACCGTCCGGTATCGGTCACCAGTCCGCACAACAGGCAGGTCGCGACCTCACCGGAATACGGGATCTGCGCCCACCGGAGGAACTCCTCGATGAGCACGGCCGTCGCGGCGGCGAAGACACGCCTGATCGACACCTCGGCGAATTCCTCCCGTGCCGGATGGTGATCGAAACACACGACGGCACCGGAGCGACGGAGCACGTCGGCACCGTCGGCAAGGCGCTCGAGCACCGGACAGTCGACGGCGATGAACAGCGCCGGATCGGCCGTGAGCGTCGCCGCCGGCACGATCCTGCCGGAACCCGCCATGAAACGGTAGATGCGCGGCACCTGGCCGTTATCGGCCAGCAACAAGGCGATCCGCTTGTCGGGATAGCGCGCCTCGAGCGCCAGCCCGAGGCCGAGCACGGAGCCCAAAGCGTCACCGTCGGGCGAGGTGTGACCGCAGATGGCGATGGAGGGCGCGTCCTCGATCAGGGCGAGGACGCGCGCGAAATCATGTTCGAGCCCGGGCTCGATGTGCCCGCAGCGACTACTCATCGTCGTGAGCCTCCTGATCGGACGGCTGGATGGGGTATCCCTCTTCGTCCTTCTCGACGGACATCGTCGCGGGCACGTTCTCAAGCGCACGGGCGATGGTCTCGGCCGCATCGGTCGAGCGGTCGATACGGAAATCCAGCTCGGGGCAGACGCGCCAATCGAGCGTCCGCGCGAGCAGGCTGCGGATGCGCCCGCGGGCGTTATCGAGAGCCTCGAGCACCTCCTCGTACCGGTCGACGTCACAGGAGACGAACACGCGCGCATAGGCGCGGTCGACGCTCACCTCGACCCCCGTCAGCGTGATCAGATCGAGACGGGGATCGGAGATCTCGAACAGCAGGATGTAGCCGAGCTTCTCGCGAAGCTGCTCGCCAAGACGGCGCGTCGCCGCGGTCTGCTTCATGCTGACACCCCCTACTCGGTGCGGGCGACTTCGACGACCTTGTACGCCTCGAGGATGTCGCCCACCTTGATATCCTGGAACTTCTCGATACCCAGGCCGCACTCGTAGCCGGACTTGACGCTCTTTACGTCGTCCTTGAAGCGGCGCATGGATGCGAAGGTGCCGTCGAAGACGACAACGCCGTCGCGCACGACGCGCACGCGGTCGCTGCGCTCGATCTCGCCCTCGGTGACCATGCAGCCCGCGATGAGGCCGACCTTGGGCACGCGGAAGGTCTCGCGGACCTCGGCCTCGCCGGTGCGGACCTCCTCCTCGGTGGGCTTCAGCAGGCCGACGCGCGCGGCGTCGATGTCCTCGATCGCCTTGTAGATGATCGAGTAGGTCTTGATCTGCACGTTCTCCTTCTCGGCGAGGTCGCGGGCTTTACCCTGCGGACGTACGCCGAAACCGATGATGATGGCATTGGAGGCGGCGGCGAGCACGACATCGGTCTCGGTGATGGCGCCGACGGCGGAGTGGATGATGTTGATGCGCACCTCGGACTGGTCCATCTTGCCCAGCGCATCGGCCAGCGCCTCGATGGAGCCCTGGACATCCGCCTTGACGACGAGGTTGAGCTCGGCGAGCTCGTTTTCGCTCATCTCGGAGAACAGCGTCTCGAGCGTGACGTGCTTGACCTTGTTCTGCTCCTCGATGCGGGCCTTGAGCGAGCGCTGCTCGGCGAGATCGCGCGCATCGCGCTCGTCCTCGAAGACGCGGAACTCGTCACCGGCGGCGGGCACGGAGTTGAGGCCCAAGATCTCGACGGCGTCGGAGGGACGGGCCTCCTTGACGGGGTTGCCGTGCTGGTCGAGCATGGCGCGGACGCGGCCGTAGGCCATGCCGGCGACGAGCGAGTCGCCGATGCGGAGCGTGCCGCGGTTGACGAGCACGGTCGCGACAGGGCCGCGGCCGCGGTCGAGCTTGGCCTCGATGATATAGCCGGATGCGAAGGTGTCGGGATTGGCCTTGAGTTCGAGCACGTCGGCCTGCAGGAGGATGGTCTCGAGCAGGTCGTCGATGCCGGTCTTCTGACGCGCCGACACGTTCACGAACATGTTCTGACCGCCCCACTCCTCGGGGATGACACCGTACTCGACGAGTTCCTGGCGGACGCGATCGGGATTCGCGTCGGGCTTGTCGCACTTGTTGACGGCGACGACGATGGGGACGCCGGCAGCCTTGGAGTGGTTGATGGCCTCGACGGTCTGCGGCATGACGCCGTCGTCGGCGGCGACGACCAGCACGACCACGTCGGTGATCTTGGCGCCGCGGGCACGCATGGCGGTGAACGCCTCGTGGCCCGGGGTGTCGACGAAGGTGATCTGACGGCCGTTGATCATGACCTGGGACGCACCGATGTGCTGCGTGATGCCGCCGGCCTCATGCGTGGCGACACCGGTGTGGCGGATGGCATCGAGCAGGCTCGTCTTGCCGTGGTCGACGTGGCCCATGACGGTGACCACGGGCGGACGCGGCTTGAGGTCGGAAGGATCGTCGTAGAAGCTGAAGGAGTTCTCCTCCTCCGGCGTGATGATCTTGATCTGGCGACCGAGGTCGTCGGCGACAAGCTCCACGAGGTCGTCGGACATGGACTGGGTCATGGTGAGCGGCGTGCCGAGCAGGAACAGACGCTTGATGATGTCGTTGGCCGACACCTCGAGCGCCTCGGCGAGCTCGGCCACGGTGACACCCTGGGAGACGCGAACGGCGTCGAGCTCCTCGGGGTTCACGCCCTGGGCGAGCGCCTCCTCGATCTTCTTCTCCTCACGCAGCTGCGCGGCCTCGCGCTCGCGCTTCTCCTTGCGCTTGCGACGGCGGCCGGTCGACTCACGGCTCGCCTCCTCGACGGCGGCACGGGCCTCCTCGAGGACACGCTCGCGGCTGTACTCCTCAGCCTCACGGGCCATACGCGAGTAGTGATCGCCGTGCGACTCCTGCTGACCGCGACGCTTCTTACCGCCGCGACCCGCCTTCTCGGGAGCCGGCACGTCCATGCCGGCGGGCACCGACGGCGTAGCGTTGGTGCGACGCGAGCGACCGGAGGGCTCGTCGGCACCACGGCGCTCGCCATGGTCGCCCTTGCGGCCACCGCGACGATCGCCGCGACGCGAATCGGCCTCGGCTTTCTTCTTGGTCTCGGCCTCCTTCTTCTCCTTGAGGACGACCTCCTGCGCGGCGATCTGGTCGAGCAGGGAGCGGAACCGCGAACCCGAATCGCTCGCCGGCACCGCGCGGCGCTTGGCCTCGAGCTCGGCCTGGCGGGCAGCCTCGGCGGCACGCTCGCGCTCGATGCGCTCGGCCTCGGCGGCAGCCGCACGCGCGGCCTCCTCCGCTGCCAGGGCGGCCTGGGACAGGCGACGCTCCTCCTCGCGGCGTCGCTCGGCCTCGATACGCGCGGCCTCGGCGGCGGCGGCCTTCTCGGCCTCCTCGCGCTCGGCGGCCTCCTTCTCGGCGAGCTTCGAAGCCTCGATCTCGGCCTTACGCGCCTCGAGCACGGGCGCGAGCTTCTTTTTTACCATGGACACGTAGGCGTCCTCGAGCGTCGAGGACGCGGACTTCGCCGGGATCTTCATCTCGGCGAGATGCTCGAGCAGCTCTTTGGACGACATTCCAAAATCTTTGGCCAGGCTTGATACGCGGACCTTTGCCATATGCCATTCACCTACCTCTCGGGCGCGCGACGCGCCCTGCACAGCATTCGACGGAAACGGGTGGGGTCGGTGTCATACGCGACACCCGACGCCGCTAGATGAGATCCTCCGCATCCTCGAATGCGTCGACGCCATCCTCGACGGAAAGCGTATCGTGGACGCCACAGTAATTGGAGCCGGGACGAGCCTGGTTGCGGCAGCGGATACCGTTCTCGCCCACATAGGCGCAGCGCTCGGGTTCGTCATCGGAGAGCAGATCCTCGGCGGGTTCGGTCACGACCGGGACGTTGCGCAGGATATCGGCAGCAAGGGTCTCGTTCTTGATATCGATATGCCAGCCGGTCAGGCGCGCGGCCAGACGGGCGTTTTGGCCCTCCTTGCCGATCGCGAGCGAGAGCTGGTCGTCGGGAACGATCACGCCGGCATAGTTCTTCTCCTCGTCGATGAGCACGCGCGTGACCTTGGCCGGCGACAGGGCGTTGGCGACATAGGCCGCCGGGTCGGCATCCCACAGGATGACGTCGACGCGCTCGCCGCGAAGCTCGGACACGACGGCGCGCACGCGGCTACCCTTCGGGCCGACGCAGGCACCCACCGGATCCAGACGGTCGTCGAGCGAGTGGACGGCGACCTTGGAGCGCTGGCCGGGTTCGCGGGCGATCGACTTGATCTCGACGGTACCCTCGTAGATCTCGGGGATCTCGCCCTCGAACAGACGACGGATGAGCGCGGGATGCGTACGCGAGATCACGATCGGCGGACGGGAATGCTCACCGCGAACCGGGGGCAGCGTCGAGTTAGGGTCGCGCACGTCGATGATGACCGCCTTGATGCGCTGGTTGTGCAGGTAGCGCTCACCATGCGGGCGCTCGTTGCGCTCGTTCTCGTAGCGACGTTGGTCGAAATGGGGCAGCTCGGCCTCGACGCCCTCGCGGATCTTGACGATCGTGAAGTCGGGAGTGGACTGCAGGACGGTGCCGGTGATGATATCGCCGATACGGCTCGAGAACTCCTCGTAGATCTGCTCGCGGGCGGAGTTGCGCACGATGGCGTTGATCTCGGCCTTGGCGTGCTGCGCGGCGATGCGGGAGGTGTCCTTGGGCGTGACGTCGATCTCCTCGAACTCGGTGTAGTTACCCTCCTCGTCCATGGAGTCATCGATGGGCACGAGCTTGTAGACGTAGATCTTGCCGGTAGCGCGGTCGATGGTGACCTTGGCGCCCCAATCAAGGTGCAGGATCTCGGCGTAGCTCTTGGCGAGCGACTGCTCCAGGCGGTCGATCAGGTAGAGCTGGTCGATGTGCTTCTCGGCGCACAGCGCCATCAGGGCTTCCATCATCTCCGATGCCATTACTTGCCATCCTTTCCGCGGTTGAAGTCGAAGACCGGCTTCAGCGTGCATTTCCTGATCTCATCATGGGGAATCGTCACGGTCCGGTCGTCCTCGAGCGAAAGCGTCACGGCGTGCTCGTCGACCGAGGCGATAACGCCCTTGAACTTGCGCCTGCCCTCGGTCGCCGTGGTCGTGAGCTCGACGGTCTCGCCGGCGAAGCGATCGAAATCGCTCGGGCGACGCAGCGGACGCGCCATGCCGGGGCTCGACACCTCGAGCGTGTAGGAACCGGCGATGGGATCGAGCCTCTCGATGACATCGCTCACCCACGCGCTTTGCGCCGTGACCTCGTCGAGCGAAATCGGATCCCCGTCCGCGCGATCGATGCGCACGCGCAGACAGGGCGCCTTCGTCGCACCGACGACCTCGACGTCGACGACATCGATGCCGTGATCGGGCGCGACGGCCTCGAGCGCGTCGATGACCTGCTGCTCGAGCTTGCTTTTGACCATGCAGCACCTCCCCATACAAGAAAGGAAGCGCGGGCGAACCCGCACTCCCTTACCGTTACAGCTTCAATTGCCCGACCATCATAGCATATGCAGGTCAAATGCGTGTTTGCGGCACTCTGGGGGCCGATTTCCGCACATCGCCCTTCGCAAATTGCACACAATACCGCTCGGCGGACGGCGCGCTTTCGCGCACAAGGAGGGTGCGACAACGGGAATCGTGCCGCACGCCGACAAGCCGACACGCCGATACGACGATCCGGAAGATCACCGCGACCACCCGGATACGCGAAACGGGGTCCCGCAGAACGCGGGACCCCGTAGATCGCGGGGTCGTGTGCGACGGAACGGTTACTCCTCCAGATAGGCGGACGGAGCCGCGGGCACACCGCGCTTCCACTCGATGGCGTTCACGACGAAGAACACCACGACGGAGATAAAGCAGCCGAACACGACCGGCAAGATGCCGAACAGGAAGTCGCCACCGGACAGCACCTGCCAGAAAATGAAGCCGATGGTACCGCCCACCAGCGAGAGGATGCCGGAGTTCCTCGTTGCGTTCTTGACCACGAGACCCAACCCGTAGGCCGCGAAGGGACCGGCGCAGCGGATACCGAAGGCGAACGTGTTCATGGTGACGATCGGGACGCCGAACATCGAGATGCAGATGGCGATGATGGCGAACACGACGTTGCAGGCACGGGTGTAGAAGACCGTCTGCTTATCGGTAAGTTCGCGACCGCCGTACTTGAGGTACAGGTCCTTCATGATGATCGTCGACATGCACAGCAGGTTGGAGTCGGCCGACGACATGGTCGCGCAGATGATCGCGGCGCACACGATGCCGGAGACGAAGCCCGGCGCATGCGCGGTCGTGACCTCGAGCATGGCGTTGGCACCGGCGTTCGGCAGGCCGGGCATGGTCGCGGCAGCGCACAGGCCGAGCAGCGTCGGGAAGAACGCCATGGCGGCCATCAAGATGGCGGACACCCAAGCGGCGCGCGTGGCGGTCTTCTCGTCCTTGGCGGACTCGAAGCGCGTGACCATCTCGGGACCGGCGAGGAACGTGCAGAAGTAGTTGAATATGTAGCCGATGATCGTCACGACGCCGATGGTCGTGAAGTCGAGCTGCGCGGGCGGCAACGCCGCGGACACGGCATCCCAGCCGCCGCAGCCCTCGATGACGATCGGCGTGGCGACCGCCAGACCGATGAGGATGACGCAGAACTGGATGAGGTCGGCCACCTGGTCGGCGACCATGCCGCCGAAGGTGGTGTAGAAGATCACGACGAAGCCCGCCGCGACGAGCGCGACGTTGGTGGGGATGCCGACCAGCGTGGAGACGACGCTGCCGGCGGCGGTGATCTGCGAGGAGGTCAGGCAGAACAGGGAGAGGACCGAGAGCACGGCGGTGATGGTGCTCGAGGTATCGCCGAAGCGGCGACCGACGACCTCGGGGATGGTCACGGCCATGGTCTTGCGGATCTTAGGGGCGAAGTACGCGAGCGGGATCATGGCGATGGATGCCGCGAGCACGTACCACACGGCGCTGATACCCCACTCACCGTAGGCGCGCTGCGCCAGACCGGTGGTGGAACCGCCGCCGATGTTGTTGGCTGACAGCGAGAACGCGACGAAGAGCAGGCCCATCCGTCGGCCGGCGACCATGTAGTCCTCGCTGTTCTTGATGTTGAGCTTGCCGACGATGAAGCCGATCGACAGCATCACGACAAGATACACGCCCACGATGATCAGGGCTTGCGTGTTGAGGTGCATCGAATCCCTTCTTCCCTATCGAGTGCAGACAACCTTGGTGCGATAATAATTTCTTGCACGCAATAAGAAGGTATTATCATGGCGGACTTTTCGACACGTCAGTTGGGCGAACGGTGGGATGCGGCGGGTGGACGTTGCGACGGTGCGAATCACCAGCATCAATACGAGGTCGCACGCGGACAGACGGCAGATGGCCTCAACGGTTCGTGAAATCGATACGGCATCCCGCGCACGATTCAGGATGTCGCCTGCGGACCATTTCCTCATGCAGTAGGCAGGGACGGTCCGTCAGCTGCGCCTCGTCGTCCATACCAAAATAGCCGCGGCCCCGTAATTCGGGACCGCGGCTCATCACGCGGTTGGAACTTCGAACGATCGACTACTTGACCACGAGGTTCACGAGCTTGCCGGGCACGCAGATGGCCTTGACGAGCGTCTTGCCCTCAAGCCACTTGCCGGCGACGGCGACGGCGGCAGCCTGCATCTGCTCGGACGTGGCGTTCGTGGGGACCATGGCGCGGGCGCGCATCTTGCCGAGCACCTGTACGGCGATCTCGACCTCGTCCTCGACGGTCTCGGCAAGGTCGAACACAGGCCAGCTCGCCGTATAGGCGTAGGTATCGTGGCCGAGCGCGGCGTGCCACAGCTCGTCGGCCCAAAACGGGCAGATCGGCGCGAGCACGGACACGATATCGGTCGCGACCAGATGGCTGAGCGCGGCGTCGAGCTCCTCGCCGGTGTTGAGGTAGGCGCTCGCCGCGTTCACGAGCTCCATGATGGCCGAGATCGCGGTGTTGAACTGCTGACGGTCGAAATCCTCGGTGCACTTGGCGATCGTGCGATGGCGCTCGCGGTACAGCTTCATCGCGGCGGCGGACAGGGACCCCTTGTCGAGCGCGGCATTCGCATCGCCGGCGTTGGCAAGCGTCCACACGATGCGCCACGCACGCTTGAGGAAGCGGTTCGCGCCGGCGACGGCGTCCTCATCCCAATCGAAGTCCTTCTCGGGCGGGGCGATGAACAGGATCGCCAAACGCATGGTATCGGCGCCGTACGGCTCGATCACGCTCGAGGGCGGCACGACGTTGCCCTTGGACTTGGACATCGTCTCGCCGTTGGCGTCCTTGACCATGCCCTGGCACAGCAGGTTGGTGAAGGGCTCGTCAACGTCGAGCATGCCCATATCGCGCAGGGCCTTGGTGAAGAAGCGCGAGTACAGCAGGTGCAAGATCGCGTGCTCGATGCCGCCGATATAGTTGTCGACGGGCATCCAGCGATCTGCGGCCTCGCGGGAGAACGGCAGCTCGGTGTTGTGCGGATCGCAGTAGCGCAGGTAGTACCAGCTCGAGCAGGTGAACGTATCCATGGTGTCGGTCTCGCGACGGGCGGGCCCGCCGCACACCGGGCAGGTCGTCTCGTAGAAGTCCGCGCACTCGGCGAGCGTCTCGCCAGCGCCCAGGTCGAGGTTGTCGGGTAACATGACGGGCAGCTGGTCTTCCGGAACCGGCACGATACCGCAGTGATCGCAGTGGATGGCCGGGATGGGGTTGCCCCAGTAACGCTGACGGGAGATCAGCCAGTCACGCAGACGGAACTCGACCTTGCGACGGCCAGTGCCGGCAGCCTCGAGGTCGGCCACGATCGCGGCCTCGCCCTCGGAATGCTTGCCGCCGCGCATGCCGGTGTACTTGCCGGACTGGACGAGCGTGCCCTCTGCGGCGTGTGCGCAATCCCAGTCGACCGTCTCGGCATGATAGGTGTCGATGGACTCCCCCGCCCCCTCGATGGCCGCGCGCTCGTCGTCCATGAGGATGATCGGCACGATGGGCAGATCGTACTTGCGGGCGAACTCGAAGTCGCGCTGGTCGCCGCAGGGCACCGCCATGACGGCGCCGGTACCGTAATCGGACACGATGTAATCGGCGACCCAGACCGGCACCTTCTGGCCCGACACGGGGTTCACGACGTAACGGCCCGTGAACGCGCCGTGCTTCTCGAGCGTGCCCTGGGCGCGCTCGACAGCCGAGATCTTCTTGGCGCCCTCGACGATCGCCATGACGTCGTGCTCGTACTCGGTTCCGGCGACGAGGTCGTGCAGCCCCTCGTACTCGGGTGCGAGCAGGAAGAACGTGCAGCCGAACAGCGTGTCGGCGCGGGTGGTGAAGACGGTGATCTTGCCCTCGTCACCCGCGATCGGCTCGCCCTCGGTGTCGCACATCGTGAAATCGACCTCGGCGCCCTCGGAGCGGCCGATCCAGTTGGCCTGCATCTGCTTGACGCGCTCGGGCCAGCCGGGCAGCTTCTCAAGGTCGTCAAGGAGCTCCTGCGCATAGTCGGTGATCTTGAAGTACCACTGCTCCAGATCGCGCTTCTCGGGCTCGGAGCCGCAGCGCCAGCATTTGCCTTCGGTGACCTGCTCGTTGGCGAGCACCGTCTTGCAGGTGGGACACCAGTTGACCGGGCTCTTCTTACGGTAGACGAGACCGCGCTCCCACATCTTCTCGAAGATCCACTGGCCCCAGCGGTAGTACTCGGGGCTGCAGGTCTTGACCAGACGGTCCATGTCGTAGGAGAAGCCCATGCGCTTCATGGTCGCGAGAGCCTGGTCCATGTTCTTGTACGTCCAGGCCCCTGCCTGCGTGTTGTGTTTGATGGCGGCGTTCTCGGCGGGCAGACCGAACGCATCGAAGCCGATGGGATGCAGCACGTCGAAGCCGCGCATGCGGGCCTGGCGCGCCATGGCGTCGCCGATCGTGTAGTTGCGCGCGTGGCCCATATGCAGATCGCCCGAGGGATACGGGAACATCTCGAGCACGTACTTCTTGGGCTTCGTCGAATCGGTATCGACCGCGAACACGTCGTCGCGATCCCAGGCTTCGATCCATTTGGCCTCGATCGCAGCCGCGTCGTACGCGGGGATCTCCTTATGATCGGTGCAGTCGCACATACAGGCTCCTTTACGGATACAAACAGTAACGTTCCAGATTCTAGCAAAACGTTCGCGCAGGATGGAGTTGATGGGACCCGATATGCCCCATTTCCCATGATGACGGCGTAAACGACGCCATCGCTTCGCTCGTAAAGCCGCTCCTTGGCGTGTGCGAGCCTCATCGATAAGGCCATCTTGCTTGATTTGCAGTTTTCAGGGGTTTTTAACGTCAAGCACGCCGCATTGAGTTTTGTGACATTTCGACATGTATGCTTACCAGCTCATTTGTTAACGGCCATAATGGACTTATGAGATTGAATGCTCGAAACCCCTGAAAACTGCAAATCCAGCAAGTTGCCGCCGAGCGAACCCCACGGATTGCATGCGACTCCGCAATTCGGACCTCAACCACGAGACGGGATATAGTCGCCGTAGCACGACAGGGGCTTTGCGGCGGTGCCGCAAAGCCCCTGTCGATACACGTGTGTTACGTTCGCGCCGTCGGCTTAGTTGTAGCTCACCGTCTGCTGGGAATCCTTCACGACGACATCGTGCGCGCCGCCCTCGACGATCGAGGTCGCGGACACGAGCGTGAGGCGCGCCTTCTGCTGCAGTTCCTTGATGGTGAGCGCGCCGCAGTTGCACATGGTCGACTTGACCTTGTACAGCGTATTGCTCACGCCGTCTTTGAGCGAACCGGCATAGGGCACGTAGGAGTCGACGCCCTCGACGAAGGAGAGCTTCGCCGCGCCGCCCAGGTCGTAGCGCTGCCAGTTGCGAGCGCGCGCCGAGCCCTCGCCCCAGTACTCCTTCATGTATTGGCCGTTGACGTTCACACGGGTGGTCGGGCTCTCGTCGAAGCGCGCGAAGTAACGACCGAGCATCATGAAGTCGGCACCCATGGCGAGCGCGAGCGTCATGTGATAGTCGTACACGATGCCGCCGTCGGAGCAGACGGGCACGTAGACGCCGGTCTCCTCGAAGTACTCGTCGCGAGCACGGCACACGTCGATGAGCGCCGTCGCCTGACCGCGGCCGATACCCTTGGTCTCGCGGGTGATGCAGATCGAGCCGCCGCCGATACCGACCTTGATGAAGTCGGCGCCGCAATCGGCCAGGAAGCGGAAGCCGTCGGCATCCACGACGTTGCCGGCTCCCACCTTGACGCTCTCACCGTAGTTCGCGCGGATCCACTCGATGGTGCGCTTCTGCCACTCGGAGAAGCCCTCGGAGGAGTCGATGCACAACACGTCGGCGCCGGCCTCGATGAGCAGCGGCACGCGCTCGGCGTAGTCGCGCGTGTTGATACCCGCGCCCACCATGTAGCGCTTATTGACGTCGAGCAGCTCGTTGGGGTTGGTCTTATGGGAGTCGTAATCCTTGCGGAACACGATGCCGACCAGATGGTCGTTCTCGTCGACGCACGGCAGGGCGTTGAGCTTGTTATCCCAGATGACGTCGTTGGCGCGCTTAAGCGTGATGTCCTTGTCGCCCACGATCAGCTTCTCGCGCGGCGTCATGAACTCGGAGACCTTCTTGGAGTGGTCGTCGCGGGAAGGACGGTAATCGCGGCTCGTCACGATGCCGAGCAGACGACCGCGCGGGGTGCCGTCGTCGGTGACGGGCATGGTGGAATGGCCGGTCTTGTCCTTGAGCGCCATGACCTGCTCCATGGTCATGTCCGGCGTGAGCGTGGAGTCGGACTCGACGAAGCCGGCCTTGTGGTCCTTGACGGCCTTGACCATGGCGGCCTCCTGCTCGGGGGTCTGAGAGCCGTAGATGAAGCTCATGCCGCCCTCGGTGGCGAGCGCCACGCCCATATCCACGCCGGACACGGACTGCATGATCGCGGAAACCATGGGGATGTTCAGGCTGATGGAAGGCTCCTCACCGCGCTTGAAGCGAACGAGCGGGGTCTTGAGGGAGACGTTGTTGGGGATGCACTCGGAAGACGAGTAGCCGGGCACCAGAAGATACTCGGAGAACGTGTGGGACTCACCGGGGAAAAACATTGCCATGGATACTCCTCCTCAGAGTTCGGGCGCGATCCGTCTTCGGGCGCAGCGGCACCGCGGACACGTCGCGCGATTTCGCGGTCGAACCGCATGGCGGGCGGTTCGTTGAGCCATTGTAGTGCATAAATGCTGCTACAATGCCGTGTGGTACAAGATTTCAAGCTTTTTGCCCACGGCTTTCCAAACGCCGAGGACAAGCTTTAGCGCAAAGGAGCGCACGGATGGCGATCGTGGCGACGGCACGGCTCAAATTCAAGAATCCCGACATCGAAGCGCCGGGCGCCTTCGGCTACGGTATCGCGCTGCTGCTCGCCGGCGTCCAGGAGGAGCACTCGCTCAACCGTGCCGCCAAGCGCATGGGCATGGCCTACTCAAAGGCATGGCGTATCGTGCGCGAAGCGGAAGCCCAACTGGGTTACGACCTGCTCGAGCGCGACGGCGCCCGCGGATCGACCCTCACCGACAAGGGAGAACGCGCCCTCGAGGTGTTCTGGTCCATCCAGCACGACGTCGACGAGATCCTCGCGCAGCGCGCCCACGAACTCGAAGACCTCTAACGCGTGAGACAGGTGAAATCAGGCCGGATGTGGTTGCAGGCGTCCGATGCGAGAATGTCACCGAGCCTCATTTCGCCCTCGCGGGAAGATCAGCCGATCAGGGCCTTCAAACCGATGAGAATCAGCACGACGCCGCCTGCGATCGTGGCGCGCGGGCCGAAATGCGACCCGAGCCTGCGCCCGACGACCAGCACGGCCAAGCAGCAGGCGAACGTCGTGACGCCGATGGCACCGCCGTACAGCACGATATCCTTCCCGCCCGCGGCGAAAGAGACGCCGACGACGAACGCATCGATGGAAGTGGCGATGGCCTCCATGAAGATCATCGGCCAGGTGAGCCGGCTCGCAGGGCAGCTTTCCGGCTCATGGAGCTCGCGCACGGCCTCCCACACCATCTTGCCGCCGACGAACGCGAGGATGAGAAACGAGACGATACCGGCGTAGGCCTCGATGAGCGGGGCCACGAGCGTACCACCGAAATAACCGGCGATCGGCATGCCCATCTGGAACAGCGCGAAAGCGATCGGCATGGCGAGTTTGCGCGAACGCGGCATATCCGGTTCGCACAGCGTGTTGGATAGGGTGACGGCCATGGCATCCATGGCGAGCGCGAAGCCCAAGATGAGCGCCTCAGCTAAATTGGCGAGCGTAAACGAAGCGATCAAGACATCCTCCCCGATGTGATGGATCGTAGTCGGTCGTGCTATGGGATTATGGTGTGAGGCCGCTTAAGCCCGCCCCTATCAGGCGTGGGGAGGATCGCAGAACAGGCGCAAGGCCTGCTCGAGGCTGTCGACGATATCGATGGGATCGTCCAGTCCGGCGAGCAGGCGAATGTAGGTGCCGTCGTCGCCGCACAGCGGAGAGAGCCGCGTGAGCGGACCGCCGGCGGGGCAACCCCGATGGGAACAGTCGCAGGCATCGATGAAGGAGCCTGCGGTCACGCCCCAAGGGAGCTCGAAGTCCACGGCGGGACCGAAGCCGTGCCGCAGCGTACGCGCGGCGATATCATGATCGGGATGGCTTGCAAGGCCGGGATACCCGACGGACGGGACGTCCGGATGCGCCGCCAGATACTCGGCGATGACACGCGCATGGTCGCTTTGTCGCTGGAGGCGCGAGTCGAGCGTGTCGAGGCCGCGACGGATCGCGGCGAGATCGTCTCCGGCGACGTTGCAGACGGCGCCCGTATGCTGCCCGCCGAGTCGCTGCGCGAGCATGCAATAGGCTTCGTGAGCGAGCGGGACGCTGCGACGGCGCCTACCGCGCCCCGTCGCCTCGTGAGCGACCGAGAAGGCGACGGCCTTGGCGCCAAGCGAACCCGCGGCGACGCGATCGAGCGCCTCGCAGACGAGATGCGCCCCGAGCGCGAGTGGCTGACAGCACCGAGCCGACGCGATGGTGTTGTCGACGATGAGGATGGCGCCCTCAGCATAGGCTGCCTCGGCGAGCGCGTGGATATCGGGCACGCGCAGACCACGGCACCCGATGGAGTTGACGAGCCAGAAAAGACGGTCGAATCGCATGCCGGCACCATCCGCATAGGAGGCATGCCCTTCCTCGCGCGGCTCCATACGCCCGGAGGCGGCGGGATGCGCGGACGCATGAGACGCAGCGGCGAAGGCATCCGCCGTCTCATCGACGGCAAAGGTCAGGACGCCGGCGCCGAAATGGCGAAGATACGCCTCGGTCGCATCATTGGCGCGCACGACCAGGCGATCACTCGGACCGATCAGACCCAGCTTGGCGAGCGCGCAGGCAACATCGCAGGCGGTCGTGAACCAGGAGAAGCGAGCATGATGAACCTGCGCATACGCCTGCGCAAGCTCGAAAACGTCGTTCCCCATAGCCGATCACCCTCCCCGATGCCGCCAATGTGTCCAGTATACCTGCACATTCAACGAATAGCGGGCACATTTTGGCCCTCAACCGGACGGTTTGACCAAAACGTGCCCGCAAACCCGCGATGTGTTTCGACGGAACGCACCGCCCTTAGCTGCGGCGCTCCGCGATCTCGGCGCTCACCTGATCGATGAATTCCTCGACCGTGGAGGCGTGCGTCTCGTTGGAGCGGTCGCGCACCGAGATGTTGCCGGCCTCGGCCTCCTTCTCGCCCAGGATGAGCATATAGGGAACGCGATCGACGCCACGGGCCTCGCGAATCTTATAGCCGATCTTCTCGTCGCGATCGTCGACCACCACACGGATACCCGCAGCCTCGAGCCGGTCGGCGACCGTGTGCGCGTACGCGCGGCTCTTCTCGGAGACAGGCAGGACCTTGACCTGCGTCGGGGCAAGCCAAGTCGGGAACTTGCCGGCATAGTGCTCGATCAGGATGCCGATGAAGCGCTCGATGGAGCCGAACGCCACGCGATGCAGCATGATGGGACGCTTCTTGGTGCCGTCGGCGTCCGTGTACTCCAACTCGAAGTTGAGCGGCATCTGGAAGTCGAGCTGCACGGTACCGCACTGCCAGGTACGACCGAGCGAGTCCTCCAGGTGGAAATCGATCTTAGGGCCGTAGAAGGCGCCATCACCCTCGTTGACCACGTAGTCCTTGCCCAGACGCTCGAGCGCCTCGCGAAGCCCCGCCTCAGCGCGCGCCCAGTCCTCATCGGAACCCATGGAGTCCTCGGGGCGCGTGGACAGCTCGAGGTGGTAGGTGAAGCCGAACTTCCGATACACCGAGTCGATGAGGTTCACGACGCCCACGATCTCGTCGGTGAGCTGATCGGGACGGACGAACAGGTGGGCGTCGTCCTGGTTGAAGCAGCGAACGCGGAACAGGCCGTGCAGCGCGCCCTTGAGCTCGTGGCGATGCACAAGGCCGATCTCGCCGGCGCGGATCGGCAGCTCGCGATAGCTATGCGGATGGCTCTTGTACACGAGCACGCCGCCCGGGCAGTTCATCGGCTTGATGCAGTACTCCTCGTCATCGATGATCGTGGAGTACATGTTGTCCTTGTAGTGATCCCAGTGGCCGGAGGTCTCCCACAGATGCTTGCTCATGATTTGAGGCGTGGAGATCTCGACATAGCCCGCCTTGTGATGGATCTCGCGCCAGTAGCTCAGCAGCTCGTTCTTCAAGATCATGCCGTTGGGCAGGAAAAACGGGAAGCCGGGCGCCTCGTCGCGCATCATGAACAGGTCCATCTCGCGGCCGATCTTGCGATGGTCGCGCTTCTTGGCCTCCTCGAGCAGACGCAGATGCTCGTCGAGCTCGTCTTTGGTGGCAAACGCGGTGCCGTTCACGCGCGTGAGCATCTTGTTGTTCTTATCGGCTTTCCAGTAGGCGCCGGACACGCCGGTGAGCTTGAAGGCCTTGAGCGCCTTGGTGTAGGTGATATGCGGGCCCACGCACATGTCGATGTAATCGCCCTGCTGGAAGAACGTGATACGGGCATCCTCGGGCAGGTCGCCGATGTGTTCGACCTTGTACTTCTCGCCGCGCTCCTGCATAAGCGCGATGGCCTCCTCACGCGGAAGCTCGAACGCGTTGAACTTGAGGTTCTCCTTGACGATCTTTTTCATCTCGGCTTCGATGGCGGAAAGATCGTCCTCGGACAGCGTCGCGTCGCCCAGGTCGACATCGTAGTAGAACCCGTTGTCGGTGGCAGGGCCGTAGGCGAAGTCCGCCTGGGGGTACAGGCGCTTGATCGCCTGCGCCATGATATGGGCGGCGGAGTGGCGGATGACGTGCGTGACCTCCTCGGCGGGCAGCTCGGCTACCGTGCCGTCGTTATACAGCGCTTTCATGGGATAGCTCCTTCGTTATACGTGATCGTTCGGTTCCGATGGGATGCCGCGTGCGATACCCGTGCACGAATGTGCCGTAACGACACGCAGACGAATCGTCCGCACGCCCGGATGCGCCGTGCGGACGATATGCGGCGCCTGCCCGTGGCCGAATCGGCCGGGAAAGGACAGACGCCTAAATAGTCTGTATGCGTGTCGAAAAACGGAGGATGCGAAGCATCGCGGGGAACCTTTCGCCAACTCGCGAGACGATACCGAACGGGCCGCATCATGCGGCCCGTGGAACTGCTACTGGATGTGGGTGCGGCAATACGGGCACACCTTCCAGTGCGCATCGAGCGGACGATGGCAGGAGGGGCAGACGTTACGCACCTGGGTGTTGCACACCGGGCAGACGACGAAGTCCTTCTCGATCGGCGAGCCGCACTGCGGGCAGGTGCCGTATGCGGAGAGCTGACGCTCGCGCAACGCCATATCGAGTTCCTGCTCCTCGCGATCGGCGAGGTAGGAGTTAGGACGCAAGACGAGGTAGGCGATCAGGCCGACGAGCGGGATAAGACCGACGATGCCCCACGCCCAAAACGCGCCCACGCCACGGCGCTTGGCGTCGATGAACACGTAGACGACAGACAGCACGTACAGCGCGGCGATGAAGCCGACAAACAGGTAGATGGCCATCTGGAGCTGGGGAGACATGATCTCCTGAAGTATGGTGTCGAGCATGAGCCGATCAGCCTTTCAGTCACGATATACACACAGACTCGCATTGCATTCTATACCCAAGCGTCGAGCGCGCCGATGAAGACACGCTATCGACATACAAGTTGCCGTATCGAATGCGAGCGGGCATCCCCCTACCCGTCGATGCGACGGGCTTCCTTCGGGTAAGCGTTGAGGATCTCCACGCCGTCCTCGCACACGAGCACCAGATCCTCGATGCGAACGCCGGTGCGACCGGGAAGATAGATCCCCGGCTCGATGGAGAAGGTCATCCCCGCCTCGATTCGATCATCGTTGATCGCGGAGACGTCGCCCGGCTCATGGTCCTGCAGACCGATCGAGTGCCCGAGCCGATGCGTGAAATACGGACCGTAGCCCGCCTCCTCGATGATCGAGCGGGCGCAGCGGTCGACGTCGCAAAAGCGCACTCCGGGACGGACCATGGCCTCAGCCGCCTCGTTGGCGCGTCGCACCACATCGTGGATGCGCAGCGTCTCGGCATCTGCCTCGCCCCACAAGAACGTGCGGGTCATGTCCGAGCAATACCCTTCGAGACGACCGCCGATGTCGAACAGCACGACCTGACCGGACGCGAGCCTCGTTCCATCGGGCTCATGGTGCGGGTCGGCAGCGTTGGCGCCGAAGCTCACGATGGGCGGGAAGGAGAAATCCTCCGCGCCGTGCGAACGGTAGAGGGAAAGCATTTGCGCGGAGATCTCGTGCTCCGTGACGCCTTCGTGCAGCAACGCCGGCAGTTCGGCCATGACCTGGTCGTTGATCAGGCTCGAGCGACGCATGAGATCCTGCTCGCGTGCATCCTTGATCGCGCGGGTGCGCGCGACGGCATCGGAGCCGAGGAAAAACGACGTCGCCACCCCACGCTCGATCAGCGGCAACAGGAAGCCGGAACGCATCTGGGCATCGATGCCGAGCGGGGCGTTCGGATCGATATGGGTGACGAGCATCGAAAAAATGTCGTCGGTATCATCGAAGACGACGACGTCGGCATTATCGAACGGGTCGAGGCGGTGCAGGGCGTTCATGAAGATGACCGGTCGCGCGCCACGACGGAGCAACACGCCGGAGAACCGCTCGAACATCTCCGCGTAGAATCCGGTCAGGTAATAGATGGACCACGGATCGGTGACGAGCACCTGCGCCCCGGGATGGGAAACCTCGAGGCGATCGAGCACACGCCCGATACGCCCCTCATCGACCTGCGTCATGAAGGGACCTCCTAATCGACGCGTGCGGGTGCGATCTGCTAGAGGAAGCGGTACTCGACCGTGCCGACGCCGACCGACAGGAAGCCGAGCGCACGGGCGACGGCAGGCTGCATGTCGATCACGCGCCCGTGCACGTAGGGACCACGATCGTTGACGACGGCGATGACTGAGCGGCCGTTGTAGCGGATCTCGACGTAGGTTCCGAGCGGAACGTTGAGCATGGCGACGCCCATCGAGGTCTCGGTGACGATGTCGCCGCTCGCCGTGATGCCGCCCATGAACCCGTCTCCGGTGCCGTAATGCGAGGCGACGCCGCTCATCCAGCCACCATCATCGCTGGAACCCGACGAGGAACCGCCGGAATCGCCACCCGTATCGGGATCGGGAGCCGGCTCGGGATCGGGCGTGGACGTCGAGGTGTCCTGCGAGGGGGAGGAATCCTGGGAGGTGTCGGTCGAGGATTCGTTCTCGGAGCCAGCCGTGGAACCGTCGGCCTCGCCCTGGGAATCGGATGTTCCATCGGACTGCGAGGTCGCAACGGAGGACTGCTGCTCCATCTGCTTTCGGACCGCGGCCGCCTCCTCGGCGGCACGGCGCGCGGCAGCGGCCTCGGCGGCATCCTCGCTCGCCGCACGCTGCTGAAGCGCGGCCTGGGCCTCGGAGACCTGCTCGAGCGCATCGGCGGCGCGCCGCTCCTCGCGGGCGACCTCGTCGCGGGAATCGGAGATCTTCGCGAGCTTGGCGTTCAGATCGTCACGCGTCTCCTTGAGCTCCTCGAGCGCATAGACGTTATCGTCCTGAACGGCGGTGAGATACTTGGTCTGCGTGATGAAGTCGGACAGCGAATCGGCTTTGAGCAGCATCGTGACGATGTTGGAGGAGGACTCCCCCATCTTGTAGAGATTGGCGGCAGCGTCGGAGGCGTGATCGCGTTTCTCGGGGATGACCTCCTGCTCGATTTGGAGCACCTCATCGGCGAGCTCGTCGATCTGTGCATCGAGCTTCTCGACCTTCTCCATGGCCTCGGCATGCTGCTGAGCCGCCTGATCGACCTGCTCGGTCAACGCGGCGAGTTCGGCGGTGGTCTGAGCGGAAGCGGCGTAGGCGCTCGAAGCGAACGGTGCGCACACGCTACCCAGCGCAAGCGCGGCGGTAAGGCCGGCGGTGATGGCGAAACGCGCGCCGCGGGTCATCGAATCCTTGCTCAAAGCGATATCCGTCATATACGAACGGCTCCAATCAACGGTAGCAGTCGTCCTTAAGTATAGGTCAGAGTCTCACCTTAAAGTAGAACTTGATACTTTGTGCACAACCGGGGATCGCCGGAACGACGAAGCGCGCCGACGGTACCCTACCGGAGCAGGCCCGCAACCTCGCCGGCAAGCGTGATCGTACCGGCGGCGACGATGGGCGCGGATGCGCGCGTCAGGGCTTCGAGCGCTTCGCGAACCGATCCGTATGATCCCACGATATCCGAAGCATCCCTCCCCTGTCGCGCAAGCTCCGCGGCAACGAGGTTTCCGAGCTCATCTTGGGAAAGCGCTCGGTCGGACGCGGTCACGGTGACGGCGATGCGGGGGAACGCCGACACGAGGATGCGCACGATACCGGCGACGTCCTTGTCGGCAAGCGCCGCGATCAACAGGGTCGGACGACGGGACATATCCGGATCGATGCCGTCAAGCGCCGCGACGAACTGCTCGCAGCTCTGTGGATTATGGCAGGCGTCGACGAGCACAAGCGGGTCGGCGCGGACGATATCGAAGCGACCCGGCGTCGGACATGTCGCCAAACTTGCATTCAGGGCGTCTTCAGCGAGCTTACGCCCCAGATAGGCTTCGGTAAGCATGATCGCGCATGCGGCGTTTTGGGGCTGATACGACGGCTTGGGCATGCGTACCGTATACGCGGCACGCGCTGTGGGACAGAGAAACTCGACATCCTCTCCAAGCGCATGGGGCACCACGGTAGTCCGATGCTCGACGGTCAAAGGATCCACTCCGCACACACGGCAACGCTCGTCCATGACATGCTGGACAGCGGGCTCGTGCGTCCCCTCACCGAGCACCACGATACGACCCGGCTTGATCACGGCGGCCTTCTCGGCGGCGATCTCGGCGAGCGTGTCGCCGAGAATCCGCATGTGGTCGAGGCCGATCCCCGTGATGGCGACCGCGACCGGGTCGGTGGCGCTCGTCGCATCCCAACGTCCGCCCATCCCGACCTCGAGCACGGCGACGTCGACATCCGCCTCGGCGAAGATGACGAGCGCAGCGACGGTCAACAGGTCGAACGGGGTGATCGTATAGGCGGGCTCGCCAGCCTCCCGGCGGCGCGCGTTGACGCGACGCCCCGCCTCCCGAGCCGCCGAAACGCCATGGGCGAACTGGATATCGGACACCACCGCGCCGTCGATCTCCATGCGCTCGGGATAGCGCACGAGCTGCGGCGAGGTGTAGAGCGCGCAGCGAAGCCCCTCCCCGCGCAGGATAGCGGCGGCGAAGCGCGTCGTGGACGTCTTGCCGTTGGTGCCGGCGACCTGCAGGCAATCGTAATGCTCGTCAGGACGCTCCAGCTCATCGAGCATATCGACGACCGTCTCGAGCAACGGTCCAGCGTCCCCCGAGATCTTGCCGGTATCGGCGGCGAGCTTCACGGCCTCGTCGAAGGACAGTTCGCTGACCGCGAACGGCACATGATAAGCTCCCGGGCGCTTGGGCATAGATGATCAGCTCCTACGTTTCCCGTGATCCGGAGTGTTGGTGACAACGTGCAAGGCGCATGGAACATAACGCCGCGCCCCGCAATCATACAGCAGGGCGCGGCACGCAGATAAACCCCGAAGGCTGCCCCGGTTGCCCAAAGTCGCCCTGAAAGAGGAAGGCATAGGCCTTAAGGGCCATGCCCGACGATTGAAGGGCGAGATCGGGTGTCTGGGCCAAGGTCGACCCCAAGGCTGGCCCAGGTGCCGCAGATCGCCGCGAAAGAGAAGGGCATAGACCTTCGGTCATGCCCGACGATTAAGCGGCAAGGTGCGACACCTCGCCGGCCGACAAGGCGGCTCCAGGTGCCCGAGGTCGCCCTGAAAGAGGGAGGGAGCACGCCTTGCGTGCGGCGACCGACCGATTGAAGGGCAAGATCGGGCACCTGGAGCCGCCGACTAGGCGAAGTCGGAGAGTTGGGCGGTAAGCGCCGCGATCTCGGCCTCGAGCTCGGATGCACGCTCACGCTTCTTGGCCACGACCTCGGGCGCAGCCTTGGCGATGAAGCCCTGATTGGACAGGGTCTTGTTCGCGCTCGCAAGCTCCTTCTCGTTCTTGGCGATGGCCTTCTCGATGCGCGCCTTCTCGGCCGCGAAATCCACCAGGTCGCCCACGACCACGTATGCATCGAAGTCGGGACCGGCAAGCGCGATCGCGGAATCGGGCTTCGTAAAGCCATCCTCACCGGCAACCGTAAGCTCGCTCACGTTCGCCAGGTTGCAGATGAAGGCGTTCATGCCGCCGATGGCCTGCGCGGCGACGTCGGTGTGGGCGCACACGACGACCGGCAGCGCCTCCTTGGGGCTGATGCGGTAGCGGGCGCGCGTGGAACGCACGTCGGTGACCACGGCACGGGTGAGCTCGAAAGCGCGCTCGGCGGGCTCATCGACCCAACGCTCGTAGTCAGCTGGCTCGGGCCACGCGGCGACCATGAGAGCGCCGGCGCGGTCCCCGTCCATATCGAGACAGCTCGCCGGCATGGCATCCCAGATGGCCTCGGTCACGAACGGCATGAGCGGGTGCATGAGGCGCAGGCTCGTGTCGAGGACGAAGATGAGGTTGCGCTGCGCCTGCGCACGGGCGCCGTCGTCCTTCAGGCGGGCCTTGGTGACCTCGACGTACCAGTCGCAGACCTCGTTCCAGAAGAAGGCCTGGACGCCACGGGCGACATCGCCGAACGTGTACCCCTCGATACCCTCGGTCACGGACTTCACCATCTTGGCGAGACGGCTGAACATCCATGCGTCGGCGGCGGTCTCGGCCACGGGCTCACCGGGCGTGTAGCCCTCCATGTTCATGAGGAGGAAGCGGCTCGCGTTCCAGATCTTGGTCACGAACGCGCGCGCCTGCTCGGTGCGGGGGCTTCCCAGAAACTCGTGCGTCTTCTTGTCGATGTCCGCATCGAACTTGACGTCCTGGTTGTTGGTGAACAGCGACAGCAGGTTGAAACGCATGGCGTCGGCACCGTACTTGTCCATGAGGTCCATGGGATCCACGCCGTTGCCCTTGGACTTTGACATGCGGCTACCGTCCTTGGCGAGGATCGTCGGATAGATGACGACGTCGCGGAACGGCTCCTCGCCCAGGAAGTACTCGGAGCTCATGATCATGCGGGCGACCCACAGCGCGATGATGTCACGCGCGGTGACGAGTGCGCGGGTGGGATGATGGCCCTCGAGCGCGTCGGGATTCTGTGGCCAGCCCTGCGTGGCAAAGGTCCACAGCTGGCTGGAGAACCAGGTATCGAGCACGTTCTCATCCTGATGCACGTGGTGGCCGCCGCACTTCGGGCACACGTCGGTGTCCTCCATGAGCGCGTCCTCCCAGCCGCAGTCCTCGCAGTAGAACACGGGGATGCGATGGCCCCACCACAGCTGGCGGGAGATGCACCAGTCCTTCAGGTTCTCCATCCACGTGAGGTAGCTCTGCTTCCAGCGATCGGCGTTGAAGCGCACGCGGCCGGACTCGACCGCCTCGATCGCAGGTGCCTTCAGGCGGTCGACCGCCACGAACCACTGCTCGGACAGCCACGGCTCGAGCGTGGTGTCGCAGCGGTAGCAGTGCATGACGGAGTGGTCGTGCTCCTCGATGTGGTCGAGCAGGCCGTGCTCCTCGAACCACGCGACGACGGCCTCACGGCACTCGTCGCGCGTCATGCCCGAGAACTCGCCGTAGCCCTCGACCACGACGGCGTGCTCGTCGAAGATGTTGATCTGCGGCAGGTCGTGCGCAGCGCCCATGGCGTAGTCGTTGGGGTCGTGCGCGGGTGTGACCTTGACGAAGCCCGAGCCGAAGCCGGCGTCGACGTGCCAGTCCTCGAAGATGGGGATCTCACGGTCCACGATGGGTAGCATCACGGTCTTGCCAACGAATGCGGCCTTCTCGGGATCCTTCGGCGAGACGGCCACGCCGGTGTCGCCGAGCATGGTCTCGGGACGCGTGGTGGCGACGACGATGTAGTCCCGGCCGTTCACGGGCTCGGTCAACGGGTAGCGCAGGTGCCACAGGTGACCGGACTCCTCCTTGTACTCGGCCTCGTCGTCGGAGATTGCCGTCGTGCAGGACGGGCACCAGTTGACGATGCGCTTACCGCGGTAGATGAGGCCGTCGTGATACCAATCGCAGAAGACCTTGCGGACCGCCTCGGCGTAATCGGCGTCCATGGTGAAGCGCTCGTGCTCGAAGTCGACCGAGCACCCCATGCGCTTGATCTGCTCCTTGATGGTGCCGCCGTACTCGTGCGTCCAGTCCCAGCAGGCCTCCAGGAAGGCCTCGCGACCCATCTCGAGGCGGTTCCTGCCCTCCTCCTTGAGCTTCTTGTCGACCTTGGTCTGGGTGGCGATGCCGGCATGGTCGGTGCCCAAGATCCACTGGGTCGAGAGACCGCGCATGCGCGCCTGGCGGACGATGGCATCCTGGATGGAATCGTCGAGCGCGTGGCCCATGTGCAGCTTGCCGGTCACGTTGGGCGGCGGGATGGTGACGGTGCAGTCGCCCACGCCCGGACGGCGTCGATAATAGCCGCCGTCGAGCCACTTCTGCAGGATCTTCGGCTCGTTTTCGGCCGGATCGTATGTCTTGGGCATCTCTTCCATGCGAAATTCCCTTTCTGTTGCGATACACAAGAGATGAGGTTACCACGAATGCATGAGTGCGCCGTGCGAGCAGGCAAGATTAACCGACCGTGCACATGCCGCCTCTGGGAAAATGGGGACAGGCACCTTTTTCCCACGAGAGGAGCTGTCATGCCCTTGCTCGCCATGATCTTCGCGTACGGGATCCTGCTGTTCGCACTGTATCGGGTGATCGGGAAAGCTGTCGCCGCGGGCGTCCGCGATGCGCGGAAAGCAGCCCGAAACGACGGCAGCTGGTGCCGGAAAGCGTAGATGCCCATAGGGACTCAACGTCCATCAAACGGACGACGCTACAAGCAAAGGGCCGCTGCGAACCAACACAGCGGCCCTTTGCTTGTAATGGCACAAACGGTCCCGTCCCAAAACGGGTCAGACGCGTCAGTCGAGATCGACGTCGAAGACACGGCGAGGCTGCTCCTCGCCGCGCACGGAGGCGGCGGTCACCACGACGCGCGTCACACCATCCTCGCTCGGAAGGTCGAACATCGTCTGCTGCAGCAGGTCCTCGCAGATGCTACGCAGACCGCGCGCGCCGGTCTTGCGCGCGAGTGCCATCTTGGCGATCTCGTGCAGTGCCTCGTCCTCGAACTGCAGGTCGCAACCCTCGAGCTCGAACATCTTGCGATACTGGCGCACGATGGCGTTCTTGGGCTCGGTGAGGATCGAGACGAGGTCGTCCTCGGTCAGCGCGTTCGTCTGCGTTATCACCGGCGTACGGCCGATGAACTCGGGGATCATGCCGAAGGCGTTCAGATCCTGTGGGAGCACCTGCTTGAGCAGATCGTTCTCATCGGCGCTCGTGGGACCGGCGATCTCGGAATTGAAGCCCACGCCCTTGTTGCCCACGCGGTCGGAGATGATCTTGTCGAGCCCCACGAAGGCACCGCCGCAGATGAACAGGATGTTCGTCGTATCGATCTGGATGAGCTCCTGCTGCGGGTGCTTGCGGCCACCCGTGGGCGGCACGCTCGCCACCGTGCCCTCGAGGATCTTGAGCAGCGCCTGCTGCACGCCCTCGCCGGACACGTCGCGCGTGATCGAGAGGTTCTCGGCCTTGCGCGCGATCTTGTCGATCTCGTCGACGTAGATGATGCCGATCTGCGCGCGGGCGACGTCACCGTCGGCGGCGTTGATGAGCTTGAGCAGGATGTTCTCGACGTCCTCGCCCACATAGCCCGCCTCGGTGAGCGCTGTGGCGTCCGCGATGGCGAAGGGAACCTCAAGGATGCGGGCGAGCGTCTGGGCGAGCAGCGTCTTGCCCGTACCGGTCGGACCGAGCAGCAGGATGTTGCTCTTGGCGAGCTCGACATCGTCGAGGTCGGTCGCCGCACCCGCCTGCGCACGGTCTCCGCCGGCCTCGCGCTCAAGGACACGACGGTAGTGGTTGTACACCGCCACCGACATCGCGCGCTTGGCGTCCTCCTGGCCCATGACGTACGACGACAGCTCGTCGTAGATCTGGTGCGGCGTCGGGACACGCGTGATGAGCTCGGTGGCGACATGCGTCTCGTCGACGGCAGGCTCTGGCTCAGGCTGATCGGAAGCCTGGTACATCATCGACTGCGGGTCGAAGGGCATGTGCTGGTGCTGCTCCAAGAAGTCCTGGGCGAGCGACTCCTCGAGGATATCGGAGCACGCCGCCACGCACTCGTCGCAGATGAAGATGTTGCTCGGACCTTTGACCAGCTTGCGGACCTGATCTTGGGTCTTGCCGCAAAACGAGCAGTGGATGGGCCCGAAGTACATCTGATCCGACGTGTTGTCAGCCATTACTCGGCACTCCCCTTGACGGCTTCGGAACGGGACGTGATGACGCGGTCGACCAGGCCGTAGGCCAGCGCATCGGCAGCGCGCATGTAGTGGTCGCGCTCGGTGTCGGCCTCGACCTTCTCGAACGGTTGCCCGGTGGCATCGGCCAGGATCTGGTTGAGGTTGCGACGGTTCTCCTGGATCTCGCGGGCGACGATCTCGATCTCGGTCTGCTGACCCTGGACGCCACCGCTCGGCTGATGGATCATGACCATCGAGTTGGGCAGGCAGAAGCGCTTGCCGCGCGCACCGCTCGCGAGCAGGACGGCGGCCATGGAGGCGGCCATGCCCACGCAGATGGTCGACACGTCGGGCTTGATGAAGTTCATGGTGTCGAGGATGGCGAGACCCGAGTACACCTCACCGCCGGGCGAGTTGATGTACAGCGAGATGTCCTTCTCGGAATCCTGGCTCTCGAGATGCAGCAGCTGCGCGATCACGAGGTTGGCGGTCACGGAGTTGATCTCCTCGCCCAAGAAGATGATGCGGTCGTTGAGCAGGCGGGAATAGATGTCGTAGCTGCGCTCGCCGCGCGGCGTCTGCTCGATGACGTACGGCACGAGCGCGGAATCGATCCGGTGCATGGAGCACTCCCCTTTCGCATTCTTACATACAAAGCGTTACGGCGCACGATGGACAGCGCGCGCTCACCATCGATGCACCGTAACGTTTCAGGTCCGGTCTCCCGGTATGATACCCGTCTTGAGACGGTAAACCTACTCGGCGTCAGCCTTCGCGAACTCATCAACCTCGGTCACGACGGCGGTCTCGACGAGCCAGTCGCAGGCCTTGGAACGACGGATGGAATCGCGGATGGCGGGCATGCGGCCCTCGGCGATGAAGGAGGCCTTGGAGGCAGCCGGATCCTCGACGCCGGCGCGCTCGAACTCGGCGTCGACGTCCTCATCGGAAACCTCGACGTTGAGCTGGCGGGCCAGCGCGTCGAGCGCGAGGGACTCGCGGGCGACATCGTCGGCCTGACGGTGCAGGTCGGCCAGGAACGCCTCGGTGGACATGTTGGACATCTGCAGCCAGGTGTCGAGCGTCATGCCGCGACCGGCGAGGCTCTGCAGGAAGTTCTGGCCGAGCTCGGAGAACACGGACTGCTCGTAATCCTCGTCGACCTTCTCGAGCTCGAGACGCTCGGCGAGCTTGGCGACGGCGCGGTTCTCCTTGATGCCGGGGAGCTTGGAGGACTTGTCGGCGTCGAGCTCGATCTTCACGGCGTCGCGCATGGCGGCGATGTCGTCGAAGCCGAAGGACTCCTTGGCGAACTCGTCGGTGAGCTCGGGCAGGGTGCGCTCACGGATGCCCTTGACGGTGACCTTGACGGCGACCTCCTCGGCGTCATCGCCCTCGGGGGTCCAGGAGATCTCCTTGGACTCGTCCTTGGCCATGCCGATGAGGCCCTCGTCGAAGGCGGCGGAGATGCTGCCGGAGCCCGCGACGATCATGCGGCCCTCGCCGGCCAGCGCCTCGGCGCCCTTGACGTCCTCGATGTCGACGGTGACGTAATCGCCCTCGGCGACCGGACGGTCGACATCGGCGAAGGTGGCGTGATAGCCCATGAGCATATCGATCTGGGCGTCGATCTCGCCCTCGGTGACCTCCGCGGGCGGCATCTCGATCTCGACCGGATCGTAGGAGGTGAGCTCGCAGCTCGGACGGAGCGCGAACTCGATGGTGTACACGTAGTCCTCGTGGTCGACGAGCATGTTCTCGACACCGCTGTAGTCGGCGTTCTTGACCGGCACGATGTCGAGCTCGTTCAGGACCTTGGGCTCGTTGGCCTGCAGGACATCCTCGGTCGCCTGGGCGAGCACAGCGCCCGCGCCGAGCATGTTGTCGATGACGGGACGGGGAGCATGACCAGCGCGGAAGCCCGGGAAGCGGTACTTTTTGGCAGCGTCGCGATAGGCCTTCTTGATGGCGGCGTCGACGTCGGCGGCCGGGATGGTGACCGTCGCGGTGAGCTTTGCGTCCTTCACGTCAGAAGTGATGTTCAACGTTCCTCCTCTTACCTGGTTCGGCCTGGGTAGGGTGCCGATAGCCCCTTGATGACCGTCTTGCGCGTTGGTGCGGGCGAAAGGACTCGAACCTTCACGGGAAGCCCACTGGAACCTAAATCCAGCGCGTCTACCAATTCCGCCACGCCCGCATAGCGACGCACAGTCTAAGCATGATAGCAGATGCGCCCCGCCCGCGCATGAAGATGCTCCGGCTCACGCGACGCGCACATGAGACGGGCGCGGGCGGCAGGCGCGCAGGCCGCTCCCCGTGCGGCACGCGGTCGCGACAAGTTTGAGCCCGGTCCGACCTTGTCGATGTAGGGCGCGCGGTACACTCCCCTCACGACACGCGGCCGGGATGCTCCCCGCGGAACACCCCGGCCCCCGACGACAAGCTCGAACCCGCCACCATCTTGTCGTGACAGGTTTGGGCCTGGCGCGATCTTGCCGCGGTACTACTCGCCGGAATCCTCCCCGAACAGCGCCTTCTCGGGCGTGATGGGAAGCGTGCGGATGTAGTGGCCGGTGGCATGCGCGACGGCGCTCGCGATGGCGGGGCTCGGCGTGTTGATGACCACCTCGCCGATCGACTTGGCGCCGAACGGACCGGTCGGCTCGTAGCTCGGGGCGAACTCCACGCGGACCCGCGGGATATCGAGGCGCGTCGGCACCTTGTAGGTCATGAACGAACGCGTGCGCATGCGGCCGCGCGCATCGTACTGGACGTCCTCGGTGAGCGCCATGCCGATACCCTGCCCGATGCCACCCTCGGCCTGCACGCGGGCGAGGTTCTCGTTAACGACCGTGCCGCAGTCGACCACGCTCACGTAATCCACCACGGTCACCTTGCCCGTCGCCTTGTCGACGTCGACCTCGGCGATACCGCTCATGAACGGCGGAGGACTCGTCGGGGAGCTGGCGGCGGCGTGCGCGGTCAGGCAGTCGCCGTCACCGCCCGCGACGAGCTTGTTGGCGAGCTCGGTCAAGGTCATGCGGGCGACCGGCTCGGCATCGGGCGCCGCCTGGGCCAGATGGTAGGAGCGCGCGATGGCCTCGACGTCGTCGTAGATACCCGAGAACTCGGGGCGGTCGGCATCGTCGGGCACCTCGAGCGTCCCGGGCGCGTAGGCCAGCAGCTCCTCGCCGTCGAACAGCACGTCGTCCACGTTCGCGCCCATGAAGCCGGCGGCGCGGGCGCGCAGCTCGGCGATGAGCTTCTCAGATGCCTTGAGGACGGCCATACCGGTCAGATAGGTGCTCGCACTCGCGTACGACCCGGTATCGAACGGCGACACGTCGGTATCGACGCCGTGCACCACGATACGATCGGTGTCGCAGCGCAGCGCCTCGGCTGCGAACTGCGCCAGGATCGTGTCGCAGCCGGTACCCATGTCGGTGGCGCCGATGGACAGGGTGTAGAACCCGGACTCCTCGACGCGCAGGTCGACCGAGGCGATATCGATCTTGGCGATGGCCGAGCCCTGCATGGACAGCGCCACACCCAGTCCGCGCACACGATCACCCAGGTCGCGGGCGAGCGGCTTGTCAGACCAGCCGATCATATCCATCGCGCGGCGCAGACATTCGGCGGCGTTGCACGAATAGAGCTCGTTGTCGTCATATTGCGCCAAGCGCTCGCCGGGCGTGACGAGGTTCTTGAGCCGGACCTCGCAGGGATCCATGCCGAGCCGGTCGGCGAGCTCGTTGACGGCGGACTCCACGGCGAACAGACCCTGGGTGGCGCCGTAGCCGCGATAGGCGCCCGCCGGCATCGTGTTGGTGTACACGACGTCGAAGGAAAAGCGGCTCGCCTTGGCGTGGTTGTACAGCGGCAGGCTCTTGTGGCCGGACAGGCCGACCGTCGTGGGACCGTGCTCGCCGTACGCGCCCTGGTTGGACAGGGTGTGCAGGTCGATCGCGACGATCGTGCCGTCGTTCTTGGCACCCAGGCGCACGTGCATCTGCATCTCGTGACGGGAGTTGGAGGAGGCGAGCGTCTCCTCGCGGGTGTAGATGATCTTGCTCGGGCGGCCGGTCTTATACGTCACGAAGGCGCAGAAGATCTCGTTGCAGCCGCTCTGCTTGGCGCCGAAGCCGCCGCCGATGCGCGGCTTGACCACGCGCACGCGGGACTGCGGGATGTCGAGCGCGCCGGCGACCATGCGGCGCACGTGGAAGGGAACCTGCGTGGAGCTGGTCACGGTGATGCGCCCGTAGGCGTCGATCTCGGCGAAGGAGCGGAAGGTCTCCATCATCGCCTGGGCATCGGCGAGCGTGTGGTAGGTCTCGTCCACCACGATGTCGCACTCGGCGAAGGCCGCCTCGAGATCACCGTGCTCGGAGAGTCCCGACGCCACGACGTTGTTCATGCGGTCGTTGTTGATCCACGCGCCGTTGACGTGGTAGTTGTCCTCGGTGTGGATGACGACCGGGCTGCCCTTCGCCTTCGTGAAGTCGAGTACGGGCTCCATGACCTCGTAGTCGACCTTGATGAGCTTGAGGGCGCGCTCGGCCGCGTCGTCGGTCTCGGCGGCGACGATGGCGACCTCGTCGCCCACGTAGCGGACGACCTCGTCGAGGATGAGGCGGTCGTAGGGGCTCGCCTCCGGATAGCTCTGGCCGGCGAGGGTGAAGCGCCTGTCGGGAACGTCGCGATAGGTGTATACGGCAACGACGCCGGGAACCTTCATGGCCCGAGAGGTGTCGATATCGCGGATCCGCGCGAAGGCGTAGGGGCTGTGGAGGATCTTCACCGTCAGCGTGTCGGCGGGAACGAGATCGTTGGTGAACAGAGGTTTGCCGGAAAGCAGCGCGGCGGCATCCTTCTTGACGGTGCGCTCACCGACGCGCTCGAGGTTCGCGCGCTCGGCTTCGCGCGTGACGATCATGCTCATGGGCTACTCCCCCTCTCCGACGATCAGACCGCACGATGCCGCGCCCTCGGGCAGCGATAGAAAGCGGCTTGCCATGTAGCGGTGGATGGCGCGGCGCTGGCTCGTGTACCCGGTGCAGCGGCACAGATTGCCGGCCAGATAGGAGTCCATGTCCTCATCGGAGGGCATCGCGGGCTCGATACCCTGCTCGGAGGCGCGGTCGCGGATCTCGCGCTCCATGGCGAGCACGTTCATGATGAGGCCGGGCGAGCAGAAGCCGCACTGCTCCGCGCCCTCCTCGGCCATGCAGCGGGCGAAATCGGCAGACTCCGTCTGCAGGCCCTCGAGGGTGGTGATGTCATGGCCGTTCGCGCGCATCATGGGAACCGCACAGGACAGGACCGCACGCCCGTCGAGCCACACCGTGCACAACCCGCAGTTGGTGGTCTCGCAGGCGCACTTGACCGACTTGCAGCCCTGCTCGCGCACGAACGCGAGCAGCGGCGTATCGGGCGCCACGCTGGCGGCGACCTTCTTGCCGTTCAACGTGATCGAGATATCCATCAGCTTATCGCTCATCGGATCGCCTCCTCGTGTGCACAGGCGGCACACGCCGCGTCATGGGCATCCTGCGTCGCATACGGAGCAGCCGCGACGATGGCGCGGGCGACGAGCACGCCGGCGAGATGGCGGCGGTAACGCTTCGACCCCCAGATATTCGAGCTGTATGCAAGCCCGCGGACCGCCTCGATGGCACCGGCGAGCTCATCGGAAGTGGGCTCGGCGGACGTGAAGCCGAGATCGGCGCCGGTGAGCAAGCGCGCCTTGGCGGGACGGGCGCCGACGGAGAGATGCCAGTCGTCATCCCAATGCGCCGCGCAGGCGTTGATGGTCGCGAAATCGGTCGCAGCCTTGCGAACACAGCGGTACGCGGCGCGGTAGTCGTGTTTCTTGATGATCACATGGGTGAGGATGTCGAGCTCATAGGGCATGTCGACAAACGTCGCGAGCGGCATGCGCCCGGCATCGGCGAGCTCGACCTCGGTGTCGAGGGAGAGCAGCGCGCATAGCACGTCTGAGAAGCCGAACCGCCCGAACACGCTACCGCCGACGGTGGCGAGCTGGCGGAACTGCACGCCCACGATATCGCGGACGGCGGCGTTCAGCACGTTGCCGGTCGCGGCATTGAGTGCGGCGTGGCATTCGAGCTGGCGCAGCGTGACGTAGGCGCCGATGCGGAACTCGTCGGCGGTCTCCTCGATCATGTCCAGTCCGCAATCGGACAGATCGATCACGCAGGGCACCGTCCGCTTGGAAAGACGCATCCACATCCCGCCGCCCATGACCTGGGCGCCCTTGCGGAACCTGAGCACCTCCAACGCGTCGTCGATGTTCGCCGCACGGACGAACCGTTGGAACTTGAGCATTCCTCCCCCATCTCTCGCACGGGATATATCAAACCCAGTGTAGCGGAGAATGACGAACGGATGTGACGAGGGCTGCCACCGCATCGCAAGCGCACGATTCGCCCGCCAGGAAGATGGGCGCATCCGACAGGGCGTCGAGCCGGACGTTAGGACGGATGCACCTGGCACCCTAGGAACGCCCCATAACCATAGGAAGACCCCACACGCAGCGAGACATGCGGGGTCTTCGAAGGGGTGGTTCGTGAATGGGCGCTTAGCAGATGCCCTGGGCCATCATGGCGTTGGCGACCTTGAGGAAGCCGGCGATGTTGGCACCCGTGACGAAATCGCCCTCGTGACCATAGGTGCGGGCGGTGTCGTCGACGTTGTGGAACATGCCGCGCATGAGGCTCTCGAGCTTGCCGTCGACCTCCTCGAACGTCCAGAAAAGATGCTCGGCGTTCTGGCTCATCTCGAGGCCGGACACGAGCACGCCGCCGGCGTTCGCAGCCTTGCCGGGCATGAAAGCGACGCCGTTCTCCTGCAGGTAGATGGTCGCATCAGGCGTGGTGGGCATGTTCGCGCCCTCGCCGACGACCTTGCAACCGTTCGCGACGAGCGCGCGGGCATCGTCGAGATCGAGCGTGTTCTCGCGGGCGCAGGGCAGCGCGATGTCGCAGGGAAGCTGCCACACGCCACGGCCGTCGCCGGCATGCCAGACCGCGTTCGGACGCTGATCGGCGTACATCGCCAGGCTCACGCCCTGGTCGTGGCCGGAGCGCTTCTGGTTGTAGATGTCCTCGAGCACGGTGTAGTCGATACCATCCCGGTCCTCGATCCAACCCTTGGTGTCGGACGCGGCGATGACCGTGCCGCCGAGCTGGGCGACCTTCTGGATCGCATAGATCGCGACGTTACCGGAGCCGTGGACGACGACCTTCTTGCCCTCGAACGAATCGCCGCGGCTCTTGAGATACTCGTCGACGAAGTACACGAGACCGTAGCCGGTCGCCTCGGTGCGGGCGAGCGAGCCGCCGAAGGTGAGGCCCTTGCCGGTGAGCACGCCGCTCCACTCGTTGCGCAGACGCTTGTACTGGCCGAACAGGTAGCCGATCTCACGGCCGCCAACGCCCAGGTCGCCGGCGGGGACATCGGTGTCGGGGCCGATGTGGCGCGAGAGCTCGGTCATGAACGACTGGCAAAACGCCATGACCTCACGGTTGGACTTGCCCTTGGGATCGAAGTCCGAACCGCCCTTGCCGCCGCCCATAGGCAGTGTGGTGAGCGCGTTCTTGAAGATCTGCTCGAAGCCGAGGAACTTGAGCATGCCGAGCGTCACCGTGGGATTGAAGCGCAGACCGCCCTTGTAGGGGCCGATAGCGGAGTTGAACTCGACGCGATAACCGCGGTTGACCTGGACCTTGCCCTCGTCATCGACCCACGGCACGCGGAACATGAGCACACGCTCGGGCTCGACGAGGCGCTCAAGCAGCGACTCGGCCTCGAACTCGGGATGGGCGTCGAGCGCGGGTTGGATGGTCTCCAGGACCTCGACTGCCGCCTGCAAGAACTCGGGCTGGTCGGCATAGCGATCGCGCAGCTCGGCGATAACCTTCTCGGAATACGTCATAGGTGGTCCTCCCCTGTACCGTCTCTGGAATGCGCACCCATACTACTACGCTCGGGAAGGACTTTATTGCATCGAAGTATATGGAAGATTTCTGCACGTTTACGTTTTGGCAGCTCATACCCCATGCGTTTGCGGCGATGTTGCTAAAACGTTTCACGCGTGTTTCCCCACATTGCAGGCGAGGGAGGATGCGGCGGGGCACACCGAAGTCCGTCATCCTAGCGACCGCGCCGTACCCGCACGCGCGCCGCGCCCTCATAGGGCCGAACCTCACCGATGCGCTGCACCGACGGCACGGCAGGGGCCGCGGCGGCGAGCGCTCGCTCGAGGGCATCGGCATCACACGGGTCGACGGCAAATAGCAAGCCGCCCGATGTCTGGGGATCGAACAGCACGTCGGCGACGGCGAGGGGCACGTCCGCATCGATGTCCACCTGGGCCTCGGCGAAACGCCGGTTACGGTAGACGCCAGCGGGCAGAATGCCCATGGCGGCGAAGTCCAACACGCCGGGCAGGAACTCGAAGGCATCCGCACGCAGCTCGATGCAGGCATCGGAACCCTGGGCGAGCTCGAGGGCATGTCCGAGAACCGCAAAGCCGGTGATATCGGTGCAGGCGTGCACGCGGTAGGAACGGGCGATCTCGGCGGCCGTGCGGTTGAGCGTCGCCATGACGCCCTCGACGAGCACGCGCTCGTCCTCCCCCGCCAGCCCTCCCTTGAGCGCCGTGGTCAACACGCCGATACCCACCGGCTTGGTGTACAGCAGCACGTCACCGACGCGGGCGGTGTCGTTGCGCAGCAGCTTGGCCGGGTCGATCACGCCGGTGACCGACAGGCCGTATTTCGGCTCGTCGTCGTAGATGCTGTGGCCTCCGGCAACGCTGGCTCCCGCCTCGGCGACCTTGAGCGCTCCACCGCGCAGGATCTCGCGAACGGCGTCTTTAGACATGTCCTCGGGCACCGCCATGATGTTCAGCGCCGTGATCGGCGTCGCACCCATCGCGTAGATATCCGATAGAGCGTTTGCCGCCGCAATCTGACCGAACGTGAACGGGTCGTCGGCGATCGGCGGGAAGAAGTCGAGCGTCTGAACGATGGCGAGGTCGTCGCGCAGGCGATAGACGGCGGCGTCGTCGGCATGGTCGAACCCCACGAGCAGATTAGGGTCCCGGGTCTGGGGAAACCCTTCAAACAGCTGGGCGAGCTCGCCCGCCCCGACCTTCGCGCCGCAACCCGCGCACTCCGCGAGCTTCGTCAATTTGACCTCGGTTTCCATGGAACGGTACCTCCTCGAATCGCGGCGCGCGCCGACGCACGGCCGCTACAGCATGATGCGATGGATGCCCTCGGGTACGAGATGCCCCTCGACCGCAGCGTTGAACGAAGCCAGAACCCCGTCTTCGGGCGGCATGGCCCACGCGAGGCCGCATTCCGAATCGATCTCGACGGGCAGTGGGATGATACGGCCCGGCACCTGGGCCTCTTGGCAGAGCCGCTCGGCCTCCATCGCATCGAACGTGCTGGCAAACGAGACGACGATGCGCTCGACGCGCTCACACCCCATACAAGCCACCCCCCGTTGCAAGTTCGTCCGCGATCTTGGTGAGCGCGGCGATCGCGGCATCGACATCCGCCGCGTCGGTATACCAACCGAACGAGAAGCGCACCGCGCCGGTCTCGAGCGTGCCCAACGCCGCATGCATGCGCGGCGCGCAATGGAGCCCCGCACGGGTGGCGATATCGAATTCACAGGCAAGGCGATCCGCCAAGCTCGAGGAATCGATACCCGCCATGTTGAGGGCGACCACACCCGTATGGGCATGCCCGTCGTCGGCGCCATACACGGTGATCGGCGAGATCTCCGCAACGCCCTCGATGAATCGCTCACGCAGGGCGCACTCGTGCGCCTCCACCCGATCGAGACCGAGCGCGATGAGGAAATCGAGGGCGGCGTCGAGCCCGGCGAGTCCGTGGGCGTTCATGGTGCCGGCCTCGAGATGCTCCGGATAGCTCGACGGCTGGAAGGGGTCCGCGCTTTTAACGCCCGTGCCCCCGTGGATGAGCGGCGTCAGCTCGAGGTCGGGTGCCACAGCGAGCCCGCCGGTACCCTGCGGACCCATGAGGGCCTTATGCCCGGTAAAGCAGATGATGTCGGCACCGATGGCGGCCATATCGACGGGAAGGGCGCCGAGTGTCTGGGAGGCGTCGAGGATAAAGCGCGCGTCATGCGCATGCGCGGCGCGCGCGATCGCAGCAGCATCGGTGATCGCTCCCGTGAGGTTGGAGGCGTGGGTCGCCACCACAGCGCGCGTGTTCGAACGGAACAGCCCGTCAAGCGCCTCCATGTGCAGGCGCCCCGCGCAATCGGCGGGAACGTAATCGAGTTCGATGACGCCGCGCCGCTCGAGCTCATGCAGCGGGCGGAGCACGGAGTTGTGCTCGAAATCGGTCGTGATCACATGATCGCCCGGACGGAGCTTGCCGAAGATCGCCGTGTTCAGCGCCATGGTGGCATTGTGCGCGAAGATCACGCGCTCGGGATGGCGAAAGCCGATAAGGCGCGCGAGCTTCACGCGGGCGCCGGCGACCGAGCGGGCGGCGGCGAGGTCGTCTGATGACGCGCCACGCGAGCAGCTGCCCGCCCCCGACATCGCCGCCACGACGGCATCGGCGACCGCGGGGGGCTTTTGGATCGTGGTCGCGGCGTTGTTCAGGTAGATCATGGACGCAACTCCGTGCTGTTCGATACGGGCGCTACAGGGTTACGATCTTGTCGGGGCCGAGCACGAACTCCGAGATCGCGTACAGGTTGGTCACGCCGCCGACGGCGAGCTTGTCGCGCAGGCCATGAAAATCAAGGCAGGTACCGCAGGTCAGCACCTCGCAGCCGCGACACTCGAGCTCGCGGACGTCGTCGACGAGCTCGGAGCCCTCGCAGGTGAGTGCCGCGCCGTCGTTGAAAAAGACGATACGATGCGGCGGCTCATCTGCCTGGGACATGGCGTAAACGAGCCCCTTGATCAGGATATGACCGAGTTCGGCCGCGCCCTGTCCGAGCGCTTTGGACCCGACGAACACGGTGATCTGCCGACCGGCAACGACCGGCTCGGGAACCGGGCAGGCGATGCCCGCCTCGGCAAGCGCCGCATCGTCGCCTGCGGGATTCTCGGCAGCCTCAGCAGTGACGCCCTCGATCGTGACCGCCCAGCCGCCTTCGATCTCGTCGACCGTGACCGCACCCTGCTTGCTCGCCGCGAGACGCTTGAGGTTCTCGACGGCGACGGTGTTGTCGACGCGCACGCGCACCGAACCTTCCGACGCAGGGTCTTGCAGCGCCTGCATGGCGCGGATCACGGGTTTCGGACACGTTTCGCCGAACGAATCGATCTCGATCATGGGACGGGCTCCCTTCATACAATCTTGCGTTGAGGATAGTTTATTATCGAATTATTCATTTGCAAGGATAAAGCATCGAGTCGTCGGCGGCCGGTCGCCTGGGATTGCCGAACGATCGACGGTACGAGGCAGGAACTTTTGTCGTCCTCGTGTATTGCAGTTGCCCGGATGGCCGTGGTGGCCTATACTCGTTAAGCCTTGGGACTAGCACAGGTCGAAGACCGCTGGCTGCTCAACACCTTCGGGACGTGGCGCAGTTTGGTAGCGCGCCTGCTTTGGGAGCAGGATGTCGCAGGTTCGAATCCTGTCGTCCCGACCATATCTGCGGGCGTAGTTCAATGGTAGAACCCCAGCCTTCCAAGCTGATGACGCGGGTTCGATTCCCGTCGCCCGCTCCACAAGAAACGCAGGCCAGACGCGTAAAGCATCTGGCCTGCTTGCTTATCTAGATGCCCTTGGCCACACCGGGGCCAAGCGCGAAGCTTCGTCAGACGTGATTTCTCGTCCTCCGGCAGCTAGAACCCTCGCGTGACATTCGGCGCACCCACGTGACATCGGAAACCCCCATGCGACACCCGACGCCCCTGCCCGACATCCGACACCCTCACGCGACATCGAAGACCTCCACGCGACACAAGCGGCTGTATGCGGAGCGTTCGTGTCAGATGGGGGTTTCCGATGTCGGAGCGGGGCCCCTCGCGTCAGACGGGGGCTTCCACGTCGGAGTGTGGCCCTTCGCGTCATGGAAGAACGTGCACTTCGTCCCGCGTCCACCAAACGTAGGTGCGACGATCAGCCAGCCCGATTGTGTGAAATCAGGCTCACGAAATCTCACATCCCGTCACGCGCGTCGGGTCACGCGGTTCGTCCATTCGGCGGCGATGGTCATGGCGAGCAGGAACACACAAAGATAGACCGGGTAGAGCTCTACCGAGATCACCTGAGCGAGCACGCCGAACGCAGGCGATGCCACCAGATAGCCGATATAGGCGATCGCCATCTGCATGCCGGTCAACTCCACCGCGACGTCCTCTCCGAAGCGTCTGGGCGTCGCATGGATAATCGAGGGGTAGATGGGAGCGCATCCCGAACCGATCAGCACGAGCGCGACGGGCAGCAGATGACGCAAGCCGGGCACGAGCATCACCACGACACCGGCGGCGATCAGAACCTGACCGAGACGGATCATCTGCTCGTCTTTCAAACGTATGGTCAGAAAGCCGCTCACGCCGCGACCGACCGTGATGCCGATGTAGAACAGGGACGCCCAGCTCGCGGCCGTACTCGCCGAGATGCCGCCGGCGAGCGAACAATAGGTCGCCGCCCAGTTACCGCACGTTCCCTCGACGGAGCAGTAGCAGAAAAAGCAGATGAGCACCGGTACGACGCCGCGCACACCGAGCAGCTCACGACGCGTGCGACGAGCCTCCCCCCGCTCCGTATCGGCGCCCGCCGCGTGCGGAAGCTTCCGATCCTTCCAAAGCGGCAGCGATAGCGTCAGCACCACGACGATCACGAGCTGCGCGATACCGAGCACGCGAAAGCCGTCGTTCCACGTTCCGGTTCCAAGGCACATCGACATGATGACCGGACCGCCGCTCGCGCCGACACCCCACATGCAATGAAGCCAGCTCATATGCTGGGATTTATAGTGCACCGCCACGTACGCATTGAGCGCGGCGTCGACCGCCCCCGCCCCTAAACCGTAGGGAATCGCCCAAAGACACAGCTGCCAGAACTCACCGGAGAGCGAAAAGCCCATCAGAGCGGCGGCGGTCAACAGCACGCTCGCCGCCGTCACGCGGCCCGTGCCGAACCGGTCGACCACGCGAACCGACATCAAGCTCGACACGATCGTTCCCGCCGAGATGATCATGCTGACGGCGCCGACCCACGAGAGGCCGGCTCCCAGTGCAGGCGCCATCGTCGGCCATGCCGATCCGATCGCCGAGTCGGGAAGTCCAAGAGCTATGAACGCAAGGTAGATGATAGGAAGTAAACCTGCCGGCATGACGCCTCCGAGCAACATCTTGTTTGAACAACTCGGCATCGTAGCACAACAGGGCAGATGTGATTTCCTCTGACGTAATCTAACCTGCGGTGTGATTTCACCTGGCAAGCGCTCGATCGGCGGCGCCGAGGGCGCCGGCGTAACGTGCTTCGGGACACGTCGTCACGGAGGCACCGAGCGCGTCCGAAAGCCGTTCGATCACGAACGCGTTGTCGCATAGCCCGCCGGTCAGGAAAATCGGACCCGCAAGCGACTGCCCGGCGAGCGCTGCGACGCGTGCGACCACGGAGTCGATCACGCCGCGCGCGATATCGGCGCGCGGTACGCCCCGGCCGACCAGCGAAATCACCTCGGACTCGGCAAACACCGTGCACATGCTCGAGATCTTGGTCTCGCTGCCCTCACGTGCCAAACGAGCCATCTCCTCCTGCGACACGCCGAGACGATCCGCCATGATCTCGAGGAACCTGCCCGTTCCGGCGGCGCACTTGTCGTTCATGGTGAACTTGACGACACGCCCACCCTTCAGCTGGATGACCTTGGTATCCTGACCGCCGACGTCCACGACGGTTCCCTGCGGCCCGAACAGACGCGCCGCGCCGACACCATGGCAGGTGATCTCGGTCACGACTTTATCGGCGTACGGCACGGCGACGCGTCCATACCCGGTCGCCACGATCCGAACGGCATCCGATTCGACATCGTACCCAGCGGCATCCAACGCACGCGCGACACGATCGGCCGCGTCGACGCTCGAATAACCCGTCGGCATGAGCTCGGTATGCACCAGCGTGCCGCCATCATCGAGCACCACGACCTTCGTCGCCGTCGACCCGATGTCGACACCGATACCGTACCTGCTTCCCATCAATTCGTCCTTACCGCCTTCTCCCACGCGGAACCCGAAAGCGATTCCGAGCTCCGCGCGACGACAACTCCTACAGCGTCTCGATGAACGCGGCGATGCGCGTGTCGA
>CAZRPL010000013.1:51253-52765 GCA_964602045.1 uncultured Collinsella sp. | reverse complement strand
GCCCTCAGACTCTCATCGATGTGTCCAATTAAGTATAGCCACATCACCAGGTCAACCGCGAGCGCGCGGCCGCCCTTGGTGAGGTAGCGCTCGATCCCTGCGCATCCCGTATGCCCGCTGATCGGTTTGACGATGGGCATCGCTAATCCCGCCTCACGGTGATGGATTCGGCGATCTCGCACAGGGCGTACTCGAGGTCGCGCCTCCCGCCCTCGACCTCCTCGAGCAGCATGCCCACATGCCCCAGCCTCGCGTCGAGCTCGGCGGGGTTCGACGGCCTCCCCTTCCTCATGTACAAGGCGATGGTGTTGAGGGCGTGGACCGCCTGGTTGTAATGGCGGCCCCAGCGGATCAGCTCGGTCGCCAGCTTCCCCATCGTCTTGCCGTCCACGGCGTAGACGGTCGTCTGCGACCTCGCCTCCGCCGGGATGCGCAGAAGCGATCGGAGGTACTCGGATTGGGACATGCCGGAGCGTGAGACCGCCTCGCCGAGCACGTCCCTGTCGTAGTCGTTCAGCCTGCAGCTGATCATGTTCTGGTAGGGCATGGGTTCGTTCCTTTCTGGGGCGCGGGGCCACCCCCCGCATCGGCCTTCAGGAGCGGCACGCGGCGCTGCCGGGATGGCGCTTCTGAAGGCGCACTGCCTATGGCGCTGGCCATGGGCAGTGCGTGCTGTTGCCGTGGCGCGGGGCCCAAAAGGGCCCTGTGATACGCAACAGGCTGCTTGCTGTGACTGCCCCGGAACGGGGTTCCGGGGCAGTCAGCCGCTACATCGACGACCTGATGGCGGCAAGTTCGCGCTCGGCCTCGACCACCGGCTCCGGGCTTACCGCGGCCCCCGCGGCCATCGCCAAACGTGCCTGCCGGAGGAGGTCGGCGGCCTGCGAGACGAGCGCGGAAGGGTTACTGCGCAATTTTTGCGCAGTTGCATCTGACCTGCGCTTATCGCGCTTTTTAGAGGCTTTTTTCGAAGCCCGCTCCGCTTCCTTGATGAACTCGGACACCGGCTTGCCTGAGGGGGCGGTGGCGGCTAGCTCCGCCTGTTCGGCGCGGCCCATCTTCGCCAGCCTCTGGATGTCGGAGTCGCTCAGCTCGCCGCCCTCGGCCCTCTGCCTCCATTGGGGCTCGAGCTTCGTCTCGACCGCGCGAGCGATCCGCTCGTGGTGCTCGATGGTCCTCGGGGCGATGTCGCGTCCGGTCTGGGCCTTGATGATCGCGGCCTTGATGTCGGCGCCGCGAACCCCCTTGAGGCCAGCGCCTGGGGGGCGCGCGCCCTCTCCATGACGGTGAGCTCGCGCGTGAAGTAGTTTGCGGTGTGCAGGAGGGTCCGCGACTCCTCGTCGCTGATCCCCTCGAGGATCCTGCAGGGGATCTTCGAGAAGGCGTCGTCCTCTGCCGCCAGCAAGGCGAACGCCGCCTTGCGGCGGTGCCCGCTTATCATCTGGAACGAGCCGTCCTCCATCCTGCGCACGAGCGGGATGTCGGTGAGGCCGTCCTTTCTGATGGAGTCCG
>CAZRPL010000013.1:0-51243 GCA_964602045.1 uncultured Collinsella sp. | reverse complement strand
AGGGAGCGGATCGCATCCCCGTCCATGCTGTAGGCCCCGTTGTCCGGATGGTCGGCGATGGACGCCACGTCCAACTCGACGATCGGGTACTTCTCCCGCGCCCGGGCGTTCTCGTCGAGCACGCCCGCGAGGCTGAACCGCCTCGCTATGTCGTCTACTCGTCCCACAGTCCCATCTCCTTTCCAAGCGCCGCGTAGTCCTGCGCCGCGCGGTTGCCGGGCATGAACGAGACGATGGGCTTCCACTCCCAGCTCCCCTCCATGACCTTCGCGGAATGGTGGATGACCGTGTCGTACTGGCGGTCGGGGAAGAACCGGTCGAGGACCGCCGCCCCCGTGGATTCGGCGATGGTCGTCCGCCCGGGAACGCAGGTCCGCAGGATCCTCCAATCTGGCACCGGCATGCGCAGCTTCGTCGCCACGCCCTGCACCGCGGCGACCGCGGAGGCAGTGCCTCGCATGACCGTCGAGTCGAGCTTCACCGGGATCACCACGGTCCCGCGTCCGCTCGTCGCGATGTAGGCGCACATCGCGAGCTGCTTGGCGCTCGGCGCGCAGTCGAGGATGGCGACGTCGAACTCGCCTTCGGCGTCGTCGAGGGCGAACCTCAATCGCTGCTCCCGAAGCATGAGCTCGTTCTGGTCGATGAGGTCGAGCGTTGTCGGGACGCATCTCAGATGCTCGACCTGGGTCTCGTGGGCCGCCTCCGTGATCGACATCTCCTCGTAGAGGAGGGACACCGAGTTGCGTCGCGATTCCCCCGCGGCGTCGTAGAGCCCGAAATAGTCGCTCGCCGACGCCTGGGGGTCCAGATCGACGAGGAGGGTCTCCAACCCGTGCGATGCGCACAGCACCGCGAGGTTGACGGCGGTGGTCGTTTTGCCGACCCCTCCCTTGAAGTTGCTGGCAGTGATTACCTTCATGCTGTCTTCCTTCCTTTCCGGACGGGGCGACAGGGCCCCTTGCCTATAAGGTCGTGATACGGTCCCGATTTCGACTTTCACGCAGCGCTCCCCGCGGAAGCGCCGGCCGCCCCTCCATCCGGCTCCGGCAGCGGAAGGGGCGCGTCGTCGATCCCGAGGATCCGGGCGACGACCCCTTCGATGGGCATCTGGCCGGCGAAGCTCAGCCTCACCTCCACCCCATGCGTCGTGAAGTGGTACGGATCTCCGATCTGCTCGGCGAACGAGCGGACCCTCTCCTCCACGGGAAGGCTCGCGTCCACCGTAACGTCCTCGAGGTCCCTCAGCTCTTCCATCTGTTCCTCCAATCGGTCGCATTCGGACCCGCCGGATGCAGGTCCCGCCCTGCATCCCTTGGATGCCGCCCGGCGCGCGGTCGCCTGGACGGAGGCTCCTGCACGAAGCGGGGCGCCATCCCCATCCAATGCGCGAAGCGGATTTGTGGTGATGTCGTGCGGGAGCCGGAGCCGGGCGTTCGCGCGCCACAGCCCAGGCGGCGCATGAGCCGGAAACGTGCCCGATCGGCATGGAGGTCGAAGCGGGGTTCCCCAAGGGCGCCGGTGCCCTTGGGCGCTCGTGCGGGGGAGCGCTCCCCCGCACCGCCGCGAACGCGGCTGCACAGGACGCGGAAGGCGGGTCCCGATCTCCCGGGGCCCGCCTTGGGATGCGGATGTGCCCTATGCCACCGCGTCCGCCGTGCCGAACCTGTTGATGTGGTGGCGGAGGAAGGCCCGGCTGTCGTCGATGACCATCATCGAGATCGCGTCGAACCGGACGGATACGTCGATGAGCTCCTCGTCGTCGTGCGCCGCAAGCCACTGCGCCGCCGCGGATTCGAGCCTCTCGCGGGAGGCCTCCGTGTCGACCGGGAAGCCCTTGTCGGCTCCGACTCGCGCCTTGACGTCGACCACCACGATGACGCCGTCCTCGTCGCGGGCGACGATGTCGATCGTGCTGCCGCCGTTGCTCCAGTTGCGGTCGAGGATCTCGTAGCCCCTGCGCTCCAGGAACGTTGCCGATGCTTTGATCGCGCGCTCGAGTAGATCCTTCATGATGTGCACCTCCTTGACCTTTCGGCCCGCCCCTTTGGCGAACCTCGTGGCGCGCATGGCGCCGGCGGCAAGGAGGGCGCAAGGGAGGAAAGTCGAAGGCTGCCCCGGCAGCCGTTTGTTTTCCCATTTGTTTTCGCCGCGCATCGCGCGTGGGGCGGAAAGAAATCGGAAAAGAATCGACGCCCTTGCGCCCGACGCGGGCGTCGGCGACCATCCGTGCCTGAGGTGCGGCGGCGGGCCCGCACGGGAAGGAGCGCCGCCATGGAGCTCAGCCCAGCCGCTCGAACACGTCGGCGTACTTGAGCGTGATGCGCACCTCGTCGTCGCCCAGAAGCTCGATGCGGTCGACGAACGCCTCGAGCGTCTCGCGGGAGAGCTCCTGGCCCCTGAGTCTCCGGGCGAGCTCGAACGCGCGCTCCGCGTCGATGATCGCGGGGGCCTTCCTCTCGGCTGCGGCCTCCATGCGCTCGATCGCGCGCCGAACCGACGCCTCCTCCGAGTCCATGTCGGCCTTCAGAGCGACGAACTCCTCGGGGTTTCTCTCCCCCATCCGGTACGCCTCGTAGGCCCGTATCTTCCGCACCGACAGCCGCCTCAGCGACAAGCGCAGCTCCGCGATCCTCTCGGGCGACGCCTCCGCCGCCTCGATCGCATCGGAGAGCCCGAAGAGCAGCTCGACATGGGTTCGCACGACCGACGCGACGGCATCTTCGAGGTCGTGCAGTGCGATGGAGGGGGCTTCCTGGAAGCACCCGCAGTACGCCGTGTAGCAAGCGGGCCTCCGCCGCCTTCCGGCCCTGAACGAAATCGCCTTCCCGCAATAGGGGCAGAACACGAACCCCGTGAAAAGGTGCCCGAGGGGCTCTACCGTCCCCCCGCGGTTGGTATCGGCCATCGCACCCTGCGCGCGGGCCCAATCGGCCGCATCCACTATGGCCTCGTGGGCGTTCTCGAACACGAACCTCTCCTCCGGCTCCGTCTCGTGCGCGGTGCAGAGCCCGATCTCGTTCCTCCTCGTCTTGCCGAGGACGAGCGTCCCCTTGTAGTGGGGGTTCCTCACGATCTTCTTCACCATCGTGCCGGTCCAGCGCTGGTTCGGCTTCGCCTCCCATTTGTTCCCCTTGCTCCGCAGCACCTTGAGGTTGTGAGGGGTGATCGCGCCCTCTTCGTTGAGCTTCGAGGCGATCTCCGACTGGTTGAAGCCGTCGAGCGCCAGCTCGAAGATCCTCCGGACGACCGGGGCGCCCTTCTTGTCCACCGTGCAGGTGTACTCGCCTTCCCCTTTCCGGTAGGCGAACGGCACCGTGCGGAGGTTCATTCCTCGGGCGTGCTCGCTCCTGATGCCCTGCGTGACCTTGCGCGAGAGGTCCTTCGAGTACCAGGAGTTCATGATTGCCTTGAATCCCAGCTGCATTCCCGCCGAGGTGCTCTTGCCGTCCCGCCTGGAATCGTAGTTGTCCACCACCGCGATCACGCGCACGCCCAGCGAGGGCAGCTCGTCCTCGACCAGGCCGACGCAGTAGAGGTTGTCGCGGCTGAGCCTGGACAGGTCCTTGACGACGACCGTGCTGACGCGCCCCTCACGGCAGCAGCGCAGCATCTCCTGCAAAGCCGGCCTGTTCTCGGCATGCGTGCCGCTGATTCCGTCGTCGACGAAGAAGCGGTGCTCCTCGTCTTTGAGGTCGTCGCGGGACGCGACGAAGTCGACGAGGATCAGCCTCTGGTTCGCGATGGAATTCGATTCTCCCCCGTCGCCGTCGGCGACCGAGAGCCTGCAATAGAGCGCGATCATGACAGCGCCTCCTCGATCTGCTTCATCCTGCTGTAGGCATCGGTGAACCTGAGCCGGACCGACACCCTGTCGTCCCCCTCGAAGGTGACCGATTCGATTGCCATGTCGGCGAGCTCCGCGCTGAAGCTGTCCACGAGGGACGCCCCCTCTCCCTCGGCGAACAGCCCCGCCCCGTTCTGGGCGATCGAGGAGAGGAGCTCGCGGCGCGCCACCAGGTCGTTGCGGCGCTTCTTGGCCTCCTCGAGCTGCGACCACAGCGTGCGCTCTATGCGCTTGTAATCGCGCGAGGATATCCCGCTGCCCATGTGCTCTCCTTTGAGCTTCAGCGCCCTCTCCTCGATGTCCCCCATTTCCGCCTCGGCCGCGGCGATGCCCCTCGCCGCTTCCGCGAGGCGCCTCGAAAGCGTTCCGTCCGCCATCTTGGAATCCACGAGCCGCTCGATGGACACGCGCTGCTCTATCTGGCTGCGGATGACGTCCATGCAGATTGTCTCGACCAGGGGGACGGCGATGCGGTGGCGCCCGCCGCCTTCCCCGACGTCTTTCCTGTTGCACATGTACTCGGCTCCCCAGAAAACGCCGTCCTCTATCCAGCGGCAGATCGACATGCTCGTCCCGCAGATGCCGCAGCGCATCTTCCCCGGGAGCCTGTCAGGGTGCTTCCGCCTGATGCGGTCGGTGGCGGTCCGCTTCTCCCTCATCTTGGCGACCTTCTCGTCGTGGGCTCGCCTCAGCTCGTCGAAGCGCTCGGGCTGCACCAGCGGCTCGTGGGCGTTTTCCACGACGAGCCATTCCCCCTCGTCGTTCTTCTCGTGGGGGATGCCCAGGTAGCGTTTCTGGGTCCACTTGTTCATGACCACCCTGCCCGCGTAGACGGGGTTCTCCAGCATGCGGTTGACGTTGCGCGCGAGCCAGCGCCTGGAATCCCTGCTGGTCGCCTCCATGCCCGCGCGTGCGTACTTCACCTCCCCGGCGGTGGGCGCCCCGGTCTCCTCCAGCCATCGCGCGATCGCGGCGTTCGCCTTGCCCGCGATCTTCATGCGGAACATCTCGCGGACGATGGGCGCGGTCGCCGGGTCGGGGATCAGATGGTGGGGGTCGTCCGGGTCGCGCAGGTACCCGTAGGGGATGTTGCCCAGGATGAGGGGGCCGCGCCGGCGAGAGGATTCGAAGGTCGCGTGGATCTTCCTGCTGAGGTCCCTGCTGTACAGGTCGTTGAGGAGGCTCCTCATGTCGATGGAGAAGTCGTCGAGGGCGGCGTTATCCTTGCTGTCGACCCCGTCCGACACGAGTATGAGGCGCGCGCCCAGCAAGGGCAGCGTGTCCCTGATGAACGACTGGCATTCCACGTAGTCGCGGCCGAGCCTGCTGGCGTCCTTCGCCGCTATGCCGTCGATCCTCCCCGCCCTCAGATCCTCGATCATCCTCTGGAACGCGTCGCGGTCCTGGTTGGTCCCGGTGAAGCCGTCGTCGACGTAGTAGGCCGCCACCACCGCGTCGGGCAGCTTGCCCACGTGGTCTGCGACTATGCGCTGCTGGTTGGCTATGCTGCAGCCGTCGTCGTCGTAGCTTTTGCTGGTCCGTGCGTAGACTCCCATCCTGCACGCCCTGCCCTTCGCCTCCGGCTTCGCGTCGACGGCATCGCTCCTCCTGCTCCTACGAGCCATTTCCATCCCTCCTTTTCCTGGCGTTCTTCTCCATCCTCGCCATCGAGGTCAGGTGGAACGCGTACTTCCTTCCGTCCATGATCCCGGTGTCCCATCCCTCCCCGATGTCTATGACCCGTATCCCGGCGGGCACCATGAACCGCCCGATATGGAAGAACGCCGCGCGCTCCGTGGGGCCGAAATGGTTCCCCCCGCAGATGACGAGGCAGTCGTACCGTCGGTTGATCGCGTCCTCTATGAGGCGCTCGTAATCGCCCGCCTCCCCGTTCTCGTAGCGGTTGCGGTAGGTGCCCACCCTCTTGAGGTAGGGGCGGGCTTCGATGGCCTCCCTGCACCGCGCCGATTGCTCGGCTATGGGGATGTCGCGGCGGGTGAGCGGGGCCCAGTTCGAGGCGCTCGCGTATATCGCCGCGCGCAGCGTCTTCCTCCCCTCCATCACGCCACCTCCCCTTCTGAGAGCCGGATGCCGGCGCGTTCCAGCACGTCCTGGATGCGGAAGCGCACGTCGACCGATTTGTCTTCGTGCACGTCGATCCTCTCGACGAGCTCGACGACCTTCCTGCGATCGAGCTCCCCGATGCTGCCGTTGCGCACGAAGCGCTGCAGGGCGGTCTCGGCGTCCGTCACCAGCTGAGCCACCTGCTCGCGCTCGCGCTCGAGCTCGAGCACCGCGGCGCGCGCCTCGCTGATGCGCGAGGCGTAGGCGGATGCGAACAGGTCGTATTCGTCCTTGCTGATGACGCCCGCCTCGAGGTCCTCTATGAGGCCGTGGCGGAAATGCAGCGCGCGCTCCTGGCGCTTGCGAGCCTCGTCGATGCGCCCGTCCACGTCCGCCGTGCGCTCGCGGACGAGCTCCTCTCGGCGATCCGCGGCGAACCGGGCGGAGTCGACGCTCATGGCGACCAGCGCCTCGGCGGCCTCGGAGACGATTCCCTTCAGGCGCTCCTCGTTGAACAGGTGCGAGCTGCAGCTGCCTTTGTCGCGCTTGTTGGTCGAGCAGGTGAGGTAGCGGTTCCCGTTGCGCCCTGTGCGGATCAGCATCTGCTGGCCGCATTCCGCGCAGTAGACGAGGCCGCTGAAGAGGGCGACCTTCTTCGATCCGGGGGCGGTCCTGGTGTCCCTCAGCATGAGGTCCTGGACCACCTCGAATTCATGGCGGCTCACGAGGGCCCTGTGGGTTCCCTCCTTGCGGAACCATTCCTCCCGGGCTCGGGGAAGCGTCTTCCTGCTGCGGAAGCTCGGCGTGTAGGTCCTGCCCTGGACCATCGTGCCCGTGTATATCTCGTTGGACAGGATTCGCATGACCGTGTTGGGGCCCCATTTTGGCCTGTCTCCCCCGGCGAAGGGCATGGCGAACCTGATGCCGCTCTCCTGCTTGTACAGGCCTGGGCAGGGCTCGCCCAGGCGGTTGAGCTCGTCGGCGATGGACTGGGGCGACATCCCCTCGAGCTTCATGCGGAAGATCTTCTTGACGTTGGCGGCGGCTTGCCCGTCGGCGACGAGGCGCCCCCTCTTCTCGGGATCGTTCTTGTATCCGTACGGGGCGTAGGAGCATGCGCGCTCCCCGCGCTGCATCTTGGCGTGCAGCCCCGCGCGCGTCTTCACCGACGTGTCGCGGCTGACGTTCTCGTTGAGCATGCCGCGGAACGCGAGCATGATGCTCGACGTGTAGGGGTCGCTCGACGCGGAGTCGTACCCCTCCGATATCATGATGACGCGGATTCCCCGCCCGCCGTTCATCCTGGGGAACTCCTTCTCCAGGAGAAGGCCGCCCTCGATCGAGTTGCGCCCGAACCGGCTCGAGTCCTTGACGACGAAGCCCTCGATGACGCCCGATTCCAGATCGGACATGAGCGCCTTCCAGCCCTCGCGCTCGTACGTCGTGCCCGATACGCCGTCGTCGGCGTACTCGCGCACGATCCTCAGGTCCTCCGGGCTTCTCTCGCAGTATTGGCGGATGATCTGCTGCTGGTTGACGATGCTGCCGGACACCCCGTCCAGGTCGTCGCCGCGCGACAGCCTGGCGTAGCTCCCCAAGCGCACCGCCCTGTTCTTTGCTCTGGGCATAAAAAATCGACTCTCCTTCGTTGGGTGCGTGCGACCAAGCACGCGCCCGGAGAGCCGACCAAAAACGTCGCCGTTCAGCTGTTTTTCCTCAGCGACGATTCTAGCACGCTCCGGGCGCGCGACGATAGGCAATTACTCGGATTCCAGGCCCAGCAACCGCGCGACCGCGTCCTCTATGGGCACCTGGCCCGCGAAGCTGACGCGCACCCTCACTCCGTGGCTCGTGAACTCGTAGGGGTTTCCCACTTGCTCGACGAAGCTCGCGATGCGCTCCTCGACCGGAGCCCCCGCGGGGATGGCGACGTCCGCCAAATCCCTGATCTCGTTTCCCTCTTCCACGCGCGCTCCTTTCGACAGACCCTGCGGGCCCGGGCGGGACCCCCTTCGCCTATGGGGTCGAGAGGAGGGGCCGCGTTTCGAAGAATTGAGGGGATTCAACCGGGAATCTCGGGAAGCGTCGAAATGCCAGGGCATGTCCCGACCCCATAGACGTACGGGGACGGTCCCCGCACGTCGAAAGGAGGCCGGCATGCACCGCAACGACGAGAGGCCGGGGCCAAGGGTCCCGCCCGAGAGCTTCTACTGCATCTTCGAGTTCATGAGCTGCAAGGAGGGCCTTTCCCTCAAAGGGGTCGAGCTCGCCGTGTACGCCCTCATCTATTCCTACAGCCAGGGGAAAGGCGGCTGCTACTACGGCAGCAACGCGATGACGGCCCATCGCGCGGGCTGCTCCGAGCGCCATGCGATCGACGTGGTGCACGGGCTGGAGGCGCGCGGGCTGATCGTCAACGTCGGGGAGCGCAAATGGGGCGGCAGGGTGACGAACATGTACGCCGCGGCCCTCGGGCCGGTCGCCCAGGCGATCTCCAGATGCGGCGGAGGAGGCGCCCCTGAAGCCGCTTCACCCGTAGACGGCGGGACGGGTGAAGTCATCTCACCCCTACCCCTGGTCTGGGATCAGGGGTCGCCTGAGGGGAGGCCACCCAATAAGAAAGGAATAGGAAAGCCTATTAAAAATGATGGGGGGCGCGGCCTTTCGGAGCCGCGGCGGGAAGGGTCTTCCGGCGGCGATTTCGAAGACGCCTTCGCCGAGATCTCGCGAAGCTACCCCTATATGAAAAGCGAGAAGACCGCGCGCAGGCTCTACGAGCCCCTGCACGGCAAGGGCGTGATGCCCTGCCACATCGCGAAGATGCTGAAGGAATGGGAGAAGCTCAACCCGCCGAAGGAGGGCAGGCGCCCGTTCTACCCGGAGCTCGGCAAGTTCCTCGACCCCAACAACCCCGAAGGCTACTGCGCCTTGGCCGAGAAGGCGAACGCGAAGGCGAGAAGGAGGCATGCGAACGAGATCAGGAACCGCACCCTCGACTGCCCGACCGACGTGATGTACGAGCTCTACTCGATCGACGGGTGCGATCCGAAGGCGAAGGAGCTCTACGGGGCGATGCAGGCTGACGGGGCGTGCCGTGGCGAGAGCTGGGACCGCTGGTACCTGTACATGGCGCGCAAGCACGACATCGACGCCCGCGAGCACTGGCTCGAGGCCCGAAAGTCCGAGGAGGGGTAGCCGATGGCGGCGGCATCCGCGCTGGCGCACGCGCCCCCGACGAAACCCTCAGGCAGAAAAGAGATCAAAGGAAAAGACGAGATGGGAGTGATCAGGATGGCAGACGATTTCGGCGACGACGCCGGCGACAAGCTCCTCGATTGGAGCATCCGAATCATGGTGGAGCGCGGGCGCCACCATGCCTACGCGAGCTCGTCGAAGCTGGCGGGCGCGCTGCGCAACGCCCAAGGACGGGTCATGGAAAGCAGCGGGGCCCCGATGTCCGAAGCGGTGGAACGCGAGGGCTGGGCGAAGCTCGACCTCCACGAGTTCACGGGCATCGACGGATGGAGCGACCTCAGGGAGGTCGTGGACAAGGATCTCGCGGCCCGCGGCATAGTCCACGAATGGTTCGAGGACGCTTCCGACGGAAGGCGGTACCTGCTCTTCCGCACGGCCGAGGCGAAGGATCTCTCCGATGCGTTCGGAAACCTCGCCGACCGCGTGGAGAAGGCCCATGAGCAGGCGGTGAGGGCGATGGAGCGGGCAAGGGAGCTCGGCAGGGACGACCCGGAGCCCGAACAGCGCGGCGACGGCGCGGGCAAGGCCGATCCCCGCAAGGAGAAGAGGCTGCAGGAACGGGTCAGGACGGTGCGCAGATACGCCGAGGAGGCAGGTGCGCCCGAACGGGAGACGCGCGAAACGGGCCGCGTCGAGAAACGGGAGAGGGGGCGCGTCTGATGGGCAGGGTGCCGACTCCGGGGATCATCGCCGCGGCGGCGGGCTCCGTCGCTGCGTTCGTCGCGGGTAACTCCTACGTCGCATGCCTTTCGGCGCTCGGTGGCGCATGGACGGCCAATCTGTCGGCAGCAGCGGCCGCGCTGCCATCCTACGTTATGGAGAACGGGCCCGTAGCCCTCGGGCGGATGCCGCTCCTTGCGGGCGCGATAGGCGCGATAGCGGTCTGGGTCGCCTGGAGCCAGATAACGCTCGCATCGGGCAATTTCCGGCATGGCGAGGAACACGGCAGCGCCCGATGGCTGGCGCCGGCGGCTGCGGCGAAGCGGTTCTCCGACCGCAAGCACCCCGACAACAACATCATCCTCACCCGCCACGTCGGGCTCGCGGTCGACCAATCGTGCTTGAAGCGAGCCTACCGCAGGGCGAAGAACATCCTCGTCGTGGGCGGGACGGGAAGCGGGAAGACCCATATGTACGTCATGCCGAACGCGCTCCAGGCGAACCAGGACTTCTTCTTCACCGACACCAAGGGGACCCTGTCGAAGAACCTGGGGCAGATGTTCGTCGACCGCGGCTACGACGTGCTGGTCTTCTCGACCAAGGACCCCGCGGCATCCGCCCACTACAACACCCTCGCCTACCTCGAAAACCCCATCGACATCATCGAATGGGTGAGGGCGTTCATATCCATCACCAACGGAGAGGAGGCGAAATCGGAGGAGGCGTTCTGGACGAACACGACGGTGCTTCTGCTCCTCACCCAGGTGAGCTACCTCGTATCCTACTGCCCGGACGAGGACCGCAACCTCAACGGGCTCATCACGCTGCTGAGCCTCGCGCAGGCGAGCGAGGAGGACGAGTCGTTCGTCAGCCCCTACGAGCTGCTCATGCGCGAGATCGCGGAAGGCACCATGCTCGTCGAGAGGCGCTCCGAACAGGCCGAGCCGCGGAAGGGCCGCCGCGATTTCAAGCGGGCGTCCTCGAGCTCGTTCGAATGGCGGCAGGTGGCGGACCCGAAGGCCCCGGAGGAGGACTTCACACTGCTGTGCTGGACGCTCCTGAAGGCCGCCGCGGGCAAGACCCTGAAATCGGTGATCATCTCCACCAACTCCCGCCTGCAGTCGATGATGGTGCCGGAGATGCGCGAGCTCACGATGTTCGACGAGATGGGCCTCGACCGCTTCGGCGAGGCGGACCGCAAGCGCGTCGTCTTCGCGGAGACGAGCGACACCACCGACGCCTTCAGCTTCCTGATGGCGATGATGGTCTGGCAGACGATCCACGTCTGCACCGAAAAGGCGGACAGGGACCACGGCGGGGAGCTGCCCCGCCCCCTGCACCTGATGTGCGACGAGTTCTACAACCTGGGGCGCCTCAGCCAGATGGACCACGTCATCACCACCGTCCGCTCGCGCAACATATCCATGTCGATCATGCTCCAGTCCGTCGCCCAGCTCGAGGCCCGCTACGGGGAGCACGAGGCGCAGATCATCATCGACAACTGCGACGTGCTCCTGTTCCTCGGCGGCAAGTCGACGAAGACCAACAAGATGCTGAGCGAGATGGTCGGCAAGGAGACGGTCGACTCCGAGACCTGGAACGTCACCCGCGGTACCACCGGGTCGACCACCAGGAACCGCAACAAGCTGGAGAGGGACCTCATCCAGGCGAGCGAAGCCGGGAAGCTGCCCCGCGACAAGGCCATCGTCATCTTCAGCGGTTCGGATCCGATCATCGACGGCAAGTACCCCGCAGACGCCCATCCCCGATGGAGGGAGGCCGCCGGCCATGAGGGCTCGATGCACCCCGAGCCGTTCAGCTACCCGAGGCACAAAGAGGGCCTGGGCATGGAAAAAATCGAAGCGCCTTCGAAATAAGCGGGCCCTGCCGACCTCATTGATAGAGGGGACCCGTCGCCAGAAGGGCGACGGGCCCCGCGATCACGGAGGAGGCATCACATGCTTGCGAACATCATCAACCTCGTCAGCGGGTGCGTGGCGTTCCTGGGCGGCTTCATCGTCGTCTGGGGTGCGGTCAGCCTGGGCATCGCCATCCGCTCGGAGACGGGCGCGGGCGGCGCGCAGCTGGCGAGCGCCATCGCGACCATCGCCGGTGGGGCGATCATCATCGCCGCGGCGGTCTACTTCGGGCAGCTCGACACGAGCTGGATGCCCAGCTAAGGAGCCGTCATGCAGCACACCTACGTTCACAAGGACATCGGGGAATACGAGGAGAAGATCGTCGGGAAGCTCTCGGCGCGCATGCTCGCCTGCATCGCCGCGGGCATAGCGGCGTCGGTCGCGTCCGCGGCGATATGCCATTTCGGGCTCGGGGTCCCCGTCGCGGATGCGAGCCTGCCGATCATGGCGTCGTCCATGCCGTTCTGGCTGCTCGGTTTCTGGAAACCCAAGGGGATGCGCCCCGAGCGGTTCGTGCCCCTCGCGCTGCGCCATCACACCTCGGCCGGGACCCTCGTCTACGAATCGTCGCTCTGCCTGGCGGAACAACCGCAGGAGGAGCCCGTCAAGCCGGCGATCACCCCGCGAAAGTTCAAGAAGCTCATGAGGAAGGTCGGTGAGAACTATGAGCCCACGTTTCGTCAAGAAGAAGCCCAAAGCAGCCGATGAGCAGGGCAGCAAGGGAAGGCGGAAGCGCGCCGGCAACGTCGCGGAATCCATTTCCTACAAAGCGCTGTTCCGCGACGGCGTCGCGATGAACGACTTCGGAACCTACAGCCGCACCTACCGTTTCGGCGACATCAGCTACCAGTCGGCGAGCAACGAGGCGCAGGCTGCGATATGCAAGCGCATGCGGATGCTCTACAACGGCCTCACGCCGGACGTCTGCATGCAGATGACCCTCGTCAACCGGCCCATCCACGACTCGGAGATCGGCAACCGCACCTTCTTCGAGGTGCGCGACGACACCACCGGCCCGCTCGCCGCGGAGTACAACGACATCCTGAACGCGAAGATGCTCGAGGGGGTGTCGAACCTGGTGCGCGAGCGCTACATCACCTTCGCGGTGGAGGCCCAGGATGCCGAACGCGCCGTCCCCATGCTCGCGCGCATGCGGTCGATGGCCTCGAGCGTGCTGACCGGCATCCGCAGCGACGTCGTCCCGCTGGACGGCTCCGAGCGCACGAGGCTCATCCATTCGATCCTGCGTCCGGGCGAGCCGCCCCTCAGCTTCGACTGGTCGGAGCTCTCCGCGCACAGGGGCACGACGACCAAGGACCTCGTCTCGCCGAACCTCATGGACCTCAAGCCCGACGGCTGCAACGACAGGTTCACCGTCGACGGCGTGTGGTGCCAGGTGATGTCGTTCCGCCGCTTCGAGAGCAACCTTTCGGACAGGTGCCTGGCCGACATGGTTGACCTGCCCATCCCCCTCATCATCTCGACCCACATCAGGGCCCTCGAGCAGAACAAGGCGCTCTCCTTCGTGAAGCAACGCCTCAACTGGATCGACAAGGAGGTGGTTGAGGACCAGATGAGCGCCGTCAAAAAGGGCTATGACTACACGCTGCTCCCCGCGGAGCTGCGCTACACGCGCGACGAGGCGCAGGACATGTTCGACCGCCTGAAGGACGACAGCCAGCACCTGTTCCGCTACAGCGGCCTGGCGATGACCTACGCGTCGAGCCGCGAGGAGCTCGAGGACCAGGTCATGCGCCTGGTGTCCACCGCCCAGGCGAACGGCATCGAGCTCGCCCCCTTGTGCTATCGGCAGCTGGAGGGGCTGAACTCCGTCCTCCCCCTGGGGGCGAACCAGATCGACATCGAGCGCTACATGCTCACCGACGAGATCGCCATCCAGAGCCCCTTCGCCACCCTCGAGCTCAACCAGGAAGGCGGCGGCTACTACGGCCAGAACCGCCATTCCCTGAACCTCGTCATCGCCAACCGCAAGAAGCTCGCAAGCCCCATGGGATTCGTGGGAGGCAAGCCCGGAAGCGGCAAGAGCTTCCAGACCAAGCGCGAGATCACCAACACGCGCCTCGCCTACCCCGACGACGAGATCATCATCCTCGATCCCGCCCAGGAGTTCGGCCCCACCACCGTGGCCTGCGGGGGAAGGCACGTCCGGCTCTCCCCCGACTCCGGGAACTTCCTCAACCCGATGGGCATCGCCGACGTGACCCACCAGTCGGAGCAGCTCCAGATCGCATCGAAGACCGAGGCGCTCATCGCGCTGTGCGGCGCGTCGATGGCCGACGGCGACGAGCGCCAGACCGACGCCGAGCGCTCCATCGTGAGCCGCTGCTTCAAGCAGGCCCTCGCGAAAGCGCAGGAGGAGGGGCGCGAGATGCTCATCGGGGACGTTCACGAGGAGCTGAAGCACCAGCACGATCCCGAGGCGCGCTTCATCGCGCTTCGCCTGGAGCGATATGTGGACGGCGCGCTGTCCATCTTCAACCACCCCAGCAACGTGAAGTTCGACAACCCCATGATGTGCTTCAGCTTCCGAGACCTCCCGGACAGCATGCGCGCGTTCGGCATGGTCGCCGCCCTCGAGTTCATCCGCAACCGCATGTACCGGAACTTCGACCGGGGCGTGACGACATGGCTCTACGTCGACGAGGTACAGGGGCTCTTCGGGCATCCCGCGACCATCAGCTACCTGTCCAGGCTGTGGGCGGAAGGCAGGAAGTTCGGCCTCATCGCCACCGGCATCACCCAGAACGCCACCTACCTGCTGGACAACCCGCAGGGACGGACCCTCATCTTGAACAGCGACTTCCTCATGCTGTTCAAGCAGTCGCTCACCGACGGCGAGAAATGGCGCGAGCTCCTCAACCTCTCGGAGCAGGAGCTCGGATACATCGACGACAGCGTGAAGCCCGGCGAGGGCCTTCTCATCGCGGGAGCGGCGCGCGTCCCCATCGTCGACGACTGGCCCCACGGCCGCCTCTACGACCTGTGGAACACCAAGGCAGACGAGATCGCCGCGCTCAAACGCGCAGGAGCCAGCGATGGAAGCTAGCGGGACGGACCGGCGCAAGGCGGGATTCAGCTCGACCGAGCAGTTCGACGAAGGGCGGGATATGTTCCGGTCGTTGTCCGACGGCGAGTTCGGGCAGAGGCGTCCCCGGAAAAGGGAGGCATCCCCCAGCAGCGCACGGATCAAAGCTCAGGAGGCGGGGCTTGCCGCGATGAACGCGGCAATCGAGGAGCTCGACGAATCGGACGAGCTGGAAGGCATCGCGGACCCCTACCGCGCCGCCCGCGCCGCAGCCGATGCCCGCGAGCGCCTATCCGGCGGGAAGGACGCCGCGGGAGCGGATGGAGGCGCCCTCGCCGAAGACGAAGCAGAGCCTCGCCGGCCCCGCGACCCATCCCTGCCTGGAGGGAAAAGCGAGGCCGCTGGGGCGCGAAGGCGCCCAGCGGCCGATGCGGACCCGCCCAAAACCCCCGGGCGCGAGGGAGCGAGGAGCGGGAGGAAGCCCGACATCATGCGCGAGCTGCAGAAACGCCGCAACTACGCGGCGTCCCGGGCGGCGGCGGAATCGAAGACGGGGGAAGCGGCGGTCCAGGGGGCGGCCAAGAGGAAGGCAGGCGCGGTAGCCTCCGCGATCTCCTCCATCGCCGCCCCCTTGGGAGGCATCCTGGCCGGAACCCTCGCCGCGGTGCTCGCCGTCGTCATGCTCTCGAGCCTCGTCGGCGCGCTCTTCGGCTTCTGGCAGAACGAGGCCTCCAAGGCCTCCCTCGAAGGGCTTCCTCCCTACATCACCGTCGAGATGGTCGAGGCGGCGCTCGAATGCCAGGAGGAGTACGGGCACCCCGCCGGATGCACCATCGCGCAGATCATCTGCGAATCGGGGGTGGGCGACCGCCTCTCGGGGCTGGCGACCAGGGACAACAACCTCTTCGGCATCAAATGGTCGTCGAGCTTCGCCCAATGCCCCGAGGTGGCGGGCAAGTCCAGCTGGCAGACCGGGGAGGAGTACGGCGGGCAGCACGTCACCGTCATGGCCGACTTCACGAGCTTCAAGTCCGTGCGCGACTGCATCGTCTTCCGCAGCAAGGTGCTGCTCCAGAGCCCGCGGTACAAGGATAACCCCCTTATCAGGGAGGCGATGGAGAAGAAGGATTCGGACCTGATGGCGGAGGGGCTCAAAGATGCAGGATACGCCACCGACTCAAGCTACGTGGAGACCCTCAAGACCATCATGGAGGCCTACGACCTGTACCGCTTCGACGGGATGAGCCTGGAGGATTGGAAAAGCGGCGCGGCGACGGGAAGCGTCATCGTACAGGCCGCCTACAGCCAGCTCGGCGTCCCCTACGTCTGGGGAGGCTCGACCCCCGAGGTCGGCTTGGACTGCAGCGGGCTCACCCAATACTGCTACCGCCAAGCCGGCATACGGATCAGCCACTACACCGAGGACCAGCGCCGCGAGCTCGCCGCGTTCCCCCTGTCGCAAGCGCAGCCGGGGGACATCCTCTACCGGCCGGGCCACGTCGCCATCTACATAGGAGACAACCGATACATCCACGAACCCCACTCGGGCGAGGTCTGCAAGATCTCGACCGGAATAGAAAGCTTCACCTGCGCCCTCAGGCACGTGAGCTAGGAAGGAGACCGACATGAAACCGAAGGACAGCAAAACGAAGGGCAGGGTCATCGCGATCGCGGCGGCAGGAGCGCTGGCGATCCTGCTGGCATCGACGTTGGTGCGCTGCACCGTGGCCGGCACGGACGGCGGCGAGGACGGAAGCCAGAACGCGCCCGCGATCGAGCAGCAGCAACGTCCCGAAGAAAGCCCGGAAGAACCGGGAAGCGCCACCGCGCAGAAATCGGAGACAACGCTGGAGAAGGCGTCTTCCGCGAGCTGGGTATCCGATGACGGCAGCGGCGCCACCCTCCAGATCACGGACGCCTCCTTGATCGAGAAGGGCGCGGACGGCGCCATCCACGCCATCGCCTACTCTTCGGCCGACGAGTCGGCGACGAACGGGCAGACGCTCGTGACGCTGACGCTCGAGGACGGGACGCCCGCCACTCTCGTCATCGCGCTCGACGAGGGCGAACCTGCCGCGATCGTGTCCGACGTCCTCTCATCGGCGGAGCGCTACGTCGCCAAGTCGAACGGCGGCGCCGGGGAATCCTTCACGGTGACGGGGCTCGACGAGCAGTACCTCGCCATGATCGGCGGCAATGAAGAGGGGCTGACCCGGGCGATCGCCGAGTACGCGTCGCAGAAAGCGCCCCAGGCGAGCAGCGCCTCCTTCGACGACGAGGTGTACCTCGACCTCGAAGAGGGCATGGTTTCGGCGACCTTCCACCTGGACGACAACGCCTCGACCGTCGCAACCGTCCTGTTCAAAGACGGCGCATTCGAGATCCTGTAGGGAGGTGAGGGGAAATGGAGAGAACGAAAGGGGTCGCCCTGGCGCGACCACGCAACCCCGACGCACGCAGGCGCTTCCTGCTTGCCGCGATCGGCTCGTTCGCTCTCATGCTGTCGCTCGTGCTCATGCCGCAGCCTGCGTTCGCCGACATCGCGGGCGACATCAACGCATGGCTTTGCGAGCAGCTGAAGGGCATCTGCAACTGGATCTTCGACGGCCAGGTCCAGGTGCTGGCGTCGATCGGATACGACGGGATCCTCTCCGAGGGCTTCGACCAGATGCTGGGAAACGCCGGGGGCATCACCATGTACGACATCGCCTACGGCGCATGGGAGAACGCCATCCTGCCGATTGGATGCGGCATCCTGTCCTTCGTCTTCACCGTGCAGCTCATAAAGATCAGCCAGCGCATGGACGGCAGCCAGTCGATGCCGGCGGTGAAGGAAGTGGTCTTCCTGCTCGTCTTCTTCGCGGTGTTCCTGTCCCTGCTTCAGCACAGCTTCGAGCTATGCCAGGCGGTCTACGAGGTGACGCGCTTCGCCATCGAGAAGATCGTCGCGCTCTTCGGGTCGGGCAACCAGCTCAACCTCGATGCCGTGAGCCTCGTCACCGAAGAGGACGACGTCCCCTCCCTCATCGCCATGATGCTCGTCGCGGTGATCAGCTGGCTCGTCGTGATCGTGGCCTACGTCGTCGCGCTCGTCGTGAGCTGGGCCCGCTGCATCCAGCTCTACATCTACGCGTGCTTCGCGCCGATCCCCCTGAGCCTGCTGGCGCTCGATGACACGAGGCAGCTCGGGGTCGGCTTCCTGAGGAACTTCGCGAGCGTCTGCATCGCGGGAATCGTCATCCTCGTCATACTGGTGAGTTTCCCCATCGTGCTCTCGGGCCTCAACGCGGTCTCGGCCGGCACCCAGACCCCCATCGACTCGGTGGTGGGAGGCCTATCCTATGCGCTTCAGTACCTCGCCATGTGCATCCTGCTCATCCTGAGCCTCATCAAGAGCGGCACCTGGGCGCGCGACATCATGGGAGGCTGATGACCTCCTGGCCCAGAGCCGGAAAAGTCGGACGAAATTCGAAATGGGAGGACCCGTCCCCACCTCATAGGTGAAGGCGGGTCCTCTTCCTTTTCCGGAAGGCGTCTTTGGCCCGCCCATCTGTTCACGCGAAATCGAGGAGGCGGCGATGGGACCTTAGAGGAGAACCGGCATCCGAAACAACCAGGCAAACACTTGAAGAGACAGGAGAAACACCGATGAGCGATAGCGCCGAGAAGGTATACCTCTCCTTCCACAAGAGCTTCGTGAAGGAGAACATCCCCTACATCGACCGCAGCACCGGAGAGGACAGGACGTTCAACTCCGTGACCTTGCCCTCCGACACGGTGATCGACGGGAGGAACGTGGGCGGCTTCCAGTTCAGCCCCCTCTACGTCGACCCGAGCAAATACGACGAGAACCAGCGCGTCGTCCCCCTCCTCGCCAACCGCGAGGTGTGGCTCACGAAAACCGCGCGCGATGCGGACGGCAACGTGCTGCTCGACCAGGACGGAAACCCCGAGAAGGAGACGCTGAAGGTCATGCCGGCAGCAATCAAGGAAGCTTTGGCGGAAGCGCGCAGGGCGTGGAGCCAGCAGCACTCCCAGGAGCGCAGCCTCCAGGAACGAGCCGGCACCGCGCGCAACGGCGCTGGAGCCATGCACCGCGAGGGCGACCGGCTCTCGGACCGAGACATCCCCTTTTAGATTGGAGGAACAGATGAATGAGAAGACACGAAAAGTCGCGTCTGAGAAGCTCCTGCGCTGCGCGCTTGCGCTCCTTCTGGCAACCACGGCGATGCTCTCAAGCGCGATCCCGGCGTTCGCGAAATCGAACGACGTCCAGGTGACCATCGGGGACAGCATCCCCTACGCGGGGTATTTCACCACCCATATGGCGGCGGATGGCAACATCGCCTACTGCGCGGACCCCACCTCCGCCACCCCCGCCCCGGGAACGTACTCCAAATCGCCCGTGACCGAAGCCGACCTCACCGCCGCCATGTGGTACAGCTACGGCGCCCCCGGATTCGATCCGGCCATGTTCCCGAGCAGCTGGTACGACGGCTCGGACTGGAACGAGGACAAGTACATCGCCGCAAGCCATGTGCTCCTGGCGTACGTGTATCAGGGGTCCAAGTCCGATGCGACGTACGGCACCGACCCGGCGTTCGACGCATGGGCGGACTCCGAGCTGCTGGGCACCACCTGGCAGAAGATGAGGGAATCCGCCGGCAGGGTGTCCGCGGGCTTCGAGGCCTTCCTCATCCCGACCGGCTCCAGCACCCAGGTTCTCGTGAGCTTCACGTGGGAAACCGGGGGCTTGAAGATCGCCAAGGTCGACGATGAGGCAGGCAACGGCCCCCAGGGCGACGGCAGCCTCGCCAGTGCCGTGTTCGACGTGGTCAACAGCACTGGAAAGCACGTTTACGTCGACGGGAAGTACTTCGCCCAGGGCGAGACCGTGAAAAGCATCGAGACCAAATGGGACTCCGCCGCCGGCAAGTACACCGCGCAAGCGAGCGGACTCCCCTGCGGAAACTACACCGTAGTCGAATCCGCCGCCCCCAAGGGGTACACCGCAACCGAGAGCCACAAGCAAGTCACCATCGCCGAGAACGGCCAGATGGTCGACCTGACGGGCGAGCCCGTCGAGAACGCGGTCATCCGAGGCGGCGTTCAGGTCGTCAAGTCCGACAAGGAGCTGGAAGCGTCCGAGGCAATCGGCGGCAAAGACCACGGTTCGGCCACCGGCCCCAACCTCAACGGCATCGAGTTCACGATCACCAACATGAGCGCGAACAGCATCAGCGTTGACGGCGAATGGCACGAGCCCGGCTCCATCGTCATGACCATCTCCACCGCATGGAGCGAAGAGGCGGGCGCCTACACCGCCCAAACGAAGCCGGACGCGCTCCCCTACGGCACCTACTCCATCCAGGAGACGGCGACCAACGACAGCTACCTGCTCAGCGACGGCACCCCCAGGACGTTCCAGATCCGCGAGGCGGGCAAGGTCGTGACCGCCTCCTCCGACGGGGGCTCCCTCGAGTTCTACGACCAGGTAGTGCGCAACGACCTCGAGATCCACAAGAAGGCGGAGGAGACAAACGCTTCCCTGCAGGTCCCCTTCCTCATCACCAACGTCACCACGGGCGAGCAGCACGTGATCGTCACCGACAGGAACGGCGATGCGTCCACCGCGAGCAGCTGGAACAAGCACTCCGACAACACGAACGCAAACGACGCCCTCATCGGCATGGAGGGTATTACCGCCGAGAACATGGACACCGAGGCGGGAATCTGGTTCTCGATCGGCGAGAACGGCTCCGCTGCCCCGGTCGACGACGGCCTTTCCGCGCTGCCCTACGGCGAGTACACCCTGACCGAGCTTCCCTGCGAGGCCAACGAGGGCTTCGTCCTGATCGAGAAAACGTTCTGGATCGAGCGCGATTCCACCGCGGCGAAGGCGGTCTGGATGAACCTGGACAACCAGGACGGCCCGCGTATCGGGACCACCGCAACCGCAGAGGACGGGAGCAAGCAGATTGTTCCCGGCACTGAGGTGACCATCGTGGACGAGGTGGCATACGAGAACCTCGACACGTCGAAGACCTACGAGCTCGTCGGGACGCTCATGGACAAGTCGACCGGCAAAGCAGTGCTCGACGCCGCGGGCAACGCCGTGACGAGCGCGGTGGAATTCACGCCGTCCCTCAGCACGGGCACCCAGAAGGTCGAGTTCACCTTCGACGCATCCATGCTCGGGAAGACTCAGATCGTGGCGTTCGAATCGTTGCGCTGCGAGGGCGTCGAGGTGGCGGCCCATGCCGACATCGAAGACGAGAACCAGACGGTCGATCTGGTGCCTGAGATCGGCACGAAGGCGTTCGACAAGACAGATAGCAATCAAACGATCATGGCGGGCGATGTCGAGGTCGTGGACGTCGTATCCTACGCAGGGCTCATCCCGGGAGAGGCCTATTCCATGCAGGGAACCATCATCGATAAATCGACCGGGGAACCGTTGGCGGGAGCCGATGGAAGCGAAATCACCTCTTCGGCCGAATTCGTTCCCGAAGCCGCAAGCGGCGAGATCGAAGTGACGTTCTCCTTCAACACCGGCGACCTCGCCGAGGGGGCGGAGCTCGTCGTGTTCGAGAAGTGCCTCGACTCCGAGGGCAACGTGATCGCGACCCATGAGAACATCGAGTCCGCCGACCAGACCGTTACGGTCAAGGTCCCCGAAACGCCCGAAGAGCCCCAGGAACCCGCAGAGCCGGAGAATCCCGCAGAACCCGAGGAGCCGTATGCGAAGACGGGTGCCCACACCCCTGACCCCGTGTTCGGAGCCGCGATGATCGCGGCAACGGCGGCCGTCGCAATCGGAGGCACCGCGCTGGCGATTCACGCATACAGGAAAGACCAAGAAGACGAGAAGGAAAGCGAAGCCGAAGAGGTCGAAGACAGATAGCCTTCAGCCTCCAGCACGAGGACCCCGAAGATTCGGGGTCCTCTTTCGAAGGAGACCAGCTATGAAGAGAGCGTTCGCAGCCTCGCTGGCGATCGCCGCAGCCGCCGCGGCGTTGACCGCATCCATGATCATCGCGAACATCGCCACGACGGAGAGCATCCCATACAAGGTGGCGGAGGTCCCTCTCGAGGCGGCCGAGAGCACGGTGCACGAACAGGCAATCGCCCCCGGCGAAGAAAGCCGAATCCCCGATCCGGCAATCGCCTGGATCACGATCCCCGGCACCACCGTCGACTACCCCGTCGTCCAGGCAAGCAGCGACTCCCCGGATTTCTATCTGACGCATGACGCGAGCGGGAAACGTTCGGCCTGGGGCGCGCCCTACATTCACAGCGGATGCAGGGAAGGCGTGGACAGCCCCTTGGTTGTCGTTTTCGGCCACAACATGAGCGACGGGACCATGTTCGCCCCGCTCGCCAACTACTCCAGGAGGCCTTTCGCCCAAGAGCACAAAACCATCCTCGTTCGCACTGAAGAAGGGATGCGCAGGCTGGAGGTGTTCGCAGTGGACGTGCTCGACGCAGACGGCGAAGGGGTCGTTGCGAGATTCGACGGCATCGACGGCCTCCGATCCTTCATCGACGACAAGCTCCGGTCTTGCGAAGTGGTGCTGAGCGAACCGAAAGACCTCGAGCAGGCATGGTGCTTCGTCACCTGCAGCTACCAGACCGACAACTCACGCACCGCGGTGTACGCCATGGAGGTAGAATGAATGATGAGCATAATATTTTTTGCAATCGGCATGTTCATGGGAGCATGCGCGGTCACCGCATTCGCCTGCTGCAAAGTAGGCGCCGATGCGGAAAGGAGGTCGGAAGACCGAGCTTAAGGCAAGCCGACATTCCGAGCCCCGCTCGCCCGCACCATCTCGGCAAGCGTCTCGTTTTCGAATCGGGCCCCCTCGAAGTCGGCTCCGATAAGCACTACGCCGGAAATCGGCTCTGCGCATTGAATGCTTTCCAACGTTTCGAGGTCCCTCGATTCGAGCCAGCCTTTTGCAGAGCTGATGAAGAACCTGCCCGTCTCGGGCATGGCGCAAAGCCCCATCAGCTCATCTCCGCCGTCCTCGACCGAAACGCCGAGCACCTCGCAAGAGTCGATGTCAAGCTTCACGATCATCTGGAACATATCGTCGCTCTCGAAGCTCACCGCCTCGAAAGCGAGCAAGGCCAACCTCGACCCGTCGAACTCGCAGCAGTCAAGGCGGGCGTACTCCGGTGAAGCGATGTTGGGCTCTTCGTCCTCGCCGTAAAATTCCCTTGCGATTTCCTGTATCGAATCGCAGTCGGAAGAGGAAAGCAGACTCCAGACGGAGGCCCTCCATCGTTCGGAGAGGTCTGGAATGCTCCAGCAGATGACATAACCCTCCGCCGTCAAGCCGAGGGCCAGGCTCTCGGGTGCCGTGGAAACGGCGACCAGCTCGCAGTCCATCGGGATTTGGACGATGCTGTGCAAGTCCCCGATTGACAGGCAATGAAGCGAAGGGTCGTTGTCGAGAGCCAAGACATATAGGGAATCTTCCGAAATCTGGATCGAGTGGAACCTGTTCTTGAACCCCCTCTCAAACGACCGAGAGGGAGAAAGCACCTTTATCTTGTTGCCGTAGGCCAAAACCCACGTTGGGCCGTTGCGCACATCCCAGTAATCGGGGGGAACCATCCCCACGCGAATCACGCCATTGATGCTCATGTCCTTTACATCCCAGGTGACGAAATTGCCGGTGCCCATCGCGGAAACCAGCGACCCGGAAGAAAGCGCCGCGACATAGCCGATGGCGTTCTTCTTGTTGTCGACGGAAAGCACTGGACGCTCATCGGAGGACAACGACGGCCTCGTATCCCAAACGGTGATGGCATTGTTCTCATGGACGCACATCGCTTTTTCGCCACTTGGCGAAAACTCGAGCGCCAGTGCTTCATCAGGAGCTTCAGAAAGGAGGGGCACCATTATGAAATCCTTGAGAAGGGAGCCATCGGCGATGGAGTGGATCCGCATGATGTTCTCGTCCGCAATGGCAATCATCCCATGCTGGTACGAAAACCCGACGGCATCTCCTGCTCCCAAGTCAATGGACCTATCTTCCCACTCCACTAGCTCATCGGAATCAGACTCATAGAGCCCATCATCAAGCGTAAGGACCATCATCCTCCCGCCATCCTCGCTGAGCTGCAGATCAGCGATCCCATCGAACAACGAGGACGCCGATCTGAAACGCGGATTGCAAAGGGGATCGACGGGGTCCAAGGTCCAACAGGCCACCCCTCCGCCGTCATACATCGCCGCCAGAACGCCTCCCGTTCGCGAACAATGCAAGCGGCAAATACTTTGCCAACTATAGCTGCCGGAAATCTCCTCGGGCAGATTCAAAGTTCTTTTCCTGAGGTTCTCCAAGTCAAGAAGGGTCAATCCTTCCACGTCGTCAGCGTAAGCAAGGAACCTGTTTCCACCCAAGAAAGCCATGGCGCCCACGCGGGACATGGTAGACGACGGCACGACCGTCCTATCCCCCGAATCCATTGCGAAAACGTCAATTCCGTAGCCCTTTGCCGACATCGCCAGAAGCGTTCCATCGGGGCTTACCGCCATGGCATCGTAAGGGACCATCCTCTCGTTCACGAGCTCATGAACCGAAGCTCCCGACCTTCTGTCCCAGACCACCGCAGTCCGTCCGAAAGTAACCATGAGTTCGCCGTCGGCGCCAACGCCGTCCGGAATCCATTCGACGGAAGAGACCGGCTCCGTATGCCCGATGGGAATGAAGGTCTTGTTCGAGATCTTCGCCGATTGAAAATCGCACCCCTCACATGAGATCTCTCGATTCTGCAGCATGGTGTAGCGCAGGTCGATGCCCCTGAATCCCAAAGCCTCGATGTCCAACTCGTTTCTGCTGGCAATCTCGAGGAGATGAAACACCGTGGCGCTGTCCTTGCGGACTTCTACCCCTCGCATCGCATTCCACAGGGATTCGAAAAGGCCATCGTCCACCAGAACGGCGAGCATATCGAGCACCTCGCCCGAAACCGCCCTCTCCGCCCAAGCATCGCTTTCCTCCGGAACGAGAAGCCGTCCGAACGGACGCGGCTCATCGCGCATGAACAACGCTGCGTAGAAGTCGCGGAATTTCTGATGTAGGAAGCCCACGACGCGGTCATCGTCCGTCCCATCTTGACGTTCTCCGGGCGCCGCATCCCCATCGTCGCCGAACATGAGGCCGACTCCGATCAGCAGAGCGTCCTCGATGTCCTCGATGTTCCATTCGGCACGTTGCGATCGAGTCTCTTGCCTGGCGACGCTCACGTAGCCGCTCCCACGCCATGTGCTTTCGAAATGCCGTCCCGCCTCTTCGACAAGCTCCAGCAGACGGTCTCTGCTTATCCTGAAGACCCCGGCGCTTTCCATCTTCCAGCCAAGATAGGCGGCTGCATAGTTGACGGCGAGAATGTCGGGAAAAGCCGCTCCGCGCTGTTTGTTCACCAGCATCGCCTTGTTTATCTGGCACTGAAGGAAGTTCCAGATGATCGCAGATTGCGAGCGCGCGCGATCGCCGTCGATAAAGTTGCAGCAACGATTTCCTGAACAGTGTCCATGCTGCGTTTCGCAGCATGAGAACAAGGTGAGCATAAGAGGGTTGGAAATCACGTCCCAGATAGGATCGTCTTGCTCCGGTATCCCCACCTTGCACGAATTCAAATAGCCCACGATTCTGTCTCTATTGAGGCGCTGAACCTTCGAATACGCCCAAGGACGATACCATGAGGTGCTCGAGTCCATTCGCGTACGACCGGCGATGACCACCTGAATCCCCGAGCAAGGCTCGATAGCAGTCTCAATCTCCTCTTTCAAGATGTCCGACAGCCAACTCGCATTTATTCTCTTCTCGCTGATCTCGTTCCAGCCATCCAGAAGAAGCACGAGCCTCGGAACATTGTTCACGCATTCCTCGCTGATGAGAGCCTCAAGATCCGACCAAAGGTTACTGTTCCCGCGAAGAACGGTTCTTTCGATATAGGTTCTGATAAAACTACCCGGAAAATTGTAGAAAGGAAGCATGTGCAGAGGGATATAAACTGCCGCGGTGCCTTTTTCCGACAGCGCTTTTGCCGCATCAAGCATGGCAACCGTCTTCCCGATGTCTCCCTCTCCCACCAGCATGAGATTCTTCCACCCGAAGGCTCGCCAGGTGCTCCTGATGAGCTGCACCAGCGGGGAAACCTGCCCGTCCAACTCGAACAGAGAGCAATGCTCCTCTTCTACTATCCCCGGAAACAGACCCTGAACGATTTCCTCGAGCCTGTAGGTACCGCTTGACCTTTCAGCCTTTTCGTTATGTCGTCGGATTGTCTCCCTCAGCTGGACAAAGGCCTTTCGCGAACCAGCAATGGGAAAGGAATCGATCCTTTTTGACAGCGCGCGCCTTAACGCCTTGTTGAGCACAGAGATATCTACCCCATCGCCCTCATGGGGCATGCAGGAAAGTATCAGCCCAAGAAGGCCGACTAGTTCGTCTCGTTTAGATTTCGCCACATCCTCGTTGTCGCTTTGAGTTATCACGAGCGAATCCAGATCAAGCAGCGCGGGCAAAGCGGGCATCTCCTGCATCATCTCAATGAGGGAAACCGATAGCTCTTCGCGCGTTTTTGAGAAATGCTTCCTTTGGTCCCACAGCGAGCAACCTTTTTCGAGAATCACTTCGTAAAGCCGCAAAATCTTTTTATCGAACTGCCTGGCACCAAGGTAGGTCCTTTTTGGAAGGCAATCGTGAAAGAAAGTCCTTCCGATCGTTATGCCATCGTACCTCTCAAGCGACTTGCTTTCGATGTAATCAGTGCCAACAGTGTCAATCGTCATACGCTGGATGAATTTCCCGTAGTCCAAGCGGTCTCCAGAAAAGTACGCCATAGAGAACACCTCCGCGTGAATCGAGATAAAAAGTTATATCGAGCAACAACTTACTAACTCGATTCATAAGTAATACACGCTCCCTCACAATTTTACTAACGGGAAAACCTGGAGATTTGCCACCAGCGGCAACGTCCAGGAATTCTCGGTAGCTGATCGTTGAGCTGGCTATAGACGGCTTAGATCAGCCGATCCAGTCAATAGCTCAGCGGCGGCCTGCCCCAGGTCCTGTCGGCGCATGTCTATACGTCGACCCAGCCATCGATTGGGATCGGCGGGTCGGGCATGCCGTCGCTGAGCAGCCATTCCTGTCGCAGGAACCCACTGGTCCTCGGGAAGAGGACAGAGCAGTGGATAAGAACAGCTTCGAGTATCAGTATTCCCTGAAGGGCGCAAAACGCTCCGCAGAGTTGCGTCGCGAATACGCTAACGAGAAGACAAGAGAGGTCATCCATGACGCGATCACCGGCTGCCGAATCGTCATCAAAGAAACCGTCGCGTTTCGCTACAACGGTCGCCGTCACACGCTCATTCCCCTTGACCTTGTGGACGAGTACCCCATCACCTTCGTTTTCGACAACCATGCAAGCGATTCGATGGGCGACACCTTTGTGCGCAAGGAGCAGGCCGAACGAATCGAGAAAATCGAAGTAAAAGGATCCATGAAGGAGTTCAAGCGCCACGCGCTTGCAATCGCCGCATCGGGCACGATGGTCGATGGAGACGGGATTGCCGAGAAGGTCGTGCTCTGGCCCGAAGACTTCGGCACCGGGAAAGAGGCCTGGAACATGCGCTTGGAAATCTGGGCCGATCTCCTAACCAAGGAGATCGATCGTCGTCGCGATTCGGAGCATCTCGCCGCACCCTCGGTCGACCATGATGGAGACCCCCTTCTCGACGCATACGGCATCATCGATTGCTTGACGGACGCGAAATCGGACTTCTTTGAGGACCTCGCATTCTCCAGTATGGTCGAAGACCTAGCATCCCACCTGGATGAACAGGATAAGAAGATTATTAGCATGCGCGTACTGGATGACAAGATGATCAAGGAAGTCGCAGAGGAGCTGGATTGCGCCATCTCGACAATCAACTACCGTATGGAAAAGAAAATCATTCCTACTATCCGCAAGCTGGCGACCGAGGAAGGACTTTTCTCTTGAAGATGAAGGGGGGCCGTCAAGATTCTTGTGCACTTTGAGTAGCATGATACCCGCATCCGGCATGGCCACCCATCCAGCTGCGCTTCAAATAGATGCCGTCGATGTAGACGTAGGGGTAGGCGCGCTCGAGCGGCCTGCTCCTCCATTCCTCGACTGCCGCGAAGGCCCTCTCGTTGAGGCTGGATAACGTGGGCGCCGAGACGCTCGAGCCCCAGAGGATCTCGGAGACGTCCTCCATCCTCCTGGTGGAGACGCCGGCCAGGTACATCTCCATCATCGCCTCCTCGACGCTGGTCTCGCGCCTGCGATAGCGCTCGATGACGGCCGTGTGAAGCGCATCCCCCTTGAGCTTGGGCATCTTGATGGCGGCCTCGCCCGATGTCGTGGTGGGTTTCCTGTCGTAGTGGCCGGCGCGGTATGCTTCCCTGCCGACGGTGCGCTCGTAGCGCTCTGCGCCGATCGGGTCATCCGCTTCTTTTTCGAGAAGCCCGTTAAGAGGTCTTGAACCGTAATCCGCACGAGCTCGCGCAGATCGTCCTTCAGGGTGTCCTCGTTAAATGATACGATGGGTCCGGGCATGGTCTGCCTCCGGCATGTTTCTTGTCTAGCCAACTTGAATCATGCCGAAGCGGGGCGTGTCCTTTTGTTATTTGGAAGCTAGGCTGCTATCAAAGCGCGCATAAATTGTACTTTATCCGAACATGAAAAAGGCAAATTCCCTAGATCGTGGCTTCACATTCCTCGAAGCCCTGCAAAAGAAGGACATTTCCCAAGAGAAGTTAAACAAGCACAGAGAGAAGCTTGACGCCGATGCCACCTTCGCCGAAGAAGAACTCGGACGCGTCTTGACCATCCTTAATTCGACTCTCGATGTAGGGAAATCGAAGCTCCTTGCCGGGATTTTATAGGGCTTATATCGAAGGCCTGCTTGATTGGGGGCGATTTTGCGAATTGTCGGATGTAACCAATAGATTGTTCATATCCGACATCCAGCTCCTTCAGGAAATCAACTCGGAACACGTAGGAGACACGACGCTATGCGATGCCTATCGTGCCGACAGGCTTGCCGCCCTAGGGCTTGTTTCCCTGAACACGAAGTCTATATATGCCGTTTCGGGATCAACCCGAACCGACAGATTTCTCAAGACGACCCCTCTCGGAGCTCTATTCTGTCGAGTAACCGAATAAACCCATTAATCCGAATGAGACACGATGCAGGCAGCGTTGCCTGCAGGAGCAGTGCTAGTGTCAAGCTAAATTAGCCTGCCGTTAACACTGCTCCTGCATCTCCCTCACCGTCTCGTCGAGTAACTCGCAGATGCGGGGTACCTGGCTTGCGCTCATGTGCTTAATTCTAAGCGACGACCGCTTTCCTAGTGCCATTGGAAACGGCCCTTGCACGAAACCGTATCAGGTGACATTCTTTGGGTACCGTCGTAAATATACCGAAAATGCCTGGTAGAAAGGCGAATAACGACTTGTAAGCCGTCCGCAAGACGCTATCGCAGACGTTGCAATTCCATGGGTCACGATAATGCATGACCACATTATCAAAGCATATATAATACCCTCTAAGCAGGTAACGCTCAGAGAGTACGCGGTTCACAAACTGATACGAAAACGTATCACCATTTATTCCTAGTCATTCGTAAGTGCGCATACATCCATCGCTTCACGTCCGTTTCGCATCATGGCGCTCTGCTGTTTGCGGTACGTCCGAATCACTTTGTAATCACCCTTCCTGATTGCAATCGCGGGATTTCAGGCCGATCCCGCGTTTTTCGCGACTACTCCCCAGCAACTACTCCCTATTTTACCTGTAGGGATGGACGCTGGTGGCTACGTAATCGCAAATTATGCGTTCAAAGATGCGTGCTATTTGGCTTATTACGCAAATCAGTCACGCCTGAAGAGGTCTCGAGTATATACCTTGCTCGACACATCCGTGAGTTCGTCGGACCATCTGTTTGCAACGATTATGCTGCAGCTCTGTTTGAACGTATCAAGGTCATCAGTGACTTCTGAGCCATAAAACTCGCTGCCGTGAAATGTTGGTTCGTAAACGATTACAGGCACACCTTTGGCCTTGATGCGTTTCATGACTCCCTGGACGCTTGACGACCGGAAATTGTCGGAACCTGTTTTCATAGTGAGGCGGTAAATTCCCACGACTGGAGCATGAACGCCCGAGTAAACCAATTCATTTACGCGGCGTAATATCTTATCTGCAATGTGGTCTTTGCGCGTGCGATTAGAGTCTACTATCGCCTGCATAAGGTTTTGAGGTACATCTCTATAGTTAGCAAGTAACTGCTTTGTGTCTTTTGGCAGGCAGTATCCTCCGTAGCCAAAACTCGGATTGTTATAGTGACTGCCTATGCGTGGCTCGAGGCATACGCCCGATATCACGCCTGCAGTATCAAGCCCCCGCTCTTCGCAGTAGGTATCGAGTTCATTGAAATACGCCACGCGTAACGCTAAATACGTATTGGCAAACAGCTTTACTGCCTCTGCTTCAGTGATGCCTAAGACAAGCGTTGGAATGCCAGTTGTTCCATCTTGATTGATGCGCTCCAGCTCTGACGGATCAGCGCCCGCGGCAAGAATAGCAGCAAAACGTTTAGCTGCCTCAATCGCCTCAGCATCATCTGAAGGCGCGCCTACCACGATACGACTTGGGTGCAGATTGTCGTAGAGGGCCTTGCTTTCCCTAAGGAATTCGGGAGAGAAGATAATTCGCCGGTCAGCACGTCGTTCCCGCAGCAACTCAGTATAGCCAACAGGGATTGTTGACTTAACAACGATCCAGGCATCTGCGTTAATGGATCGAATTGCATCGATTGCCGCTTCAACGCTTGTTGTGTCAAACGAGTTGGTGTCTGAATCATAGTTCGTAGGAGTGGCGACAATCGCATAGTCTGCACCTGCATACGCCATAGCAGGATCAGTTGTGGCGCTCAGATCGAGCTTCCGAGTGCCGTTCTTCGCCTCGGAGAGAAAGCGTTCAATTTCATCATCCTGGATGGGTGACTGGAATGAGTTGATCGCCTCAACCTTCTCATGGATGATGTCTAGCGCATGTACTTCGTTTTTTTGGGCGAGGAGTACCGCTAGCGATAATCCCACATAACCAGTGCCTGCAACTGCAATCTTCATTTATCTGTCTCTTTTCAAAGTATGCTGAAATTCCAATGTTTGTTTCGGCATTTCGTGTTCTTAGATGCCCTTGTAGAGAATCAGTCCTTCTCTAACCATGGAAAGTGATGCATCTACGGCTTCTTGTGCATCGAATAGAACGACCTCCATCTCTCCGAACGATCGACTCGCTTTTGGAACCGCCGCAAAGGCTTTCCGAAAAGCCGGGTTATGGTTTCCCACGCCCGACCGCTTCGGAAGCATTTTTCTCATGTGAGTTTCGCCGTTCTCGTCAACGATGATTGCATCGATTGGGTCAGACCAGATACTTGCGTATCTTTCGGAATAGTCCTTCGCCAACCAACCCGTTCGATGGAAAACACTTATCTTTGAAGTGTTTGAAGGGAGTCCCATCAGCAGAACCTTCGCCCCTTTGTCAATTGCTTTTGTGTAAGGCGCGCAATCATCGAACCCATACATGCATTGTGTTTCCATGGCGAATAGTTCATCAATGTCGGGGCCTCTTCCCGCAAGCGTGAAATGGGGCACGGCAGCCCTTCGGACTCCGTCTTGGCATCGGAAGGTCTCAGATAGGACGCCAACGTGAGATTTCGTGCGTGAGACGTCTAGATACCCCTTCTCGGCACCATAGCATGGCATTAAAAGGTTTCCGCATTCACCAACTGATTCCTGCAGAGCGGAAATAACGTCTTCAGGGCGCCCAGTAAAATTGTAGAACGTTCGCCACGCCGAATGGACAACAAGGGTATCTCCAGGGTTAACTCCAATTTCCTTTAAAGCGTCGAGTAAGTCGGCCTTCCCATATTTAACGTGGTCTTTTTTCTTTATTCGCTCGATTTGGTTCCTTCGTCGCGCGTCTCTAATAGGCTCGCCATCCCGTGCGCCGACCGCCCTTCGCACTGTATTTCTCGCTACGTTTCGCAGTCGCTTTTTTATCGACATAGACGCTTTCCTCCTTATAAGCTTTTCGAATCGGGCTTCTTGAATAGGTACACTGCCAGCATGAAGAGCAGTTTTGCTGCGTTTGCGATTAGCACACCCACGCAAAAGCCCATCAGCCCGTTTACATTCAGAAACAACATGCCTAGCAGTACATACGCCAAGCATGTAACCCCGTTGATAATGATTTGCCACTTCATTGAGTAGTATTTGAGCGTAAATGGCTGCGCAATAGAAATCAGGACATAAAGAAGTGCGGTCGCTGAGGTTATGGGGAGATACACCATCGCCTCATCTACGTACCCTGGGTACAAAAAACCCAGCACTGGTCTTCCGAAAAGCATAATCAGGCAATATGAAACAATGCAAACAATGAACCCGGAGAGCATCATTATGTAAAACGCCTTCCCTGGTTTGTTTTGCCTTTTAGAAAGATAAGTCAGCATGACGCTGTTGACCGGATTAACTGCCATTGAGGCAATCTTTCCGACAAGAGTCGACACGTAATAAACGCCCACCGAAGCGCCGCCTATAATCGGGAATAACAGTATCCTGTCCGAATAGCCCATGAACCGTGTGAGGAAATGGGATATGGACAGTGCGCTTATGCTTGAAACGGTCTCGCTGAATAGCTTAGTGAGCTTAAAGGGTTCTTTATGGAGATCCGACTTGTATAAGATATAAGCAAGCGAGATGCCTTGTCCTACAAGGTAGACGAGAATCCACTGGTTCAGCACGAGAAACAAACCGTAACCGAGGATGTATCCGAAGGCCTGAATCATGTTACAGACCAATATACTTCTGTAGTCAATTCGAAGCCTGAATGCTACGAGGTAGTATTCGCGGGATATCCAAGTCAGGGCGGCAACGAACAATAGACAGATAGATACAGGATCGGTTTCGCCGAAAAAAACGAAGAGGAAGGCGCAGGCAATTGCGCATCCAATCCCAGACCAGAGAAGGATGACATTGAAATCACCCTGCAAGCCTTCTTCGTCGTATTTATTCTGAAAGATTAGCCTGATGTTATTGAGCGCCGTGCCAAGGACACCAGGAAGGACGCTAAATATTGAAAGCGTGGTGACCACAAGGCCGTATTTATCGTCACTCATGTCTTGCGCCATCAGGGGAAGGACAGCAAGTTGGAGTACGCACAGCGGCAGGGCGGTCGCCACCACATTGAGGGCGACATCAATGACGACTTTTTTCTTCTTGGTCATTGTAGTTGCACCTCTTTATTTGCTGTCAATTCAAGTGCAGTTCTTAGATACGCCTCAGCTTGCTCCTCTTGCGTAAAACGCGACGCGGTAGCGACGGCATTGGCACGAATAAGATCAGCATCTTCTTTGGTGAGACCTTCTATCTTCTCCAGTAGAGCCTGTAGTGCTTCTATGTTGCCCGGCGGACAAAGGAATCCATTGACCCCGTCCTCGATGATACCTCGCATGCCACCGTCATCTCCGGCGATTACTATGCAACCGCGCGCCATCGCTTCGAGATACGAAAGTCCAAAAGTTTCGTTGGTGCTCACCATGGAGAGAACCGATGCGTGGTCAAGTTCGTCCACGATGACCGCGTGATCCTGCTTTCCAAGGAACTCCACATTCTCCGCCTGAAGCGAGCGCAGAGCGTCCTCTTCGGGTCCATTGCCGATTATTCTTAAGTTGCTCAGTGATTTCAGCCGCTTGCTCTGGCATGCTTCGATGAGCACATCAATGTTCTTGTACGGAAGAAGCCTTCCGACATATAGAACACCGTCTCTGGATACCCTTTCGGGCAGAGGCCGAGCGAAAAACATCGAAGAGATGCCCGAGCGACACACCGGAATGGATTCGCTTAATCCCAAGAGGTTCTGAAGCTGTCTTCCTATAGATTCGCTTCGGACGAAAAGCGCATCGACGTTCTTAAGCCAGCCTCGCGCTTTCTTGAGGTAGCTCGTCTTGTTCAGATATGCGATTTTGTGGCACGTGAAGATACATGGGACTCGATAAACGTCTTTTAACATGGAGAGAAGCTGCAGTTGCGGGTCTTCCCAGTGCGCCACGATGACATCCGGGGAGAATTTCTCAGCTTCCAGGTCTTTCTTTATTCGACGGAACTGGCTCTTCACCTGGATGCCAGCGAATCCCCTGCCTGGAATAAGCTTCAACAAAGGGAATCGCGCTACACGAACACCATTTTCAACCCTGATGGAGCTGTTGTTTTTGGAGCTGTTAACTTTTAAAGGGGTGAGATCATACCCGAATCTCTTATTCAATGATTTGATTGCTTTTGCGGGAAGGATATTCATTATGCCGGGCTTCTTTGTGTAGTTGTGGTACACGTAAACCTTGTGTCCAGCGGCAGCCCATGCAGTAGCAAAGTCCCTTACCACAGGCGTTGTGCCATCCAATGCACGATCTTCGGGATTCGGGTAGGTTTTAGTAAGAACGAGTATATTCATATGCGAACTTTCGTGTCTCCGAGCGTGCAGCCTTTGTCTTCTCGTCTTTGATGAATCCACGTGGAATGAAGTACATAAATACGAGAAGCAGCAAAACTCCGTGCGTGAGTAGGATGGTAGGTAGAAAAGAATTCACCATTCTGTATGCGATAATCAAAGCGCAAGAGTCGACGATCACATTCGAAACTCCTGTTGAACACGCTTCAAGAATGCGCAGTATCACTACAACCGCAAAGGGAATGGCGATTACCCCCAGCATTCCAAAATTTGCAAATGCATCTGCAAGCAATCCGCTATTCGCATTCCCTCCTATGTAATACTGCTCGCCGATGATTACGGCGATGCCCTCGCTGTAAGGCGACGAAAACCCTAGGCGACCCAAGAACCCTTGGCGATACAGATCTAATTCGTGATTGGAGAAGAAATCGAAATATCCGTACCCCAAATAAGTAGGAAGATATAACGTCCTTCTCAGCACGCTGTCTATAATGGTTCTTTCCTGGAACAAAACGCCCAACATAAGGCACAATGCGCCTAATGCCGCAAACCCATATACATATTTTTTAAGATCTCTGTTTCTGGCTAGAATAAACACAGCGTAAACAGCGAATATGGCAAAAATTGAGGACTTCATGCCGTCCACTGAAAACATTAAGAGTGCTACCAGTGTCAGAAATGCAGCTACGCCCCAGCGTTTTTGTACTAGAAATAAAGCAGTTAGAGCAGGCACGAGCGACCTGCATGCTCCGAATGCGTATGTTAGGAATACGCCCCTGTCAAACTCCCTGGCTTCTGTTCGAAGGTCGTAAACATCGAACAAGTCGAGGTTGATTCGAAATCCTGCATAACGATAAGAGACGTACAAAACAACGAGTATGGATGCAATCGTCAGCAAGCCAACAACGAGTTGGGAGTGTTTTTTGCTGCCTGTTCTCCCTTCAATGGAACTAGCGACTCCTTTGAAGGTGAATAACTTTTCGTTAAAAATCAGCAGCAGGAACCAAAACAGGCAGAACGCTATGAAATACCCCCAATTTGTTGGCACAAAAGATATGACAGAAAGTCCCGGCATAAACGCCATAAGATAAAGCAACAAAACACCGACATCGGAAACCGAACTGCGTTTTACCATATTGTTGAGAAACCTTAGAGAAAACAGCTGCACAGCCAACGCCAATACGTATCGAGCAGGATCAAGCACGCACACCAGTCCTGTGTAGCTCCAAACCGGAGAAACAAAGTAGACGTAGATTGCATCCAGAGAAAAACGCCATGCGAGTATGGCAAGGAGCAGTGTCACAGGCATCGTCATGACATTTCCTTTGGTGGCTGTACGCTTAAGCGGCGGCACTCATTATCCTTTCTGTAGATCTTTTATCGTTTGTAAAGTATGTTGGCGATACGTTCGCTTGCATGTCCGTCGCCGTATGGGTTGCTTGCGCGAGACATCGCCCGGTAATCTTCGACGCCATTCAGCAAGCGGGAGAATTCCTTGTAGATAAGATTCTCGTCTGTGCCCACAAGTCGAAGCGTCCCGGCCGCCACGCCCTCAGGACGCTCAGTGGTGTCGCGCATGACGAGCACAGGCTTGCCTAGACCGGGTGCCTCCTCCTGCACTCCACCAGAATCTGTCAGGATGAGGTGGGAACGCGCCATGAAGTTGTGAAAGTCGAGCACGTCGAGGGGCTCGACGATGCGCAGACGGTCGAAGCTATCGAGTTCTTCGTGCGCTGCCTTGCGCACTTGAGGGTTCATATGAATCGGGTAAATCGCCTTTACGTCGGGGTGCTCTTCCATAACGCGACGAATAGCGCGAAACATATGGTGCATGGGTTCGCCTAGATTCTCGCGTCGATGAGCTGTAACCAGCACAAGCCGGGAATCCCCTGCCCAGTCGAGCAGCGGATGGGAATAGTCATCGCGTACGGTAGTTCGCAGTGCGTCGATGCCGGTGTTGCCGGTGACCCAAATCTGACTGTCGGGCTTCGATTCGTCTAGCAGGTTCTGGCGACTGGTTTCTGTGGGAGCGAAATACCACCTCGACACAACGTCGACCGCCTGGCGATTGAACTCTTCTGGCCAGGGCGAGTAGAGGTTTCGGGTTCGCAATCCAGCCTCCACATGCCCAACTGGAATCTGCAGGTAGAACGCCGCGAGGGCAGCAGCGAATGAAGTCGTAGTGTCCCCGTGGACGAGAACGACGTCCGGATGTTCTGATTCGAGTATCGATTTGATTTTCAGCAGCACGTCGCTCGTGATGTCGAAAAGCGTCTGCCCCGCCTTCATAATCGAGAGGTCGTGGTCAGGCACCACGCCGAACACGCGCAGCACCTGGTCGAGCATCTCGCGGTGCTGACCGGTGACGCACACGACCGTCTCGAACTTGCCTGAGCGCGACTTGAGCTCGTTAACGAGCGGGCACATCTTTATTGCCTCCGGACGGGTGCCGAAGACGAGCATGACCTTCCTCTTTAACACGGTGGCCACCCTAGAGTTTCCAGACGCTATCGCCATCGCCCATGACGTTGCGCGGGTCGATCAGGATGCGATCGCCGAATATTTCGGGCTTTCCCTTGATCTGGGAGTGCCCGACCATGACGATTACCATGTCGAGCCCGTCCAGGAACTCGTCCATGGAGTGAACCTGGTTGGGAACCTCGTCGCGCTCGATCCAGGGGTCGTACACCTTCATGTGGGCGCCGCCCAGGTGCTCGGCCTGGGTCTCCAGCATCTGGAGCGTGGGGCTCTCGCGCACGTCGTCCACGTCCTCCTTGTAAGTGAGGCCGTAGACGCCCACCTTGGAGGGGTCGGTTATACCGTTCTCTCGCATCGCCTCGTGAGCGCGATGGAGCACGTACTCGGGCATGGAGGCGTTGGTCTGAAGCGCCAGCCTCACGAAGCTCGCGGTTTCGGGGTAGTCGCCCACAAGGAACCAGGGGTCGACCGGGATGCAATGGCCGCCCACGCCCGGGCCGGGCTGCAGGATGTTGACCCTCGGGTGCTTGTTGGCGATGCGGATGACCTCGTGCACGTCCATGCCCCCCACGCGGCATACCTTGGCGAGCTCGTTGGCGAAGGCGATGTTGACGGCGCGGAAGGTGTTCTCCACGACCTTGGTCATCTCGGCGGTGCGTATGTCGGTGAGGGCTATCTCGCCCTGGCAGAAGGAGGCGTAGAGCGCTGCCACGCGCTTGCCCACCTCGGGGTCGTCGGCTCCGATGGTGCGGTTATTCTCCAGCAGCTCGCGCACCATGCTGCCCGGGATGATGCGCTCCGGCGCGTGCACGAGCGCGACGTCCTGCCTGTCTGCTTCCTCAAGCAGCGGACGCACGTAGCGGTCGATGGTGCCCGGGGAAACCGTGGATTCCACGACGAGCACGGAACCCTCCGGCGCCACCTCGAGCACCGTCTTGCAGGCAGCCACGACGTAGGAGGGGTCTATCTTCTTGTCCACCTTGTCGTACGGCGTGGGCACGGAGACGATATAGGTATCGCAAACCTGGTACTCGGTCGTGAACTTGACACCTGCCTTGACTGCCTCATCGAAGAGTTCGTCGAGGCCCTCTTCTTTGAACGTGGTATGCCCGGCATTGAGAGTTGCCACTAGTTCCTCGTTGTAGTCGGTGCCCACGACCTCCACGCCATGAGATGCCATCATGAGAGCTGTCGGGAGTCCGATGTAACCAAGACCGATTACGTTAACCATTGTCGGTGTCCTTTCCTGCATTGCTGACCACTATCTTTTCTTGCACGGCGAGATCTTTATCCGTTGTTGACGAGGCATCGTGGGTTAACTGGAGGCCGTATTTTTTGGAATAACGAGCGAACTCACGAAAACCCATCTTTTGAAAACTCGCCAAAGAAGATGCGTTTGAGCCGTTGATTGATGTAAATAACCTGGTGATTCCTCTGCGTTCGAGAGCTTTCGCTGCTTCAGCGACCAGAATCCTATTGAGGCCTCTTCCTCGGTATGCCCGATCGACGTAGCATGGATCGACCCACGCTTCGCCATTCTCGAGAATGAAATCTCCTGTGCCGTGAATGGCCTTCCTCTTCTCGCTCTCGTAGCATACGTAACCGACCAGCTGGTCTTGGTCAAAGCAGCCGATGGCGCCATTTCTTTTGCCGGCACGTAAGCATTTGGATTTATATGCGGGAAGAAATTGAATCTTTCGAATTCTGGAATATCCAAAGCTTCGATAGTTCGAATCTGAAGACCTGCGGGAATCGGCAGGGAGGGCAGTCCGTGATTGTCCCGCCTCAAAAACACCGTCTCGGCTGCCTTTCCGCCGCGTTTCGCGTCGATTTTGCCCAGAGCCTTTGACGCTGTCGCCCTCAGCCCCTCTCTCTTCATATAATCAAGCAATCTCATTTGCGAGCAACCTTTCTCGCCGCGACGAGGGGGAGCGCAAACAACGGCCCCATATCTTTTGCGTCCAAGATGTCGTAGGTGACCTTGCATGCGCGTACTGACTTCTTTACGTTGAGCGGATTGCGCCGGCATAGAGGCGCCCTCAAGGGGTTCTTCCAGCAGACCCTCTCTTCAATCGGCTCTGGCGCGATTCCGGAGAAGACCGAACTGAAATCAGGGTACTTTGCTCCGAGGATGCTCACCCATCCCCAGGGTCTGGGGTTCACGTCTAGCAGGTAGAGTTCGCCAGACCTTCCGTCCGCCTTGTATTCCATCTCCAGGAATCCGCTGAACCTCAGCTTCGCGGCAAATAATCGCGAGCGCTCTTCCGCTTCGATAGCGTGCTCGTCGTTCGATTCGACGACGCATGCCGAGATTCCCTGAGGGTACTGGCCAATCTGGTTCACTGCGATTCCTGCAAGGAGGGTTCCGTCTTCGTAGTAGCCCCCGAAGCTGTACTGCTGTGAGTTGTTGCCGCTCACGAGCTCTTGCAGCATAAAGTCGTCGACTGAGAACCCTTCTGCAAGCACCTTTTCAAGCATGGCTTCAGCCTCTGCGCGGTTACGAACGATGACCGCCTTCGGGACCGCCTTGCTCGACCTACCGATTACTTTCTCCCTCCATTTGAGTATGCAAGGGTAGCGGAGTATTTCGTCTCCGAAGTTTCTCAAGCCGCAGCTAGTCGGTATGTTCATGCTTTCGTTCAATGTTTTTACAAGTTCTTTCTTATCGTTGATAAGCCTGAAGTTTCTTATTTCCTTAGCCTCCATGCCAAACGCCTCAAGCCTCTCGCTCTTCTCCTGTAGGAGAAGCGTGAGGTACTGATCGCTTGACGGCACGGCGTTCAAGGGCCCAAATCGATCCTTGAACGCAGCAAGGGCTTCTGCGACCTCCTCCGAAGAAGTGGCGACCGCGCATCCTCCAGAAACTATCGATCTCGAATGCCTGCCGAGGTCGTCTTCTCTCGCTATCGCTGCGACCGCGCGCCCCGTTCGCGCAATCTGCCTCGAAACGAAGAGGCCAGAAGGCCCCATCCCCAGAACAACGGCGAGTCCGCCGCCCGCGGGAATCACGCCGCCTCCAAACAGCGGATTTTTGATATGTGCTGAGATACCTCATTGCTGGCTGCTTGCCTTTCTCCTACGCAGCAGCTTCTGCATTCCGATCTTGGGCTGGCTGAGGAACGGCGCGATATCCCGGCTGTCATACAGGTCAAGCACATGTCTGTACCTGGCCTTGCGGGGGGGGGTGATTGGTTTTTGCCTCTGCCACTCACGAGTGCAAGCAGCTCCTTAAGCGGCGAGTGCCAGCAAATCAGGCTAGGCGTTTTGACTGGGGATCCTTCTCCTTCGATGAACAGGCGCTCTAGGCTCTCGTACTTTCTAGCTAGGATTCCCACTGAACCCCACACACGAGGATTGACGTCGAGGACGAACAGCTCGCCGGTTCCTGGATTCTCTTTGATGTCGAAGTGAACGAAGCCCGTGTACTTCAACTCGACAAGAAGGGGCGCAACGATGCCGCGAGCCTTGTTGGCCAGCGATTCGTCTTCCACCTCTATAGCGGTGCATGCGATGCCTTGGGGGTATTGGCCGACTTGGCGTACGACCACGTCGACGACCATCCGCCCGCGTTCCGCATAACCCCCGTATCCTAATTCGAAGTAATTTTCGCCGGGAATCATCTGTTCACAGGTGAAGTCTTCCAGCACCTCGCCTGCGAGCATGATCTCATCGATAACTGCTTTGAGCTCGTCCTCGTCTTCGACCACTTTTATCTTTTCGACGACTTTCGAGGTTTCGCCCAGACGCTTGGCGCGTGGCTTGATGACAGCAGGCAAGGCGATGCGCGCACTGCATGCACCCTCAAGACGCTCCTTTTTCGGCATGGGGACGCCGACGCCTTCCATCAAGGCGTATGCCGAATCTTTGTCGTTGAATCTCTCGAGGATGTCTAAACCGGGAGCGCAGAACGACATAAGACTTTCGAATCGCGAGCGGTTCGAAAGAACCATAGTGAGGTATTGGTCGCTCGCGATGTGCCCTACAATCTGGGCGCAAGATGCATTTCTGATTTTTTCAAGCGACGAGATGATTTCTTCGGCATTCGTACTCACTACAAGCTCATCGACTTGCTTCGAGAATTGTCCTATGTCGTCTTCTCGAGCAATCCCCACGACGGAATAGCCGGCTCGTGAGAGAATGCGAGAGAGGAACAGGCCTGCTGGGCCTAGACCGAATACGACAGCCACAGTCTTCATAACTCCTCCGTTTCTACTCGAATGGCTTTTCCGTCAATTCCCTTAAGCGAGCGTGCGTACACCCACGCCGATGTGTTTGAAGCAATTCCGGAGGGCACTTGGAGCGCTCCGTATTGCAACGCCTTCAGCGGCATACCGTCGCTTGCAAACCTCGCAACTTCGCGAACGTCGCCTGTTTCACTGACAAACACTGCCGTCGCCTCCGGGGTCAAAACACCCGGGCCTATCGATCTGGATGCAAAAGAAGCAAGGCCTTTAAGGGACTCGTCGGGCTCTACCGTCGTCGTGAAGAGGTAGCCTCCCTTTACGCATCCTCCGTATATGCACGGCCCGTTAATGGTTTCTAGATCGTCGAGGCAACGGAAAGAACCGTCTGCATTCTCGCGAAGTCGGTAGATATGGTTCTCAATCGACGCCGAGTCGGTTGCGTAGACGATGCCGTTTTCGACGGGGAAGCCCCTAACGGCCCTGAAGCGCTGCTCGCCAATCGCGAGGGGCTCGACAGAGGAGAAGTCGCTTGAGGCGACGTAGATTCCGCTCGTCCTCTCCATGTCTCCCGTCAGCACGTAGTAGCCGCCCCCGTTTGTCAGCCGAGGGACGATCCCATGAACATGCCGAACTGAGCCGGAGGGGAACTCGTGAAGGGTGATGACATTTCCGCTGTCTTTGATCCCGTAAATGCATACGGGAGCTCTATCCGGATTTGTTCCGTAGTCGCCCCACACCGCAAGAATGTCCTCTTCACCGCAGGAAGTGAAATAGAGCGGGTTTGAGAATCCATCCTTTGGGCGGTGAATACACTTGTAGCCGCTGCCTTCGAGATCAACCAGGACGACGAAGCCCTTCCATGTGACGAGTGCGGCATTGCCGATTGCAAGCGCCGTCCTAGGCTCGATTCTGAGAGCGCGAGACGCAATCCTGCTGCGAGAGAGCATCGTTTCCGAAAAGCCGAGAGGGAGCTGGCATAACACCCGAGTCCTTCCCCTTTCGTCGATCAGCAACAGTTCGCCGTGGAAGTACGCGAGCAATTCCCCGTTAGCCGACCAGCAGAGCGGCTTGAGCCCAGGTTTTCCAAGTCTGGCATCAAGCATCGTCCACCTCCTTCGACTCGGAGAGCAGGACACGCAACGCTATGGCTCCTACACCTTTCGCTTTGCAGGCAGCCGCTTTGCGAAGCACGCCCAGTGCAGGTGCATAGTCTCTCTGCGCCTGTGCAACATGTCCTTTCTTCACTTCGACCCGCGATGCCTCTTGTGATACGAACTGAACGTAGGTTTCGAGCCGGGCGTCCCTTCTAGAGGCAGCGAAATCCTCTATGTCTAGCGAATCTCCGCTGATAGATACTCGCCTCGTTTGCGTCATCCCGCTTGCAAGCTCGAGTTCCGCAACAATGCGCTTTTCATCAAATTCCACCACGCGCGCGCTTCGGTACCCCCGTCCCACGCGGTGCTCGCCCCAGCACTCCAACTGCTCCTCGCCGTCCACCACGCAGGTGTTGTGCGCGGCGGTGGAGCGGAAGTAGGGACGCAGTTCGCTCTGGTAGGAATATGTGCCGGAGTTGACCACGACTGGCTTGCCCCTGTACGACATCTCGAACGATAGGCAGTCGCAGTGGGCGTGGCCGAGCATGTAGGACGGCCCGGGTTCACCGGCGTCGAACATCACCGCCATGTCCCCGTCGTAGAGCTTGTAGTAGCCGGCGTCGGGGAAGGCGGCGATGGAATCGTCCGCCTCGAGTCCCAACCGGCGCGAGCACGCAGCAACCAGCTGTCGGCACTCCTTGGCCACGCCGTCGGCCGAGTCATTGAAGAAGGGGGTCTTACCCATGCCGCGCTCCAGCGACGCCATCGCATCGAGCATCGCTTTCAACTTCGGCATGAAACCGCCGGGAAGATCGAACCCGAGCTGGTCGGACGTAAGATATACGCGCAGCATCCCCTCGAGCACGAGTTTGTGATACATGAGGCTGCGCTCGAAGTGCATGCCGTCGGGCAACACCTGCTCGTCGAGCTGTTCTTCGAGCTCACACAGGGCGCGGTCGAGCTCGCGTTGCTCTCCGAACGCGGCGGCGCAGACGACGAGTGTCTTGACGTTCTCCCAGTAGTGGTTCGCGCGAAGGTGCAGCTCGCGGTTGGCGAGCAGGTGGCGGTACTGCAGGTACATGCTCTCAAGCATGCGAGCGAAGAACGCCCTGTCCTCCTGAACCGTCTCTCCAAACAGATCGAGCGCGACGAGCCAGTTCACCAGCCTCAGCGAGATGGTGTAGGGGTGCCACGCGTCGTCCTGCGGGTACGGGCACGCGTCCATCCATGACGCGACGAGCCTTTTGAAACAGTCGAGCCAGCGACGGTCCCCGGTCTCTCGGTAACGCGCGGCAAGGGCCACGCTCCACTCGAAGTAGTGCAGGTTGAAGTTCCACAGGTGCGACGCCTCGGAAACGCTCCACGTGCCCAGATTGACCCCATGGCGCTCGTTTATCAGCAGGAACTCGCCATCCATCAGCGCCTCAGCGTCGAAGCGGGCAAGGTAGGCCGGGTCAAGGTCGAGCTCCGGAACGGCGAGGGAGGGCATCCTTATCGCATGCTTGCCAGCGACCGAACGCTCCGATACGCGGCGCTGCCCGCGCAGGCGCGCAGCAACCATGCCTGGCTTCATGCGCCAGATAGTCCGGATGTAGAGAAGCGCCTTGCTATGCATCGGTGCCCCCCATCTCCTCGACGGCGCAGACGAACTCCTCGGCGAACCGCTGCCGCGAGTGATTCGACACCACCCATCGGGACGCGGCATCGCGTTCCTCCCTGGAGTACGGACGCTCCAGCAGGCGGTCGAATGCCGCAAGCAGGGCAACCGGGTCCTCCGGGGCAGCGTGCACGCCGAGGTCGCTCTCGTCGAGCAGGTCGGCGGCGTCCCCCTGCGCCGCAAGCAGCACCGGGCAACCGCAGGCGAGCGCCTCGTAGAGCTTAGTGGGGACGCTATCACGCAGCCTCGAGCTCACGAGCGGTATGTACGCCATGTCGGCGTGACGCAAGACGGCACGAACCCCGCAAGCGTCTACCGTACCGCAGAACTCGACGTTGCCGATAAGCTCCGTCTTCGCGCGCTCCTCAAGCTTCGCCTTGTCCGCGCCGCTACCGAGCAGCAGGAAACGGACACCGGGGCGCTCCTTTGCGATGTCGAGCAGGGTGCCGAGCCCCTGCGCCAGGCCGATGTTGCCGACATAGGCACAGATGGGGCCATCTTCTAGGCGGAGGTGGTTGGCGAGCGCAGCATCGCCTTCGCCATCTAGGAACGTCTCGTCGATTCCGTTGGGGACGAGCTTTACCCGCCCGTCGGGAATGCGGCCCTTAAGCTTTTCTGCCTTGCCGGGCGACACGGTGACAACCAGGTCGGAGGCGGCGTAGGCCTTTCTCGCTACATGCTCGAAGAAGCGCCCGTAGGGGCTGCCCGGCTCAAAGCTTCCCATCTCGTAGGCGACGTCCGGCCATATGTCGCGCACGTCGAGGATGAGCCTCGCCCGCTTGCGCTTCGCAATCTTCACGGCAGCACTCGTCAGTAGCAGGGGCGGCGTCGTGCAGACCACGACGTCGAAGTCGCCAAGCTTTCCGGCTGCCTTCACCGCTTCGTGCACTCCGCCGAAGTTGTTGCGAAGGCGGTTGACGAGCGTCTTCTCTACAAGGGGGAAGGTCTCGAAGAACGTGACGTGCTCGGGCGCAGCATAGCCCTCCGACGCGCCGATCAGGCTGTCACTGGAGGCGAGGACCCTAACGTCGTGCCCGGAGGCGCACAGAGCATTAACCAAGACGACGCTACGGTTTGCGCATGCGGTCCTTGCAGGGCGGTATGTATCAGCGATATAGAGAACCTTCATCGTGCACCATCACCTGTAACCATGGTGCGCAGCGTCTTCCATATCAGCTGCCAATCGAGTCTGATGCTCCTGTTTTCTATATACTCGATATCGAGTCGAGCTTTTTCTTTGGGGAGTAGCTCGTAGCCGCCCATTACTTGAGCAAGGCCAGTGATACCGGGCCGAACCGCAAGGCGCTGCTCCCAGCCGTCGATGCGCTCGCAAAAAGCTTCGTGGAACACGGGGCGTTCGGGACGCGGGCCAATAAGCGACATGTCGCCCTTTATCACATTCACGAACTGCGGGGTCTCGTCAAGTCGAGACGATCTCAGCTTCCGACCAAGAGGTGTCACGCGTGGATCGTCACCCTGAGCCCACTGGGCACCACGCGCTTCGGCATCTACATACATACTCCTGAATTTGTAGACCTTGAAGAGCTTGCCATCTTTACCCACCCGTGTCTGAGCATAGATAGCAGGACCCGGATCCTGCCTCTTGATCACAGCCGCAATAACGACCATAGGAATCGCCAAAATCACGAGGGCGCACGAGCAGGAAATGATATCGAAGGCGCGCTTAAAGAAGCGATAGAAGACACCACCGCCAACATGGTCGAGCTCCGGTAGTACGATGACGTCTTCATCGGGAAGAAGTTCAGCCAATACATCCGGCGCTATGGGGCATTCGTTTAGCCCGGGAGTTCTGTTAAAGACTTCGAAAACCGCCTCTGTCTCTTGCTTGTCCTTGGCGATCTTCGCGGCTTCCGCAATGTCTTCAATCACCTTTTCAGTAATTCCCCTGTCATTCAAGCGTGCTTCCTCTATATACCCCGTGTCCATACTTTCCCCGTCGGACAAAGAGCTCGAAAGGATCATGACTTTTTCATCGGAGATCACACAATCACCTCCGACCGACTCAGCGGCAGCCGTCTTTCCACAAAAGACACAATGCGCATGCGACACTCCCCAAACACAGAACGTCTTATAAGCGCAGTGCGTTTAAGGGCGCGCAGAGTTACCCGAAAACCCCCTACAGACAAGAATTCGAATGGCATATAATGGATATTGTCGGCAAAGCATAATTCCGGGCGACGCTCGCATAATTGCAGGTCAAGTGAGGAATTTGCTGAACGCGATAAGGATTTGGTCGACTCCCCGTCGCCCGGTGTCCCTATTATTACCGAAGCCAGGCTCACCTTGCGCAAAATACGGCCCACGCGCGTGACGCGCGGGTCGTGGGCCATCTTGAAGACGGGGCCCGTCTTCTCGTTTCGCTCCAGCAGCTGCGCCAAGCGCGTCTCGGCGTCCGCCACCATGGAACGGAACTTGTACATACGGAACTCGCGCCCGTCCTTCCCAACGCGCGTCTGCGCGAAGATGACGGGGCCCTTCGGGTCGTCCAGCTTGATGGCGATAGCGATGATCAGGTAGAGCCAGCTAAGAAACACGAGCACGACAAGGCTGAACACGATGTCGAACGCGCGCTTGCAGGAGCGGTAGCCCCAGCGCCCTGTGCGCAGGCGCTCCGCCGCCTCAGCGGTCTCCATGTCCTCTCCGGCTGTACCGTCGCCAAAGGCGCCGGCGGCCGCTCCGCTCGTGACCTCCCTCATGCCGCAACAGCGCGCCCTTGGCGCGCCGACCCTTCCGATGTCTCTACCGAGCGCATGAGCGCCCCCCCCCCCCGCGTTTTCAGCGGGGAAATCCCGTATGTCTTCTGCCATCTCTTCCAAAACACCCGACCCGTGTGCTCTCATAACCCGACATGCACGCGCTAGCTCTTGAACGGAACGTCCAGCGGCATCTGCTCCGTGAACACCCCGTCCCAGCCCAAAGAAACTTCGCAGCGCCTGCGGTGGCGGTCCACCTTGCGGATCCGCGGCTCCTGGCCCACGAGCGGGCCCTCCTGCACGTGCAGCACCCCGTCCACGATCACGGCGGTGGAGCTGCGCAGGACGTGACCCTCGTCCATGCAGCGCTCGAACCACTCCTGGGCGTCCGGCGCGAGCGGCATCCACGAGCGCCCGTCCGCGCCGGCGAGCTCAGCCTGCACGGATAGCTTTGAGAGCGCCTTGGAGAGCTCCGCCGGGTCCGCCGACACGGCGAACGCGTAGCCCCGGTAGGCGGTCACACGCTGCAACTCCCACACGCCCGCGCGCTTGAACCAGCGCTCCTTCACGAGTGGGAAGCAGTCCATGAGCAGGTCGCGGGGCAGCGCGCGCAGCAGCTTGGAGCACGTCGCCTCCTCCGAGCCCTCGCGCACCTTCAGCAGGTACCAGCGCACGCGCCCTTTAGGCACGCGGCGCCCGCAGGGGAGCCCTCCGGCGAGCGTGCCGGCGGGGCGAACCGCGCGCGAGCGCGTGCGCTCTGCAACCATCTCGGCCATGTCGCCGACCCTCCCTCCATCGGCCCTCCCGCGCCAAGCGCGCGAAAAGGTACACCTTTTGACGCATCCAAAAACACCACCATTATACATACACCTCCCGCATTTACTCCGACAAAACCCCAGATCTTCACATCTCGACAGGCCGTCTGACCTGCGAAAACCCACCATTTCAAAAGGTGTACTTTTTGCTGCAGCGGAAAACTGCCATTTACCAGCGCAAACACAGCTGCATGGCCACTATTCCGACGCCCCTTTCGCCCGGTCCTCCCGCAGCCACTTGTCGAACGTCGAAATCGATACCTTGAGGCGCGATGCCGCCTCCGACCTGGTGATATGCCCGTCCAGGTACGCCTTCCGCGTGGATTTGTACGTTCCGGGCCTTCTCTTCTTCGGCCGTCCGAATTTGACCCCGCGCGCCTTCGCCGCCGCAATCCCCTCGGCCTGCCGCTGGTGTATGCTCTCGCGCTCCACCTGCGCCACGTAGGAGAGCAGCTGCAGCACGATGTCCCCGATCAGCACGCCCGTGATCCCGTCGCGCTCGCGCCGCGTGTCCAGAAGCGGCATGTCGAGCACCACCACGGCGGCCCCGCGCACCTTGGTGATGTCGCGCCACTGCTCGATGATCTCCTCGTAGCTGCGCCCGAACCTGTCGATCGACTTCACCACCAGCACGTCGCCCTCGCGCAAAGCCTCCTTCATCGCGACCCAGGCCGGCCGCTCGAAGTCCTTGCCGCTCGCCTTGTCCGCGAAGATGTCCTCCCGAGCCACCCCGAACTCCCGCAGCGCGTCCATCTGCCGATCCAGGTTCTGCTCCCGTGTCGACACCCGCGCGTACCCGTACGTCCTCGCCATCAAAACCCCGCCTTCCCGCCCGCGCGTCACCCGCCCCTGCCTGCGCAGGCGCAAGCAGGCGGGGGCTCACGCGCCAACGTTAAAAGGCGGTCGCAAACCGGCCGGCATACCCAGGTTCCCAGCGCGCTGGTAGAATGAGCCGGTAACGGAACGGAGGCCCCAGTGGACAACGAAGCCCAAACGACCCAGATCCAAGACGACAACGCAAACATCGGCGCAGCCGAGGCGCACCCCAAGCCGATGCTCACCGTCGACCAGCAGATAGCCCACATGAAAGCGAAGGGCATAACCTTCGACCTCGTCTCCGAGGCAGGGGCCGCAGCCCACCTGCGCGCCAAGTGCCAGTTCTTCCGCGTCTACGCCTACCGCCGCAACTTCGACCGCCACGTCGGCGGCGACCGCGACGGGCAGTACGTCGGCCTCGACTTCGGGCATCTCCGCGTCCTGTCGAACCTCGACCGCAAGCTGCGCGACACCCTGCTCCCCATGGCGCTCGACCTGGAGCACTTCGCCAAGGTGCGCCTGCTCGCCGCAGCCGAAGACGCCGGCGAAGACGGCTACGCCGTCATGCGCGGCTACATGACATCCGTCACGGACAAGCAGAGATCCCATCTGGAGCGCGAGCTCGACCGCCGTGAGGACGATCCCTATGCCGGCGATGTCGTGCGCAAGTACCGGCACGACATGCCGCTCTGGGCGTTCTGCGAGGTCGTCTCGTTCGGCGCCTTCCTCGGCGTCCTGAGGTTCTGCGCCGACCGCTGGGGCGACGCGGAGCTCTCGGACCTCCATTACCACCTCAAGTGGGTAAAGTCGATCCGCAACGCTTCCGCGCACGGCTCATGCGCAGTCAACGACCTCTCCGAGCGCCCGTCGCGCCGCTGGCGAGCGCCCGACGCCGTCACGAGGGCGCTCGCCTCGTGCGGCGTCCCGAAGCGCTTGCGCGCAAAGCGGCTCAGGAGCCCGCGCATGGCCCAGATGTGCACGCTGCTGTACCTCTACGACCGGACCGTCCCCGAGGGCACCGTGCGCACCGACCGCGAGCGTGCGCTGGCCGACCTGTTCGGCTACCTTCACGGCGAGGGCGCCTGCCTCCCGAGCGAGAACCCGGCAGTTTCCTCGCTCACCTTCGCCGAGCGCTTGACACGCGGCCTCGGTCTGATAGACTGACTCGCATACAGCAAAACCTCCTCGGAGGTTTTTACGGGGCGGGAGTGCGAAAGCGTTTCTGCCCCGGTTTTCATTTGCCACAGAAAAGCCCTCGGGCTTTGTAAGGCGGGGTCGCGCAAGCGGTTCCGCCTAGTTTTTATTGACGAGAGATCCCACACCCCACAGCCACCCGCTGCCCGTCGAGGGCCGCACCGCAGCCCATCCGCCTGCGCTCCGTTGCGCGCACGGCTCGGACCCGCCCCGCCCTGCGCGGAGAGCTCCACTCACGGCCATGCCCGCCGCTCCGGCTGTGTATGCTCCGCGGCTCGGGCCAGCCAGCTCCGCCTGCGTGTTGCTCCCGGCTCAGGTCAGCCGGCTGCGCCGTCTGCCCTTCGCGGCGGTCGCACACTCCGGCTGCGCTGTCTGTCCCTCGCGGCGCTGCGCATACACAGCCTCCGCTCTGGGCATGGCCTGCCGGGGGTTCGACATGCGCAGGTCGGGTCGGTTCCTCGCGGCGGCGCGCACTCCGCTACGGCGGCTGGGCTGCTACGTTTTTCTTCACGTTCGCGGGTGGCTGTGGGGTGTGGGATCCGTTCGCGTCTCTCACTGAGGGGGCTGCAGGCGCCTCACGCTGACGCACGGCCGCCGCGGGGCCGAGAGCGCGTCGCCCACAGGCAGCGATGCCCACGCGCCCGCGAGCGAGCCGGACTCCGTCCCGAGCGACACCATGCCTCGCAAGAGCGCCCCGAAGCCCCTGACGGGGCCTCGGGGCTTGCCCAACCGGAAGTCTGATACCCGCCGCCCAAGCCGGGGAGCCGGGGCGCGTGCGCCGGGTCGCAGCCGCCGTCCGCACCGGCGCCGCGATCATCCGGCCGCGGCTCGGGCACCCGTCCGCCCCCACGGGCGCTTCGTCTGCGCCTCCGCGCCCGCCGGAGCGGCCGCGTCCCTCGCCTCGGACATCATCTCATCCGCGCCGGCGCGCCCGTCGCCCGCTCCTCGCGGCGGCGCCCGCGCCCCGGCACCCCGTCCTGGGCTGCGTCGCCGCCATCCGAACCGCCGCGGCTCGCAGCGGACCCGCCAGACGCCCCTCCGCGCCTCGCAGCGACCTCGCCCTCGCCGTACCACTTGGCTCGGTACTCCCACGGCTCCATGAGCCCCGCCGCGACCTCGTCCATGTCCTGGCGCTTCTCCGCCGTCGTGTCCGTGATGATGCTGTCGTCGAACGTCACCCTGATCCCGCCCTCGTCGGGCAGCCCCACGCCGATTCGCCGCTCCACCGCGAGCAGCGCCCGGCAGATGCCGGCGATCGCGCCCTCCAGCGCGTGCTCGTGCCTGCGTATGTTCCGCATCAAGGCCGAGTTGTCCGCCGACACCTCCGTCGCGGTCTTCACGTACCCCACGTTCTCCAGGTCGAAGTAGTTGATGCCGAACCCGCACAGGTCGCCGAGCGTCTGCAAGGCGACACGGAACGCCCGCGCCTGCGCCTCGGTGCGCAAGGCCGGCGCGAACTCCTGTATCGTGTCTTCGGTAGACATCACCTTCCTGAACACCGTGCAGTCGCCCTTGCCGAACGGGATCGACACACGTCCGCCCTTGCCGTCGCGCTCTGAATCGAACATCACGTCCGAGAGGAACACGCGCATCTTGCCGTTGTCGATCTCCGACATCATCGCGTCGTAGCACAGGTCCACCGCCTGGATGGCGTCCACCGCGTCCGCGAACACCGACTGCCCGTACGGCGACATGTCCACCCGCGTGTTGTCGACGGCTGGCTTCACGAGCGCGAACGTGGGCCACGGCGAGCCCGTGTCGTACACCGGGCACACTCCCTCCGGCTCGACCCGGTTCCCGTCCCGGTCGAAGCAGGCCGTCACGATCCGGTACGTTCCCTCAGTTTCAACGTTTTCAAGGGGAGAAGAGCCTGGGCGAGAAGAACGAGCCGCCGCAGACACGCGTCCCAGTTTTTCGCTTGGCGAGAAGAACGCGTCGG
>CAZRPL010000012.1:3056-52887 GCA_964602045.1 uncultured Collinsella sp. | reverse complement strand
AGACGCGGGCGGGGGCGGGGGCGGGAATCTGGGCCTCCACAATTCCTGCACATTTACCATGTCCTAACGAGGCTCTATTCATTCCTTCATATGCCGTACGACCAGCTATTTCGCATGCGCCTCTCAATCGAGTCCCTTTACGCATCCCGTACGCTCCATTACATGGGTTTGCATGTGCCTCCTCTATATCCAACGCAGCAGTCGAGCCGTTGCCCACCGACTCAGACCCCCCCTTACCACTGCATAAGATCTGCGCCGTCCTGCATCGAGCATGCCGTCGTTCGGCACATATGCGATCTGACGGCACATATATCCTTCTTCAAGACATCGTTGTTCGCCAACTGCATCGCGGCACGCCCTTCTGCCCGTTATGGGACGCTTTTCCGCTCATCTTTCGACATTCTCCTGCTCGACTCCGTTTGCGACCCTTGACGCTCGCGACCCTCTCTCGGCCCATTCCTTTATGCTCGACCTCTCAACCGTCCCCTAAACCTCCCGTTCGCCCCGCTCTTCTTCCATCGCTTCCCGCGAATGTGGATGCGTGTCGATAGATCAACCCGTACCTCTAAACGACAAGCGCGGGATACCGGAGGCATCCCGCGCTTGATGAGTCACATATATAAGAAGCCTTAGGCCTCGAGCGCCTTCTTGGCGATGGCGGCCAGCTCGGCGAAGGACTCGGCGTCCTCGTAGGCCATCTGAGCCAGAACCTTGCGGTCCAGATCGATGCCGGCGACCTTCAGGCCGTGCATGAACTGGGAGTAGGACAGGTCGTTCAGGCGAGCGGCAGCGTTGATACGGGTGATCCACAGGCTGCGGATCTCGCGCTTCTTGTTGCGGCGATCGCGATACTGATACTGCAGGGAGTGCTGGACCTGCTCTTTAGCATGCTTGTACGTACGCGAAGCGGCACCGTAGTAACCCTTCGCACGGCTCATAACGGTACGGCGCTTCTTCCTGGCGTTCACGGAGCGCTTGACTCGTGCCATATCTGATCAACTCCTCGTCGTAGATGTTCTCGAAAACTGATGGGTGCCCGTCGATTAGCGACCAGCGAGACGTGCGGTGACGACCTTCTTGTCGGCAGCGGCGATCTCGCCCTCCTGGCGGAAGGTGCGCTTGCGCTTGGTCGTCTTCTTGGTCAGGATGTGGCTCTTGAACGCCTTGGCGCGCATGAGCTTGCCCGTACCGGTGCGGCGGAAACGCTTCTTGGTGCCGCTGTGGGACTTCATCTTAGGCATGTGCTTCTCCTTAATCGGTTGCTACAACACTAGTTCTGGGTGCCATCCTCTTTGCTCTCGACATTGTCGAAAGCGCCCTTGATGGGGGCGAGGAGCATAAGCATGTTTCGTCCTTCGAGCTTGGGTGCCGACTCGACCGTCGCATAAGGCTTGAGATCGGCGGCGAGACGCTCCAGAACGTTGAGACCCTGCTCCGGATGGGCCATCTCACGACCGCGGAACATAATCGTGATCTTGACGCGCGCACCCTTCTTGAGGAAGCGCATGACGTGACCCTTCTTGGTCTCGTAGTCGCCCACGTCGATCTTGGGACGGAACTTCATCTCCTTGACCTCGACGCGGGACTGGTTCTTGCGAGCCTGCTTGGCCTTCATGGCCTGCTGGTACTTGAACTTACCGTAGTCCATGACCCTGCACACGGGAGGCTCGGCGTTGGGCGCGATCTCCACCAGGTCAAGACCCTGCTCGTCGGCGACGCGCTGGGCGTCGCGGATGCCGAACAGGCCCAGCTGGGAGCCGTCGACACCGATCAGGCGGCACGTGGTCGCGGTGATCTCCCCGTTGATACGGGTGTCGTCATGATGCTTAGCTATTGTCCCAACCTCCTTCATTGTGGACAAAACAAAACCCGAATGCCTACAGGAAGCATCCGGGTACTCAGCTCATGGCCGCAGGGTCACACGACACCGCAGGTGATACGTTGTACGACCAGACAGCAACCCGTAGGCGCCGAAAGGTGGGGGCGTCCGCCCCGCTTTCAGGCACTGTGCATCACAGCGCAGCGGCTATGGTACCACAACTCCCCCACATGCGGCCCGCTCCACGGTTTCACCATGATGGTCGCACGGGGATGCTCATCGCCATCGCTATTCCCACGACTTCCAGATATCCGGCTCATAGCCGACCGTCGCCTGCTTGCCGTTGCGCACGATCGGCTCACGAAGCACCTGCTGGTTCTCGAGAAGCTTATCGAACTTCTGGCTGTCGGCAAGATAGGTGATGAGAGCGACGGTATCCTGGTCTTTCGCCTTGGGATCGATCGCGACGTCGATTCCCCCGACCGCGCGCAGCACGCTTTGGAGCTCGCCTTTGCTCATCTCCTTCTCTTTAAGGTCGATGAACTGGAACTTGATGCGGCGTTCCTTGAAGTAACGCTGGGCTTTCTTGGTGTCGAAACTCTTCTTGGTGCCGAAGATCTGGATGTTCATATGCCCTCACCTGCTCGCTGGGAAAAAAGTGCCTGTCCCCGACAGGCACTTTTTTCCCGTTATGAAAAGGGCCCCATCGCTGGAGCCCTCACTGTTCTCTATGGTGCCCGAGAAGAGACTCGAACTCTTACGGTATCGCTACCGGTGGATTTTGAGTCCACTGCGTCTGCCAATTCCGCCACTCGGGCACGGCACGCGGACTATAGTAGCATACGCCGCGCGATTAGACCTCGTTCATTTCGATCAGTTCGATGGACCGGCGCATCTCGTGCTCGTCGCAGCCGCGGCCGTCGACGCTCGCCTCGCCCATCTGGTTGTCGAACGGATCGCAGCGCACCCCGTCGCATGCCGGTGCGAGTTCTGCCTGGTAGCACGAGTTGGCGACCATGCGCCACGGGTCGATGTTGCCGAAGTAGTGCAGGCGCCTCGCCTCGTCGCCTTCGCGGCGTGCCGAGGACCCGAAGGAGCAATCCGCCCACAGCCATCCGAACTCATCGGTATAGAACATCGCCCAATCATGCGGCCCCACGTAGTCAGGCGACACGTACAGACCGGACTGCCAGCGGGCAGGGATGCCCGCGATGCGACACATGGTGATGAACGTGAGCGCCATGACGCCGCAGTCACCGCGAAGCGATTTGGCGCAGTTGTCCGGGATGCAATCCAGCTGTGCGTACGACGGCTGGTAGCGGTAGTCGACATGGGTGGTGATGTAGTCGTAGATGGCGCGTGCCCGATCGATCGGTCGCTCGATGTCGCCGACGAGGCGCGCCGTCAACGTATACAGATACGGCGTGAACACGATATGCGGGGCGAGTTCGGCAAGGTCCTCATCGGTCACCGTGTCGTTTGCGACGATATGCTCGACGGGGGCGGGAGCGCAGGTGTCGACATAGGGCGCATGGATGCGGTAGCGGTAGCTCGCCTCGAAGGAACGGTTCTCCCGTGAACCCCAAAATGCCGTGCGCGCAGGGGCGTCCTCTTTCGCCACGATCACGCCCGGGGTCCAATCGTACACCTCGATATCCGACTGCTGGGGACAGGAGGCGGGAACGGGCAGCCACGCACGCAGCATCTCGCCCGCGGCGGCACCCGGGACCTCGATCGAGGCCTTGAGCGCGATTTCACAGGTCAGTCCGCCATGCTCGTGCATGCGCTCGAGCATGGCGTCACGCAGCTGAAGATCACGCGACTCATCCTTCTTAAGACCGGGAACCTCATGCGGATAGACGCGCAGCGAATCGATGAAGTTATCCAGAAAACGCTGCTCGCCCTCGATGTAGCGCCAATCGATGCGCTTGCGCGCGATAAGGTCGTCGAGCTGCTCTTCGGCGAACTCCGGCCATTCGGCGCGGATGGCGGCGAGCGCCTCGGCACGCGACACGCAGAACTGCCGTGCGAGCCGCCCCATACGGTGGCGCTCGACGCGCAGACATGCCGCAAGTTCGGGCGTGACATCGTCTTTCAGCAGCTCGTCACACGCACGAATCGCCTCATCGAGATACCCTGCCTGCTTGAGGCGCTCGATCTCGGCAGGCAAACCCAGCACGAGGAACCGATAGTCGTCGTTGGAAACCTCCTCGGCACATCCGATCGGCCCTTCGTCCACAAGGTCGCCATGCTCAGGATACTCGGTCTTGATCATCATCCCACTCCCCTTTTCCATCCGACATCGAGACCCAACCGAACCCAGCCGAGCCCCCACGATTCTACCGCCGAACCCCCTCGGCGCGAAGCGCGGACGTCGCCTCGGCCCGATTCTTCCGCCCCCGTTCGTCTGCTCTTCCACCAAGCTTCCGAGCGCCGAAGGCAACGTCAACGCAGGAAAGCCCCGACGGGATCTCCAAAGCCCACATCCCGCAGCCGCGCAGCGGCGAGGACGTGGGCGTGGAGGCCCGTCGGGGCTTTCCGAACAGGTATGTGAGCGCAGGCGTTACGCCTTGTTCACAGAGCCGAACTCCTCCATGAGTTCCTTGGTGCGCTCGACGATGGCGTCGCGACCGGGCTTCAGCAGCTTGCGGGGGTCGTAGCCCTTGCCCTGCCGGTCCTTGCCGGCCTCGATGTAGCCGCGGGTAGCGGCAGCGAAGACGAGCTGCAGGTCGGTGTTGACGTTGATCTTGGAGACGCCCATGGAGATAGCCTTCTGGATCTGGTCGACGGGGATGCCGGTGCCGCCGTGAAGCACGAGCGGCAGGTCGCCGACCTCCGCCTTGATCTCGGCAAGACGATCGAAGGACAGGCCGGCCCAGTCGGCCGGGTACACGCCGTGGATGTTGCCGATGCCGCAGGCGAGGAAGTCGACGCCCAGGTCGGCGATCTGCTTGCACTCGGCGGGGTCGGCCAGCTCGCCGTTGGAGGCGACGCCGTCCTCAACGCCGCCGATGCCGCCGACCTCGGCCTCGATGGAGATGCCCTTGGAGTGGGCGAGCTCCACGAGCTCCTTGGTGCGGTCGAGGTTGATCTGGAAGGTCTCCTCATGGGAACCGTCGTACATGATGGAGGTGAAACCGGCCTCGATGCACTTGAAGCAGTCCTCATACGAGCCGTGATCGAGGTGCAGAGCGACGGGGACGGTGATGTTCAGGGCCTCGACGGCGGCCTTGACCATATCGGCGCAGACCTTATAGCCGCCCATCCACTTGGCGGCGCCACCGGTGCACTGCATGATCAGCGGGGACTTGGCCTCCTCGGCAGCCTGAAGGATGGAAAGGGTCCACTCGAGATTGTTGGTGTTGAAGGCGCCGAGGGCGTAATGGCCAGCCTCGGCATTCTTGAGCATCTCTGCTGCGTTGACGAGCATACGAAACCTCCCTGTAGGTTTGCTCTGATACTTCGCCATAGTCTACCACTGATGGAATCGGCGCCGACCAGCAAATGCCCGGGCATAACCCACTCGTTACGTAGCACATCACGTCATCCCGGCAAAGGCGGCATCCCGTACCGCCGGCACGGGTAAAGAAACTGCAAACGGGTATATCCGCACGTCTACGTAGCGGGCTCTCGAACACGCAGGGTCTCGAGAAAGCGGCCGTCCACCCCGATCACATCGCGCAGCAGATGCAGATAGTACGATTCCGACCACATATTCATCCCATTCGGGCCGATCCCGATGCATACCCCGCAGGGATCATCGACGACCCCGGACGGTGCGGGCGCCCGATCGTACAGTCTCACCTGGCCGACCGTCTGCCACACCCCGTCCACGCACGCGATGCGCAACGCGATCGTCCCCGATTCCCATCGCCGCTGAGCGCACACCTCGGGGTCGAAGACCTCGTAGACCTCCCCGGTCCGCACGTCGCGCAGCGACGCCATCCCCCGCTCGACGTCCTTTCCGCAGATTGCGAACCGGGAGAAAAGCTGCGTCTCGTCGATCGCGCGCAGGATCGCGGCCTTCCGTGGCGCCTCCTCCCGACTCGCCCGCTCGCATCCGAGCCGGATCGGGGTCTTTTCGCCCCTCAAGGGGCGCTCGAACATCACCCATTCCGAAAAGCAGAGGTTGACCGTGGTGATCTGCTCGAGCGTAGGCTGGGCGCTATGGCAGGCTGCCGGATCGACGATGGCGACGAACTCCTCGATCGCCCGCTCCAGATAGGCCTCTTTCCTCTCGACCAGATAGTCGGCTACGTCCATGACCGCCTGTTGCACGTCTTCGAACCCGTCCATCGCGCCACCTTTCGTCGAATCCGGCTCCCCATCCAGCCTAGCGAAGCGAACGGCGACGACACGTCGGGTCGCGGAACCGACGGGATGGCATCCGACGGATCTCCGGAGCAAACCGACAAGAATCCGACAGGATCCCGACGACAACCGGATAGCCGCAGATCAGCACCTCGACACAAGCGAGGTCCCCGCACGATTCACGTACGGGGACCTCGTAATCGACAGAATCCGCATCGTGGACGGTAACCGTCCGCCAGCATCATCCGACCACTCGCGTGCAACAGGGCAAAGCCGCGATATGAATGCCGGCAGCCACGACCGAGACCCGATCAGTAGCCCGTGTGCAACGCACGGCGCACGAAGGCGTTGTCCTCCAGCTCGTCGGCAACCGTGGTCGACCCGTTGTGACCGCACAGGCACAGGGTATCTTCGGGCAGCAGCCGGAACAGGTGGGCAAGCGAGTGCATGATCGTGGTCTCGTCGCCACCGGGCAGATCGGTACGGCCGTGGCTTCCGGGGAACAGCGTGTCACCGCAGAACGCGACGTTGCCGTCCTGCGTCGCGGCGAATAGCACGATGCCGCCGGGCGTGTGCCCCGGCGTGGCGATCACCTGCAGACGCACGTCACCGAACTCGACCGTATCGCCCTCATGGAGCAGACGATCGGGGGCCGGTGGGCGTTCGGTGTCGATCCCCCAGGCCTCGCGCAGCCAATCGATATGGCGATCGGCCAGCTCGACATCGTCCTCGCAGATCACGAACGGCACGGTATCGCCCAGAACGCGACGCATCCCCGCCACGCCGCCCGTGTGGTCGGCATGGCCATGGGTGCACACGAGCGCCCGGATGGCAACACCCGGATAACGCGCCGCAAAACGTCGTACGAGCTTATCGCCCTCCCACGCCGGGTCGATAACCACCGCCTCGTCGCCCGAGACGACGAAGTAGGTGTTCGTCTGGATCGGTCCGTTCACCACGCACTCGATCGACACCGAACCGCTCGGCGTGAGGGCAAGCGTGAGATCTTCAGTCTCCATGGACATCCTTTCCGTATGCATACAGCATGAATCAGCAGAGGACCTCGGGCGGTGTGTTCCCCCAGGCCTTCCCAGACAGCCGAGGTTGCCACGAAAGCCGAGGGCGCACGCCTCGCGTTGCGGCACCCGACGATTGTAGGGCGACCTCGGGCACCTGGGGAGGCCTAGGAGCGGCGTTTCATGGTGTTATTGCCCTCACCCGGCATAAGACGGCGCACGTCGTAGACGCTCTCCACCGACGAGATGGCGGAGAACAACGGCTCCAGACCGCTCGCATCCGAGATCTCGACCAAGAAACGCAGCGTCGCGCCCCCCTCGCGGTCGGTCGCGGTCGCAGCGGACAGGATGTTGCCGCCGGCGTCGCCGATCGCGATGGTCACGTCTTTGAGCAGGCCCATGCGGTCAAGGCACTCGACAACGATCTCGACCTGGAACAGCGCATCGGCGCCGCAATCCCATGCGACGTCGATCATGCGCTCGGGGTGCTCCATGAGACCCTTGACGTTGGGACAGTTAGCGCGATGCACCGATACGCCGCGCCCGCGCGTGATGAAGCCCACGATATCGTCGCCGAACACGGGATTGCAACAATGGGCAAGGCGCACGAGCAGGTCGTTGCTCTGCCCGCCGTTGACCATCACGCCGGAATTCGACTTGCCGCCCGTGCGCGGACGTCGGTTCGAGCCGCGCGCGGGCTGACGCTCGGCCTCCGCCTCGGAGTCGGTCTTCTTGACGGGCGCCTCGGGCTTGGGGTCCAAGATCTGCTGCACCTTGTTGCCCACCATGCGCACGGCGAGCTTGCCGGCGCCGATCGCGGCGAACACGTCGTCGATCTGCTTGAAGTTGAGCTGCTCGGCAACCGTGTTGAGCGCGCGCGTCGTGCGCTGCGTGGAGATGCCGTAACCGCGCTTGCGCAGGTCGCGCGCGAGCATATCGCGACCGGCGGTCGCGTTGTCGTCCTTGGTAACCGCGGCGAAGTAACGCTTGATCTTGGAGCGCGCCGACGGGGTGCGCACAATGTTCAGCCAGTCGTGGGAGGGCCGCGACGCCTTGTTGGTCATGATCTCCACGCGATCGCCGGTCGCAAGCTCGTGCGTGAGCGGCGCCATGACGCCGTTGACCTTGGCGCCGACGCAATGGTTGCCCACCTCGGTGTGGACCGCGTAGGCGAAGTCGAGCGGCGTGGCGCCGGCTCGCAGGCTCAACACCTCGCCCTTAGGCGTGAAGACGAAGATCTCGGTATCGTAGAGATCGGCCTTCAAGGTGTGCAGGAACTCCTTCGCGTCGTCGATGTCGTCGGAGGCGGCCCAGTCAAGCGAATGCTTGAGCATGTTGATCTGATCGTCCAGACGTTGCGCCTCACTGGACTTGGCGGCGCTGGAGCCACCGGAGCGCTTGTAGAGCCAATGCGCGGCGATGCCGTACTCGGCTTGCTCGTGCATCTCGTACGTGCGGATCTGGATCTCGAGCGGACGGGCCGTGGGACCGATGACCGTCGTGTGCAGCGACTGGTAGTTGTTGAGTTTGGGCATGGCGATGTAGTCTTTGAAGCGTCCCGGCATGGGATGCCACAGGGTATGCACGGCGCCGAGCGCCGAGTAGCAGTCGCCCACCGACCCGGTGATGACGCGCAGCGCCACGAGGTCGTAGATCTCGGAGAACTCCTTGCCCTTGCGCTTCATCTTCTGGTAGATGGACCAATAATGCTTGGAGCGGCCGTTAATCTGATAGCCGGTCATGCCCACACGCTTGAGCTCGTCGTCGAGCGTCTTGATCGTCTCGGCCAAGAATCGCTCGCGGACCTCGCGGCTCTCGGCGACCATGCGCGCGATGCGCTGGTAGGCCTCGGGCTCCAAATAGAAAAACGACAGGTCCTCGAGTTCCCACTTGATGGACGAGATGCCCAGGCGGTCGGCAAGCGGCGCATAGACGTCCATGGTCTCGCGCGCCTTGAACAGACGACGGTCCTCGCGAAGCGCCGCAAGCGTCCGCATGTTGTGCAGGCGGTCGGCAAGTTTGACGATGACCACGCGGATGTCGCGGTTCATGGCGAGGAACATCTTGCGCAGGTTGAGCGCCTGCTTCTCGTCCATGGTGTCCACGTCGATGTTGGTGAGCTTGGTCACGCCGTCCACGAGCTCGGCGACCGTCTCGCCGAAGATGCCGGTCACGTCGGCCAGCGACGTCTCGGTGTCCTCGACCGTATCGTGGAGCAAGGCGGCGCATACCACGTCGCAATCCATCTTGAGCTCCGCCAGGATGATGGCGACCTCGACGGGATGGTTGATGTACATCTCGCCGCTACGGCGCTTCTGCTTGGCATGCTTCTCGGCAGCGAAGCAATACGCACGCTCGGCTTTGGCGCAATCGTCATCGCTCATGTACTTGCGGCAGAGGTTGGCGAGCTTGTCGTAATTGTCCGCCATGATCTCGAAGGGCAGGTCGTCGGCATGCGTGTAATGCATCAACGCCGAGGTGGGCTGCAACGAGCCCTCCTGGTTGGTATGAACCCGCGCGTGCGTCCCGGCAGCCTTGTTCGACACAGAGGATTCCACGATGACCCCTCCTACCCGATTCGCGGTGTGATAGGTGCGTTCACTCGTTCAAGCATATCAGAAGCGGATGCCGTGAGCGCCCACCTGCGAAACGCCGTGAACTCGATGCGTGCATGGATGCCCTCGAGGTAGCGCACGGATGAGGCGAGGTCGACATGTCCCGGACTATCGGCCATCGCGATGCGGCGTGCGTCGCCGACAGCGGAGATGTGCGCGAAGCCGAGCTCCTCGAACACCGCGAGACCGCAGGAGACGGCGCGTTCCTCCACGGGTCGGCGCGCGTCGATGGCCAAGCACATCTGCGCGATATCCAGATCGGTCGCGGTGAAGCTGTCCTCGCCGGTGCGGGAGCGGTTCGAGCGCCACATGGTCTGCAGGGCACGGTAGAGCGTGACGAGCTCGTCGCGCTCCGGGGCGGCGCAGTCGAGCAGACGCTCGTTGATGCGCGCATCGCGCGTCGAGTAGAGCAGGTGGATGCGCGCGGGCAGGCCGTCGCGGCCGGCGCGGCCGCTCATCTGGTTGAACTCGATGGAGCCGAACGGCATATGGTAGAGCACCACATGCCGGATATCGGGCAGGTTCACGCCCTCCCCGAACGCCGAGGTCGACACGATGCAGGTGAGCTCGCCTTCGCGGAAGGCATCCTCGACGCGCTGACGGACATCACGCGTGAGGCCCGCGTTGTAAAACGCGATAGACCCCGCAAGCTCGGGCACGCGCCGGCGGAGCATCCGGGCGAGGCTGCGGGATTGGTCGCGCGAATTGACGTAGACCACGCATTTCTCACCCCTCGCGACGATGGAGACCAGCCGGTTCTCCCTGCTCGCCAAATCGCGCTCGTCCTCGAGCCGTAGATTGTCGCGCACATGCTCGTCGATGACGGTGCACTCGAGCGGCAGGATGCGGCGGATCTCGTCGGCCACACGCGCATCGGCCGTGGCGGTCGTCGCCAGCACCGTCGGATGGCGTAGGTCGGCAAGAACCTTCGGCAAGTCGAGGTACGCGCTGCGCTCACCGGAGCGGGCGAGGCCGGCATGATGCGCCTCGTCGACGACCAGAAAACCGATGCGGCCGACCTGTGCGAACCGTGCGCGGTTGATCGAAAGGAACTCCGGCGTGGTGAGCACGACGTCCAGCTCGCCACGCGCCAGGCGGGAGAACACGGCATCGCGCGCCCGCGCGGACGTCTCGCCGGTCAACACCGCACATCCCACGCCGATCCCGGCGAACGCCTCGGTGACATGATAGGACTGGTCGGCCACAAGCGCACGCAACGGGTAGACGAACACACTCGCGCGGCGATTGAGGATCGCCTCGCGTGCGGCATGGACCTGGAAGATGAGCGATTTGCCACGGCCCGTCCCCATGACCGCCAATACGCCTTGGCCCTGCGCCAACGCGGAGAGGGCCTCGGTTTGCGCGGGATGCGGCGACGCGGCGCCGATCATCGTGTGAACGAGCGTACGGGTGAGCTCATCATAGGAAAGCTCTGCGAGCATGCGGCGCCTGGCAGTCTGCAGCGCGGGCGCATCGAACGACATGGCGGACGGGTCCGCCTTCGTCTCCGGCATGGCATCGGCATCGGACGCACCCTCGCACCGAGGGCTCGCGGGGAGCCGATCGCCGACGCCGCCCGAACCGGATGCACCGTCGTCACAGGTATGGCACAGGATGTCCTTGACCATGAGCTTGGGCTTGACACGACCCTGCCAGTGCTCGGCCACCGCCTCGAAGACGAGATCGACCACCGAATCGCAAGCGACCTGCCGCTCGATGTCGGGCACGCGGAACATGATCGCGGCCACGCTCGAGATGCCGTCGGTCGCGGTGAAGCGCATATGCTCGCCGCACTTGCCCACGGCGGCGCGGTCCGCCATGGTCACGCCCGTCGCGGCGAGCAAGGGCACCTTGTTGCCCTGACCGAACGGCTCGAGCGTCGATACCTGCTCGATCGTGTCGATATCGAGCTCATCGAGCGTCACGAGCGCGGCGACCTCGCACGTATCCTCGAAGTCCTCGGGCGGTAGGGCGCCGAGTACCTGCGCCAAACGCTCGCGCAGCTCGTCGAGCTTGTCGGCCTCGACGGTGACACCCACGGCACCCGCATGGCCTCCGAAGCGGATAAGCAGATCCGAACATGCCTCGACGGCGTCGAACAGGTTCACCGACCCGACCGAGCGCCCCGAGCCGCGCGCGATACCGTCCGAGATGGAGAAAAGCAGCGTCGGTACGTGATAGCGGTTGGTCAAGCGGCTTGCCACGATACCTTTGACACCCTCGTGCCAGCCCTCTCCGCCGGCAACGATCACACGGCTGCCGTCGTAGGTCGCCTCGACCGATTCCATCGCACGGTCAGCGAGCTCGCCTTCGATATCGCGCCGCTGCTGGTTGATGGTCTCGAGCTCGGAGGCGAGGCGCCCGGCCTCGATGGGGTCGGTCGCCAGCAGCAGATCGAGGGCGAGCGTCGGATCCGCCATGCGTCCCGCGGAATTCAGGCGCGGGATCAAGGAGAACGACAGGGCATCGGCGGTGATCGCGGCGAGGTCGGTGCGCGCGAGTGCCGCCAGCGCGATGAAGCCCGGACGTGCGGTGTGCCGCATCTGCTCGATGCCGTCCGCGACGAGCGCACGGTTCTCGGGGGTGAGCGTCATCATATCCGACACCGTGCCCAGCGCGGCGACCTCGGTGTAGGAGCGCCACAGGTCGGGAGCGCCCCGACGCTCGCCCAGCATATGGACGAGTTTGAGCGCCACGCCCGCGCCGGCCAGCTCGCGGCTGGGGCTCTCGGCGGCAAGCTTGGGGTCGGCGACCGGCACGCCCTGCGGCACAAGATCGGCAGGCTCGTGGTGATCGGTCACCGCGACGTCGATACCCCGCGCGACGAGAGCCGCCACCTCGGCGCGGGCGGCGATGCCGTTATCGACGGTGATGATGAGCGACGGGGAGCACTCGTGCACCACGCGCTCGAGCGCCGTGGCCGAAAGCCCGTAGCCCTCGTCGAACCGATGCGGGATGAAGGGATGGACCGTCCCGCCGAGCTCGCGAAGCGCCTCGGTGAGCAGGCAGGTCGACGTGATACCGTCGACATCGAAATCCCCGAAGACCGCGATGGACTCATGCGCGTCGAGCGCCTCCTCGACGCGGTCGGCGACCTGCGTCATGCCGGGGATGATAGCCGGATCCGCCCAGTCGCGCTCAAGGGATGGCGTGAGGAACAGCCTGCCCTCCTCGATTGTACGGATACCGCGCGCGACCATGATGCGCGCGACGAGCGGAGCGACGGAAAGACCGCGCGAGAGCGTGTGCTCGAGCTCGGCATCGTTGGGGGCGACCGTCCAGCGGCGGGTGGTCTTAAGCGACGACATGGCGCACCGTCCCATACGTCGCATCGCCATGCTGCAGGTCGAGCGCGCGGCGCTGGACACACGCCTGGCGCGCGGAGTGCGTTCTATACATACGGGCACGTCCTTGAATGTGAGCCCGCTGCGGCGGGCCGTGCTGTTGAACGACTCCATTATACGCACCGTGCGGACATAATCGACAGGAGCGCGGGGAGCGGCGACGAACCCACCCGTGGGCGGGCCCTCGACGCGCGGCGACATGATGGCCGCCCCCTTGCCGTACCCTTCCGCCGCGTCGGATCGGGACCGGACGCAAGAATGTTCCGTGTGCCACTTGCCGCGGTAATCCATCGGTAACATGCTTTCATTAGCATGGCGGGACGCGCGCCGCAAGGCGCCCGTCGATGCGCAGCATATACAAGGGGGATGAGGGGACTATGTTCATGGACCGTTGGAAGCGGATGGGTGCGACGATCGGGTCGCACATGGCCTTCATCGTACCCGTCTGCGTCGCCACCGGCGTCCTACTCCCCGGTGTATTCGCCCCGCTCAAGGCCATCGTGCCGTTCATCTTCGCCATCATGACGTTCCAAGGGGCGCTCTGCAACACGTTCGGCCAGCTGCTCGCGGTCTTTCGCCACCCCGCCCGCCTGCTGGTCATCCTCGCCATCGCCGAGGTCTTCATGCCGGTGCTCGCCTTCCTGCTCGCATCGGTGCTGTTCGGGGATAACGTGAACCTCGTCGCCGGCGTGGTGCTCGAGTACTGCGTGCCCATCGCCGTCATCAGCTTCATGTGGGTCGGCATCTACGAGGGAGACGGACCGCTGTGCCTGGCCTCGATCCTCGTCTCCACCGTCATCTCGCCGCTGACCATACCCTTCACCCTGTCCGTGCTGCTCGGCGCCTCGATCCAGATCGACGCCATGGGCATGATGATGGACATGGTCTTCATGATCGCGCTGCCCGCGCTCGCCGGCATCGTGGTCAACGAACTGTCCCGCGGCTGGGGACACGATACCCTCTCCCCTGCCCTGAGCCCGCTCAGTCGCCTGATCACCATCGTGCTCATCACCGCGAACTCCACCTCGATGAGCGAATACGTGCTGCACATGACCTGGCAGCGCCTCGAGGTCGCCCTGTTCATCCTCGCGTTCGCGACCTCGGGCTTCTTCTGGGGGCTGCTCGCGGCGCGCATCATGCACGGGTCGCAACCGATGCTCGCGACCATGAGCTTCACCTGCGGCCTGCGCAACATCTCGTCGGGCGCGGTCATCGCCGCGCAATACTTCCCCGGCGAGACGGTGTTTCCCGTCATGTGCGGCACGCTGTTCCAGCAGATCCTCGCCGCGGTGTTCGGGCACGTGATCGAGCGGCTATGCGCCGAGGACACCGGAGAGCGCAAACGGAAGGTGCGCGCGGCGCGACAGCTATCCCGACGGAATTAGCCGAGATGTGACAACAGGAGTCCCGAATCGGTATCATGCCGCAACGGAACGCCCTGTGTTTGAACGAACCTATATCAGGCCGAGATCCTCCAGCGCGTGGGAAAGTCCGTCCTCGTCGATATCACCGCAGACGATGTCCGCAGCCGCCTTGGCGTCGGTATCGCCATTGCCCATGGCGATACCGGTGTGCACATATCGCAGCATATCGGCATCGTTTTCGCCGTCGCCGAAGGCCATGGTCTGCTCGGGCGCGATACCGTAGTGGTCGAGCAGCGCCTGGATGCCTGCGACCTTACCGCCTGCCGCCGGCACGACGTCGTAGGCGCCGCGATGCCAGCGCGTCGCCTTGCAGCCCGGCAGGCGTGCCATGAGGTCGTCCTCGCGCGAGGCATCCTCGTAGATAATGGCCTTGAGAACCGGCAGATCGGGTCGCGGCTCGTCGATCGGCGGCACGGGAGTCGACACCTCCGCCTCCACCTGGCGGACATGGTCGTCGACGAAGTTCGCGTACATGCGCACCGATTCGTAGAACAGAATGGGGCGACGACAGGCACGGAACTCCTCCAGCAACACGGCCAGATCGTATCCGACGATGGGGTCCGTGAAGATCACCTTGCCGTCGACGTCGCGCGCCTCCTGGCCGCCGACCAGCACGTATCCGTCGAACGTCAATTCCTGCAGGGGCAGAAAGGCGAACTCCGGCATGGAACGACCCGTGGCGACGAACACCTTGCAGCCGCGCCGACGGAGCTCGGCCAGGGCGGCGACCGTGCTGGGAGGCACGCGCCGGGTTCGATGCGAGACGAGCGTGCCGTCCACATCGAAGAAGATGGCGCGGGGCGCGAGCGGAATCTGCCGTGCGGCGGCCTTTGTCATACCACGTTCCTTTCATCCCCACACAGACAATCGACGGGAACAGCATAGCGCAACGGCGGACGCGAAACGGGGTGGACCCCCGAAGAAACCGGCTTCCATGCGGACATGCGCGCCCCTGCATGGGGAGGCGCTCCGGTCTCCCCTTGCACCCCGCACCTACTTCGCGGCCTCGAGCAACGCCGTCTTGAGATCGCCTTCGATCCGCCTCATGCGAATCTCGGCGTCCGCACGGGCCGCACGCCCTTCCTGCTGGATCTTCAACGTCTCGCGAAGCGTGTCGATCAGGCGCTTGTTGACCTCCTCGAGCGTCTCGACATCCACCACGCCGCGTTGCACGGCGCGCTCGGCGTCGACCGCCCCTTGTTGAACTTCGAGCGTCGCCATGATATCGAGCGAGCCCATGTAGTGCATCTCGACAGCCACGCCGGACTGCTCCACGGCATAGGCGATGGCTTCGGCAGCTTCCTTGTTCTCGGAACCTGAAGCGATCTTGAGACGGACGGTCGCCGATCCGCTTAACGGTTCGAAAAGCTCGACGTTCTCGCCAAGATCTTGCGAAACGCCGGAAACCGTCGTGGAGTCGCCTTCGGGAGCGGTGGCTGTCGGGAAACCCGGTAACCCGATGCCCCCGCACCCCGCCAACACGAGGCAAAGCAGCACGGAGCACACGGATACAACGATGCGCGACCAGGATCTGTTCATGGCGAACCTCCGTCAGAATACCAGCTGTGAGCAGGCATTTTGTTTGGTTTCGCCATTCTATCAAACGCATGCCAGGGCACTGTAAGCCGTTGGGGACGTTGTATGGGCTGGCATGCGCAGTCGCGTTCGGCATGTGGGAGGCCATCCCACATACCCCCCTACAGATATGCTGCAATGTTTCCTATCCGATGCCCCGAATAAAAACATGCGCCCCGCGGATACGGAGCGCATCGATACATCGGTTGATGGAAAACGTCTACGCGAGCTCGACGATCTTGGTACCGTGGGCCTCGGGTGCCCCGATCGCCGCGACGACATCCGCCACGTTCTCGTACGTGATGCCCGCACCGGGCAGGATGATCAGGCGATCGCCCGCGTACTCGGTGAGCTCGCGCAAGCGCGCAAGGTTATCCATGATGGACGTGCCGGCGACATCACCGTGCGTGAGGATGCGCGTGACGCCCAGGTCGGACAGGGCATCGATTGCGGGGAGCTGCGCGTCGACGGGCAGCGCGTCGAACGCCATATGGAACGTGATGTCGATATGGTCGAGGCAAAACGCGTCGGCCGCCGCGATCGCCGCGCCGACGATCCGCTTGCAGGCATCGAGATCGAGCTCGTAGCATCCGTCCTCCGACTCCTTGAGGCAGCCGAACACCACGCCGTCGGTCTCTGCCTCGCAGGCCGAGAACACGTCGGATTCCATCATGGCGAGCTCAACGTCGCTGTACACGAAGTCGCCGCCACGGGGACGGATCATCGTCATCACGCGGGCACCGTGCTCGTGGGCATAGGCAACCGTGTGCTCGATTACGCCGAGCGACGGCGTCGTGCCGCCGACCGCCAAATTGTCGCACAGCTCGATACGACGCGCTCCCGCCTCGATGGCAGCCGGCACGTCGGTGAAGTTCTCGGCGCAAAACTCACGCAGAATCGTCGTCTCGTTCACAGGCTCCTCCTCATAGACCGCTCCTTGGGGGTGATGCACATCATCGGGAGTCACGGTCGTGCACCTGGTCGGCAACCCAACAGATCGCCAACGCGACGGTCACGAACAACCAGAACGGGACTCCCATGGCATCTCACCATCCCCTCGACACCAGTGTACCCCGCCTTCGCATCCTCTGGCCGACGGAGTTGAGGGCGGGAGGATCGCGCCGTCGCGATAAGCCGAATTCCGATGTCAGGCGGAACTCGCCATTGACGACCGGAACTCTCCATTGGCAACCGGGACCCCCTACTGTCAGCTGGGACTCCGTATTGACAGGTAGGACTCACTACTGACAGCAGGGACTCCGTACTGACACGTCAGGCTCACTACTGACAGTCGAGACTCCGTACTGACAGGTCAGACTCACCGTTGACAACGGAAACTCACTACTGACAGATAAAGCTCACCACTGACGATAGTCGCCCGTTTTTCCTCGTTTCTGTCAGTTGAGAGTTTCAGCTGTCAATACAGAGCCCCACCTGTCAATACAGAGTCCCACCTGTCAATACAGAGCCCCACCTGTCAGTACGGAGTCCCGACCGCCAGTGGGGAGTCCCACCTGTCGGCAGCGAGCCCTGTCGTCGGCAGCGGTCCTGCGCCCTGCGGCGTCAAGCCCCCACCCGCACGCAAAAAGCCCGTCGGTGCCACGGGGGCACCGGCGGGCTCAAGCCTCGGGTCAAACGCAGTACCGACGAAGCGGCGGCAAAACGATCAGCCGCCCAGGTAGGCGCGACGCACGTCGTCGTTGTGCAACAGCTCCTCACCGGTGCCCGACAGCGTCACGTGACCGGTTTCCATCACGTAGGCGCGCGTCGCGATCGACAGCGCCGCCTGCGCGTTCTGCTCGACGAGCAGGATCGTGGTGCCGGCCTCGTGCAACGCCTGGATGATCTCGAAAATCTGCTCCACCAGGATGGGCGCCAAGCCCATCGACGGCTCGTCGAGCATCAGCAGCTTGGGGTTGGCCATGAGACCACGACCCATGGCGAGCATCTGCTGCTCGCCGCCCGACAGCGTGCCGGCGATCTGGCGACGGCGCTCCGCAAGGCGCGGGAAATGCGTGTACACGCGCTCGAGGTTGCCGGCGATGGTGTCGCGCGGCTGCGTGTAGGCGCCCATGTCGAGGTTCTCCTCGACGGTCATCTGCTGGAAAATGCGACGCCCCTCGGGAACATGCACCAGCCCATGCTCGACGATCTTCTCGGCGGACATATGCATGATGTCCTCGTCCATGAACTTGATCGAGCCGGAACGCGAGCGCAGAAGGCCGGACAGGGTCTTGAGCGTCGTGGACTTGCCGGCGCCGTTCGCGCCGATCAGCGCGACGACCTCGCCATCGTTCACCTCGAAGGAGACGTTCTTGATGGCGTGGATCGCACCGTACCACACGTTGATGTTGTAGACGGACAGCATTTACGCCTCCACCTCCTTCTGCTTGCCCAGATAGGCCTCGATGACCGCATCGTTTTGCTGGATCTCCTCGGGCGTGCCCTTGGCGATGATCTTGCCGAAGTTGAGCACGCAGATACCCTCGCAGATGTTCATGACGAGGTTCATGTCATGCTCGATGAGCATGATGGCGATCTGAAACCGGTCACGGATCTTGACGATGTTCTCCATGAGCTCGGCGGTCTCGGACGGGTTCATGCCCGCCGCCGGCTCGTCCAGCAGCAGCAGCTTGGGATTCGTGGCGAGCGCGCGCACGATCTCCAGGCGGCGTTGGGCACCGTAGGGCAGCGAACCCGCCTCGTGGTCGGCAAGGCCGGTCATGTCGAAGATATCCAGCAGCTCGAGAGCGCGCTCGTGGTAGTATTTCTCGCTCTTCCAGTGGTGCGGCAGGCGCAGGATGCTCGTAGCCATACCGCAGTGGTGCTGGTTGTGCAGGCCGACCGCCACGTTCTCCTCGACGGTCATCGAGTCGAACAGACGGATGTTCTGGAAGGTGCGCGCCACGCCCATCTGATTCACGCGCGCCGGGTTCATGCCGGCGGTATCCTGGCCGTCGACCATGATGGTGCCACGCGTGGGCTGGTACACCTTGGTGAGCAGGTTGAACACCGTGGTCTTACCGGCGCCGTTGGGGCCGATCAGACCGCAGATCTCGGTGCGGCCGACGGTGATGTTGAAGTCGTCGACGGCCTTGAGGCCACCGAAGTCGATGCCCAGATGCAGGCACTCGAGCGCCGGGGCCTTGCCCAGGTCGCGCTCGGGCATGATCGAGACGCTCGGCACCGGCACCATCTTGGTGCCCTCGCGGCGGGCGCGCGCGAAGTCGGAGAACTTACTCATCGCCCTCACCTCCCTCGGCGGCCACGGCGGCATCGGCGGGCACCTTGCGCAGGCGGCCGCGAAGCGCTTCGGCGATGCGCTGGTAGATGCGCGTGTGCGGAACGACCATCACGAGGATGAGCACGATCGCGTAGAGCAGCATGCGGTACTGGTTGATCGGACGCAGGATCTCGGGCAGCACGGTGAGGAAGGCCGCCGAAATGATGGAACCCGAGATGTTGCCCATACCACCGAGCACCACGTACACCAGGATGAGGATCGACTGGTTGAAGTCGAACTGGGACGGCGTGATGGTCGAGTAGTTCATGGCGTAGAGCACGCCGGCAGCGCCCGCGAGTGCGGAGGCGACCGTGAAGGCCATGAGACGGTACTTGGTCACGTTGATGCCGACGCTCTCCGCGGCGATGCGGTTGTCGCGCACCGCCATGATGGCACGGCCGTCGCGGCTGTGCATGAGGTTGAGCACGACCGCCACGGTGATGAGCACGAGGATGATGCCCAAGACGAAGGTCGAGATCTTATCGATGCCGACCGCGCCCTTGGGTCCGTGGATGAGGATCGTGCCCTGGTTCATACCGAGCGAGGCGGTGTCGGTCATCGAGAAGTGCAGACCGGCGTCGTCGATGCCGATGTAGAAGTTGTTGAGCAGGTTCTTGATGATCTCGCCGAACGCCAGCGTCACGATGGCGAGGTAGTCGCCGCGTAGGCGCATGACGGGGATGCCCACCAAAAAGCCGATGACGCCGGCAGCGATGGCACCGATGACCGCCGCGCCCACGAACAGCACGATTTCGGATTCGACGCCCATGCGCGCCAGACAGCCCGCCACGACGACGCCGGTGAAGGCGCCGACACTCATGAAGCCCGCGTGGCCGAGCGACAGCTCGCCCGACACACCGACCACGAGGTTCAGCGAAACGGCGAGCGACACGTACGCGCAGATGGGCACAAGCTGGCCGGACAGCGAGTTGGAGATGAAGCCCATGCCGTCGAGCAGGGTGACGGCGATAAACGCCACGATCACGATCGCATAGGTGATGATGGTCGAGCGCGTCTGCGGATTGAGAGCCTTGATACCCATGTCGATCACCTACACCTTCTCGTTCACGGGCTTGCCGAGCAAGCCGGCCGGGCGGATAAGGAGCATGATGATCAGCACGGCGAACACCACGGCGTCAGCGAGCTGGGTGGAGATGTAGGCACGCGCCAGGATCTCGATGATACCGAGCAGGATGCCGCCGAGCGCCGCACCCGGAATGGAGCCGATGCCGCCGAGCACCGCCGCCGTGAAGGCCTTGATGCCGGGCATGGAGCCGGTCGTGGGCATGAGCGTGGGATACGCCGAGCACATGAGCACGCCGGCGATGGCGGCAAGGCCGGAACCGATGGCGAAGACCATGGAGATCGTCGAATTCACGTTGATACCCATGAGCTGCGCGGCGTCGCGATCCTCGGAGCAGGCGCGCATGGCCTTACCCATCTTGGTCTTACCGGTGAACATGGTGAGCGCCACCATGATGACCACGCAGGCCAAGATGGTGATGACCGCCGTGGCGCTGATGGTCAGCTTGCCATCGAACAGCTGCAGCGCGGGCAGGCTGATGATGGACGAGAACGACTTGGGGTCGGAGCCCATGATGAGCAGCGCGGCGTTCTGCAGAAAGTAACTCACACCGATAGCCGTGATGAGGACGTTGAGCGACGGGGCGTTGCGCAGGGGCTTGTACGCCAGTCGTTCCACCACGATGCCGAGCACCGTGCAGGCCACGACCGAGATCAGCACACCTGCGAGCGCGGGGAGCCCAAGGTAGCTTACAGCGCAGAAGCACACGTACGCGCCGACCATGATCACGTCGCCGTGGGCGAAGTTGAGCATCTTGGCGATGCCGTACACCATGGTGTAGCCGAGCGCGATGATGGCGTACACGCTGCCCAGGCTCGCACCGTTGATGATGTTCGCGAGAATTTCCATGGCCCCTCCTTTCCTGTATCGATAAACCGAAAGCGGAGACCGCCTTGCGCGAGGCGGCCTCCGCATGTGCATGTAACAATACCCCAGGGGTTATTTTACATGCATGACTACGCTGGGTGAAAAGCTCGTCGAAGCGCGCATGTAAAATAACCCCTGGGGTATTTTTACATGGCGCAGACGAAAGCCCTTCGTCCTTTACGCGTCGAGCGGCATGTACACGCCGTCCTGGATGACCATGCCCATGGGCTGCTTGGAGATCTCGCCGGTCTCCGACCAAGTGGCCGCCTCGCCAGCGGTGGTCAGGCCGGTGAACGAGAAGTCCGCGGAGGTGAAGGTCTCGACGAGCGCGTCGCAGATGGACGAGGCGTCCATGTCGGCGGTGATGCCGGCGGCCTCGATGGCCTGCTTGAGCGCGTAGACGCAGTCGTAGGCGTCGGCGGCGAACTGGTTGGGGGTCTCGCCCTTACCGTACTCGTCGCCCTTGTAGGTCTCGACGAAGGCCTGCGTGGCCTCGTCCTCGGCGGTGGCGACGAACGGGGTCAGCAGCATGCAGCCCTCGGCGAGCGAGGTATCGAAACCCTCGACCGTGAGCAGGCCGTCCATGCCGTCCACGCCGAACCACTTGGGAGCGTAACCCATCTGATCGGCCTGGGTGAGGATCAGCGAGATCGGGGTGTAGTAGATCGGCAGGAAGACCAGGTCGGCGCCGGCGTTCTTGGCATCGTTGAGCTGGACCGAGAAGTCGGTGGCGGAGTCGTCGGTGAAAGTGGTCTCGGAGACGACCTCGAGACCGAGGGTCTTCGCCTCGCTCATGAAGCTCTGGTAGATGCCGGTGGAGTAGGTGTCGGCGTTGTTGTAGATGACGGCGATCTTGGTGGCCAGACCCTGCTCGGAGATGTACTGCGCCGAAGCCGCACCCTGGTTGGGGTCGGTGAAGCACATCTGGAAGACGTTCTCCTTGCGCGGCGTGGAGATGTTGCCCTCGGCGTCGGGCTGGCCGCCGATGACGTCGGTCGACGAGCCGGACGGGGTGAGCTGGAACATGTTGTCGGCGTTGGTCTCGGCGGACACGGCGACGCACGGGGTGGTGGTGACGGTGCCGACGAGGATCTGCATGCCCCAGTCCTTGAGGTTGTTGTAGGCGTTGACGGACTTCTCGGCGTCGTTCTCGTCGTCCTGGAAGTTGAGCTCGAACTGGATGTCGCCGCCCTCGGCGTTGATCTCGTCGACGGCGATCTGGGCACCGTTCATGACGGCGTTGCCGTAGATGGCCGCAGCGCCGGTGGTGGGACCGATGCCGCCGATCTTGATGACGGCGCCGGACGCGGAATCGGTGCCGGCGGAACCGCCCTCGGACGCAGCGTCACCGCCGTTGGAGCAACCGGCCAGAACGCCTGCCGCCCCCAGACCCGCTAGACCTGCAACAATGCTCCTGCGGCTGACGACAGGATTGAATTTACCGGTGAGGCTCGACATGCGGCTCTCCTCTCACGTGCGGCCAGACGCGTACGCTGGCGATATATGGAACGACCACCGACGAGGGCCTTCGCGCGATTCCCCCGCTATCCCGTCATCGGCGGTTCGTCTTACCTTACTCGTTTTATGGAAAAAACGTAAGGTGCCTTTTGGGCGTTCAAGCCGTAACCGCAGGTCGGCGCTCATTCATACTAAAGTCGACCTGCTGTTTTGTTTATGCATAGCGCGCGCCACCGACGTGTTACATCTCTGTTACGCGAGACGGGAGCACACGCAGGTCAGGCGCGATACCGTGCATGCTGGCATACAGCGGGATGACCCCGCCACCTTATGCATGGACCGACACCCGCGCGCGACGCCCGCCGGACGGATGGGGACACGCGGCGCATGACTCGAGAGGAGCACCCGATGAGCAGCACAGCACGTACGGTCAACGTCGGCCTGATCGGCCTGGGCACCGTGGGCGGAGGCGTCGCCCGCGTCATCCTGCGCCATCGTGACGAATACCTGTCCGCCTACGGCATCGACCTGCGCATCAAGCGCGCCTGCGCCCTCGAGCCCGAGCGCGCCCGCGAGCTGGGTCTGCCCGACGAGGCGTTCACCCCTGACTGGCACGACGTGGTCGCCGACCCCGACATCGACATCGTGATCGAGCTCATTGGCGGCGACCATCCCGCGACCGAGATCTTCGAGGAGGCGCTCACGAGCGGCAAGCACGTCGTATCGGCCAACAAGGCTCTGCTCGGTCGCCACGTCGAGCGCCTGGGTCGCCTGGCTGCCCAGCATCACGTGCAGATCCGCTGCGAGGCGGCGGCCGGCGGCGGCATCCCCATCGTCAACGCGCTCGAGCACGCCCTCGTGGGTAACGAGATCCTCACGGTGGCCGGCATCCTGAACGGCACCACCAACTACATCCTGACGCGCATGGAGCGCGAGGGCCTGGACTTCGCCGAGGTGCTCGCCGACGCACAGCGCCTCGGCTACGCCGAGGCCGACCCCACGGCAGACGTCGACGGCTTCGACGCCGCCAGCAAGGTCGCCATCCTGTCCTCCATCGCCTTCCACACGCGCATCACGACCGACGACGTGTTCCAGGAGGGCATCCGCAACGTGTCGGCAGCCGACATCGAGCAGGCGCGCAGCCTGGGCTACACGGTCAAGCTGCTCGGCATCGCCCGCAACACGGCAGACGGCGTGGACGTGCGCGTGCATCCGACCATGATCCCCACCGATCATATGCTCGCCAGCGTGAGCGGCGCCATGAACGCCGTCTACGTGGTGGGCGATGCCGTGGGCGAGACCATGTTCTACGGCGCGGGCGCCGGCTCCTTCCCCACCGCGAGCGCCGTGGTGGGCGACGTACTCGAGCTCGCGGACGCCATCAGCCACACGTCCGGCCCCAAGGCCGAGATCGAGCCGTTCGACCGCGTGCTGCCCCTGCGTTCCATCGACGACCTCGCCACGCGCTACTACGTGCGCCTCGTCGTGGTCGACGAGGTCGGCACGCTGCTGCCGATCATGGATGTGTTCGCCCGTCACGGCATCTCGATCTCGCAGATCAACCAGCTGCAGGACGGCGACGGAGGCCGTTGCTCGGTGGTGTTCCTCACCCATAAGGCCGCCGAGGGCGATATGGCCGCCGCGCGGCAGGAGCTCGATGAGCTCGCCGCGGTGGAACAGGTCGCCAGCGTGATCCGCATCGAGGACGTCGCAGCATGGGCCGAAGGCGCCGAGGAGAACGAATAGCGGCCACCGTGCAAAACACCGCATCATTTTTTGAAGAGGGCGTCGTCCAACGGCGCCCTCTTTTTCGAACTCCCCCCAGCACGGCATGAGGGTTGGTATGCAGAACAGTTCCTCGAGGACGCCACACGCGTAGAATAGAGCGCTGATCTATCCGATTCGTCGTCGCCGGCTCCACATCGGCGAGCCCGAGGAGGCACCATGGTCTGGATACTCACCGCCGTCGTCTACGCGCTGGTCGCCGCCGCGACCGTGTTCGCCCACATCTCCGGCTCGCCGTTCAACCTGGTGACGTTCGGTGCCGCCTGCCTGTCGGCCGCCCTGCGCACCGCCTTCATGATGCACATCTACAAAGAGCTGGGAAAGCTGCCCGCGCGCCACGCGCTCCTCTCGCCCAACGTGCTCGTCGCGGGCGTGTGGATCTTCATCGAGACGGCGCTCGCCTGCGTGCTGGCCGTCTACGGTGCGCATCGGGTCTGCCTCCACGAAAGCACGGGAGCCACGGCGATCGGCATCGCATTCGCCGCGTTCCCCGCAGGCGTCATCCAGCCATGGAGCGCACCGCGCGCATCGGAGGACTGACACCGAGCCCATGCCGCCCTCGCCTTCGCGCCGGCGACGACAGGATACGGCACCGTCGCCCCATCAGTACCCCATGGCGCGCAAGGTCTCCTCGTCGTTTCCGAAGAAATGACCCACCTCGTGGACCACGGTCCTGCGCACCTGCTCGGATAAGCCCTCATACGTGGAAAAGCACCGCTCGTGCGGGCCCTTGAAGATTGAGATGACGTCGGGCACCTCGCCGTCCCCGTAGCCTGCGCCGCGCCGCGTCAGCGGAACCCCCTCGTACAGGCCGAGCAGCTCGGTGCCGCGTGACTCGGCCTCCGTGCGCCCCAACGCGCGAAGCTGATGCGCGTCCGGCTCGTCTGCCACGACGATCACCACGTTCTCGAGCGATTCCAAGAACCGCAGAGGAAACGCCGCGACGGCGTCCTCCACCATGCGGTCGAACTCCTCGTCGCTCACCTGGTACACGCATCTCACCTCCTCACTCGATGGGACGGGGCGACAAGATGGTGCCAGGTACGATCTTGTCGGCGAGGCGGCATGCCCCTCGCCACGTCCCGTTCATCTCGCAGGATCCTCGCCCAGCCATTCGAGCGCAAGATCCAACCAGCGCGCCACGTGGTCATCGCGATGCCCCTCGTCCGCGCCGGTCTGATCGGTCGCCAGCGACAGCCCGTGACGTCCGCGATGGAAGATGTGGCAGTCGAAATCGACTCCCGCCTGGGCGAGCGCCTCGGCATAGGCGAGCGTGTTGCGCACCGGCACGAACCCGTCCTCGGCGGTATGCCAGATAAAGGTGCGCGGCGTGTCGGCGTCCACCAGGCTTTGCGCACGGGCAAGCTCCCCCTCGTCGCACAGGGCGCGCTCGTAGACCTCATCGCCCGGCCAGCCGTACGAGAAATCGATGACCGGATATCCCAGCACCTGGGCGGACACGGTGAGGTCGCGCAGCGGAAAACCCATATCCCAGGCGAACGATCGCCGTTGCGCCAGCGAGGAATACGCGGCGCACAGATGACCGCCGGCCGAGAAGCCGAACAGTACGATACGCCCCTCGTCCACCGACCATGCCTCCGCCCGCTCGCGCACGAGCGCGACCGCATGGGCGAGATCCTCGACCGGATGCGGGAAGAGCGTACGGCCCTGTGCAGCCTCGGACTCGTCGAGCACGGTGTAGCTGAGCACGAACGCCTGGAAACCGCGGGAGACGAGCTCGAGCGCCACGGGTTCGCCCTCGCGCGGGGAGCACATGTGGTATCCCCCGCCGGGGCAGATGATGGCGGCAGGTCGCAACCGTCCCGCCTGCGCGGGGATGTTGTCCTGCACGTATGCGGTGAGCGCCGGCGCGGTCTCGCCGTAGTCCGGCATCGAAAGCTCGATGGTCTCGATGTGCATGGTCCTCCGATCTCACAGGGCCGATGCCCTGTAGTGTACCCACGGGAGCGTCGAAAACTCCGAAGACGGATATCCGCTTTCCCCGCTCCCGCGACATCGCCGCCGCGCTTATCCGCTTTTTCTCATGGGTCCGCACCGCGTTCCTTTCCATTCGGGACTGTCGTATCATGGTGGGGTTAGCAACCTGCCGGCTCAAGGCTTCGTCCGCTGCCGCGCAGAAACCCCGCCATGACCGCACCGCACAGGAAGGCAGGAACACATGGTCTTACGCATCTACGTGGAGAAGAAGCCCGGATTCGACGTCGAGGCGAAGCAGCTCCAAAACGAGCTCACCGGCATCCTCGGCATCACCGGCCTTGCGAGCCTCCGCCTTCTCAACCGCTACGACGTCGAGGGCGCCGACCAGGAGCTGTTCGACCGCTGCCGTCCGGTGGTGTTCTCCGAGCCGCAGGTCGACCTCACCTACGACGAGCTGCCCGAGGTGCCCGGCGCGACCGTCTTCGCCGTGGAGTTCCTGCCCGGTCAGTTCGACCAGCGCGCCGACTCGGCAAGCGAGTGTATCCAGCTCATCAGCCAGGGCGAGCGGCCCGCCGTGCGCTCCGCCAAGGTCTACATCCTCGAGGGCGACCTGTCCGACGCCGATATCGACGCCATCAAGCACTACGTGGTGAACCCGGTCGAGGCGCGCATCGCCACCCTCGACAAGCCCGAGACGCTCGCGACCCAGATCCCCGACCCCGAGCCGGTCGAGATCCTCACCGGCTTCCGCGAGCTCGACGAAGCGGGTCTCGCCGCTTTCATCGCCGAGCGCGGCCTTGCCATGGACGAGGCGGACATCGCGTTTTGCCAGGAGTACTTCCGCGACGAGGAGCGTGACCCGACCATCACCGAGATCCGCGTGATCGACACCTACTGGTCCGACCACTGCCGCCACACCACCTTCGGCACGGTCCTCACCGATGTGGCGATCGACGACGACGTGGTCCAGGCGGCCTTCGACCGGTATATGGAGATCCGCCACGAACTCGGCCGCGACGAGAAGCCCGTCTGCCTCATGGACATGGGCACGATCGGCGCCAAGTACCTTAAGAAGACCGGTCAGCTCAAGAACCTCGACGAGTCCGAGGAGATCAACGCCTGCACCGTGCGCGTGACCGTCGACGTGGACGGCGAGGATCAGGAGTGGCTGTTCCTCTTTAAGAACGAGACCCACAACCACCCGACCGAGATCGAGCCCTTCGGCGGTGCGGCGACCTGCATCGGCGGCGCGATCCGCGACCCGCTCTCCGGCCGCAGCTACGTCTACCAGGCCATGCGCGTCACCGGTGCCGCCGACCCGACCGTACCCGTGTCCCAGACCATGGCCGGCAAGCTGCCCCAGCGCAAGCTCGTGACCACCGCTGCGGCGGGCTACTCCAGCTACGGCAACCAGATCGGTCTGGCGACCGGTCAGGTCTCCGAGCTCTACCACCCGGGATACGTGGCCAAGCGCATGGAGATCGGAGCCGTCGTGGGCGCCACGCCCGCCGACCACGTGCGCCGCGAGTGCCCCGCCCCCGGCGACAAGATCATCCTGCTCGGCGGCCGCACCGGCCGTGACGGTATCGGCGGCGCCACCGGTTCGTCCAAGGCGCACAACGTCGAATCCATCGAGAAGGACGGCGCCGAGGTCCAGAAGGGCAACGCCCCCATGGAGCGCAAGCTGCAGCGTCTGTTCCGCCGCGGCGACGCCTGCCGCCTCATCAAGCGCTGCAACGACTTCGGCGCGGGCGGTGTCTCCGTCGCCGTGGGCGAGCTGGCCGACGGCCTGTACATCGACCTCGACCAGGTGACCAAGAAATACGAGGGCCTGGACGGCACCGAGCTCGCCATCTCCGAATCCCAGGAGCGCATGGCCGTGGCCGTGGCCGAGGACGACGTCGACGAGTTCATGGGCTATGCCGCCGAGGAGAACCTCGAGGCCACCGTCATCGCCGAGGTCACCCACGAGGCGCGCGTCCGCATGGCGTGGCAGGGCACGGCGATCGTGGACCTGTCCCGCGAGTTTTTGGCCAGCAACGGCGCGCCCAAGCACCAGGCAGCCCATGTCGAGGCGCGCTCCGTATGGCAGCCCGCGTGGGAGGGCACGACGCTCGCCGAGCGCATGACGAACCTCGTGACCGACCTCAACGTGTGCTCCAACAAGGGCCTGACCGAGCGCTTCGACTCCACCATCGGCGCCGCGACCGTGCTCATGCCCTTCGGCGGCGTCACTCAGCTCACGCCCGCCGAGGCCATGGTCGCCAAGTTCCCCGTCGACGGCGAGACCACCACGGCGTCCGCCATGGCCTGGGGCTTCAACCCGTTCCTGATGGAGAAGGACCAGTTCGCCGGCGCCTACCTGTCCGTCGTCGAATCCGTCGCCAAGCTCGTGGCGGCAGGCTTTGAGCACGAGAGCGCCTACCTCACCTTCCAAGAGTACTTCGAGCGCCTGCGCACCGAGCCCGAGCGCTGGGGCAAACCCGTCGCCGCCGTGCTGGGCGCGCTCATGGCCCAGATCGACCTGGGCATCGGCGCAATCGGCGGCAAGGACTCCATGTCCGGTTCCTTCGAGGATCTGGACGTGCCGCCCACGCTCGTCTCCTTCGCCGTGGCCGTGGGCCGTGCCGACGGCGCCGTGTCGCCCGAGTTCAAGGGCATCACGCACCGCGTCGTGCGCATCGCGCCCGCCGCGTATGGCGAGGATTGGCGCCCCGACGTGGCCCAGCTGCTTGACGCCTTCGCGCTCGTGGAGAAGCTCGCCGACTCCGGTGCGGCGCTCGCCATCTCCACGCCCGGCTACGGCGGTACCGCCGAGGCCCTGTTCAAGATGTGCCTCGGCAACCGAATCGGCCTGGAGCTCGCCGAAGACGTCGATGTCGACAGCCTGTTCGAGCCGATGTACGGCAGCTTCGTGGTCGAGCTCTCCGACGACGCCGATGCCCTGCTCGAGGGCGCGCCCGAGGGCCTCGTCATCGAACCGCTCGGCACCACCGTGGAAGCCTACGTGCTCGATACCGCCGACGAGTCGATCGACCTCGCCGAGCTGCAGGAGGCCTGGGAGGGCGCCATCGAGGGCGTGTTCCCCTATCGCACGCCCGCCGGCTCCGACCTGCCCGCCGTGGAGCCCATCACCTTCGCGTGCGAGGCCCCGCACGTGTACACCGGCGAGAAGTTCGCGCGTCCGCGCGTGATCATCCCCGTGTTCCCGGGCAACAACTGCGAATACGACACGGCGCGCGCCTTCCGCACCGCAGGTGCGGCGGCCGACACGTTCGTGATCAACAACCTCACGCCCGAGGCGGTCGCCGAGAGCACGCGTGAGCTGGCACGCCGCATCCGCGAGAGCCAGATCGTCATGATTCCCGGCGGCTTCTCCGGCGGCGACGAGCCCGACGGCTCCGCCAAGTTCATCACGGCGTTCTTCCGCGCCCCCGAGGTGACTGAGGCCGTGCGCGAGCTGCTGCAGAAGCGCGACGGTCTCATGCTCGGCATCTGCAACGGCTTCCAGGCGCTCGTGAAGCTCGGTCTCGTGCCCTACGGCGATATCGTCGACGCCACGCCCGACGCGCCCACGCTGACGTTCAACACCATCGGTCGTCATCAGAGCCGTCTGGTGCGCACCCGCGTGGCGTCCAATCTGTCGCCGTGGCTCGCCTCCTGCACGCCTGGCGACACCTACACCGTGGCCATCTCCCACGGTGAGGGTCGCTTCGTAGCCAACGACGACGTACTCGCCAAGCTCGTGGCCGGCGGACAGGTCGCCACGCAGTACGTGGACGCGGCCGGTGTGCCGTCCATGGACCTCGACGTGAACCCCAACGGCTCGGTCGCCTGCATCGAGGGCATCGTCTCCCCCGACGGCCGCGTTTTCGGCAAGATGGGCCACGTGGAGCGCCGCGGCGAGGGCCTGTACGCCAACGTCCCGGGCGACAAGTTCATGCCGATCTTCGAGAACGGTGTCGCCTACTTCGCGTAAGCGCACGCGAGCGAACCGTATGCAAAGGGCCTCCTCCCAGGAGGCCCTTTTCGTGTGATAAAGCGACAAGATGGAGCCGGGTATGATTCGGCGCGCAACGGCGTCGGACCGACAAGATCGAACCTGGCACCAACTTATCGGCTTGTCATCGGAACGCGAAATGAGAATAGACGCAGTAGCGCCTCTCCTGCGTGTAAAAAAATACGACCTGATTTCACGCCCAGTCGCCGAGCGGGTACCATCATCAGTAAGTGCGAACGCCGACGCGAAGGAGTGGATGCACGATGAGCCTGTGGCCCGATCTTGCCAAGTTGAAGAGCTGTCAATGGGTGGAGCTCTCCCATCCGCTGACCGACGACAGCCCGTACTGGGCGGGCATCCCGGAAGGCTCGGTCGAACTCTGCCGTACGGTGTTCGACTACGACGAGGAGATGCTGTCCTGCCGCATCCACACCTACAAGTTCCCCGGGCAATTCGGCACGCACGTGGACTTTCCGAGCCACTTCACCCCCGGTGCGGTTGGCTCGGAGGCCTACGGCGCCGCCGACATGGCCATGCCGCTCGTCGTGATCGACCTCACGCCCAAGATCGCCGCACAGGGCCCCGACGTGGCGATCTCGGTCGAGGACATCGAGGCGTGGGAGACCGAGCACGGGCGCATCCCCGAGGGTGCGTTCGTGGCGCTGCGCACGGATTGGTATCTGCGCTGGCCAGACAACGATGCGCTCAACAATTTCGACGACGAGGGCGGCGAACACTGCCCCGGCTGGTCGATGGAAGCGCTGCAATTCCTTTATAACGAGCGCGGTATCGCCATGAACGGCCACGAGACGCTCGACACCGACGCATCCTATCTGGCGGCAGAGGCCGACGACCTGGCCTGCGAGCGCTGGGTGCTCGACCATGGTCACCTGCAGGTGGAGGTCATGGCGAACCTCGACAAGGTGCCCGAGACGGGCGCCGTCGTGTTCGTGAGCTGGCCGAGGATCGAAGGCGCCACGGGCCTTCCCGCTCGCGTCGTCGCCGTGTTCGAGCAGTAACGCCGACGAGCGAACATAGAGCACCCCAGGGGTTCACCTCGACGTAAGAAAACCCCTGGGGTGTTTTTACATCCTGTTGCGCTATCCTTGTGACTTGCTGCAGGCATTCGAGGGACGAAAGGCGGGACCATGGCGCAACCGGGCACCAAGACGGCGGCGTTTCGCACGGCGCTCCCCCTTTCCGTCCCCATCATGGCCGGCTTCGTGTTCCTCGGCATCACCTGCGGCGTGTACGCGAGCTCGCTCGGTCTACCCTGGTGGATGCCGACGCTCATGTCCATCGCCATCTTCGGGGGTTCGGCCGAATTCATCGTGGCATCGATGCTGCCCGGTGCATTCAACCCGCTCACCACGTTCGCCGTGGTCCTCGTCGTGCAGGCCCGCCATCTGTTCTACGGCCTATCCATGCTGGGACCGTTCAAGGACATGGGCCGCAAGAAGCCCTATCTCATCTACGCGATGTGCGACGAATCGTTTTCCATCAACTACTCCGCGCGCGTACCCGAAGGCGTCGACCGCGGCTGGTTCATGACGTTCGTCAGTCTGCTGAACCAATCCTCCTGGGTTGTCGGATGCACGATCGGCGGCATCTTCGGCGCCATGATCCCCCTGACGGTACAGGGCATCTCGTTTGCCATGACCGCCTTGTTCGTGGTCATCTTCCTCGATCAGTGGCTGTCCGAGCCGTGCCATGCAAGCTCGATCACGGGGCTTATCGCGACGGCCGCCGCCCTGCTCATCTTCGGCGCGGACGGTTTTCTGATTCCGGCGATGATCGCCATTCTGGTCGTCGTCACGGCGCTTCGCGCCAGGCTGGAGCCGATATACGCCACGCACGACGACGCGAAGGACGGCGAGCGCCCATGACGATCTTGCAGCAGGTGATAACCGTGCTCGTCGCGGGCGCGGCGACGGTCCTGACGCGCGCCCTGCCGTTCGTCGCGTTCCGCGGCGGTGGCCCGCGCTATGTGCGCTACCTGGGCCGCGTGCTGCCGGGAGCGGTATTCGGCCTGCTCGTGGTGTACTGCCTGAAAGACGTCGACGTCTTCGCAGGCTCCCACGGCGCGCCCGAGGCGATCGGCATCCTCATCACCGGCGGCGTGTACGTGTGGCGGCACGACATGCTCTGGGCGATCCTTGCCGGCACGCTCTCGTACATGGCCCTCGTCAACCTCGTCTTCGCGTGACATCGCGTGCCATCACATCTGACGTAATAGCACGTGTTCACGGCGATGCGAAAAAACGTCTGGCCTCATTTCACACGCTGAGGAGAGCGCGGGCGAAGTCGATGCAGTCGGCGACGACCTTGTAGTGGGCGACGCCGAAGATCGGCGCGTCGGGGTCCTCGTTGACGGCGATGATGGTCTGGGTGCCGCCGATACCCGCCAGATGCTGTATGGCACCGGATACACCGAGGCTCAACAGCACCCGCGGCGCCACCGACGCGCCGGTCTGACCCACCTGATGCGGATACTCGAGCCATCCCGCCTCGACGAGCGGACGGGTGCACCCGAGTTCGGCACCCAGCTTCGCCGCGAGCTCCCGCATGAGCGGCACCTGCTTTTTGTCCCCGATACCACGGCCGATGACCACGAGGCACGCGGCATCGGCGATCGTCGCCGCGGCCCCCGCCGGCTCGGTGGCGAGCACGCGTACCCGCGGCACGACGCCTGGATCGAGCGCGACGTCGGTCACCACGCCTACGCGCGACGGATCGCCCGCAGGCGCGGCGAACACGCCCGGACGGACGGACGCCATCTGAGGTCGATGGTCGGGGCACACGATCGTCGCCATGAGGTTGCCGCCGAAGGCCGGGCGCGTCTGCTGCAGCAGCCCCGTCGCGGAGTCGAGCTCCAGCACCGTGCAATCGGCGGTAAGGCCCGTCTGCAGCTGCACCGCGACCGCAGGCGCCAGCTCGCGCCCGAACGCCGTCGCCCCGTACAGGATCACCTCCGGCCGACGGTCGCGCGCCATTCCGCAGATCCAGCGCGCATATACCTCGGCATCGAGCCGCGCCAGCCGCGCGTCACGGCAACGGATGACCTCGTCGGCGCCGCACGCGATCAGGCGCCCGGCGTTGTCCGAACCGGCCGCACCCGCATCCTCGCCCAGCACGGCGACGACGCGACAGCCGCGAATATCGGCGAGTTCGCGGGCGCGACCGATCAGCTCGCCAGCGACCGGCAGCACGCGACCGTCGCCTGCGACCTGCGCGAACACCCAGATGTCATGGAACGTCGAGACATCGACGCCGCCCGAGCCCCCATCTTTGTCGATGGAGATCGCATCGACCGGGCAGGCATCCACGCACGACCCGCAGAACACGCACGCCTCGGTCGCCTGCGCGAACTTGCGCGGACCTTCCCACACGAGCTCGATTCCCGCGTTCGCGCACGCGCGCACGCACCGGCCGCACCCGATGCAAACCTCGCGGTCGACCGTCAACCCGCTCATCGGACAGCCTCCTCGATCAGAGCGGCGACACGCGCCGCTTGCTCGTCCACGCTTCCCTCGACCACCTGCGCGCTCGCGGCACGCTCGGGCACGAACGACCGCACGACCTGCGTCGGCGATCCGGCAAGCCCGATGCGCGAGGGATCGGCGGCGACCTCGGCGGCCGAACGCGTCTCGCAGGTCGCCCGCTCGGCGGAAAACACCCCCGCGATGCTCGGCATCCGCAGCTGCGCCGCATCCTTGGACACCGTGAGCACCGTCGGCAGATCGGCCTCGATAAGCTCGGTCCCCTCATCGGTCGCATGCCATGCCGCGACGGACACGTCGTCGATACGGACCAGGGATCGCACGTCGGCGATGCAGGAGGCCTCCAGTGCACCCGCCAGCTCGGGCCCGATCTGGGCCGTATCGCCATCGACCGCCATCTTGCCGCACAGCACGAGGTCGACCGCGCCGAGCTCGCGCAGCCCGCAGGCGAGCGCGTACGTGGTGGCGAGCGTATCGGCGCCCGCGAAGGCCCGATCGGTCAGCAGCAGCGCACGGTCCGCACCGCGCGAGATACAATCGCGCAAAAGCTCCTGCGTGGCGGGAATGCCCATGGACAGCACGGTCACCGTCGTCGGGAGGCCCACCGCCGCCCGCTCGTCCTTGATCTGGAGGGCGATCTCGAGCGCCGTCGCGTCGAATGGGTTCACGACCGAGGCGCGTCCGTCGCGCACGATCGTATTGGTCTTGGGGTCCATCTTGACTTCCGTCGTGGAGGGGACCGCCTTCACGCACACCGCGATATTCACGCCCGATCACCTCCCTTCGTGAGCCGCATGTCGAACAGGTTGCCCTGCCCGAGCTGGCAGTACGGATCGAGCTGTCGCTTGAGCGCCGCCATCTCGCGGATGTGCGCCTCGCCGTACATGGTCGTCAGGAAATCGCGCTTGAGCTTGCCCACGCCGTGCTCCGCCGACACGGCGCCGCCCATGCGGACGATCTCGACGGCCCACCGCGCGAACAGGCGCTTGCCAGCCGCATATTCCTCCATCGAGCGGGGCAGGATGTTCACGTGTAGATGGTTGTCGCCGATATGGCCCCATGCAGCCGACTGGAGCCCCGCCTCGGCGAGGGTCGTGCGATAGAGGTCCATCACGTCGAGCAAGCGGTCGTCGGGCACCGACATGTCGCTGCCGAGCTTGGTGATCGCCGGATCGGTGCGCCGCCGCTCGTCGATGAGCATGTTGACGCTCTCAGGCACGGCATGGCGGAAAAAGCGCAGCGTCTCCCGGTCGGTATCGGTTCTCGCCACCCAAGTGTCATCGATGCTCCCGCCATGTGCGACGAGCAGCTCGCCCAGGTGCGCGAGGTCGGCGAGTGCCTGATCGCGACCATCGCAGGCAAGCTCCACGTAGACGCAGCACGACCACGCGTCGGCAAGCATCGGAAGCGTCGAGAATGCCGTGCCGGCCGTACGCTGATGGCGCAGGATGTCGAGGGCGCCCGCATCGAAATACTCGATCGCGACGACGTGGGCGATGTCCGAACGGATGGCGACGGTCGCCGCGCAAGCGTCGGCTTCGGTACCGAAAAAGCAGCTTACGCCCCACGTGACCGCAGGCACCTCGGACAGCGCGAGCTCGAGCTCGGAAATGATACCGAGCGTGCCGTCCGAACCGATGAACAGGTCGATGGCGTCCATGTCGTCGGCGATGAAGTAGCCCGAGGCGTTCTTGGCGCGCGGCATATCGTAGGTGGGAAGCGCGAGGTCGTACGTGCGCCCGGATTCCGTCGTGAGCCGCAGGTTCCTCCCCTGCGCCCGGACCTCGCCGCGACGGAGGGAAACCGAATCACCGTCGGCGAGCACCACACGCAAGCCGCGCACGTGGGCACGTATGGGACCGTAGCGAAAACTCCGTGCACCCGATGCGTTACACGCCGCCATGCCGCCCAGACAGGCCGAGGTCTCCGTCGGGTCGGTCGGGAAAAATCGCTCGCGACCTGCGTACATACGCTCGAGGACCACGCGGTCGGCCGCTGCCCACCCCTGGGAAGGCAGCGTCTTGTTTGCCAGGTGGCGGCGGAGCTCGGACAGGACCACGCCCGGCTGGACACGCAGGCAGCACGTCCCGTCGTCGTCGATACGCAGGCCGAGGTAGCGGTTCATACGGGAAAGGTTCATGACATGCCCGCCCGCGGGCACCGCACCGGCGGCGAGCCCGGTCCGCGCGCCCTGGACCGTCACAGCGGAGGGCGCATCGCCGCCGACGGCGCGCAGATGTCGAAGCACAGCGACGATATCGCTCTCATCGCACGGAAAGGATATGGAATCCGCCGTGCCTGAACTGCGCGATTCGTCGCGCAGATACGATTGCAGCTCGCGATCCATGGGAATGATGTCGACCATAGGCGACCTCTCTTTAGCATAATAAAGCGCTTTTCCAACCCACTATAGCGAACGGCGAGGTCGCGCGCGGTGCCAGCCGCGATTGTGACAAGCTCATGAACGGGCGCGGTCGTGATGTTCGAAGCTTTTCCGCGCGATACGCACCCGCCTACCTGCGGTTGTCGGGAATCTGTAAGGCCGCGCACGGTAACCGGAAAGATTCGACTGCTAGCATGGCCGCACGGCGGCGCCCCCCCGATACGACTCGACCGATGCCACATGCATCGAGACGGACGAGGACGGCGCAGACTCCGGACCCATACGAGGAGGAACCGATGGCCCTATATCTTCCACACTTGCATCTTGCGCTCGAGATCGTCGACGACCCGTGCAGCGCCCCCGTCGAGCGCGACGCGTTTCCCGATATCGAGGTGATTCCCGTCACCTGCGCGCAGATCGGTGACCCGAACGCCATGGACTCCCTGATGGACGGAGTGTTGCGGGGACGCGCCGCCGGATATGCGCGGACGCGCATGGGCCGTGCGGAACGGCGGGCGGGACGCGAAACCCAGGGCGCAGATGAGGTCACCCTTGTAGCCCGGCACTCACCGGCAGGCGGCGAAGCGGCATGAGGGCGGACAACACGCAGCGGACGGCGATGTCCGATCGCGCTCAACTTTGTACAAGATTTATCTCAGTATTGTACAATATGCGAAGAAACACACCGAGCCTTGGAGACAGCATGGGCACGCCGATTCGCATTACCGCCTCGGAATTCCGTCAGCATTTCGGAACGTATATGAAAAACGTCGCGACGACCGATTTCGAGGTCACGCGAAACGGTCGCGTCATCGGTCTGTGGACCGATCCATCGCGCAACCGCATGCAGCTCGTCGATCGTCTCGACGGCTGCCTGCCCGGAACACTTTCGGATGACGAGGCGTCGCGAATCCTCGACGAGCGCATCATGCTTCGGGCAGACGAAGGGGGCGCCGATGAGATGCTTCCTTGATACGAACGTCGTCCTCGACCTGCTCCTCGACGGGCGACCCGCCCACCGCGTTGCGGCGGACTTCGTTCGCATGGCGGTCGAAGAAGGGCATGACCTCGTGCTATCGGCCTCGCAGGTGACGGATGTGCACTACATCGCGCGTAAGCTCGCGGGTGGGCAACGGGCACGCGATATCCTACGCACGCTGTTCCAACTATGCGAACTCGCTCCGACATCGGGTACCGCCTGCACGACGGCGCTCGACTCGCCGATCGACGACTTCGAGGACGCCGTCCAAATCGAAACGGCGCGGGAGGCGCGCTGCAGCCTGATCGTCACGCGGAACCTGCGCGACTTCGCCGCCTCCCCGATACCGGCAATCGACCCGGCAAGCTATATGGCACAGCACGGCAGTGAAGGCGAGGGCGGCGCGACGGCGCGAGGTCGATAGCCCATACATACGAGACGCATCACGCCGCGGATTTTGCTACGATGCCAGCGGTGAGACGATCGCGCGGACGGCCGGGGCCCGGCGATACGCCTCGGGACACAGCGAAGGGAAGCGTATGGTCATCGGGCTGGGCACGCTCATCAACGTCATCTGCATCGTAGCCGGAGGTATCGTCGGCCTGCTCGGCGGGCGGTTCCTTATCCCCCGCATGCAGGAGACGATCATGAAGGCCACGGGTCTGTGCGTGCTGTTCGTCGGACTCGGCGGCACGCTGGAGCGCATGCTCGCCATCGAAGGAGACCATCTTACGAGCGGCGGGACCGCCATGATGATCGTCTCGTTCGCGCTCGGATCGGCCATCGGCGAGGCGATCGACCTGGATGATCGCTTTGTCCAGCTGGGAGAATGGCTCAAGCGCGTCACCGGCAACGCAAACGATTCGCGCTTCGTCAACGGGTTCGTGTCCACGTCGCTCACCGTGAGCATCGGCGCGATGGCGATCGTCGGCTCGATCCAGGATGGCATCCTGGGCGACTGGTCGACGCTCGCCCTGAAAGGCGCGCTCGACGCCGTGATCGTCTGCGTGATGAGCGCCTCGCTCGGCCGCGGCTGCATCTTCTCGGCCCTGCCCGTCGCGGTGATACAAGGGTGCATCACCCTGCTCGCCCTGCCGCTGCGCCCGCTCATGACCGACGCGGCGCTGGCGAACCTCGCGCTCGTGGGATCGATGCTCATATTCTGCGTCGGCGTGAATCTGATCTGGGAGAAGACCTTCAAGCCCGCGAACATGCTGCCCGCAGTTGTCATCGCCGTGGTCTGGTCACTCGTGATGTAGAAGGCGCCCGACGGGCGGGCCGGGCGCGCGGCGCCGAGCGATCAGATGGCGTCGTAGGGCAGGCGGTGGCGACGCGGATAGTAAAGGACCAGCACGGCAATGCCGAGCGGAAAGACCACGATGAACAGCGGCATCAGCACGAGGCGGGCGACGTAGAAGCGGAAACGTCGAAACCCGAAACGCGGACGCGTCTCGAACGTCATATGCACGAAACCCGACCCCGGCGTACGCCCATCGCGAAACCACGGGATGACGCCTTCGATGACAAGATAGGAGACGCCGAACAGCGCGCAGGGCACCGCCAGCGACAGGCTCGCCTCGGGTTCGGACCACGATGAGATGAAGATCGCGGCCGCCGTCATGATTGCCGTCGCGGAGACGATCAGGATCAGGTCGAGGAACAACGCGACGAAACGGCGCACCAGTCCCGGCCGGTCGGTGACCTCGTCATCATCGGCCTCGGGGTCGACGGGCAGCACGAAGGCGATGAGCGCGGCGGCTCCCCACCCGATGACGGCGCCGCCGGTGTTCCACATGAGGTCGTTGACGTCGAAGGTGCGGTATGCGTAGGGATACAGCCCGTAAATGCCTGTGAGCTGCGTGGTCTCGATGGCAAGCGACGCAAGGAACCCGACGATCACGGATGCGAGGAACCCGCGGCGGAAGATGCGCTGGCAAAAGAAGCCGAGCGGTATGAAGAACACCACGTTTGCCAGGATCTGGAACAGCGCCGCCGCACCGCCGTAGCGCACATCGTTGATGAAGCGCATGGGGTTGAGCTGGGGCGCGATGCCGTAGGTGATACCGGGGCCCGATGTGCCGCTCGGCAGCGGATAGAGCGTGAAGCACGCGAGCGACAGCAGATACAGCACGGCGAGGTACACGCCGACCGCCGACCAGGCACGTAGACGGCCGTCGCGGTGGTAGAGGTAGGCCAGGATCGGCAGGGTGAGCACAAGCGAGGCGATCGGCCACAGACCGATCGCCAGCGCGAACTCATCGGTGAAATTGAGCAGGAACCTCATCGGCGCGCTTAGACCAGCTTGCCGTTACAGTGGTCGATCATGTGCTGGATCATCTGGGCGACCCAACCGGTGAAGTCGCGGCGACGCGGCTGGAGCTCACCGTCGACGAGCTCCTCGAAGCTCACCTTGGCCTTGGCGAAACGCGTGACCTTGAAATCCTCGTCGTGGGACAGGCAGCGCTCGACCGCCTTGTAGGCGCCAAGACCCAGCAGCAGCTTGGGGTTGTACATGACGTGCGCGGCGCCCTCGTCGTCCACATAGGCGACGATGGCCTTGGCGATGCCGATCTGGTTGGCGGCCAAGCACGCGGCGTCCTCGGTCGCAGCCATGGTATCGAGCAGGTCCTGCGCGATAGCGGCGTCGTCGGCGGTCGCCTTCTCGCACGGCTGGGAGAGCACGGCGTCGTCGTTGATGAGTTCCTTGATCATCGGGGTCATCCCTTCGTTCGGTATATGGTCGGGCGCGCGGACGCGCCACACGATAGTAGCGTAACGTGACACGGCGCGGGCCACATGCACGGGATATGTACATCATGGTACGGCGCACCGCATGATACCGTAGGTGGGGTTACGAACGTTCTCGAAAGGATATGCGGATATGCTCAACGTCGTGTTGTATCGGCCGGAGATCCCGGCGAACACCGGCAATATCGGTCGGACCTGCGTCGTTGCGGGGGCGCGTCTGCACCTTGTCGGGCCGCTCGGGTTCTCGCTCGACCATCGGATGCTGCATCGCGCCGGCCTCGGCTATTGGGAGAACCTCGATGTCACCGTCTACGAGGGGTGGAACGATTTTTTGAGGCGCTGCGGGCTCGCCGAGGACGGACGCGATGAGCGCCTCCATCTGCTCACCAAAAAGGCGCGGAGGACATATGTCGAAAGCACGTATCGCGATGGCGACTATCTGGTGTTCGGCAGCGAGAGTACGGGCATCCCCGAGGAACTGCTCGCCTGTGCCCCGATGCGTTGCGAACGCATCCCGATGCTTGCCGATGATGCGTCGCTGGGTAACCGGGACGCCTGGGCGGCGCATGAACGGGCGCTGCATCCCGATGATGGAGACGGCGCCTCCTCTCCCTTGCTGCAACAGGACATCTGCGGTAACTTCGTCGATCCGGATGACTACCGCATCAGCGCGCTCAACCTCTCGAACGCCGCTGCGATCGTGCTGTACGAGGCCCTGCGCCAGACGGGTTTTCCGGGGATGGCGTGAGATGCCGAGCGCGCACAGCATCTCATAAGGCGAGCGGGTCGCCCGGTCTGGCCGGGCGACCCGCTTATTCTTAGCGTTTTACATTATCCGTACACTCGCCGAAACCAATACGAAGATTATGGTTCGGTTTTTTGGACGACCATTCGAGTAGACCGAATTTTCGCACCGTTCCTACCTGCTGTTTCTTTGCTGCAAGATGGCGGCCAACCCGCCAGGGCGTCTCAAAACCGAACCGTACGCGGTGTTTTGGATTTGCAGCACCCGTAAGCCGCCATGCGAACGGTCCGGAACGGCCTACTCCTTGCCATCCCAGCAGTAGGTGCACACCTTGGTGGGGTCGATGCCGATCGCCTCGAGCATGCCGGACAGGGACTGGTAGCCGAGGCTATCGAAGCCGAGCTGCTCGCAAATGCGGCGCAGCAGGCAGCCGCCGCGCTCGGTCGTGCTGTCGGCGTACTCGTCCAGATGCTTGTCGCCCTCGGGGCCCTCGAGCTCGCGAACCACGCGGCGCGCGATGAGGTCCATATCGGACTTGCCGCGCGAGAACGACAGGTACTTGCAGCTGTACATGATCGGCGGGCACGCGGAGCGCATGTGCACCTCTTTGGCACCCGACTCGTACAGGAAATTGACCGTCTTGCCGAGCTGGGTGCCGCGCACGATGGAGTCGTCGACGAACAGCAGCTTCTTGCCGTTGATGAGCTCGGGTACGGGAATCTGCTTCATCTCGGCGATACGGTTGCGGACGCTCTGGTTCGTGGGCATGAAGGAACGCGACCACGTGGGCGTGTACTTGATGAACGGGCGGGCAAACGTGGCGCCGCACTCGTTGGCGTACCCGATGGCGTGGGGCAGGCCCGAATCGGGCACACCGGCGACGTAGTCGACGTCGGGCAGCGTGCCGGCGGCAGCCTCGTCGCGCGCCATAATCTGACCGTTACGGTAGCGCATGACCTCGACGTTGACGCCCTCGTAATTGGAGTTGGGATACCCGTAGTACACCCATAGGAACGCGCAGATCTTCATCTGGTCGCCCGCGGGAGTCACGGTCTCGAAACCGTCGGCGGTGATGCGCACGATCTCGCCCGAGCCGAGCTCGTAGGCGTCCTCGTAGCCGAGTTTGTGGTAGACGAACGACTCGAACGAAATGCAGTAGCCCTCGCCGTTGAGGTCGCGGCCGATCAGCACGGGCAAACGACCCATGCGATCGCGTGCGGCGAAGATCGTGCCGTCCTCGGTCATGACGAGCAACGTGAGCGACCCCTCGACCACGCTCTGGGCGTACATGATGCCCTCGACCAGGTCTTCCTTTTGATTGATGAGCGCTGCGACGAGCTCGGTGTTGTTCACCGCGCCGGAGCTCATGGCCATGAACTGGGCACCGCCGCGCTCGAAATGCTGCTGGATGAGCTCGTCGGCGTTGTTGATGATACCGACGGTCGTGATGGCGAACACACCGTGATGCGAACGGACCAGCAGCGGCTGAGGATCGGTGTCGCTGATGCATCCGATGCCGCTCGTGCCGTGGAAGTGAGCGAGATCCGCGTCGAAGCGCGAACGGAACGGGGTGTTCTCGATGGAGTGGATCTCCTTCTGGAACCCGCCCGTGCCCTCGCAGAACACCATGCCGGCGCGACGCGTGCCGAGATGCGAATGATAATCGACGCCGAAGAACACATCGAGCACGACGTCGCGTTTCGACGCCGCACCAAAGAATCCGCCCATAACCATGCCCTCCTGATTGGTTTTGCGAACCCGCATAGTATAGAATGCCGCAACCTTGCATGCGGGCAAAATCGCAGATTGCCGAGCTATATGGGAGAATGCACACGATTGCGGCATGAGCTGGGGCACCGGACGTGCCGCGCCGACCGTCTTGTCCCCTTTGCAGGCGTGTCGAGCGCGCGAGCGGTTGACGCGGACGACGGACCGCCGAAGCGGTCGGACGGGCGTGTGGCAGAGGGCCCCGCCTATGCCAGACACTGGCCGCACGGGGCGTACCCCATGCGCTCCGCCTCGTCGAGCGACCCGGTGAACTCCTCGCGATTGGACGGCGCGATATCCTCGACGCCCGGGCAATCCGACTCATGGACCTTGTGCGAGTTGGTGTTGAGCACGTAGGTGTCGACCTCGCTCGAAGCGGCATCATCCGCGGCCTGCGCGTCCTCATCGGACAGGCGCGCCTCGCCCGTGGCGTAGTCGATCTCGACCCCGGGCTGCACGTTGGGGCACCACACGGAGAAATCGATGCCGCGACCGTCATCCTCGAGTGAGTAGGCCTCGACCTGAACGCCGCGGCACACCAGCTCATCGCCTTCGAACACCGGCGTCGACCGATACAGGACATGGTTGTCGGTGTCGTAGATGTAGTCGGCGACTTCCTCCTCGTAGGGGCGCATGACATCGGCGTTCATGTAGCGGGTGCCCGTCACGAGGTTGCGCTCGTTGGCGTTTTCGGCCGAAAGCGCCCAGCCGATCAGATGGCTGCGGTTGTAGAGTGATTCACCTTCGACGAAATCGTAGCGGATGGAATGCCAACCGGTCGGGTGCACCTCGCTGATGCTCTCGCGCTCCTCGCCGTAATCGGGAATGGTCTCGGGTCCCAAGCACGCCTGCGCAACGCCGCAGCGCCCCAGCTCGTCGAGGTCGCTATACGATTCGTACCCGAGGTTGTCCTCGGCATAGGCGACCTCGTCGTCGGTAAACGACGACTGCTCGACGGTCGGCTCGTCCGAGAACTCGACATACGAACCGGTATGGGACGCCGACTGACCGCACGACGCAAGCAGCAGGGCGAGCAATAGGGATACGAAGGCGGGCAGGAACCGCTTGGACATACATCCTCCTTGGGGCGAAACGCAACGACCCTATTGTTCCACAGGCAAGGCGCGTGGCGATGCGATTCAGCCAACGGTTCGCACGGACCCCAAAGCCGGCGACCGGCAAGGAGCCCGGCACTCGAAGAGGGCGAACTTGCTGAAATTGCACTTTTCAGGGGTTTTTGAGCCAAAGGAGGGGCATTCGAGCTTTTCGGCGTTTTGACACCGGTATCTACCTGCGATTTTAAAATCGGCCAAACCAGACTTTCTTTTCAGGAGCTTCAAAACCCCTGAAAAGTGCAATTTCAGCAAGTTCGCCCCTCGTGATGGCCACGACACCCGGCCCGTACGCGATCGACCCCACGCGGCCCGTCCCTGTCGAACGCTTGTGTTCGAGCTATTCCTCGAGGTAGCGAGCACGAAGCTCGGCGCGGGCATCGGCGTCGACCCCGAGGGCACGCTCGATGTAGGCAGGCATCCCGCCGAACTCACGATCCACAGCGTCGACTGCGGCTGCGAGGTAGCGCCGATCCACACCCTCAAAGGGATCGGCCGGGATACCATCCTCGACCGCAATGTCGTAAAAGCGGTTCGTGGCCATGTAGTCCGCCTCGATGACCTCCCACGGCACCCCGAGCGCACACTCGATGAACACGCTCGCCATGCCGCAGCGATCCTTGCCGGCCGTACAGTGCCACAGCACAGCACCCTCGGTACTAGCGAGAATCTCGCGGAAAAACGTCGTGTACGCCGCGATACCGCAATCGTCGAGCAACATGTGCGGATACAAGGTGATCATGAGCTGCGCGGGACCGACCTCGCCGCGCATCATCTGGCCACGGACGCGGTCCATGTCGGTCTGGCTGCGCGAGACGCCCGCCGCCGGTTCCTCGAAGACAGGCAGATGCACGAACCGCAGGTCGGAAAACGCATCGATGGGGTCCGGGCGCTCGGAGCACTCCTCGTTCGTACGAAGGTCGATATCGAGCCGCAGGTCGTATTCGTCACGCAGGCGCGCCAGGTCGGCATCGGTCGCGCGCGCGAGCAGGCCGGAGCGCAGCAGACGATGCGACCTGATGCGCCGTCCGTCCCATGCGGGCATGCCACCCAGGTCGCGGGTGTTGGGAAGCCCCTCGAACGCGATGATGCCGTTGTCCGTGTGCCCTGCCAGCTGCGCTGCGTCTCGTGCCATGTGACATGCCTTTCCGATCGTCATACTGGGCACACCTTACCAGAGGGGGCAGGCGGTTTGGTCAGCTGCATGTAAAACATCACAGCCACCAGGAGTCCGTCGCACGCATGCGAGGATGGCAGCAGTCGGCAGCGATGCATGGACGCGCACGGCATCATACTCGCCTCAAGGCATATGAGCGCACGGAAAACGTCCCCCGAAGCCATCTCACATCGCGCGGAACCAGGGGGCGTCCGCGAGCTTGCCATCGCGGAATATCTTTTCGATGGCTGCCCGGTAATCCTTAACCGTGCGCACCTTCCTGACCGCACGATGGACCGACAACGGGTCGGCAAAGGAACACTTGGCGTAGAACCACCATTCCTTCATGCGAAAGACCGCGTTACCGCCCATCCCCGCCTCGTAGGCGCAAAACAACTTGTCATGGAACCCCTCGAGCTCGGCAAGCGTGAGCGCCGGTCCCCCACCCAGCATGCGCGCCAAGGCGGGATTGGCGAGGATGCCCCGGCCCAGCATCACGTGGCGCGTCTCCGGGTATGCCGTAAGCAACGCATCCATATCGCCGCATGTGAAGATATCGCCGTTATACGCCACGGGAAACGGCGCCGTTCGCAAGGTTTCGCCGTAAGGCTTCCAGCGCGGGACACCGCGGTAGCGATCCTTTTGCACGCGGGGGTGCACGATCAGCTCCGCAAGGGGGTGATGGCGATACATCGCGAGAATCTCGTCGTACTCCCCGTCCTCCGCGATGCCGATCCGCGTCTTGACGGACACCGGGATGGGGGACCTCCGGCAAACCTCACCCAGAAACGTATCGAGCTCGTCCAGGGAGCGCAGGAAGCCCGCTCCCTTGCCCTTGGCGACCACCGTCCCCGAGGGGCAGCCGACGTTCAGGTTGACTTCCCGGAACCCCATCTTCGCCAAGAGTTCGGCCGCCCATACGAACTCGTCGGCGTTTTTCGTGAGCAGCTGCGGCACGACGTCGAGTCCCGCATTGTTATCCGAATCGATCTCACCGCAGTCGCGCTTGCCGAACGAGCTGCCCACGCGCGGCGGGGTGAGAAACGGCGTGTAGTAGCGGTCGAGCGCGCCGAAGCATGCCGCATGGATCCGGCGGAAGGTGTGCCCGGTGAGCCCTTCCATGGGCGTCAGCGACAGCAGCGGTCCGCGAGAACCGGACTCGGCATCGGTCTTTTGCATGATGGCACGCTCCCCTGCTCGTAATTCCCGGGGTTATGGTACCTCAGATGCAGACCGCACCTCGAAAACAGATGATGGCATCGGGGGCACCGCCACGGGCATCATAACGGGAACATCGGGTCCTGCGGGGTAACGCGGCGATTAGGCCCGGCGATGCGCAACGAGGGACGCCAGCCGCCAACAACTCTGGGCGCTCACCCGGTCTTCGTTTCGCTAGACCGATCACGGCACATCGCTACCCCTCGAAGTACATCTCCGAAAGGTCCTCCGCCTGGGCGATTCGTCTCTTCTCCTGACCGCTTTCGGCGATGAAGAAGGTTTCCCCATTGCCGCCGATACTAAGATGCGCACCCGGCTTCAACCCGTCAAGCCCCGTGCCCCCAAGGGGCAAACGGCCCCGCTCGTAGAACTCGATGAAATCCCCCTCGATCGCGAGCAGAGCAGACGTATCGTCAAAGTCAGCCGAACGGCCATCGGCGGCGACTTTGGCATCGCCGTTGTCGGCGAAGCCCCACGCATGGCTTTCGAACCCCTGCTCGTCGACGATGAACTTGGCAAGCAGGCTTGCACGACGGGACTCGCCGGCACAAAGGAGATGCGACCCATACTCGTCGAATTGCCTGGCGACGTACACCCTCCGGTCGCCTTCGAGAAGGCTCGACGGCACGACGACGGCAAGGTCGTCCGGCACGACCGCCTCATCGGATCCAAAAAGGATGTCTTCCGGACCCTTTCCACCGCGGGAAAGCTCCGCGAGGAGCTCGCAGGCCGCGACCGGCTCCTCCTCGCCGTCATCGTAGCCGTAGACCGCCGGACCGGGCCAAGCGGCACCGACCGCAGCGAAGTTGAGCGTAGCTACTTCCTGCCTCATAGCCCATGCCACGATCTGCTGCCCGAGGCGGGAAGTTGCTGTCGGAGCAGGGAGAAGCGCCGATCGTCAAAGGGACCGGACTCCGCACGGTCGAGCAGATAGCTTACGAGCTCATCCACCATGCGCGGCTCGATGAAGACGGGACCCGCCTCCGCACCGTCTCCATGATGTGAGGAACTCGCGCTCGTTCGGCTCAAGATCCTACAAACGGTATGTCGTAAAGCCGATTAACGCCCGAATACCTATGTCGCATCCCCTCCGTTCGCCTCTCACGCGCTATTGTTGCATCCCTGTCAGGGCAGGCTGTGGAACATGACACGCGCGCATGGGAAACGAAGGGTAGCAGCAGCCCATCCTGCCAAACCGAGGGAAAACTGTAGAGGTCGAGATAGAGGCGAACGATGCGATCGCCGCCGATACCTTTGGTCTTGTCCTTCGATGAGGAATCCGGAGCCCTCTGGGGCAGTACGGATTCCGGTACGAATAAACCCGAGCGGAGCGTTCTGAAGTCAGAGAAAGGGTTTTCCTCCCTCGGAGAAAAACCCTTTCTTACCTGCAGTGATGTTGGTTTCTGGTTCAGATCGTTGCAAACCGTTTTGAGGGGAGAATCACTCTCACTCGATGATGCCGACGCAGTTTTCAGGTTTTTGCATTTCGACATATCCGCAGGTTATGGTTGGCGTTTCCTATCGGGCGGATTTCATCTTCGGCACTCCTGCTACAAAAACTGCCACGAATTATACCGTAGCCAATCCCCGCCTATGCCGGAAGTACGGACTCAAGGGAAAGCGGGAGCGACGGTAAGGGGTCGTCGCAAGGTTTCGCGGCGACCCCTCTGCCTTATTTGAAATACGGGCACCTGTTCCCGAGGCACACCTCGTTTCCCAAGGAGACCTCGCACGTAGCGTCGCTGCTGGGGAGGGTCATGCTCGCGCCGAGGAGCTTGTTGAACCAGCCGGTCGCCGCGCGAACCGCTATGCGGGAGTCGCGCTTGCAGCAGCGAGGGGCGCCAGCCCTCGCGATCTTCTCCGCCAGGTCGGCGACCATCAGCTGTGTCTCGCTCCACCCCTCTGCCTTGAGGGGCGCGTTCTCGAGAAGTATGGAGAGCGCCATGCCGCACGAGACGGTCGCGCCGCAGACCCCCCAGCGGGCGCAGGTACCGCCGGGGACCGCACCCGCGCGGCGTTCCAGCTCGGCGAGATGCGCAGGGAGCCCCTCTGTCCCCATGGCGTTGTGGGCGCACGCGAGGAGCGAGGCCCCAACGAGGTAGTGGTGCACCGGGCCGAACGGCGCGCACTCGCGAGCGGACATGGCCTCCTCCAGAAGATCGGCAGGGCAGACCGAATCACTCGCCAGCAAGATTGCGTTCACCCAGTCCATCGCCTTTCCCTCTGCTTCCATGACTCCCCCTTCTTTTATATCGATTACCGTCGATATATTATATATCGAAATCTGTCGATGTATAATGAAGTATCGGACACAGCGAAATGAAGGTTGCTATGAGCTCTATGCAGTTGCAAAAGGTGAGCGTGGCGTTCGTCTGCACGCACAACGCGTGCCGCAGCCAGCTGGCGGAGGCGATCGCACGCAAGCTTGTCGGCTCCCTGATCGAGCCGTGCTCGGCGGGAACCCATCCGGCGGAGCGCGTCAACCCCGACGCGATACGGGTACTCAAGCGGCGCTTCGGCATAGATGCCGCCGACCACCGACCGAAGGCACTATCCGAGATTGAGCGGGCAGATGTGGTCGTCACCATGGGGTGCGGCGTGGCATGCCCCGCCCTGCCCTGCTCCCATCGGGAGGACTGGGGGCTTGAGGATCCCACGGGCAAGGGCGACGAGACGTTCGACGAGTGCGCACGCGCAATCGAGGAGAAGATCCGCGACCTCGCGCAACGGATCGAGCGCGGCGATGTTCCCGGAGTTTCCGCCCCCTTGGGAGTCGATGCCCTGCGCGCACTCGCGGACGAAAACCGCCTTGCGATCATAGGGGCCTTAGCAGACGAGGGCGAATTGTGCGCATGCAAACTCCTTGACAGGCTCGAGATCAGCCAGCCGACGCTCTCGCACCACATGAAGGTTCTCGTGGATTGCGGCATCGTCTCTGCAAGAAAGGACGGCCGCTGGATGCACTACCGTCTGGACAGGCGCAGGCTGGCAGCCGTCGGCGCCGCAATAACCGCATTGGCGGGCAGCGACTCCTAACCTCTTGTTGTGATGCATGGCGAGAATCCACCGTGAGGGCATCTATGACGCTCGCGGGGGTGATCGGCATGGCGAGGCATCCGAAGCTGACGCAGGAGATGGTTGACGAGGCGGTCGCGACGCTGGGGCTCGACGCCTGGTTCCGCGCGCGCATCTCTCCGACGGGGTTCACGTACCTGCCGACGGGTCAGCGCGGCATGTTCAGAAGAGCCGACGACCCGCTGAAGCTCAAGGGCGTGAAGCTCGCGCGCGACTACGCCGCGGTGATGTCGTTCGAGGAGCTCGACCAGTTCGACGGCATCGGCGCGGTGCGCTACGCGATGGTGGGCGATGTGCTGCGGGGCTAGGCGCTCAGTGGCCCCGGCGCTTCCGCTTCGCCTTCTGCTGGCGCCGCTCGAAGCGGCGGCGGCGCTCCTCTTCCCGGAGTTCCTTTCTGTGTTCGGCGCTCTTCTGCGCCATTGCTTCGCGCTGCTCGGCGAGCGCGAGCTGGGCCTTCGTCGAGGGTTTCGCCCTTCTCGCCTCGCGGGCGGCCTCGCGCTGCCGCCGCTTGGGGTTTCTCGCCATCTCGTGCGGCTCGCAGGCGACGGGCTCGTGGCGCAGCGGCGGCATCGGCAGCGGCACCTGGACGGCCACCATCAGCGATCCCTGCACCTGGACCAATTGCGGCA
>CAZRPL010000012.1:1989-3046 GCA_964602045.1 uncultured Collinsella sp. | reverse complement strand
TTCTCGCCATCTCGTGCGTCTCGCAGGCGACAGGCTCGCTGAGCGGCAGCCTCGCCCACTCCCTGAGCACGAACGCAAAGACCTCCTCGTCCGATGGTTCGGCGCCGAACACGACGCGGCACGCGCTGAGGCGGCCGTCCTCGACGCGCTCCACGATCCCCACCCAGAACTGGCCGTCGAAGCGCACGACGAGGGTGGAGGACACGGCTGTCTTCCGCATGGCTGGTACCTCCTTTATGTAGAAAGCCACGCGGAGAAGGGACAACCAAGGAGGCGGGTTACTGACGGGCGGCGCCCGCACCCCGACTACCCGACGGGGTCGTGTTTTTATCTCCGGTGAGCCGATTATACCGTGCGGTTGCGCTTTTCGGCAGCCGGACCGTTCCTCTCGTTCTTCTCGCTCCCTGCGGAGCAAAACCCCGGAGGGGGCTTGCGGAGCCCGCGGAAAGACCGCGAAGGGAGCATGAGCGACCGTAGCGGACTTGGAGCGGTGCAGAGGGTGACTGCGCAGCAGGCACCCGTAGCTGCGGAGGCAGACCGCTTGCGGGCTGCCGGAGCGTGGAGCAAGACGGCGCATGGAGCCGCACCGTGGGCTTGCCCGTGGGTAGCGCCCGTGCGCGGCGGAGTGCGCTGGCTTGCGGAACAAGAGCGCCGACTTTGGCAGCGCGATGTGGAGCGCAGACCTTCGGGCTGCGCGGAGGATCGAGCGACCTTGGCGCGAGCCGCCTGCTTATGCGCAGCAGCAATCCGCCGCCGCATGGGCAGGAACACCTTCGGCATCTTCTGATGCGGTAATAGGGATGACGGTATAGCGGTGCTATCGCGCGCGTGCATATGCAAAGGCGGTGGGAGCAGCGTAGGCATGCGCGCTATAGGCGGCGGGAGTTTGGGACGGGCGCTTAACCTGAGCGGCGACTGACGAAGCCGTTCGGGAGGTGCGCTGTGGAGGGTCTGGATCGCGAGTACTGGGTGCCGGAGCATGTGAGGGCGTTTCTGCGGGGGCTGGGGTTTACGCTGCCGCTGTAGGATATGGAGCCGCACATTAGGGCGTGGGACC
>CAZRPL010000012.1:0-1939 GCA_964602045.1 uncultured Collinsella sp. | reverse complement strand
TACGACTACCGCGACACCGACGGCGTGGGGCGGGTGTACGAGGTGCACCGCAGGAGCATCCACCCGGCCATGCGGGTGTGCCGGGAGTGGGGGTCACTGCTGCTGAACGACCGGACGCAGGTGGCGTGCGGCGACCAGCAGTGCGCGGACTGGCTCGCAGCGTGGATGGCGCGCACGGGGTTTCTCGCCTCGGCGCAGGAGTGCGTGGTCAGGGCGTTTGGGCTGGGGACAGGGGCGTTCGCCCTGTGGGTGGACGCTGGGTCTCGTGAGGTGCGGGTGCGCAGGTACGACGCGCGGATGATGGTGCCGCTCACGTGGGACGAGGAGGGCGTGACGGAGTGCGCGTTCGTGACGAGGGCGTTCTGGAGGGGGCGCGCGGTCGACCAGGTGCAGCTGCATTTGAAGGGTGCTGCCGACGCGTTCTTCTCGCCAAGCGAAAAACTGGGACGCGTGTCTGCGGCGGCTCGCTCTTCTCGCCCAGGTTCTTCTCCCCTTGAAAGCGGTGGAACTGAGGGCGCGTACCGGATCGTGACCGTCTGTTTCGACCGGGACGGGAACCGCGTCGAGCCCGAGGGCGTGTGCCCGGTATACGACACGTGGTCTGCGTGGCCGACCTTCTCGCTTGTGAAGCCAGCCATCGACAACACGCGGGTGGACATGTCGCCGTACGGGCAGTCGGTGTTCGCCGATGCTGTGGACGCCATCCAGGCGGTCGATTTGTGCTACGACGCGATGATGTCGGAGATCGACAACGGGAAGATGCGCGTGTTCCTCTCAGACGTGATGTTCGACGTGGAGAGGGACGGCAAGGGTTCGCGCGTGTCGATCCCGTTCGGCAAGGGGGACTGCACGGTGTTCCGCAAGGTCATGAGCACGGAGGATACAATCCAGGAGTTCGCGCCGACGCTGCGCACGGAGGCCCAGGTGCGGGCGTTCAGGGTGGCGCTGCAGACGCTCGGCGACCTCTGCGGTTTCGGCATCGACTACTTCGACCTGGAGAACGTCGGCTACGTGAAGACGGCCACGGAAGTGTCGGCGGACAACTCGGCTCTGATGCGCAACATCCGACGGCACGAGCGCGCGCTCGAGGGCGCCATCGCGGGGATCTGCCGGTCGCTGCTCGCGGCCGAGCGCAGGCTCGGGGTGGAGCTGCCCGACGAGGGGCTCGTGCGGGTGACGTTCGACGACAGCATCATCACGGACACGACGCCGAGAAGCGGCAGGACATGGACGAAGTCGCGGCGGGGCTCATGCAGAGCTGGGAGCACCTCGCCAAGTGGTACGGCGAAGACGAGGCGACCGCGCGCCGAGGTGCCGCCGCGAGCGGGGGCGCTCCGGATTGTGGGGGCTCGGAGCCCGGAAACGCAGCCTAGGGCGGGGTGCCGGGGCACGGGAGCCGCCGCACGGAGCATCCGACGACCGAGCCGGCGCGCGTGGGCGCCTCCCCAAGGCAAGGGGCGATGCCGCCCCGGCGACCGCGAACGCGGGCGAGGGGGCGGCTGCGCCCCGACCCTTGGCGAATCGCTCTCGGCGCCGGCACGGGCGGCGGATGCGACCCGGCGAGTGCGCCCCGGCTCCCTGGACTGGGCGGGACGGGTCGACTCAGGTTGGCGAGGCCACGAGGCCACCGCAGGCGGCTTCGTGGCTGTCGCGAGCCCAGGACGCGTCGGGGATCCGTGGCGCCACCCACGGGTGCGCGACGGCCGTGCGGGAGCCCGGGGGCGACGTCGCCACGGAGTCGCGCTCGCCGCCCCTCGACGAGGGCAGCGAGGACATCCACACCCCACCACCACCCGCGAACGAGAAAGGAGGAGCAGCAGCCCATCTGCCGTAGCGGAGTGCGCGCCGCCGCGAGGAACCGACCCGACCTGCGCACGTCAACCTCCCGGCAGGCCATGCCCAGAGCGGAGGCTGTGTATGCGCAGCGCCGCGAGGGACA
>CAZRPL010000011.1:284-54695 GCA_964602045.1 uncultured Collinsella sp. | reverse complement strand
CCTCGGTTGACGGCCGATCAGCTCCGCCGCGACACCTCCCTATCGACATCACCTGCGCCGAACCCCATCGGCAGCAACGAAAAAAGCCCGCCGCGCCCCAAAGTAGGGCAACGGCGGACCAAGAGTCGCCAGATGATAGCGCAGACGCTACAGCACCATCAGGGCGCCGGTCGTGATGACGACACTCGCCACCGCGATCACGATGATAGGCACAAGCGCCCACTTGAGCCAGGTGGGATACTGCACGCGCGCGAGCAGCAGACCCGGCAGGAACACCGCCGTGGGGCTGAAGAGATTCGCCAGGCCGTTGGCGGCACAGAAGATCGCGATGATGACCTCGGGTGGGAAGCCCAGGTTGGCGGCCAGCGGCCCGAGGATGGGCATGGAGATGGTCGCCAGCGCCGAGGTGGACGTGATGACCACGGACAGGCCCAGGTACACGAGGTAGCACAGCGGACCGAAGACCAGCGCGCTCGTGCCGGCGAGGGCGGCCGACGCGTTGTCGAGGATCACGATGTCCAGGCCGGTCTCGCCCATGAGGATCGAGATGGCACGAGAGAGGCCGACCATGAGGGCGACGCCGATCATGTCGGCAGCACCGTCGAGGAAGCCGTCGACGATCTCGTTCTCGCGCAGGCCACCCAGGATGCCGATGACGATCGCCATGATGAAGAACCACACGGACGCGTCGTTGAAGTACCACTCGCCGATGGGGTTACCGGTGAGCAGGCCGCTCCACGGCATGACCGACCAGACCTCGGCGGCCTCGTCGTAGACGCCACCGGCGGTGAAGATGGTCACGCCGAAATCCTCCCACGGGATGAAGCCGCAGATCATGACGACGAACGACAGACCGAACAGCGCGAGCGCGATCTTACGCTTGGGCGTGAACTCGAGCGTCTGGGTCGTGGCGGCCTCGGCATCCTTGCCGTACGCCTCCTCGGCGGCCTTCTGCTCCTGCAGCGACAGGATGGTCGAGCCCTTGTCGCGACGCACGCGGTTGGCGTAGCGCAGGATGAAGAACAGCGAGATCGCATAGGTCACCACGGTGAGGATGAGGCCGAGGCCGATCACGATGGCCTGATTGGCCTCGATGCCCACGCTGGACAGCGAGTCGATAGCGACGCCCACCGCGAACGGGTTGACCGTGGAGCCGAGGCAGCCCACGCCGGCACCCAACAGCACCGCCGAAGCCGCGACCATCGTGTCGAAGCCGGCGGCGAACAGCGTGGCGGACAGCAGTGCATAGAACGGGATGGTCTCCTCGCAGAAGCCGTAGGTGGAGCCCATGACGGCGAAGACCGCCATGATGGCGGCGATAAGCACCGTCTCGTGACCGTGAAGCGCACGGACGAGCGCGGCGATGCCGGCGTCGAGCGCGCCGAGCTTGTTCACGATACCCAGGCAGCCGCCGAGCAGCAGCAGGAACAGCGAGACCTCGATACCGTCGAGGAAGCCCGAGATGGGCGACACGAGGATATCGGACAGCGATGCCGCCGTGATGCCGGGAACGACCTGCGCCAGCAGGACCGTCGCCACGCCCACGAGCAGCGTGATGACGATGAGGATGGTGTACGAGGAGATCATGACCTTCTGTTCGGCCTGTTTCCCCTCGTTCGGCTCGAGCTCGGTGTCCGAGCCGTTTTGGTTGGATGCCATACGAACCTCCGTTGGTCTTCCAATATAACGCGCATAATAGTACCGCGATTATGCATGCGAAGCCGCGAGAATAATGTGACACCCGATTATTTATGCTTGGCATTTTTGCTGCTACAACCTATCGTAACGAATAGCAGAGTCACTTTTCCACGCTAAAGAATACAAGGTCATATGCATATCATCGCGAGTCATTGGGTCATTTGGGGACGTGTTCGTTTCAACCCATCACGTTTACGGTTCGGTTTTGTTGGAGCATTCCAAGTAGAACAGCCGTCGGGCACATAATAACCGCAGGTAGAGCATTCGGTATTTTCGCGTCTACTCGAAAGGGCCCTCCAAAACCGAACCGCAAAGGGAAATGTCGGAAACACCGGCGCGGAAATGACGGCAAGGCGCGCTCCACGCATCGCCCCGAGCCCCTTTAGCCGTCCAAACGGCGTCAATCCTCGGCGATACGGACACCCAAGAGCTCGGCCAGGGCAAGCGCCTGCTCGGGACTGACCGTGCAGCCGCGAAGCTCGCGGTAATCGGCCGAGAGCACGGGCACCTTAAACGTGCAGCTCGACACATCGATGCCGGAAAGCGACGTGCCGAACACGTCGAGCCGCGTCAGGTCGCACCCGTCGAGCTCGACATGCTTGAGCTTGGCGCGCTGCATCGCCGCCTCGCAAAGACGCGTGCCGACCGCCCGCAGCCGGTCGATCGAGCATTCGGACAGGTTCGCGTAGCTCAGGTCGCACGATGAGAGCAACGTGCTCGCGAGGCGGGCCTGCGCCAAGCTGAGCCCCGGTGCCGAACAGTCGACGACATCGACGCGGTTCAGCCATGCGCGGTCCATGGCGCAGCGGATGAAGCGACATCCGGAAAAGCGCACGTCGCGAAAGATGCAGCCCGAGAAGTCCACGCCCTCGAACAGGCAGCCGCGGAACAGCACCGTCTCGAAGGTCGCCTCGTTCGCCTCCTCATAGCACAGCTCGTGATCGCACAGCACCGTATTGGAGACGAGCGCATCGCCCTCGGCCATGCGCTCGCGCAACTCGTCGATATCCATATGGAAGCCAAGCGTGTCGGGCACGCCGGCAAAGCCTCGGGCGGCGCGACCCATTACAGGTACTTCCGCCAATCGTCCTCGTCCTCATCGTCGTCCTGGACGACCTGGGCGGCAGCGGCGGCACGCGCGGCCTGCGCCTCGGCGAACGATTGCTCGTTCTTGTCGGGGAACGCGGCGAACGCATGCTCGAAGCGCGCCAGGTTGTCGTCGTAGCGCGTCCGCGGAATGGCGAAGATGACCTCCTCGAGCGCATGCGTACCCGAGGCGAGCTCCTCGCGGAACATCTCGGCGACCATGCTCGCATCCCAGCCGAACACACCGCAGCCGTACGCGCCCAGCACGGCCTTCTTCTTACCCTGGGCGTCGATGAGGGCGAGCGCGAACGCGATGCGGTCGCGCATCGTCTGCGTCAGCATCTCGTCGGAGACCTTGTAGTCGGCGCGGGCGCGGCGGGCGTTGGGCGCGGCGGCCACGATGACGTCGGCGTAGGCGTGGATGCGGTCGCGGCCGAAGCGCACGGCGGGCACGACCAGCGCGCGGTTGCGGTACAGCTCGCAGTTGAGGTTTCGGCGGCGGTTCTCGGTGTACCAGTCATTGAAGCGCTCGAGCACGTTATACAGATAGGACTCGGTGCACAGGGCCTCCTCCTGCGCCATCGTGCCGCGGATGTAGCCGCCGCCGGGGTTCACGAAGGAGGCGAAGTCGAGCACGGCCAGATCGCAGAACTCCGCACGGCCGCGGCCGTTCTCCAAAATGGCGGAAACGGCATCGGTCGCCATGATGCCGACCTTCGGCACGCAGCCCTCCTCAGGCGCCGCCGGTTGACGGTCGTAGCGCACCGTCCCCTCGAACGAACGGTCGATCTCGCGCCCATAGCGGGCAGCCATCTGCTCGGTGTGCTTCTTGGCGGCGTCTGCACGCGCCATCTTGCGGGGGTTCCTGTTGCGCTCAGCCATAGTCCACGCTCCTTAGCCGTATGCCGTGCGAGCGGCTCATTCTTAGTCGACATGATAGACGAAACGGACATGCCCTGCCCGCAGGAATACCGGGACCGGCGGCAAACGGACCGCCACGTCCCGCCCTCCCCAATGTCCCGATTTTCTCCTGGCCCCTTTTGGGACATGTCGAGCGGCGCGCGTGGTCGCGCTCACGCGGAATATCTGGTGTGACGGTGTTGCCGGCATGTTCTGCCGACGTGTAGCACAACCTTGTGTATCATGGGTTGGGTCGTCGCGGTCGGATGTACGGATGTACGGTCGAGCCTGCCCGGAACCACCGCACGACTTCGCTTTGATGGACATCTCGTACCTTTGGTGGAACGGTTGCACATGGATTTCGTCGTGCCCTACATATGCGTGGCGGCCGCCGCGTTCATCACCACCTTCGCGTGCGTCCCGCTCGCCAAGCGCCTCGCCATCCGCTTGGACGCCGTCGATTATCCCGCCAAGCGCCGCATCAACAAGACGCCCATCCCCCGCATGGGCGGCGTCGCGGTCTTCGCGGGACTGGTCGTGGCCTTCATCGTGCAGCTGCTCGGCACGTGGCACCTGGGATGGCCGCCCGTCTTGATCTCGCATCCGAGCATGACCGTCAACTACCCCATGCTCGCCGCGTCCTTCCTGCTCATCTTCCTGACCGGCGCCATCGACGACGTGGCCTCGCTCAAACCGCGCGTCAAGCTCGCCGGACAGGTCCTGGCAGCCGCAGTCGCCGTCGCGGGCGGTACCGTGATCCACTCCATCGTCAACCCCATGGGCGGCGCGGACATCCAGCTCGGATGGATCGGCTACCCGATCACCATCGTGTATCTGGTCGCCTACAGCAACATCATCAACCTCGTCGACGGCCTGGACGGCCTGGCGTCGGGCATCTCGGCGATCGCCGGTCTCTCGATGTTCTCGTTCGCCGTGCTCGCGGGCCGCGTCGACGCCGCCGCGCTCGCCATCGCACTCGTGGGCTGCTGCCTGGCGTTTCTGCGCTACAACTTCCATCCCGCGAGCATCTTCCTCGGCGACTCGGGATCGCTGCTGCTGGGGTTCGCCCTCGGGTCGATCTCGCTGCTGAACGTCTCGCGTACGGCGGCTCTCACCTCGCTCATCATCCCGCTCATCGTGGCGGGCGTCCCCATCCTGGACACGTTCGCCGCCATCGTGCGCCGCATGCGCGGGCGCGTGAGCATCGGACAGGCAGACAAGGGTCATATCCAGCACCGTCTTATCCAGGAAGGCTACGACCAGCGCCAGGCGGTGCTGTTCATCTACGCGTGGTGCATCCTGCTGTCCGTCGGCGCGTCCCTGATCAACCAGGTCGCCGTGCCGTTCCGCGTGGCGATCTTCATCGTGCTCACGCTCTGCTCGATCGCCTTCGCCGTGCGCCTGCACCTGTTCGAGCCGGTGCTGCGCCACCACTACAACCCCAAGACGCATCAAGACGAGCTCGTCACCCCCGACGATCCCGCCTTCGCCGAGGAGGAACGCGCCCAGCGCGAGCTCAGGCGCGAGCAGCGCGAGCAGTACCGCGAGATGGCCGAGAAGGTCCTGCACCCCACGCGCGGCGGCAAGCACGCATCGCACGGCCATCGCACAGCCGACCGCAAGAAGCACCGGTAGTGCATCTCTCACCTTCCCCATCCCACCCATCCATCAAAAGGAGATTCGACCATGCCCAACGAACGCAGCTACGAAACCGCCCTCGAGCGCAGCGATAAGATCCGCGCCGACCTCACGGAGAATCCCGGCAAGTACACCATGCTGACCGGCGACCGCCCCACCGGCCGTCTGCACTTGGGACACTACTTCGGCACGCTCAAGGGTCGCGTCGAGCTGCAGAACATGGGCGTCAAGACCAACGTGCTCATCGCGGACTACCAGGTCATCACCGACCGCGACACCACCGAGCATATCGCCGACAACGTGTACAACATGGTCATGGACTACCTTGCCTGCGGCATCGACCCCGACAAGACCATGATCTACGCGCATTCCGCCGTGCCGGCCTGCAACCAGCTCATGCTGCCGTTTTTGTCGCTCGTCTCCGAGGCCGAGCTGCAGCGCAACCCCACGGTCAAGGCCGAGATGGAGGCCTCCGGACACGAGCTCACCGGCCTTCTGCTCACCTACCCGGTGCACCAGGCCTGCGACATCCTCTTCTGCAAGGGCAACGTGGTGCCCGTCGGTCGCGACCAGCTGCCGCACATCGAGCTCACGCGCCTCATCGCGCGCAAGTTCAACAACCGCTACGGCAAGGTCTTCCCCGAAGTCGACGCCCTGCTGTCCGAGACGCCGCTTCTGCCCGGTCTCGACGGCCGCAAGATGAGCAAATCCTACGGCAACGCCATCTCGATCTCGATGACGGCCGAGGAGACCGCCAAGCGCATCAAGAAGAGCCAGACCGACTCCGAGCGCATGATCACGTTCGACCCCGAGAACCGCCCCGGCGTGTCCGGCCTGCTGTCCACCGCCGCTATCTGCACCGGCCGCTCCGAGGTCGAGATCGCCGAGGAGATCGGCATGGGCGGCTCCGGTCAGCTCAAGAAGTACGTCACCGAGGCCGTGAACACCTACTTCGCGCCGATCCGCGAGCGCCGTCACGAGTTCGAGAGCAACCTCGACTACGTGAAGGACGTGCTGCACGAGGGCAACCGCCGCGCCAACGAGATCGCCGAGGCAACCCTTACCGAAGTCCGCGAGGCCATGGGCATGGTCTACTAGCCGAACCCCGTCTTTCATGCGCCCCCGATGCACCCCCAAGGAGGAACGATGTACCGACTCGTCGCTTCTGACATGGATGAGACGTTTCTGGGGGCGCAACATCGTGTGCCGCCGGCGAACATCGATGCCCTTGCGCGCATGCGCGAGCTCGGCATCCTGTTCGTTCCGAGCTCCGGGCGCCCCTACGGCTCCATCATGGACAGCCTGTCGGGCATCGATCCCGCACTGCTTGAGGGAAGCTATGTCATCTCGTACAACGGCGGCTTCATCAACCGTATCGGTGATCCCGAACCGCTGCTGCGCACCGTTATGGACCGCGCGAGCATCGAGCAGCTCTATCGCTACGCCCTCGCGCATCGCATCTGCATGCACGTCTACACCGAAAGCGGCACGATCTTCACGCAGTTCCTGAACGAGGCCGAGCGCCGCTACGTCGCCAACCTATCCGGTATCGTCGAACTCGACGATACCCAGGACGCGCTCGAGCTCGCCGGCGACGAGGAGTTCCCCAAGATCATCTTCATGGACCCCGTGTTCGACCGCGTCAAGGAGCTCGGCGAGCGCCTGAGGCCCACCCTCGACCCGCAACTCGTGGACATCACGCACTCCTCCAACCGCTACGTGGAGTTCGTCCCCCATGGCGTCGACAAGGGCACCGGCTTGGCCCATCTCGCCGATATGCTGGGCATCGGGATGGAGCAGACCGTAGGTGTGGGAGACTCGGCCAACGACCTCGCCATGATCCGTGCGGCGGGCCTGGGCATCGGGGTCGCCAACGCCTCAGCCGACATCCTGCCGTTTTGCGACCTCGTGCTCGCCACGTCCGCCGATGAGGGGGCCTTTGGCGAGTTGCTGGAGCATATCATCTAGGTGTCGGAGTACCGATGAACCTGCCTCCCTGTACCCATCTTGAAAGGAGCGGACCATGTCCGAGGTACCGTTTTGCACCTGCACCGATCACGCCTGTCCCTGCCACCCGGTAAACCACGATCGGGGCTGCACGCCGTGCATCGCCAAGAACCTGCGTCAGCATGAGGTGCCCAGCTGCCTGTTCCGCGCCGTCTCGCCCGACAAGCTTCCCGAAGATGCCGACGACTGGTCATGGGAGAGCTTCGCGCGGCACGTCCAGGCCCATCTGGGATAGCGGACGCGGCGGGCCCCTTCGCCCCTCACCCACCCCTCGCCCGCCCATCGTACACGTGAAGGCGCCCGCCATCCGTTAGGTGACGGGCGCCTTCGAGACACAACGATGATCGCACAGAGGGGAGGGATGCAATCATGTGACGAAGAGAGGTCTATTTCATCGCCTGTACCTGTCTCTTCGTTGAGTTAACTATAGTGAACTATTGAAGCGGCGTACAGTCCCCTCTCCGCGCTTCACAGGCTCTCCATAAGTTAACCAATAGAAACTTATTCGAGAACCCAGACTGCCGTCGGTGATGCGCGCTGGCATAATGGAACGTGCACCGCACACCGAAAGGATCCCCCATGGGCGAGACATCACAACGAGACGGCTTCTTCGCGCGCGTCTACGAGACGGTCGAGCAGATCCCCGAGGGTTTCGTGGCAACGTACGGACAGATCGCCAAGCTCGTCGGCGAGCCGCGGCGAGCTCGATACGTGGGGTACGCCCTGCATGCGAACCCCCGCCCCGGCGAGATCCCCTGCCATCGCGTCGTCTTCGCCGACGGACGCATCTGTGAGGGCTTCGCGTTCGGCGGGCCCGAGGCGCAACGTGCCCTGCTCGAAGATGAGGGCGTGGCCTTTCGCGACGACACGCACGTCGATCTTGCGGTGAGCCGCTGGCCGGCGGGACTCTGACCGCGATCCGAGCCATGCCGCGATTCTATGGAGAATCACGCGCGGCCGAACGGCAGCGGCCTCCCCTCGCCTTCCCTACCGGCGTATACGAAGACGATCCGCGCATCCGCCTGCGCGTTTGACTTTTGTCCACACGGCCCTCTATTATCGAACAAACGTTCCAGAACAGATGTTTGCCATCGAAGGAGGGTCGGGCCGTGAACGAACGCAGCGACGGCAAAGTCTATCTATGCATCGACCTCAAGACGTTCTACGCGTCCGTGGAATGCGCCGATCGAGGGCGCGACACGCTGACCTGCAACCTCGTAGTGGCCGATCCCGATCGTGGGCGCACGACCATCTGCCTGGCGGTATCCGCCGCCATGAAGAAGCTCGGCGTGCGCAATCGCTGCCGTGTGTTCGACATCCCTGAGAACATCGACTACATCATGGCCAAACCGCGCATGCGTCACTACATGGAGGTGTCGGCCAAGATCTACGGCATCTATCTGGAATACGTGAGTCCCGAGGACATCCATGTGTACTCCATCGACGAATGCTTCATCGACGCCACGCCCTACCTTTCGCTCTACCACACGTCGGCGCGCGCATTCGCCCGAGAGCTCATGGATGCCGTGTTCGCCCGCTGCGGCATCCGCGCCACGGCGGGCATCGGGACCAATCTGTTCTTGGCCAAGGTGGCACTCGACATCACGGCCAAGCACGTGGATGACGGCATCGGGTACCTCGATGAGGAGCTGTTCCGTCAGCAGATCTGGCGCCACCGCCCCATCACCGATATCTGGGGTATCGGCCCGGGCATCGCGGCACGGCTCGCCAAATACGGCGTGACCGACCTCATGGGCGTAGCGGCGCTCGACGAGCGGATCTTGTACCGCGAGTTCGGCGTGAACGCGGAATACCTCATCGACCATGCACACGGTGTCGAACCCTGCACCATCGCCGAAATCCACGCATATGTACCCGAGGCGACCTCCATCACGAGCGGACAGGTACTACCGCGCAACTACAGCTACGACGAGGCGCGCACGGTGCTGCGCGAGATGGTGGACGCCTCGGTGCTCGACCTGGTGGCAAGGCACGCGGTGTGCGACGGCATATCGCTGTATGTGGGATATGCCAGCGACCAGCGCGACCTAGCGCGCCTGGGTGCGAGCGGCAGCGCGCGGATCACCGACAGCTGCGGCGTGGAGCACGCAAGCGACCATGGACTGCTGCCTGACACCGTCAGTGCGCCCCACAGGGCGCAGGGTCCCTCGTCCTATAGTGCCGACGGCATACGCGCGCGGCAGGCACTCCGCGACCCGAACGCCGCCTCGCCGAGCACCGTGTTCACCGGCGAGCACGGCAGGCGTACCGTCCGAGGACGCCGTGCCTACGGATATGCGGAGGCCTCACGCAAGCTGGGCGAGCGGACCAACTCCTTCAAGCGGCTCATGGCGCGTTTCGATGCCCTGTATACCGAGATCGTCGACCCCGCACGACCCATCAAGCGCGTGAACATAGGGTTCGGCGGCCTGCTGCCCGAGGAGTTCGCAACGGTCGACCTGTTCACCGACGTGCAGGCCGAGCAAAGCGAGCGCGATCTCGCCGACGCCATGCTCGCCGTGCGCGGCAAGTACGGCAAAAACGCCCTGCTGCGGGGCACGAGCTACAAACAGGGCGCCACGGGACGCGAGCGCAACGAGCAGGTGGGGGGCCATCATGCCTGAGAACCCGAGAACGCGACGGATGGCGTCGCCTTGGGGAGATTTGGAGTTCACGCCGGTCGGGCCGCCCGCGACGGTCCCGGGCGACGGCGCCCCGAACGATCGGGCCGCGCGGCGTGCCGACGGACGGCCCCGCGCGAGCCGTGCCGCCCAGTTCATGCCCTTCGCGGCGTTGACCGGCTACTACGACCTCGTGCGCGAGCAGGAGCGCATCGTGGAACCGCGCCATGAGCTCACCGAGGAGGAAGGCGAGGAGCTGTCGCGCGCCATCATGCAAGTGCGCCGCGGCGACCTCGTGCGCATCATCTACTACGACCGCGGCGGATATAAGACGCGCGCCGGCGTCATCCGCGCCGTCGAGCCCGAGCGCCGTCGGCTGTACCTGGGGGACACCATGATCCCCTTCGACGATATCTGGAAGCTCTGGCGGCCCTGAGGTCGTCGCGATCGCGACGACGGACGCGTGGGCGTCGGGTGCTAAGGCCGCAGGACGCGATACCCTGCATCTCGCACGGCAGCCTCGTAGGCGGGGATGTCGACCGGCTCCTTGGAGCGGATGTGCGCGGTCTTCGTCGCGAGATCGACCGTGGCCCATGTTCCGGACACGCTGTTGAGTGCATCGGTGACGGTGGCGGCGCATCCTTGGCAGCTCATGCCTCCGATGCAAAGATCGACTTCGAACGGATAATGCGACTCGTCGACGTCGAGAACCTCGGGCCCACGGTGTCGGCGAGCTGCCGTGCCGTCCGAGCAGCAGCTCTGTCCTCGCATCAATCCTGCGAGCGCTCGGCGGATCCCCACCACCAATCCTATGGATACGATAACGAACACGATGATGTTGCCCGGCGTGAAAACATTCTCCATAGCGACCTCTTTCGCTCGATACGGACCTGACATGCGGTCCGATGCCCCCACTATACTCCGAAACGCGAAAAATGTTTGCTATGGATTACTTTTTTCTTGACCCCGAGCGTTTCTGCCTATAAGTTACAAATGGTTAACTTGTTAGTCGCATGCGCGTCAGGAGGTCATATGACACGGACGATCGACACGCCCACCCTTGAGGGCGCACTCGTGCGTCACTGCTCCCCTACGCTCGCGGCTCTGAAACCGGCGAGCCTGTTCACGTTTCCGGGCGACTTCACCGGAGGGACACCTGGAACGCGAAACAGGGCCGCGCTTCGCGAAGCGGTCGATGCCTGTGCGAACCAGCTTGCACCAGCCGAAATCGCGATCCGCATCCTCGCGTGGCGCGCCTGCGGGGCCTTGGTCTACGTATACCGACCGCAGGCGCTCGAGGCATATCTGCGCGACCCACGGGCGTCGACGACGCTCGCGCAGCTCGGCTATGACACCACCTCGCTCGAGAACGGCCTGCGTATGCTCGGCGAACAGCTGCAGTCCATGCGGGAACCGAATCGCACGAGGTCGCGGACGAACAGCTCCACCTGCCCCTGCACGAAGCGCGGGTGCACCTCGGGCTTTCCGCATGAGCTGGGATTCTTCCTCGGCTATCCCTACGAGGACGTCACGGGGTTCATCGAGCACCATGGGCGCGACTACCTTGCGACGGGCCCCTGGAAGGTCTATGCGAACCTCGAGGGCGCGCTGGCGACGTTCGAACGCTTCCGGCGATGCGCGGCCACCTACGCACGCGCCCATCAGCGGGGCTGTCGGCTCGCGCAACTCGCCGTCTCCCCTTCACGGTAACCGTCCGACAGAGGGTCGGACTCGATAGAAAGGATCGATGTATGAGCAAGATCGCAGTCGTCTTCTGGAGCGGAACCGGCAATACCGAGGCGATGGCGCAAGCCGTCGCCGACGGCGCGAGCGCCAAGGACGCCGAAGTCGACATCGTACAGGCCTCAGATTTCGGTGCGGACAGCGTCGCCAGCTACGATGCCATCGCGTTCGGCTGCCCCGCCATGGGTGACGAGGAACTCGAGGGTGACGAGTTCCAGCCGATGTGGGACGACGTCAAGCCGGAACTCGGCGGCAAGACGATCGCCCTGTTCGGCTCCTACGACTGGGGCACCGGCGAATGGATGGATACGTGGAAGGACGACGCGGATGAGGCGGGCGCCTCCATCGCGGGAACCGTCATCGCCAACAACGAGCCCGACGATGAGGCGATCTCCGCCTGCAACGACCTGGGAGCCTCCCTGGCGTAACCGGCCCTCGGCACGTCGCGAAAACACGCATGCTTCCCGGCGGTGCGCCGACTTTGCACGGTACGCATGGCATCGGGAGCCGAACATCGCCCTGTCGCCTCGACGCGGCAGGGCGATTCGCGTCGAGGCGCCATGACGCGCAGTTCGTCGCTTTGGGCATCCCGCCCGTCCATCGGGGGTACAATCGACTCGATGCACGCGCGATAGAGAGGGGAACCCATGGGAGACAGCAAGCGCGCCTCGTACCGCATCACCGCGGCGACCGTCATCAAGAACCTCAAGCGTCGCAACATGGAGGGCTATTATTGCGAGACCTCGGAGGAAGCCGTCGAACTTGTGCGCAGCATGATTCCGGCAGGCGACTCCATCACCTGGGGCGGCACCGCCACCTTTACCGAGACCGGCGTGAAAGCCGCACTCGAGCAGGGCGATTGGCGCATGATCGACCGCACGACGGCAACCACGCCCGAGGAAAAGCGCGAGATGTGGCGCGACCGCACCTCGGCCGACTGGTTCTTCATGAGCGCGAACGCGCTCACCGTCGACGGCGAGCTCGTGAACATCGACGGCAACTCCGACCGCCTGTCGCTGCTCCTCCATGGGCCCGAGCACGTCATCGTCCTCGCGGGCATGAACAAGCTCGTCGCCGATGTCGACGCCGGCTTCAAGCGCGTTCGCACCGTAGCCTGCCCGCTCAACGCCGCGCGTCTCCATACGAACACGCCTTGCGAGGTCGCGGGCGTGTGCTCCGAGTGCCACGGCGAGCACTGCATGTGCTGCCAGATGGTCGTCACGCGCCATTCGCGCCACGAGGGGCGCGTCAAGGTCATCCTCATCGGCGAGAGCCTCGGATACTAAGGTCGATGGCGGCACAGGCACCGGGTGCGCCGCCATGTAAAGCGAAAGGAATCCTTGTGAACGACTTCAAGTTCTACTCCCCCACGCGCTTCGTCTTCGGTCGCGGCGTCACCGACCGCACCGGCGAGGAGATCGCGGCGCTTGGATGGAAGCGCGCCCTGATCGTCTACGGCCAGGGCTCCGTGGTCCGCACGGGTACCCTCGATCGCGTCAAGGCGTCGCTCGACGCGGCGTGCGTGGCCCACACCGAGCTCGGCGGCGTGCGCCCCAACCCCGAGATGGCATCGGTGCGCGAGGGCATCGCGCTCGCCCGTGAATTCGACGCCGACGTCGTCGTGCCCGTCGGCGGCGGTTCGGCCATGGATGCCGCCAAAGCGATCGCACTCGGTGCGGTATACGACGGCGACGCGTGGGATTTCTGGCGCAAGCGCGCCACGCCGACCGATCGCCTGCCGCTCGCCTGCGTGGTCACCATTCCCGCTTCGGGTTCCGAGGCGTCCAACTCGTGCGTGATCAGCAACGATGAGGAGCACCTCAAGTGCGGCCTCAACACCGACCTCAACCGCCCCGTACTCGCCATCATGGACCCCGAGCTCACGTTCACGCTTCCCCCGTACCAGACGGCGGCCGGCGTCACCGACATGATCGCCCACATCATGGAGCGCTTCTTCTCGGGCCAGCCCGCGGTTCCTGTCACCGACAACATCGCGTGCGGCATGATCCGCTCGGTGATCGAGGCCGCCCCGCGCGTGATGGAGGACCCCGAGGACTACGACGCGCGCGCCAACATCATGTGGGTGGGAACGCTCGCCCACAACGGCCTGGCAGGTCTCGGCATGGGCGTGCCGGGCGGCCGTGACGGCGACTGGACCTGCCATGGCCTTGAACACGAGCTGTCCGCGTTCGACACCACCATCACGCACGGCGCCGGCCTGGCGGTGATCTTCCCCGCGTGGATGCGCTACGTGTGGCGCGAGCACCCCGAGCGCTTCCTGGAGTTCGGCAGCCAGGTCTTCGGCATCGAGCCGGTCGACCCCGAGGTCGACGATCTCTCCGATATCGACGAGGAGATCACCCCCGAGCGCGCCGTGGAGGACGCGGTCGAGGCCACCATCGACGAGCTGCAGGACTTCTTCGTCTCGCTCGGCATGCCACGCACGCTGTCCGAGTTCGGCATGACCGAGGACGATATCGAGAAACTCATGCCCGGCCTCACCATCAACCGCGGCGAGCTGTTCGGCTCCTTTAGGAAGCTGACGCTCGACGACGCCCGCGCCATCTACCGCAGCGCGCTGTAGGTGCCCGCCGGTAACAACCCACCGATCTCGAGGGCCCGCCGATGCGGGCCCTCGCCGTTTTCGGCGCGCACGGCCATGAGGCTCGCCCACGCGGCTCGTCCATGACCGACAAACGCACCTGTTTAGGTAACAAATCGGCGTACAGCGGTTGAGAGGCTTGCCATCGGGTGGGTCGCATGGGATGCTAAGGCACAACCGAACTCGAATCGCAGAACCTAGGAGTCATCATGTCGGCAACGAGCAAACCCATCACCCGCCGTGGCGTTCTCGCCGCCGGAACCGCCGCCGTGGCGCTGGGACTGAGCACATGCGGTGCATTCTCGTCCGACGGCTCGGAGCCGCTTTTGGGAATCGAGCCGCCCGAAATATTCGACAAACCGGGGCAGCAGGCAGAGGAGGAGCCCTCCCGCGCCGAAAGCCTCCTGGCGACGATGACGCTCGAGCAGAAAGTGGCGCAGCTGTTCTGCGTGACACCCGAAGGACTCACCGGCATCGATCAGGCGGTCGCCGCCGGGGACACGACCGCGGAGGCGTTGGAGAACATCCCCGTGGGCGGCTTGGTGTATTTCGGCCAGAACATCATCGGCGACCAACAGCTGCGCGACATGCTGAGCGCGACGCACGAGTTCGCGTGCGCCGCCGGCGCCGGCATCCCGCCGTTTTTGTCGGTCGACGAGGAGGGCGGTCCGCTCGTCGCGCGCATCGCCAACTCGGGATACTTCGACGTGCCGTCGTTCCCGAGCATGATCGAGATCGGCGCGACCCAAGACACCTCGAAGGCGGCGGAGGTCGGTGAGACGATCGGCACCTACCTTGCCGACATCGGCTTCAATCTCGACTTCGCGCCCGATGCCGACGTGCTCACGAACCCCGACAACCCCGTGATCGGCGAGCGCTCCTACGGTAGCGATCCCGACCTCGTCGCGCAGATGGTGGCGGCCGAAGTCGAGGCCATGCACGAGACCGGCGTGGCACCGTGCGTCAAGCACTTCCCCGGTCACGGTGACACCGCCGGCGACTCCCATACCGGTGCCGTCTACAGCGAGCGCACGCGCGAGGAGATCGAATCCTGCGAGTTCGAGCCGTTCCGCGCCGCCATCGATGCCGGCGTCCCCCTCGTCATGGTCGGCCACATCGAGACACCGAACTTCGCAGCGGACGGGTTGCCCGCCTCGCTCTCCCCGACCATGATCGGGGACGTGCTCCGCGGTGATCTTGGTTTCGAGGGGGTCATCATCTCCGACTCGTTCGCCATGGGCGCCATCACGCAGAACTACACTGCGGATGAGGCGGCCGTGCAATTCTTCGCCGCCGGTGGCGATATGCTGCTCATGCCGGAGGATCTCCAGCTCGCCTACGATGGCGTCCTGGAGGCTGTGAGCGCGGGAACCCTGACCGAGGAACGTATCGACAAAAGCGTGATGCGCATCCTCATCGCCAAGGAGAACCTGGGGCTTCTCGACTCGCATGCGGGAAAATAGGGTCAGGCACTTTTTCCCACAGGCACTAATTTCCCATCTGGAGGGAGCGAAGGAGCTTGATTTCCTCCGCGTATCCCGACAGCTCGTTGGGCGTCTCCAAGATGAACGGCAGATCGCGCAGGGCGGGGTGCGACACGATACGCGCAAGCACCTCATGGCCGCCACCGAGCTCGGGTGCACCCAGGTAACCCTCGCCGATCTTGGCATGACGATCCTTATGGGCACCGCGGGGGTTCTTGGAATCGTTGATATGCACCGCATGGAGCCGCTCCAGCCCTATGACGCGATCGAACTCGACGAGCACCCCGTCCACGTCGCCGATGATGTCGTAGCCCGCATCGCTCACGTGGCAGGTATCCAAGCACACGCCCAGATGTTCAGCGAGTTGCGGCGCGCGTCGGGCGACGCCATCGATGATCTCCGCAAGCTCCTCGAACGAGCGTCCGACCTCGGTCCCCTTGCCCGCCATGGTCTCAAGCAGCACGATCGTGCGTTGACCCTCGAACATCACGTGGCACAGGGTATCAACGATGAGCTCGATGCCGTGCTCCGTCCCTTGACCCACATGTGCCCCGGGATGGAAGTTGTAGTAGTTGTCCGGTAGCACCTCCATGCGCTGCAGGTCGTCGGCCATGGCCTCGAGCGCGAACTCGCGCGCACGCTCCTTTGCCGAGCAGGGGTTATACGTGTAGGGAGCGTGGGCGACGAGCGGCCCGAACGCATGCTCGTCTAGAATGCGCCGCAAGGCCGCCACATCGTCGAGATCGATCGCCTTGGCGTTACCACCTCGCGGATTGCGCGTGAAGAAGGCGAACGTGTTCGCACCGATGGAAAGGGCCGTCTCGCCCATAGCGGCGAACCCCTTGGACGTGGACAGATGGCAACCGATGGTGAGCATGGCAGACCCTTTCGCAGACGTTTTGGCGCACATCATTGTAAAACGGCCCGCATCGCGTGGGCGATTCGACAGCGCTTTTCCGCATGTGGATAGATTGATTCGCGCAACAGGTATTTCCCCGGTAACCGTGAATAGAAATTGCCACACAGCCGATTCCGAGCGGGCGGCACCGTTCTAGGGCGCGATTTTTCGCTCTCCCTTCCCCATCACTCCGACACCCGTGAACAACGTCGCAGGAACCAACTGGGGAAATGAAAACGTTCTTCCGCCGGCGGACGAATCGCACCGAAAAATCGCGCCCTAGACGTATACACGCCAAAATCGGACCGGATCCGCGCGATTCGAAGGCGATACGGCTACTGCCCGGTGCCCTCGAGCGCCAGCAACGCCCGTTTGCGGTCCACTCCGCCGGCGTATCCCGTGATCGCGCCATCCGCACCCACCACGCGATGGCAGGGCACAATGATCGATATGGGATTACGTCCGACAGCGCCGCCGACTGCCCGCGGCGAGGTGCGCGCTCCGAAGCGACGCTCATATTCGCGCGCGAGCACACCGTACGTCGTCGTGCAACCATAGGGAATCTCGAGCAGAAGCTGCCACACGCGCCGTTGGAACGACGTGCCCATCAGGTGAAGCGCAGGCGACGAGGGCAGCGGTACGGAGGCGAAGTAGGAATCGAGCCACGCGCATGCCGCGATCAGCGTGCGCCGGCCCGCCTCGGACGCAAACGGCTCGGCACCATCCATGCCGCACATCGCGCTCGGCTCCGCTATGTCGGCACCGAGCGCGATGTGCGTCGATCCGAATTCGCCGACATGCTTCTGGCCTTCGAACCACAAACCGGCAAGCCCCCGCTCATCGGCAGCAAGCAGGATAGTCCCCAGCGGAGCGTTATAGAAACGAACATCCATGGACATATCAACCGGCTCCTTGTGCGCACCGCGTCACCTGGACACACGCGCCCCGCACTACACGCGATCGGCGATCTCCAGCACCAGGCGCTCGGTCTTCTCCCAGCCGAGGCACGCGTCGGTGATCGACTTGCCGTACACGCCGCCGTCGACCGGCTGGCTGCCGTCCTCGAGATAGCTCTCGACCATGAAGCCGCGCACGAGCTGACCGATCGCCGGCGAGCGACGGCAGGAGTCGAGCACCTCCTTCATGATGCGAACCTGCTCGAGCGGACGCTTGCCGGAGTTATCGTGGTTGCAGTCGATGATCGCCGCGGGGCTCACGAAATCGGCCTCGGTGTACTTGGTCGCCAGGCGCTCCAGGTACTCGTAGTGGTAATTAGGGTAGTTGAGCCCATCTTCACCTATGTAGCCGCGCAGCACCGCATGGGCGAGCTTGTTGCCCGTGGTCTCGACCTCCCAGTTACGGAACAGGAAGGTCTGCGGCTGCTGGGCGGCATAGATGGAGTTGAGCATCACGTCGGTCGAGCCACCGGTTGGGTTCTTCATGCCCACGGGCATGGGGACACCGGACGCCACGAGGCGATGCTCCTGGTTCTCCACCGAGCGCGCGCCGACCGCGATATAGGCGAGTAGGTCGATGAGATACTGGTAGTTGGAGGGGTAGAGCATCTCGTCGGCCGTGAACATGCCGGTCTCCTCCACCACGCGCAGGTGCATGCGCCGGATGGCCTTGACGCCCTCGAGCAGGTTGGGCGCGCCCTCGGGGTCGGGATTGTGCAGCAGGCCCTTGTAGCCGGTGCCCTTCGTGCGCGGCTTGTTGGTGTAGACGCGCGGAACGATGACGAACCGATCGCGCACACGCTCGGCGAGCGCCGCCAGCCGCGTGGCGTACTCGAGCACCGAGTCCTCGCGGTCGGCCGAACAGGGCCCGATGATAAGCAGGCGGCGGGGGTCACGGCCGGCGAGCACGTCGGCAACCTGCGCGTCAAACGCCGCCTTCTTTTCCGCCATCGAAGGAGAAAGCGGCATCTCCTCGCGAATCTCCTTGGGGATGGGCAACAGGCGCTTGAACTTCATCGACATAGGTGGCTCCTCGAGCTATCGGACGCAAAAAAGGGATAACGGCGATTATGACGGGAACGACGCTTGCCCGCAACAGCCGACCGCTCACCTGTTTCGAGCAGGTTACCGTATCGCGCCGGCATCGGAGGAGGCGCGCCGACAGGGTACAACGGTGAGACCGACAGCTTTTGGAAAGGTTGGCAGGCTATGGATAACCCTCAGATCGAGATCCACTCGAACGCGGTCCAGTACGTCGACGCGCAGGGACGCGTACTGGCAGAGGTCACGTTCCCGGTGCTCGACGGCAATATCGTCGAGATCGACCATACGTTCGTCGACACGTCGCTTCGCGGCCAGGGCATCGCCGGCAAGCTGCTCGAGCACGTCGCCGAGGAGCTCGAAGAGACGGGACGCCGCGCGCATCCCACGTGCAGCTACGCCGTCTCCTGGTTCGAGAAGCATCCGGAGAAGGCGGCGTTACTCGTGTAAGGCACCGCTGCGGCACAAGGAGGTGCCCGGCGCCATGTGCCAGGCACACACGAAGGGCGACCCCGCATCCCTGCGAGGTCGCCCTCTTGCTATCTATTAGGGTGGACTCACCTTCGATCCTCTACCGGAGGAATGGGGACTATACGTGCCTTTGGGCGGTCCTGCGGTCCCTTCATCGGTCCCATCCGACATATCGTCGGGAAACCTTGCGCTCTGACCGGGCGCCACCGGAAAACCTAGCGGACCTCGGATACCTCGGAGCCGATCCCAAAGGCTTCCGCTATCTGCTCTGTGCCCATTGGACTCGCCTCCTTACCTCGGTCGCCTCCTCGTTGCGACTTCCTGTCTTTTCATTGCTATATATGCCCATCCGCCCTCGGTTTATTCAGATCGGCGAAATTACGTCCGACGTTTTTCCACACTGCGCACTGGCGGCGAGATGGTATCTGACGTTATTCCACGCCGGCACATCGACCGTCGCATACGTGATGATGGTGTCGGAGTCGGCCGCGCATAAGGCTCTTGCGCTAGGATAGACAACGTTGCACGTTCGCCGCGCATCGCGGCTGGCGAAAGAGGATATCCATGCGTACCGACGATTTCGATTACGACCTCCCCGAGGAACTCATCGCCCAGGCTCCCGCCGAGCCGCGCGACAGCTGCCGTCTGCTCGTGCTCGATCGCCGCGGAACCGCCCAAGAGGGCGACGGACGCGTCGCTCTTGCGCACGGCGGCACCGTCGAGCACAAGATCTTCCGCGACATCATCGACTACATCGAGCCGGGCGACGTGCTCGTCATCAACAAGACCCGCGTCATGCCCGCACGCCTCATCGGCCGCAAGGCCAAGACGGGCGGTGTTGCCGAGACGCTGCTGTTGCGTCGCCGCGAGGACATCGACCCCCTCGGACACGTATGGGAATGCTTGGTCAACCCCGGTAAGCGCCTGAAGCCCGGCGCGGTAATCGAATATCGCGCGGGCGGCGCGCATGCACCCGAATCGTCGCCGGTCGTGCTGACCGGCGAGGTCACCGACTTCGTGCCCGAGAGCCGCGGCGGACGCCTCGTGCGCTTCACGCCGGTCGGCGAGGGTCCGACGGGCGCACCCCGCACGCTCGACGAGGCGATCCACGCCGCGGGCCATGTTCCCCTGCCACCCTACATCACCGATTACGCGGGCGACCCTGAGAAGTACCAGACCGTCTACGCCATGAAAGAGGAACACTCCGCGGCCGCACCGACGGCGGGCCTGCACTTCACGCCCGACCTCATGGAACGTATCGGGGCTAAAGGCGCTCGCTTTGTCGCCGTCGAGCTCGAAGTCGGTATCGACACGTTCCGCCTCGTGGAGGAGGACGACCCCACGCAGCACGTCATGCACACCGAGCGCTACCACGTGCCGGCCGAGGTCGTCGACGCCGTGCATGAGGCCAAGGCGTCCGGCCATCGGGTCATCGCGGTGGGCACCACGGCGGTCCGCTCGCTCGAAAGCGCCTTCGATGCCGACGCGCCCGCGGCGAACCCGCCTGTGTGCGCACGCTACTTCGAGACCCGCGCGGACGGTGCCGACACCCTGGGCCGCGGAGACATCTGCGTGCGCGCCGACGCGACCACGAACCTCTACCTGATGCCGGGGTCGACGTACCACGTGGTCGACGCCCTCATCACGAACTTCCACGTGCCGCGCTCCACGCTCATGATGCTCGTGTCGGCCTTCGCCACGCGCGACCAGATCATGGACGCCTACGCCGAGGCCGTCGCGCAGCGCTACCGCTTCTTCAGCTTCGGCGACGCCATGCTCATCCAGTAAGCGTCGCGCATTACGTGCTTATGTGAATACGCCTCCGGACCCGTCACGGATCCGGAGGCGTTTTCCGGTAAAGCTGTGGAGTGGGCTGGCGCCAAAAACGCTGACGCCTAAAACGTCACGTTGCCGAACTCGGACAACTTGAGCGTCGGATTGTGGTCGGTCGCCCAATCGACGTTCCACGGGCTCGTGAACAGCAACAGCTTGCCACCGCGCATGTCCTCGACACGCAGGGTGTCGCGCGTGAGGTTGAGGGCCGCCACATCCACCTCGCCCGGCTCGTTGGCGACCCAGCGGATATCCGTGTAGCCGAGCGGCTGGCGGCGAACCTCGACACGGTACTCGCTTTTGAGGCGCTGCTCGAGCACGTCGAACTGCAGCGTGCCCACCACGCCCACGATGACGCTCTCCATGCCGGCGCCGAGCTCGCGGAAGATCTGGATGGCACCCTCCTGCGCAAGCTCCTCCATACCCTTCACGAACTGCTTGCGCTTCATGGTGTCGACCTGGGATACGCGAGCGAAATGCTCCGGTGCGAACGTCGGGATACCGGAGAACCGCACGCGCTTCTTGCCACTGCAGACGGTATCGCCGATGGAGAAGATACCCGGATCGAACAGGCCCACGATGTCGCCGGCAAAGGCCTCGTCCACCGTGGCGCGGTCGTCGGCCATCATGGCGGTGCCGGTCGCGAGTTTGATCTTGCGGTTGCCCTGCACGTGGAAGGCGTCCATGCCGCGCTCGAACTTGCCCGAGCAGATGCGCAGGAAAGCGATGCGGTCGCGGTGGTTGCGGTCCATATTGGCCTGGATCTTGAAGACGAAGCCGGAGAAGTCGTCCGTCGGCTCCACGGGCTCGCCGGTAAGGGCATCCGTATGCGGCCCCGGTGCCGGCGCGAACTCCAGAAAATCCTGCAAAAACGGCTCGACGCCGAAGTTGGTGAGAGCGCTTCCGAAGTACACGGGCGAAAGCTTGCCCGAGCACACGGCTTCGAGGTCGAACTCGTCGGCCGCACCGTCCAGAAGCTCGATGTCATCCATGAGGGTGCGGTGGTTCTCTTGGCCGATGAGTTCATCGAGCACCGAATCGCCCAGCTCGGCCTCGACCTCGGCCACCTTCTTGGCGGCGTTGGCGCGGCCATCACCCTCGAACGCGATCACGCGACGGTGCGCACGGTCGAAGACGCCGCGGAAGTTCCTGCCGGAGCCTATCGGCCACATCATGGGGCACGTACCGATGCCCAGGACGTTCTCGATCTCCTCCATGAGCTCGAAGGGATCACGGATCTCGCGGTCGAGCTTGTTCACGAAGGTGAAGATGGGGATGCCGCGAAGCGCGCACACACGGAAGAGCTTCACGGTCTGCGCCTCGACACCCTTGGCGCCGTCGATGACCATGACCGCGGCGTCGGCGGCCATGAGCGTACGGTAGGTATCCTCGGAAAAGTCCTGGTGGCCGGGCGTGTCGAGGATGTTCACGCAGCAGCCGTCGTAGGTGAACTGCAGGACCGACGACGTGACGGAGATGCCACGCTGCTTCTCGATATCCATCCAGTCGGACACCGCGTGCTTGGAGCTGCTCTTGCCCTTGACCGATCCGGCGGACTGAATGGTGCCGGTATAGAGCAGGAGCTTCTCGGTGAGCGTGGTTTTACCCGCGTCCGGGTGTGAGATGATGGCGAAGGTGCGACGCGAGGCGATCTCGTCGGCGATGCTTGGCATGGATATCCCCCTTGTGTGTTTGACCGTGGGTATTGTAGCTGCAAGCACCGCCGCATGCGAATCCCTCACGCGAAAACCGCGGGTCGGCCCCTGTCCGGAGCTCGCCGTGGGAAAATAGCGCCTGTCCCCATTTTTCCATGCGGGAAGATGGGGACAGGCGCTATTTTCCCATGCGGGCGGCGAGGGCTGCGAGGGCGGCGCCGGCGAGCGACAGCGCGGCGAACACGGAGAACGCGAACGCGAATCCCTGACCGAACAGCTCCGCCCCACCTTGCGCATAGGAGGCGATCGGACGACCCGCGAGCGCGCTCATATGGCCGTACAGCAGCGCCGTGCCACCGGTCACGCCCACGGACATGCCCAGGTAGCGCACGAGCGACACCACGCTACCGGCAAAGCCCAAATGCTCACGACCGACCGAACCCATGACGAGCGAGTTGTTGGGCGACTGGAACAGGCCGGTCCCGACCGCCATGACGAGCATGCCACCCACGATAACGGCAAGCGGCGTCGTCGTCGGCAGATACCCGGTACACGCGATGCCCGCCGCATAGACCGCCAATCCCACGCAGCACGGCAGCGCGCTGCCGATACGATCGGACAACGCGCCGCTCACCGGCCCCACCGCCGCCATACCGAGCGGGATGGCCGTGAGCGCGAGACCCGCCACGCCGGACGGAAACCCGCAGGCGTCCTGCAGGAAAAACGGCAGCAGGTACTCGGTGGCGCCCACCGACGCAAAGCAGATGAACATGGTGACGAGGTTCACCGAAAACGGGATGTTGCGAAACGCGTCGAGCTGCACGAGCGGATGGGCGGCACGACGCTCAACGGCCACGAACGCGGCGAACAGCACGACACCCGTCATGAACATGCCGACGAGTATCGGCCTCACGCCGCTCGCCATGAAGGTGAGCGAACAGAACAGCAAGAGGATCGCCGGCACGACGAGCGCGGCGCCGGCGACGTCGATGCGGCTGCGGTCATCAGCGGTAACATCGCGAGGAAGCGTCTTGAGTCCAACGGCGAACGCCAGCGCGCCGATGGGCACGTTGATGAGAAAGATGGACTCCCATGGGAAGACAGCCACGAGCACGCCGCCGATGGTGGGACCGCACATCATGCCGAGAGAGACGAACGTCGAGACGATGCCGAGCGCACGGCCGCGCTGATTTGCGGGAAACGCCTCGGTGACGATGCCCATGTTGTTGGCCATGGCGCTCGCCGCACCGATGCCCTGCACGGCACGCGCCGCGACGAGGGCGGGCAGGGTCGAGGAGAGACCGCACAGCGCAGAGCCCGCGGTAAAGAGCGCCACGCCGGCCTGAGACAGGCGCACCTTGCCGAACGTGTCGCCCATACGCCCGAAGATGAGCACCGTGGCACAGCAGGCCAGCAGGTAGACGGTCGACACCCATTGGATACCGGCGGCCGTCGCCGCAAGCTCTCGCTGCATGACGGGCAACGCGATGTTGACGATGCTGCTGTCGAGCGTGGACATGAACGTCATGGCCACGACGGTGAAGAGAACCACCCATTTGTTGGGATGACGAGCGTCGGTTGCAACTTGAAGGTGCACGCGAAACCTCCCAGGCGAGCGCGGACAGATCCACGCGCCTGGAAACGCGCCTCCCCGGCATGTGACACCGGGCGCTATCGCGGCGGGCAAGGCAGCCGTGATGGGCCCGCCCATCATACCACCGACAAGAAGGTGCCAGGCCCTATCTTGTCGGCTGTGGGCGGCATCCGGTCGACAAGTAGACGCCGAACCGACAAGAAGGTGCCGGGCTCAAACTTGTCGCACTCTTATCGCGACAAGTTGAAGCAGGACTCAAACGTGTCGGTTGTTGCCGGGCACAAACCCGTCATAAGCCCGTCGAAGCGCCCGTCGGGAAGCTAGCGCACGAACGCGGCGAGGTCGCGACCGAGCGCGTCGAGCGTCGGCTCGTCGACATAGGCCATGTGGCCGCAACTGTAGAGCTTGAGTTCCACGCGCCGCTTGAGCTCCGTCGGCAAAAACAGGCACGACAGATCACGTACCACGTTCCAATACGGCGTGGCGGCGTCGTAGCGACCACCGATCACCAGCACGCGCATGGTCGGATTGTGCTTGAGCGCCGCGGCGATGTCGTAAGCGACGTTGGGCGCAGACGCCCTCATGCCCGAATCCGGCGCCGCATGCGAGCGATCCCACGTGATACCGATTTTGGGGAAATTGCTCAACGGATAGATCGGCGCACCTGCAAAGCCGATTTCCTGCAGATGCCGACGGAACGCCGCGTTCCACGCCGGCTCCACCGCATCGGAGGAAGCGTCGCTCATGATCGGCGTGGTCCCGCCCAGCGACGCGCAAGGCGCATGCGTGGTGAAGCGTGTGTCGAAGCGCCCTGTGACGAGCCCCTCGTCCGCCAGCAGCGTGCGGCGGAACGTGTCGAGATCGATGCGCAGGTTGTTGCGCTCGATGAATTCCGCCGAAAGCCCGATACGCTGCGACATCTCCGCCGCCAAGGAGGCCTTCTCGTCTGACGAGAGGCGGTCGCCGCGCAGCAGCGCCGGTCCGTACACGCGCTCCGCGAAGTCCATCGCCTCATCGAACCACGCGGCCTCGTCGGTACCCTGACCCGCCTTGCCGAAGTGACGGGCGGTCGCCGCGTACGTGGGGAACAGCCCCATGAAGCCCAGATCGGAGCCGGGCATCTTCTGCACCCAATCGAAGACAGACGAGAGCATGATGACGCCGGTGACCGGTATGAAGCGCTCGGAGAGCACGCGCATGAGCACGGCATTGCGCACCGTGCCGTAAGACTCGCCGAACAGATAGACCGGGTCGCCCCAGCGGCCGTTGTCGGTCAGCCACGCCGCGATCGACCGCGCGAATGTGTCGGCGTCGCCATCGACGCTCCACATGTCATGAGCGTCTGCGTCCTCGGCGACCACGGAATAGCCGGTGCCGAGCGCGTCGAGGAACACCAGGTCGCTCTGGCGCAGCAACGTCGAGGGGTTGTCCTCGACGCGAGGCGTCGCAGGCAGATGGTCCAGGCCGCTGGTCACGACGCGGCGAGGCCCGATGCCGCCCACGTTGATGGGAACCGACGCGCTGCCCGGGCCACCGTTGTAACAGAAGGTGACCGGACGGGCAGCGGCGCCCTGCGAGCGCTTTGCGACGTATGCCAGCGAGAACATCTTGCCCATGAGGGCACCCGTGTCGGTGCGGACGTCGATATAGCCTGCGGTGGCGGTATAGTCGATGCGCTCACCCGCGCACTCCCACGCCATGTCCGCACACGCCGCATCGGGCAGGGGCAGCCGGCGCTCGGCATCCACCGTGTACGCCACATCCGCCGTGCCCGCGCTCCCCTGCTGCTCGGCACCTTGCTGATCTGCCATGTCGGACCTCCTTGCATGTCGTTCGCTACCGACACCTTAGCACCGATTCGGCGACAAGATCGAACCCGATCCCCTCTTGTCAGATCCGGCCGGGTGGGAAAAAAGTGCCTGTCCCCCTTTTCCCAGCGGAAAAGGGGGACAGGCACTTTTTTCCCACCCGCCAAGTTTGCACCTGGCACCGCATTGTCAGCACCGCATTATCGCAGCTACGCCCCTGCGCTCACCCAGGCGAACAGACGCGCGACGATGTCCGCCGCGTCGGCACGCGCAATCAGGTGGAATACGGCATGAGCTCCGTCGTCCACGATGGGCACCACGGCTCGCCCGGGCACCGGATCGCTCTGGAACGGCGCGTCGGTGATGAATGTACAGTGCGGCGTCGAGTGGGAAAGCTGTGTGAAGACCATACGGTCACGCTGCTCGATATAGGTTGCGTTCGGAATCTCACGGTCGACGATGCCGCGCCAAAAGCCGATCTCGGTCATGATGAGGAAGGTCTCGCCCGCAAGGTCGGCGAAGGTCACCTGACGCCGTGCCGCAAGCGGATGGTTGGGCGGCAACGTAACCGACAGGTTCTCGCGCATGAGCTCGCACGACACGATACCGGGCCGATGCGGCGGGTCGAGCACGATGCCGAAGTCGAAAGATCCCTCCACCACGCCGCGCAACACGGCATCCTCGTCGACGATCTCCGAGGTGAGCGTCTCCTGCGGAAAGCGCTCGACCATGAGCCCCGTCAGGCGCCACACGGGTGCAGGCGCCACCGATGCCACGCGCAGGGCGTGCGTTCGCTGTGCCGCCGCCGCTACCGCCTCGCGCATGAGGCGTTCGTCGCGCAGCAGCTCGCGCGCCCAGTCCACGGCCACACGGCCGACGTCGTTCAGCACGACGCGCCTCCCCTCGCGCTCAAAGAGCGCACAACAGAGCTCTGCCTCAAGCCGCTGGATGGAGCGGCTGAGCGCCGGCTGCGATATGTGCATCTCCTCGGCAGCGGCGGACATGGTGCCCAAACGCTCGATCGCCTCAAGCTGATGCATCTGCTCCAGCTCCACCGCGCTCACCTCCCTTCCGTCAGCTGCTACGTGAGGGCACCTGCCATCATCTTATGCGTTAGACGCATATAGATTGCCTTGTCTTGCATTGTACTTCCAAGCGATCGTGCAGGACACTTGCATTGTAAGCGATACCATGAAGAAAGGAATACCGCATATGACTGCATCAGTTCCCGCTTTCACCCTCGCAAACGGACACACGATTCCCGTCATGGGCTTCGGCGTATACATGATGAGCTCCGAGGAGGTGCTCGAGCATCTGCCCCAAGCGCTCGAGCTCGGCTACCGCCACATCGACACCGCAAACGCCTACTTCAACGAAGTCGCTGTGGGCGAGGTCATCCGCTCCTGCGGCATCCCGCGCGAGGAACTGTTCGTGACCACGAAGCTCTTCCCGCAAAGCTATCCGTACGAGCAGTGCGCAGCCGATATCGACGCCACGCTCGCGCGCCTCGGCCTCGACTACGTCGACCTGCTGTTGTTCCATCAGCCCTATGGCGGCTACGTCTCCGGCTGGCGCGCCATGGAGGAGGCGGTCGGCACCGGCAAGGTCCGCGCCATCGGCCTCTCCAACTTCCCGGTGCATAAGATCGATGAGATCCTTGAGGTCGCAACCATCAAGCCCGCGGTGCTGCAGGTCGAGATCAACCCCTATTGGAATCAGCATGATCTCAAAACGGCAATGGGCGAACGCGGGCTCGACGACGTGGTGTACGAAGGCTGGTATCCACTCGGCCACGGCGACACCGCCCTGCTCGCCGAGCCGGTCATCACCGAGCTGGCCGCTGCGCACGGCAAAACGCCCGCGCAGGTCATCCTGCGCTGGAGCCACCAGGAGGGCAACGTCACCTTCCCCAAGACGCTCAGTCCCGCGCACATGGCCGATAACCTCGACATCTTCGACTTCGAGCTCACTGCCGACGAGATGGCGCGCATCAACGCCCTACCGCAGCGCCCCTACTACGAGGTGCCCGAGGAGCCGCCCGCGTTCGTGCTCGCCGAGAACGACTACACGAAGCAGGCGACGTCCGCACCCCGTTCCCCCATGCGACCGGACGGCGAGTAACGTCGCCCGCGCGATCAGCGGCACCGTTTTCGAAAGAAAGGATCACCATGCTCTACAAGACCCTCGACAACGGGGTGAGGATGCCCATGCTCGGCTTCGGCGTGTTCCAGACGCCGCCCGAGGACACCGCACGCTGCGTGGCTCAGGCGCTCGACGCCGGATACCGTCTGATCGACACCGCGCAGGCATACGGTAACGAGGAGGGCGTCGGTGCCGCGGTGGCGGCCAGCGACGTCCCGCGCGAGGAGGTCTTCATCACGTCGAAGATTTGGGTATCGAACATGAACTACGAGCGCGCCGCCGCCTCGATCGACGAGACGCTCGCCAAGCTCGGAACCGACTACATCGACCTCATGCTGCTCCATCAGATGATGGGCGACTACCCGGGCGCCTACCGCGCCATGGAGGACGCCTACCGCGCCGGCAAGATCCGCGCGATCGGCGTGTCCAACTGCTACCCGGAACGCCTCGTGGACCTCTGCGCACTCGCCACGGTGCCACCCGCGGTGAACCAAATCGAGACGCACCCCTTCCGCCCGCAGCGCGAGGCGCATGAGCTGATGGAGCGGCTCGGCGTGGCGCACGAAGCCTGGGCACCGTTCGCCGAGGGGCAAAACGGCATCTTCACCAACGAGGTGCTCATCGGCATCGCCTCCAAACACGGCAAAACGACGGGTCAGGTTGTGTTGCGCTCGCTTCTGCAACAGGATGTGATCGTCATCCCCAAGACCGTGCGCGCCGAGCGCATGGCGGAAAACATCGACGTCTTCGACTTCGAGCTCGATGCGGATGACATAGCCGCCATCGCCGCGCTGGAGGATCCCAGCTTCCCCAGGATCTTCGACCACTTCGACATCGACACCGTGAGCTGGCTGCTGAACGACCTCGTGAAGACTCAGCAGCTCCGCGGAGCCACCCTGTACTAGCGGGAAAAAGGACAGGCACTTTTTTCCCACAACCGAACCGAAAGGAGTCCGCACGTCCAAGCTCCACCTTATGCGTCACGGTCAGACGCTGTTCAATGTGCTCAAGCGAAAGCAGGGCTAGTGCGACTCCCCGCTCACGGAGCAGGGATGCGAACAGGCTCGTCGGGCGGGCGCGTGGTTTGCCGAGCACGGCGTCGCGTTCGACCATGCCTACTCATCCACCTCGGAGCGCGCCGTCGATACGCTCGAACTCGTGCTCGGTACCTCCGGTCAGGCCAAGCTTCCCTACGAGCGCGTGAAGGGCCTGAAGGAGTGGAACTCCGGCAGGTTCGGAGGGACTCACGGAAGACGTGAACCCGCCTCTACCCTATGGCGATTTCTACGTGCCGTTCGGCGGCGAGGGCGAGATGGTCTTCCGTGGGAAAAAAGTGCCTGTCCCTATTTTCCCACTAGTCAAAGCGGCTGATGAAGCCCTCGACCGCGGCGAGGCACTCGTCGGGATGCGTGATGTTGGCCAGGTGCGGCGCCCCCTGGATGAGTGTCCACTCGCAGCCGGGGATGAGATCCACGCCCTCCTTGATGGTGTAGGGCGTGCCCTCGTCGTCGGTACCGGAAAGCGCCATGCACGGCACGCGGATGCCCTTCACGCCCTCGCGGATGTCCCAGTCCTTGAGCTTGCCCGTGCATACGAACTCGCTCGCGCCCTGCATGACCATGTAGCACTCGCCCGTGCCCGCGTTGGAATCGATGATCTCTTGCGGGTAGTCGGCAGCGTAGACGCCCATCACGTGGCGCTTGTAGTACTCGTCGGCCGCTGCGGCCGCCGCCGGCGCATCGTAGTCGCCTGTGCGCTCGGCTTCCTCCAGCGCTTCCTGCATATCCTTCGGGAGATACTGAATGAGGCGGCGCGCCTCGGAAAGCCAGGTGTCGATGCGCACCGGCGAGCTGTTGATCACGAACGAGTTGACGCCCGTATCGTCCTTCATCATGCAGAGCATGCCCAGCATGCCGCCCCACGAGTTGCCGAACAGATGGATATCGTCGAGGCCGAGCGTGCGGCGCACGGTGTAGAACTCGTCGATCCACAGGTCGCAGGTGTAGAAATCGTCCTCCTGATGCGGGATGGCGCTCTTGCCGCAGCCGATCTGGTCGTAGAACACCACGGTGCGCCCGTAGCGGTCGGCGATTTGCGCATAGGTGAGCAGGCAGTTGTGGCAGGCACCGGGACCGCCGTGCAGCACGAGCAGCGGCTTCTTGCCGGCGACGGGCTCATCCGGCTCGACGATCTTGCAGTAGGTCTTGAACCCCGCGTAGTCGACATAGGTCTCGGTGGCGTGCGCCATAGCAGGCTCCTTTGCTCGCGTGCTGACGGATATGGATTAGATACCCCGCCGCGCGCGATACAAACTTCCGACCCCCCAACGTAACGGTCAGTCGTAGTGGGAAAAGTGCCTATCCCTAGCGGGAAAAAGTGCCTGTCCCTATTTTCCCTGGGACAAAAGTGCCTGTCCCTATTTTCCCATTAGCCGTAATGATGGATGTCGCGCTCGAGGTAGCGGCGGCGCTCGACCGTGGGGTACGCGCCGTTGATCTCGCGGTAGCGCGGGCAGTCCTCGGCGTGGTCGTTGATGATGCCGCACGCCTGCAGGTGCGAGTAGACGACCACGGGCCCCAGATACTTGAAGCCGCGACGCTTGAGGTCCTTCGAGATTTTCGCGGACAGCCCGTTGCTCACCGGGATAAAGCCCTGGGAATGCTTGTGGTAGAGAATCGTCTTGTTGTCCGAAAAGCCCCACAGGTAGGCCGAGAAGCTGCCGAACTGCTTGCGCATCTCGATGAAGCGCTGCGCGTTGTTGATAATGGCCTCGACCTTGCGGCGTGACCGGATCATCCCCGGTGTCGCCAGGATGCGCTCGATGTCGTCCTCGCCGTAGGCAGCCACGCGTTCGTAGTCGAAACCGTCGAAGCACCCGCGCAGGATCTCGCGCTTCTGCATCATCATGTTCCAGTTGAGCCCGCACTGCATGACCTCGAGGGAGAGATATTCGAACTGCCCGATGTCGTCATGCAGCGGCACGCCCCACTCTTCATCGTGGTAGCGGCGGGTTATTTCGCTCGATCTATCCCAATCGCAGTAGGACATCGTCACCCTCCGACAAGACTGAACCCGACAAGATTGTACCTGGCACCATCTTGTCTGGCCGAGCGGGAAAATAGTGCCTGTCCCCATTTTCCCAGTGCCTGTCCCCATTTTCCCATCACTTCTCGGCGCAGGTGGCCCAGAAGGTGGGGATGCCGAGCTCGTGCAGCCTGCCCTCGCCGTTCGTATCCTCGTACAGGTCGAGCAGGCGAAAGCCCGCCTGGATCTGCCCGCGGACCTGCTCGTCGAGCGTGTGCGAGAACTGCATGCCCCAGTCGGCAAGCTCGCCTTCGGGGATGAGCAAGGGGTCGCGCAGCGGGTTGAACGGAAGGCTGCGCACGATGCGCTCCTCGTCATCGTCCACCACGTAGTTGAAGCCGTTGTCGAGGCCCGCCAGCAGGCGGCCGCCCGGTGCCAGCACGCGGAAGCACTCGCGCCACACGGGCAGGACCTCCTCGATGTAACAGTTGGACACCGGATGGAAGATGAGGTCGAACTCGCCGTCCTCAAAGGGTAGTGGGCGCGTCATGTCGGCGCGCACGCAGCGAATCTCGTAGCCCTCGCGCTGCGCTACCGCCCGCTCCGAGGCGATCTGCCTCTCGGAGTAGTCGAGCACCGTGCACGCGGCGCCCATCGCGGCGAAGATCGGCATCTGCTGGCCGCCGCCCGCGGCAAGACCGAGCACGCGCACGCCGCGCATGTCATCGAACAGCCAGCTGCGCGGGACCGCGCGCGTCGACGTGAGCAGCATGGACCAGTCTCCCGCAAGCGCCGCCTCATAGCGCTCATGTGAGATGGGCGTCCCCCACTGCCAGCCATCATCGATCCACTGGTCGATGATCCGCGCATTGAGGTCGGTATACGATTCGGCGGGCACGGCGTCCTCCGCGCCCGTACCGCCATGCTTCTGCAATCCCATATCTCCACTCCCTATAACCGACAAGATGGGGCCGGGTTCGATCTTGTCGGGTTCGATCTTGTCGCTACCGGCGCATGAACAGCAGCGGATACGGCGCGCCCTCGCCATCGGTGTCGGTGCGACGGTAGGTCGTAAACCCTATGCGCTCGTAGAAGCCGACCGCCTGCGGGTTCTGCTCGTTGACGGAGACCTCGGTCGCCCCGTAGTCAGCGATCGCACGCTCGACCAAGCTGCGGCCGATGCCCTGCCCGCGGCACGTCGCCGCCACGAAAAGTATCTCGATGAAGGTGCCGTCCATGCCGAGGAACCCGATCGGCTCGCCATCGCGCACGCACACGAGCAGCGTCGGCACGCCCGCAATGGCCTGCGGGACCATCGCGCCGATGCGCTCGACCTCACCTGCAGGCAGAAAATCGTGCGTCGCGCGGACGGCGCCCTCCCATATGGCAAAAAGCGCATCTATGAGCTCGGGCGTGCGGCCCGACTTCTCCACCTCAACAATGTCGCACATGCAACTGAACCTCCCCTGCGACAAAGATGAGCCCGGCACCATCTTGTCGCCATTCGATCGTGTTTCATCGCCATCATGCTACCGTAGATACAACCCTGTCAGACTCGTTGACCGTCGAAAGGGGCAACCGTGAACGAAAGTGTTCCCCTCGCTCGCATCCTCGTCGTGGGTTGCCCCGGCGCCGGCAAGAGCACCTTTGCCCGCCGGCTTTGCGACCGCCTTGACCTGCCGATCGTCTACCTCGACATGAACTGGCACAAACCGGACGGCACGCACGTGACGCATGGGGAGTTCGATCGCAGGCTCGATGCGGAGCTAGTACGCGACCGCTGGGTTATCGACGGCAACTACCTGCGCACGCTCGAACGGCGCCTCGCCCGGGCGGACACCGTGTTCCTGTTCGACTTGCCGGTCGCCACCTGTCTTGCCGGGGCCGCCGCGCGCATCGGGCACCCGCGCGAGGACCTACCTTGGGTCGAGTCCGAGCTCGATCCCGAATTCGCGGACTACATCCGCCGCTTTCCCGTCGAGCAACGCCCACAGCTGCTGCGCACCCTCGACGCTCGCTCCAAAGGCTGCCGCCTGGTCACCTTCCGCTCGCACGCGGAGGCGGACGGCTATCTCGAGCGCCTGCGACAGGATTGAACCCGGCCCCATCTTGTCGGTTACTCTTCAACCGTACGGATGCTGGGAATCGCCCAGGTCGCCACGGCGAGCAGCGCCATGGCGACACCCGCGCCCGCAAACCAGGCAGGAGCGCCCACGGCGTCGGCGAACAGCGACGACACCGCAAGTCCCACCGGCATCGCCCACGACATGATGGCGCCGTACAGACCGAATACGCGACCCAGGTACTCGGGCGGGATCTTCTCCTGCATGAGCGCGGTCTGCGGGCCGGAATAAAACGGCGAGCTCAGGCCCATGAGGAAGCTCATCGCCAAGAACGCAAGGTAGCCGTTTGCGCCAAGCATGCCCGCCACGAACGTCGCCACGCCGTAGAGAGCCGTGGCCGCCACCACGGTGAGCGCGCGGTTCTTGAAGCCGCCTGTCGAGGCGAGCAGCGCCGAACCGGCGATCATGCCCACCGAGAACACGATCTCGGCGGTCGCCGCGTCGGTCGTGGTGCCGCCGAAGTGGTCGAGCGTCATGAGCGGGAAGAGCGCCGCGATGGGCGAGAACACGAGCGTGAACACGAAGCCGCACCACAGCAGGGCAAACAGGCCCCGGTAGCCGCGCAGCACGCGATAACCGGCAGCCGTCTCGCCCATGAGCGCGCGGACCTGCGCGGCGAGGCCGGCGCGGTCCTCCCCCGTCATCGTCTGCGAGCCGCCCACGTCGAGCCGCGCCGCAAGCACAGCGGCCGTGGCGAACAGAGCGCCGGCGACATCGAGCGCGATCATGGCCGTGAGACCCCAGAGCGGGTAGATCACCGCCGCGATGGCCGTGCCCAGGATGTAGCCGCCCGACTGTACCGCCTGCGTGACGCCCGCCAGGCGAGTCAGGTGCTCCGCCGGCGCCACGAGCGGCGTCAGCGTCTGGAACGCCGGGGTATGGAAGGCGCTGCCGATGGCGCGGAAGAACAGCGCCACGATGACCACCCATACGGGCAGCGCACCCGTCATCGACACGAGGGCCACGACGGTGCTCACCGCGGCGATGAACAGGTCGGCGCCGATAAGCACACGCTTGAGCGGCAGCCGATCCACAATGGCGCCGGCGAAGGTGCCGATGAGCGCTAGCGGCAGAAAGCCCGCGAGCGACGCCAGCGACAGCATGCTCGCGGAGTTCGTCGCGAGCGTGATATGCCAGATGAAACCCATCTGCAAGATGGAGCTCGTGAGCACTGAGACGAGCTCGCCGCCCCACACGCAGGCGAGCTTCGCCTGCCACGACCGATCGGCCATGAAATCTCCCTTGTTGTTCAGCAGACGCTCAGGCGACAAAGCTCGCCACCCGCCCTTTCGCTACGGCTACATGCGATCGAGCTGCTCCCCGTACCGTTCGCGCAAACCGTCTTCCACACGTTGAAATTCCGGAATGTAGCGCTCGATAATGACATCGACCAAGGCCCTTGCCTTGGAGGAATCGTATTCATGCGACGTGTTATTGCGATCGCGCAGCATGCACAGCCAGGTATCCTCGTCCATGCAGTCAAAATATCGATAGGCAGCCTTGATAATGTCTCTCGGCGAGCCGCTTGCCGAAACAGGATCGCCCTCGTACGACAGAAGCCGCTTGAACAGTTTCCATCCGAGTTCGAACTGCACGAAGAACTTGTCGATGACGCCGCCCTGAATGAACTCGTTCGCAAGATCCTGCTCATGCGCAGTCTTAAGGACCGACAAAGCGGAGGCGTAGCTATCGAATCGCTTCATACAGCAACTTCCCATCCCGGGCGATCTCCGAGCGCAGCTCATCCGATATCTGCTCATCAAGATTGATGACATCGACCTCCAGCAGCGACCAGAGACGCTCCTGCAGATCCTCTTCGAATCCAACCGCGTCCCCACCGGAAAACGCGATATCAAGGTCGCTTTTCGGAGCATTATCGCCCCGGGCACGCGAACCGAAAAGCACGACCCGCCCAACCCCGCGCGCCCGCGCGAAGGCACGAATGTCCTCGTAAGTCCGCTCGATCGTCGGCATACGCCCTCCTTCGTCTACCCAATCATATCTTATGGCAGGGCGATTTGATGAGCGCCATACCGACAAGATTGAATCTGGCCCCATCTTGTCGCTGCTTGGTCGGGCGTGAGATTATGACACTAGGGCACGCCCTACCTGTCATGAAAGGATGCGATGGTATGGAATTCAGCGATGTGGTCAAAATCCGGTATTCCTGCAAGAAGTACGACCCCAAGCGCCAGGTGACGCCCGAGCAGCTCGCGGCCATCCTCGAGGCCGGCCGCGTGGCGCCTACGGCCAAAAACCTACAGGAGCAGCATATCTACGTGCTGCAGAGCGAAGCGGACCTCGCGCTGGTCGACAAGCTCACCCCGTGCCGCTACGGCGCGCCGACCGTGCTCGTCGTGGCATTCGATACCGGAAACGTCTACACCTATCCGGGTGACGAGCGCGATTCCGGCATCGAGGACGCGACGATCGTGGCGACGCACATGATCCTCGCCGCCGCGAACGCGGGCGTGGACAGCTGCTGGGTCAACCGTGTGGACCCCGCCGAAGCCAAGGAGAAGCTCGAGCTGCCCGACAACGAGGAGATCCTCATGTTCATGGATCTCGGCTTTGCCGCCGAAGGCGCAGGCCCGCTCGCGAACCACACCAGCCGCAAGCCGCTCGAGGACACCGTCACCTACCGCTAGACGACAGGACGGAATCCGACAATAAGGAGCCAGGTCCGAACTTGCCGCGACAAGATCGGACCTGGCCTCAACTTGTCACTTCCGGTCGATCACCAGCGTGCGCACGAGCGAGATAGCCAGCGCCACGGCGACAAGTGCCGCCAGCAGATGGAACACCGCCGCCAAGCCATGCATGAAGAGCTCGGGCCGGTCCGTCACGAAACTCGACACGCGATGGCCCGCCTCGGCGCTCATGGTGCCGTACAGCACGCCCGTTGAGATGGTGATACCGAGCGACTGGCCCAGATAGCGCATGAGATTGCCAAGCGATCCCACAAAGCCCAGCATCTGGGGCTCGGCATGGCCCATGATCAGCGAGTTGTTGGGACTCTGGAACATGGCGCTGCCGAGCGAGGTGAACATGAGCATCGGCACGATGGAGGCGATGGGCGTGTCGAGCGCGAGCGTGGAAAGCCCGAACAATCCGAGTGCGAAGACGGCCTGTCCGGCAAGTGTCGGCTTGATGCAGCCGATCTTGTCGGACAGGGCTCCCGAGAGCGTGCCGATCGTCGCGTTGACGAGCGGATAACACGCCATGACGAGACCGGCCACGCCGGGCTCGAGCCCTAGGGCGCTTTGCAGATAGAACGGCATGATGATCGTCACACCGGAAAGCCCCAGGAACACGAGGACCATGGCCGCGAGATCGATGTCGAAGCTCACGTTGCGAAAAATCCGCAGCTGCACGAGCGGTTCCGTGGCGCGACGTTCCACCGTGATGAACGCCGCGACCAGCACGATCCCCGCCGCGAGCATCGCGAACTCGAATGCCCCGGCGCCATCCTCCATAAGCGTGATGGCAACGAACACGAGCAGGATGGCGGGCACGACGAGCAACGTTCCCGCCACATCGAGCGCATGCTTCCTGGCGGAACGCCGATTGGGCAGCGCGACTACGCCGATCGCGAACGAGAGGATGCCGATGGGGATATTGATCACGAAGATCGACTCCCAGGGAAAGATCGATACCAACACGCCGCCGACCGTGGGACCCGCCATGGCACCGAGCGCGGTGAACGTGGCCACGAGCCCCAATGCGCGTCCGCGGCGCTCAGCGAAAAGCTCCGTGATGATGCCTTGGTTGTTGGCGAGGCTGCATGCCACGCCGAGCGCCTGCACCGCGCGCGCCGCCACGAGCAAGGGCAATGTCGACGACAGCGCGCAAAACGCCGAACCGACCGTGAACAGCACGACGCCCGTCTGAAAGACCCGTGCCTTGCCGACCATGTCGCCCAGCCTGCCGAACACAAGCAGAAACGCGCAGGCCACCACCAGAAACGCACTCGCCACGAGCTGGATTTCGGTCGCCTCGACGCCGAGTTCGGCCTGCATGGTGGGCAACGCGACGTTGACGATGGTGCCGTCGAGTACCTCCATGAAGGTCATGCAGAGGATGGCGAACAGCGCCAGACCGCGACGCGGCGCGCGTATAGGTTGGTCCCCGTCAGACAAGCGGTCGGTCATCGACTCCGCCCCTTTCCATCACGACACACGAAAGCACCGCTTTACCACCCTCCATCGCTGTCGATAGGCATGCAACATGGCAAAGCGGTGCGGCTCCTGTCTTCCGCGCCCTGACAAGATTGGACCCGGCCCCATCTTGTCACGGGACGAAACGCGGCAAGATTGGATCTGGCACCATCTTATCAGCGTGGACGACGCCCGATGCGGAAGCGAAGTTCGTCGTCGCGGCGCTCGACAAGGCGACCGGTCGCCGCCAGTGCAAGCCACAGGCCCACGACCAGCAGGACCAGACAGACCAGGCTGCCAAGCGAACCCTCGACGACATCGCGTGAGATACCCTCGGGGAGACGCTCCCACGCCACGCGCGAGAGCAGCACCGTCTGCAGGGCAAAGATCGACGTCAGCGCACCGGCAAGATTGAGGGCGCGCACGCCTTTCACAGCGAGCGTCTCGAGCCTGCGAGCGCGCGCCAAATTGACGATCGCGAGCACGATCATGACAAAGGCGTAACCCGCGTACCCGTAGATGAGCGCGCCGGGATAGACCGCCCCGCTTCCCCGCAACACGAGCCGCGCGACCGTACCGGACATGGCCATGACCGCCAGCACGAGCGCCATGCCGACCCGACGGCAGCGTCTGAGCGAATCGATGGTCTCGAGACGCTCCTCGGTGGCGACGCTCATGAGCGCGCCGGAGGCAAGATAGGACTTGCACATGTTGAGCACGGCCATCACGACGCCCACCGAGATCGTCCAGATCGAGCGGGCGAACAGTCCGGCGACGATGCTCACGACGGCGAACGCCACATGCAACGCGCCGATCAATAATCCGATCGTCATGGCGCGCGCCTCGGGGTTGTCGATGAGCGGATGGGGAACCACGCTGCGCACGACGGCGCCGACGCGCGAGACCCGACGAAACGTGACCGCCCCGGCCCGATCGGCGACGGGCACGCCGGCCAATCGGCGCAACAGGCGCGTCACACGGCGTTTGAGGCGCGTGCGGAGGCGAGCGCGCACGCGACTATGCGTCTCGACGATGATGCGCACGCCACACCTCCCCGATGGGTTGGATGGGGACGTGTTCGTTTCATCCCCTTCCCCACAGTCATCATACCCGCAACATGCAGGCTCGCCGAGGCGCCCTATCGGGACGGACCGGTACCGTACACGTCGTTGCGCAGCAGACGATAGACGACCGCGGCCATCGGCACGCCCACGAACATGCCCGCGATGCCGAACGCACCGCCACCGACCGTCACCGCCGCGAGCACCCAGATGCCCGGCAGTTGGATGGACGAACCTACCACATGCGGATAGATCAGGTCGCCTTCGAGCTGCTGCAGCACCACGATGAAGATGAGGAAGATGAGCGCCTGCACGGGCGAGACCATGAGGATCAAAAACGCCCCGATCGCGCCGCTGATGAGCGCGCCGACGATGGGGATCAGCGCCATGAACGCCGTGAGCGCCCCGATCATGAGCGGGTACGGAAGCCCTAAGATAAGCATGCCCACCGCGCACAGCGCGCCGAGCACCACAGCCTCGGTGCACTGCCCCACGAGGAACCGGTGGAAACAGTCGTCCGCGATCCCGAGCACGTAGCGGACGCGCATGAGGACGTCGGCGCTCAGATAACGTTCCATGATCAGGTCGCGCTGGACGGAAAGGCGTTCCTTGTTGAGCAACACGAACAGCGCGAAGATGACCGCGAGGAAGAACGTCGCCGTACCGGAAACCACACCCGATACTGCACCGACCACGCCAGACATGACCGCGCCGGCAAGATCGCTTACGTGCGACTTCCAATCGAAGGCCTCGAGTGACGCGTTCACGCTGTTCACGAAGTCGGGCGTGATGAGGTCGCTCTCCTCGAGCCAATCGAACAGGGCGACCGTCGCGACGGGCACCTGGTCGATCAGCAGGCGCACGCAGTCGATGAGCTGGGGCACCACGAGCCATAGCACCGCCGTAGCCACGATGACGAGGGTGAGCAACGCCGCGATCAGGCTAATCGCCGGTCGCAGACGACGGACAAGGCGGTTTTCACTCGTAGGCAGAAGGTGACGCTCGTAGAAGCTCATGAGGATGTTCAGCGGGTATGCGAGCACGAGTCCGAGCACGAGCGGAGCCACCGCCGATGCGATCAATCCGACGAAACCGGCGATATTCGGCCAGTAGTAGATGCCGAGATATACCGCGAAGGCGGCAAGGGCGACCAAAGCGATCGTGCGTCCACTGGGCTGGTTCATGGGCATTCCCCTCGAAAGATCATCGGGCGTTCCGCTCCATCATACCCGCTTCGTCGCGTGACAGGATCGAACCCGGCCCCATCCTGCCATGGGAAAAAGGGACTGTCCCCATTTTCCCGCACATCCTGTCATATGACGGATTCCGATAGGAGCTGGAAGAAGGTGTCGATATAGGGCGCCCGCTTGCCACGGCGCATGCGCAGGCCGAAGGTCGTCTTCGGCAATCCGTCCACAGGCACGGCGCAGATGCCGCATGCATCGAGCCGGGGAACCGAAGGCATGACGGCATAAGCGATTCCCGCGGCAGCCGTGGCGATCGCGCTCTCGGGACTCACGCACAGCAGCACGTCGGCCGTGTCGACATGTTCCAGGACGGCGCGCTGGAGGGTATCGATGGCGGCAAGCGACATGTGCGGGTTGCATGCGGCGATGCACCCCGCCCCGCGAAGCTCCTCGGCGGACACGCGCTCACGCGAAGCGAGTGGGTGGTCGGGTGCGCACAGGCAGGCTGCAGGCGCATCGACGATCCGGCGGAAGACGGTCGCCCCCGCAGGCGCCCCCTGCGGACTGCGATACTCCAGCAGTACATCGAGCGTACCGCTCTCAAGCATATTGATAAGGGCCGAGTGCGGCGCGTTGCCGCGGATGTCGGGCATGATGTCGGGCTCCACCTCGTGCAGCCGACGCAACGCCGGTGCGATCGCCAGCGACGCGATGCCCCCGTGGACGCCGATACGCAGCATGACCTTAGTCGGTTCGCGGTCTTGCGAGACCAAGCGACGGCCCCGTTCCGCCAGATCGAGCATGTCGTGCGCATACGAGAGGTATTGAAAACCCTCCTCGGTCAGGCTCACGGTACGGGTCGAACGCGACACGAGCGCACAGCCGAGCTCATCCTCGAGCGCCTTGATGTTATGGCTTATCGCCGGCTGCGACACGCCGAGGTTGCGCGCCGCAGCGGAGAAGCTGAGCGTCGCCGCGACCTCGACGAAACAGGCAAGCTGAAAGGTGTTCATGCGCCTCCGCCTTAGGACATGCATGGCCATCTATAAACATACCCTATTATTAATAAGAATATAGACGAATCAATTGCGGAATCCCTCGGGCATACTACCTCCGTTCAACTATCAATCGGAAAAGAATCGGAGGTACGCATGAGAGCTCTCTTCGCCCCCTTCGGGCGATACAAGAAAGACGCTGTGCTCTCGGTGATAGGCACGATCGGAGAGGTCGTGATGGAGGTGTTCATCCCCTTCATCACCGCATATCTCATCGACCGCGGCATCGAGGCGGGCGACATGGATGCCGTCATCTTCTACGGCGCCCTCATGCTGGCGATGGCCTTCTTGAGCCTCGGCTTCGGCCTGCTCGCGGGCTACTTCTCGGCCACGGCAGCCACGGGCTACGCCTGCAGCCTGCGCGAGGCCATCTTCGACAAGGTGCAGACGTACTCGTTCGGCAACATCGACAAGTTCTCCACTGCGGGCCTCGTCACCCGCATGACCACCGACGTCACCAACATCCAGAACGCCGCGCTCATGCTGCTGCGCATCGCGGTACGCACGCCGGTCATGCTCATATCGAGCCTCGTGATGTTCCTGTCCATCTCGCTGGAGCTCTCCCCCGTCATCATCGTAGCGGCAATCTTTTTGATCGTCGCGTTCACGCTCATCGTGACGAATGCCACGCGTGTGTTCAACCGCGTGTTCGACACCTACGACGACCTCAACGCAAGCGTGCAGGAAAACGTCGGCGCTATCCGCGTCGTCAAGGCCTTCGTGCGCGAGGTCTACGAGAAGGAGCGCTTCCGCACGGCTGCCGAGAAGCTCTACAAGCTTTTTGTGCGCGCCGAAGGCATCGTCGCGCTCAACAACCCGGTCATGATGATCGCCATCAACAGCTGCATCATCGCCGTGTCGTGGCTGGGCGCGCACTTCGTGGTGGGCGGGTCCATGACCACCGGCCAGCTCACGAGCGCCTTTTCCTATGTGTCGCAGATGCTCATGAGCCTCATGATGCTCTCGATGATCGCCGTCATGATCACCATGAGCATGGCGAGCGCCCGGCGCATCAACCAGGCGCTCGAGGAGACGCCCGACATCGCGAACCCCGCAGACCCGGTGCATGAGGTTGCCGACGGCTCAATCGACTTCGACCATGTGAGCTTCGCTTATGACAAATTGGGGTCAGGTCCAATCTTGTCACCCGAGCGTGATGGTGAGCGTGTTGCCCGTAAGCTCGGCGGAAAGCTCCATGCCCATGGCGCGCGCAAGGTTGGCCGCAACAGACAGCCCCAAGCCGCTGCCCTTGGCGCCGCGAGCGGAATCGGCCTGGTAGAAGCGGTCGAACAGACGGTCCGGATCGATAGCGGTCGGGTCTTCCACGGTATTGGATATGCCCAGGAGGACCCGGCCGTTTTCCGTTCGCTGGAAGATCGACGGCGCCGACGAGCCATGGCGCAGCGCGTTGACCACAAGGTTCGTGAGAATCCGCGCGAGCGCCTCGCGGTCGGCCTCGAGGGTCGCCGTGGCATCCTCGAAAGTGACCTGCGGCTCCCAGCCGCGCTCCTCGAAGGCCGGGTACTGCCCGAGCAGAATCTCCTCCACAAAGGGCTTAAGCGCCACGGGTTCCATCTTGAGCGCCAGATCGGGATCGGTCGACTTCGTATACGCGAAGAGCTGGTCGAGCAGCTCCGTCGTGGTGTCGATGCGCGCCGCCGCTGCATCCAGGTGCCGGGCGCGCTGGGCCGGATCCCCCTCGTCGCGCGCAAGCTGCAGATAGCCCTTGGCGCCCATGAGCGGGGTGCGAATGTCGTGCGAGAGTGCCGAAAGGTCGCGCTGGAACTCCTGCTGATGACGCAGCGCCTCGATGTGCGCCTGCGCGCTGCGGTCGAGCTCGGCGTTGACGGCGTCGGCCAGATCCGTCACGCCCGGCGCCCCGCCCGCCGTCACGCGCGCATTGCTCTGCGGGTCGCGCCCACGAAGGAAGCGCGCGATGCGGCGCAGCTCGCCCAAGTAACGCGTCCCAACAAGCAGCGCGCCCATACCCAGCCCGACCACGAGCAGGATGATGGCAAGCAGGCTGGTGTCCATGGCTCCTCCTGATACCCGAAAGGGGCACCTCCCGACGCTGCTTCTGCGCGGGAGCTGCCCCGTACTTCCCCAAGGAAAGGGACCACTTCTATTGTCCCATTAGATGTCGCGCTTGCGGGAGATGGCGAGCACGACGGCGCCGGCGAGAACAATCCAGATGATGCCCGTGAGGACCGTCTGGATGCCGGGGGCGATAGTGAAAGCGTACCCCGTCTCTCCCCAGATGCCGAGCGACGCGTTGAGGAACAGCTGCCCACCCTGGCTCAGATTGTTGAGCGCCGTGGAGGGCATCCAGGCGGCAAGGGTCTCGAGCACCGGGCGGATCGGCTGCAGCACGCTCAGAATGCCGCCCGTGGAGTACGCGAGGCCCATGAGCGTCTGCGGCACGACCGAAGCGGCAAAGCAGAAGGCGCCGATATAGCTCACCGGGCTCACGCGGGTCGCGTACACGAGGATGAGCGAGCACGCGGAAAGCGCCCAGGTATTGAGCCAGAAGCCCACGAACCAGCCGATGACCTCGAGCGGCCCGTCCACCGTGTTGAACGCGGGCTGCCCGGCGGTCATCACCGGCAGGCACGCCAGGACGACGAGCGTCGAGAAGGTAATCATGAGCGCAGACAGCACGCCCACGAACAGCAGCTTGCCCGTGATGTACGAGAGGCGGCCCGAGCGCGCCGAGAGCACAGATTTGATGTAGCCGTTCTTAAACTCGGCAAGCGCGTGCTCCACCGCCATGAACGCCACGCAGAGCGGCACGAGGCCGTTCAGCATGTCGGCGAAATACACCGTGAGCGAGGTCTTCGTCACCGCGTCGCCGATGGTGCCACCCGTCATGTCGAGAAACATCTGGCTGTTCGCGAAGGCCACGAGTGCCACGACGATGCCGTAGGCGGCGAGGATCGCGATGCCGTACTGCCAAAAGCTGCCGCGCAGACCCCTCGGGCGAGTGATGCGGTACAGGTCGGATTTGATGAGGTTCAGCATGGTCTTACCTTCCTTTACGGCGGGAGAAGAGAACGGAAACGAGTTCGACGAGAGCGTCGATCAGGCAATCGAACATCGTCCTACCTCCCGACCCGCATATGCGATGGCGTGTAGACAGCCCGATCGGCACCGCCGTCCATCAGCTCCACGAAGTAATCCTCGATATCGCGTTCGAGCACAGAAAGCTCCAGCACCACCTGATCGGCTTCGTGCAGGATGCGGGATACGTCCTCGACTGCCGGCGCACCGGATGCCGCCGGATCGGTCGCCGCACCGCCGAACGCCGCAGCGGCGTGGCGCGCTCCCCCACCGATCACGATGGCCTGGTCGGGCTCCACGTGGAACGTCGCCCCTGGCAGGCGCTCCTCGAGAATCGCGAGCGCGCGAGCGGGGTCGGCGGTCTTCACGCGCACCGAGCTACCGCAGGTGGCGTGCAGCTCCTCGTCGGTGAACTCGCGCACCATGCGGCCGGCCGCGATGACGCCGAAGCGCGTGCACACGCGCATGAGCTGGTCGAGCACGTGGCTCGAGATGACGATGGTCACACCGCGCCCCTGGTTGAGCCGCACGAGTGCACGGCGCAGGTCGCGCGTGGTCTCGGGGTCCATGCCGTTGAACGGCTCGTCGAGCAGCAACAGGTCGGGCGACCCCACGAGCGCGAGCGCAAGGCCCAGGCGCTGCTTCATGCCTTGCGAGAACTTCTTGACCTTACGCGCGCCGGCGGCCTCAAGCCCCACGAGCTGAAGCAGCTCGTCCACCTGCTCGCGCGGGCGCACCACGCCCATGGCGAGCGCCTTCATCATGAGGTTCTCGCCAGCCGAGAAGTTGGGCATGACGCCCGGCTCCTCGATGAGCGCGCCGATGCGCGAGGGCGCAGCGGAGAAACTGCCGGCGCGGTCAACGCCTGTCTCACTGCTGCCGAACAGCGCGAGCTCGCCTGAGGTCGGTGTCGTCAGCCCGGCGATCATCTTCATGGTCGTCGACTTGCCGGCACCGTTTTTGCCGACGAAGCCGTAGATGTCTCCTGAAGCCACCCGCATGTTCAGGTGGTCGACGGCGAAGGCCTTTCCGTATCGCTTGGTGAGACCGCGAATATCGATCACGTTCATGGTTGCTCCCATCTGCTGTATCCGCGGGCGAGCTGCCGCTATCGGCGCCTGTCCCCGCTTGTTGACTATGAGTATGGAAGGCGACCTTTGAGCATGTCTTATCCGAAGTTTAAGAAAGGGTAAAGAAGGGACCGGATTTCTAAGATCAGCCTTCCTGCAGCTTGAAGCCCATGCCCCATACGGTCTTGATGTAGCTGTCGGTGCCGCTCGCCTTGAGCTTGGCGCGGATGTTGGACACGTGCACGTTCACCGTGTTGTCGTCAGCCGCATAGGGCTCGCCCCATGCCCGCTCGAACAGCTCCTGCTTAGAAAAGACGCGCTTGGGATGGGAGATGAGCGCGTGCAGGATATTGAACTCGATGCGCGTGAGCTCCACGGGCGCGCCCGACACCGTAAAGGTGCGCGCCTCCGGATCGAGCTCCCACGTGCGAAAGCGCAACGCTTGAGTCGACGCGCCGCCCGCCGCGCTGTCTGTCGTACCACCGTCCGCGCCGGCAAGTCCGCGATGCCGCAGCTGCACCTCGATGCGCGCCATGAGCTCGTCGAGATCGAACGGCTTGGTGAGATAGTCGTCCGCCCCGAGCTTCAGCAGGTCGATACGGTCGGACGTCGTCGTGCGCGCCGAGATGACGATGATGGGCACGCGCGCGTCGTGCTCGCGGATGAGGGAGACGAGCTCCTCGCCGCTCAGGCCCGGCAGCATGAGGTCGGAAACCACGATGTCGAATGGGAACGTGTCACCGCTGGCGAGCAGCCGCGCCTCGCTGCCGGAAAACGCCTGCGTGCACTCCATACCATGCCGCGCCAGATGCGTGACGACGATCTGGTTGATATCGGCATCGTCCTCGACGATCAGTACGCGCGTCGCGCCCATGAACGGCTCCTTTCGCATCGGTTGCGCCCCAGTATAACGAATGCCCCGCGTAGCCCGCCCGACGCGAAAACCCCTGGGACGTAAAATAACCCCTGGGGTATTTTTACATGGTGAGGAAGCATGATGGTCGATAGGGCGTTTTCGAGGATTGCAGCGTTTGGGGCTGCTGCGATGTTGGTCTCCCCCACCTGCGCATGGGCCGATATGGGACTTGTGCAGAAGACCACACCGGAGGGCACGATCGTCTACTTCGATTTCGACGGCATCGGCTACGCGCTCATCATCGTCATCGCACTCGTTCTGATCTTCCGCGGGCAGCGGAAAGCACTGAAACGCATGGCTGCAGGCAAGCGGCGCACCCGACGCAGCGGCTCGACCACGAGCGAACCCACCGACCCCGGCGCCGAAGCCCTTGCCGCCGTCGAGCGCCTGAAGCAAGCCGAGCAGGCCGCCCGCGCGCCCAAGAAGCGCGTCATGCGACAGCGCAACGCGGGAAAATAGGGACAGTCCCCATTTTCCCATCGTATCCGGCAGCACGCAAAACACCCAGCAACTATCGCGCAGCCTCCGGTTGCATTCCGGTTGCGGCATGTGACAAGGTTGAGCTTGGCCCCAACTTGTCGACGAACCGCTCGATCAGCCTGTTCACGTACTCCGGCGCGTCGGTATTGGAGTTGTGGCCAGCACCTTCAATCCATGCCACCGACAGCTTGGTGCGCTTTGCCCATGCCCGGTTGTAGCGCCTGGCCGAACCCGCAGCGTCGCGTTCGCCGCAGACGAGCAGCGCCGGGCAGTCGATGCGGTACGGCCGATCCGCCAAGACGGCTTCCGCAAGCGCCCCGTAACCGCAGACGGCAAGGTCGATGTACTCCCGCTTTGAATAGTCACCCATCATCCGACGCATAAGCTCCTGCCCGTACGCGCTGGTCGCGCAGCCGCGCGAACCGATATCGAGCAGGATATTCCAAGGAATCGGCTGGTAGATCGCACGTGTGCGCTTGAGCGCCCACAACTCCGCCGCCGTGTAGTACGCGCGCTGCAACGGACAGGAATCGATGGAGATAAACCCGGCAGTCTCACCCGGATACAAGTCGATATACGCCTGCGCCACGTACCCGCCCATCGACTGCCCGACAAGAACGGGATGCGCGAACCCCTCACGCTGCAGGACCGCACGCAGCAGCCGTGCGAGATCATCCATGCTCCAACCGAGCTTGAACGGCCGAGATAATCCATGCGAAGGCGGGTCCCACACCAAGCAGTTCGCTTGCGATTCGAAATGCCCGATCTGCTTGTCGAAAAGCCGATGGTCCGCCGTAAGTCCCGGGAGAAACACGAGCTGCGGCGCACAGTCACCATTGGATGACACCCAATAGCAAACAACTCCATCGTCGGTTGAAAGCTCCCGCTCGAACATAAATCTCCCCCGTCGTGGGAAAATAGGGACTGTCCCTATTTTCCCACGACGGGAGCGCACCGTGAGCGACATCATCATCCGGCCGATCACGGCTGACGACGACGCGGCGATCGCCGCCATCATCCGAGCGAATCTCGAGGCGTACCAGCTGAATATCCCCGGAACCGCATACTTCGATCCGGAACTCGACCATCTGAGCACCTACTACGATGACGGCCCGGACCGCCGTGCCTATTTCATCATGACCGACAGTGCCGGCACCGTACTGGGCGGCGCCGGGCTGGCGGAGTTTTCCGGGCTGGACGCATGCGCCGAACTGCAGAAGATCTATCTGACAGATTCCGCCAAAGGCAAGGGGCTGGGCACCGCCCTCGCCCATACCGTGGAAACGCGCGCCCGTGAGCTCGGTTACCGTCAGCTGTACCTGGAAACGCACACCGCGCTCGACGCCGCCATCCGCCTCTACGAGCGCCTCGGTTACCGGCGCATCGAGCAGCCCGTGCCCACCGTCCACACCACCATGGACCGTTTCTACCTCAAAGAGCTGTAACGACGACTAACAACTTAAAGCCAAGTCCGTTCTTGTCGCCAGCACGGCCGACAAATCGGACCTGACCCCAAGTTGTCGGTTGCAACTGTGTATAGGTGAGTATATACTGTGCTTGTCGGGTATATACACTATACCCAAAGGGATGCGACGCCGACGTCAGCCGCCTCCCTGCTGCGCACACGGGGACGCCCGCGGGCGCGGCACCCCGGCGAGGGACGCCTTGCCGGGCGGCACGAAAGGAAACCGATCTTGGAAATCATCATCTCGAACGCAAGCAGCAAGCCCATCTACGAGCAGATCACGGACAGCATCAAAACCGCGATCCTCTCGGGCGAGCTCGCGGAGGGCGAGCAGCTTCCCAGCATCCGAGCACTCGCCAACAGCCTGCGCGTGAGCGCCATCACCACCAAGCGCGCCTACGCCGACCTCGAAGCTGCGGGCTTCATCGAGACGGTGCAGGGTAAGGGCAGCTTCGTCGCCGGCGGCAACGCCGAGCTCATCCGCGAGGAGCAGCTCCGCCAGGTGGAGGCGCACATGGCCCGCGCAATCGACGCCGGCCGCGCCATGGGGCTCACCGACACCGAGCTCACCGAGATGTTCGCGCTCGAACTGGAATAGGCGCCCGCCGCAGGCAGACGCCGAAAGAAAGGACCGGCCATGTCAGCTATGGCATCCGATATCACCTCCGGCGCGCCCCTCATCGAGGCGCATGGACTCACCAAGCATTACCAAGACTTCTCGCTCCAGGGTGTCGACCTCACCGTGGACGAAGGCGAGATCGTCGGCTTCGTCGGCCAAAACGGCGCCGGCAAGTCCACGACCATCAAGGCCCTCCTCGGCCTCACCGCCCTCGACGGCGGCACCGCGCGCATCATGGGCGCCGACGTCTCGGACCTCGCGCACGGCACCGACACTGCACGCATCAAGGAGCAGATCGGTGTCGTGTTCGACACCGTGTCGATGCCCGGCCACCTGCGCGTGGCCGATGTAGGCCGCGTGCACGCCCGCGCCTTCAGCCAGTGGAACCCGCACGTGTTCGACCAGCTCGTGCACGAGTTCGGCCTTGGTCCCAACAAGCAGGTAAAGGACCTCTCGCGTGGCATGGGCATGAAGCTCAACCTCGCCTGCGCCCTTTCCCACGGCGCCCGTCTGCTCGTGCTCGACGAGGCCACGGCCGGCCTCGACCCCATGGCGCGCGACGAGATCCTCGACCGCCTGCGCGCCTTCGTGGAGGAACCCGGCCGTGCCGTCCTCATGAGCAGCCACATCACGAGCGACCTCGAGAAGATCGCCGACCGCGTGCTCTGCATCGAGGGCGGACGCATCGTCTTCGACCTCGTCAAAGACGAGATCACCGACGAGATGGGCATCGCCCGCTGCCGTGTGGCGGAGTTCGAGGCGGTCGCTGCATCCGGCATCATCCCCGAGCGCGAACTGCGTTACCGCAAGCACGACTACGGTATCGACCTGCTCGTACCCGACCGCTTCGCGTTCGCGCGACAGTTCCCCAACATCCCCGTCGACCACATGACCATCGACGATTACATGACGCTGACACTGAAAGGTGGTGTGCGATAGATGAAGCGCGCATACCTGATTGAAATGACCGTCATCCGCGACTACGCCCGCCAGCTCTTCGGCCTGGGCATCTTCGTCGGCCTGTGCACGAGCTTGGGCATGCAGAGCATCGTCGCCATCCCCGGCGTGCTCACCTGCATGTACTTCATCATGGGGACCATCGCCGGCTCGGCATACGACGAGCAGAACAACTGGGGGCTCTACCGGCTCACCATGCCCGTCAGCCGCCGCGATGTCGTGCTCGGTCGCTACGGTGTCATCGTGACGCTCGGTCTTCTGGGCATGCTCGCGGGCTTCATCGCCACAATCGCGCTCTCGCTGATTGCCGGCGTGGTCCCGCTGTCGGGAGACCTCTCGAGTTCGCTCGGGCTCGCGCAGGACAACGTGCAGGCGATGGTGTTCTCCTGCGCGGTCTGCATGGTCATCGGCTCGGCAGTTGCGAGTATCGAGACGCCGGTCTATTTCCGCTTGGGACAGACGAAGGCGACCCAGTGGATCCCGATGATCAGCGTCATCCTGTTCATCGGCCCCATGGTCATCCTGGGCGCCACCGGCGGGCTCGACAACTTCGCCGGCATCGCCGACGCGGTCCGCGGCCTGTTCGCCTTCATCGAGACGCCCGTCGGCGTCGTGACGAGCATGGCGGCCGCCATCGCGCTCGCGTGCATCATCCTCGGCATCTCCGCCGCCGTCTCGCTTAAGCTCTACGAGAAACGCGAGCTGTAGCGACAGGCTGGAACGGGTTGGTTGGGGACGTGTTCCGTCCAACCCATTTTCTGTTCAACCCATTAAAGAAAAGCGAGCTGTAACTCCAGAAACGCCGCCCGCCGCGCAGCCACCCGATGGGCGCGGTGGGCGGGCAATGGCAATTGGTCGTTTGCAAAAAGCAAGATACTGTCTCTGAACAGCTTTTTCTGAACTTCGGTATGACAAGTTCGTGCCAGGTACAAACTTGTCGCCCTTGCATAGAGGGTTTCCGCGAAACAGCTCGACCGCTCGTTCCGTGGGGTTGGTTGGGGACGTGTTCCATCCAACCCATGGGCGGTTGGATGGAACACGGCCCCAACCAACCCCCAACCAACCCCATGCGCAATCGGTGGCCGCGCATGGCATCGAGCCTGCGCGCCTCGGGCCGAACGCGTCCCCGGCCTCCATCGCGCGGTGCAGCCGCTCGCTGATCGACGTCGTCAGCTCGTCGGCCTGCAGATGTGCCGCCTCTCCCATGCACGTAGGCACGCTGCAAGGTCGTCTGATGTCGCACGCTTCCTCATGACGAAAACCGTCCCCGGAAATTCCCTTCCCTTCTTCTAAAAGTGAGCTAAAGTAAACTTGTATTTGTTTACATGGGTGTACTTTCAGTACGCACGAAGGGAGTTATCATGAGCGCACTGAGTTTACTCAAGGGAACGCACGGCCTGTTGCTGGGGGCGGGCGTGGTTATCGGATCGGTCGGCATCAAGATGCTGACAAGCGACTCCGCCAAACGCGTCTACGTCAAAGCCGTCGCCGCTGGCATGCGCGCCAAGCAGGCATGCGAGGACACGCTCGAAAATGCCCGCGCCGAGGTGGACGATATCGTCGCTGAAGCGACCTACCTCAACGAAACCGCCTACGGCCCCGAATCGGAGACGGGCGTTGAATCCGACACGTCCGTCTCCACTGAAGCATAGAGCGAATCGTGAAATACATCATCGACCATGAGATACCGCGGCGGATGCGGCTGACCCTTGCCGATCGCGTCTCCGCATCCGACGCTGTCGCCTTGGAACCGATACTCGCATCCTGGAAGGGCGTCGAACGCGTACGCGTGTACCCGCGCATTCGCTCCATCGCCATCTGGTATCGCGATGAGCTGGCAAAAGCCGCCCTGCTCGGAAGGCTTGATGCTCTCACGCCCGCGCAGCTTGACGCCGCGCATGCCCAGGTGTCGGGCACCTTGGCGCCCATCGATACGCCCGTCGTCCGCAACATCGCCCGCCTTGCCGGCACCTACCTCTTGCGACGCTGGTTCATGCCTCCCGTGCTGCGGACAATCTGGGCAGCCATGCACTACCTTGGGTTTTTGCGCGCGGGACTGGCATCACTCGCTCGCGGCAAGCTCGACGTGCCGGTGCTCGACGCCTCGGCGATAGGCCTCTCATTCGTCAAGCGAGACCCCCAGACCGCCGCGAGCACCATGTTCCTGCTCGATTTGGGAAACGCGCTCGAGGATGCAACCCGAGCGCAGTCCGAGCGCGAACTCATCCGCTCGCTCATGGCCATCCCGCAGAATGCGTGCCGCCTGGAGAACGGTGAGGAGGTCATCGTACCTGCTCAGAACCTTCGCACGGGAGACCTCGTCGTAGCGCGCACCGGCATGCCCGTATGCGTGGACGGCGTGGTGGAGCGCGGTATCGCCCTCGTCAACCAAGCGGCGCTCACCGGTGAACCGCTCGCCGTGGAGCGCACCGTCGGCGATGATGTCTTTGCCGGCACCGCGGTGGAAGAGGGCGAGATCGTCATCCGCGTGAGCGCCGAGCCCACTTCGACCAAGCTTCGCTCCATCGTAAAACTCGTCGAAGCGTCGGAGACACTCAAAAGCGAGGTGCAGACGCGTCGCGAAAACCTCGCCGACCGCTTCGTGCCTTGGAACTTCCTGCTCGCGGGCATCGTTGCGGCAACGACCCGCAGCCTCACCAAGTCTTCCGCCGCCCTCATGGTCGACTACTCCTGCGCTCTCAAGCTGACCTCATCCATCAGCGTGCTTGCCGCTATGCGACAGAGCGCACATGAAGGTATGACGGTTAAGGGAGCTAAGCATTTCGAAGCGATCGCCGCGGCCGACACCATCGTGTTCGATAAGACAGGCACGCTCACCGAGGCGACGCCGCGCGTGGCACGGATACTCACCATTGCGCCCGACTGGACGGAAGATGAGATCCTGTGCATGTCCGCCTGTCTGGAAGAACACTTTCCCCATCCCGTGGCGCGCGCCGTGGTGACCGCCGCGGCAGCGCGCGGTCTCGAGCACCGCGAACGCCATGCGGAAGTCGCCTACATCGTGGCACACGGCATTGCATCCGAGCTCGACGGCAAGCGTATCGTCATCGGAAGCCGTCACTTCGTGATGGAAGACGAGCGCATCGACGTCGCGCCCGGAACACGGGATTTCATCGAGCGCGAACTCGAGGGTCTCTCCCCGCTCTACCTGGCTCAAGACGGCGAACTCGTGGGCGCTCTCGGTATCGAGGATCCTCTGAAACCGGGCGCATCCGAGGCGATTGCCGCGCTGCGCACACGAGGCATACGCCACGTCATCATGCTCACCGGCGACAACGAGCGCACCGCCGCCCGCGTCTCCGCCGAGGCGGGCATCACGGAGTTCCGCGCCAACCTCCTCCCCGAGGACAAGCACGCCTATGTGGAGGAACTCGTGCGCCAGGGGCGGCACGTGATCATGGTGGGCGACGGCGTCAATGACGCTCCGGCGCTTTCCGCCGCCGACGTCGGCATCGCCATGGGTACAGGCACCGCCATCGCCCAAGAGGTAGCAGACATCACGCTCGCGACGGGCGACCTTGGCGCCGTCGTGCGCCTCCGTGAGCTGAGCTGCGCGCTCATGGGTCGCCTCGACCGCTCGTTCGCCGCCATCATGGGGATCAACTCCGCCCTGCTTGCAGCGGGTATCGCCGGCATTATCCTGCCCCAAACCTCGGCATTGCTGCATAACGGGAGCACTATCGCGCTCGCCGCAGAAAGTGCGCGACGACTCTAGCGCAACTATTTCGCTACCCAACCTAACGCCCGCCGTGTGCATGACGTATCACGTCATATATGCGGCGGGCGTTTCCGGAAACCATCGGAAAACGGCTCACACCGAAGGGGCGGGCGCACATGGGAGACACGTCCACCCTGTGCACCCGCCCCCTTGACAGGCACGTTCATAGAAGAAGGATCGGGCTTCAGCCTACAACGCCCAGTCCGCGCTTTCGGTCTGCAGACGTACCATGCGGGCGAAGAGACCGCCCGCGGCAAGCAGCTCATCCGGCGAGCCCTGCTCGGCCACGTGGCCGTCCTCGAGCACCACGATCTTGTCCGCGCTCATAACCGTGCGCATGCGATGGGCGATCACGATCACGGTCTTGCCGGCGAGCAGGCGCGAGAGCGCCTCCTGGACCTGCGTCTCGTTCTCCACGTCCAAGCTCGCCGTTGCCTCGTCCAAGAGCACGACTGGCGCGTCCTTGAGCAGGGCGCGGGCGATGGAGATGCGCTGGCGCTCGCCACCGGAGAGACGCGCGCCGTTCTCGCCGATCATCGTGTCGTAGCCCTGCGGCAGGCGGCTCACAAACTCGTCGCAGTTGGCTACACGCGCCGCGGCAAGCACCTCCTCGTCGGTGGCGCCGCGCCGACCCAGTCGGATGTTGCCCATCACCGTGTCGTCAAAGAGCAGCACGTCCTGGAAGACCACGGAGAAATCGGCAAGAAGGACCTCGGGGTCCACGGCTGCCACGTCCACGCCGCCCACGGTTACGTGCCCCGCGCCGGCATCCCACAGGCGCGCTGCCAGACGGGCGCAGGTGGACTTTCCGGAGCCGGATGGTCCCACGAGCGCCGTGACTTCGCCCTCGCGCGCCGTGAACGTCACACCGTCCAGGACCTTCTCGCCGCGATCGTAGGAGAAGGACACGTCCTCGAAAATAACGTCGTGCCCGGCAGGCTCGTATGTCTCGCCGCCCTGCGCGAGCGGCTCCTCGTAGAAACCCTTCATGCGCGCCGCGGCGGTCTTGGCCGAGAAGAGTTCGGCGATGAGCATGAGGCACTGGTCGAAGGGCGCGTAGATACGGCTCACCACCACGAGGAAGGCGAAGAGCGTCATAAACGTGCAGGAGCCCTCCAAGATGAGTGCCGCGCCCACGAGCACCGTGGTGGCAAGGCCCAGACGCAGCACAATCTGGGCTCCGTTGACGGCTATCCCGCAGGCGATCTCCGAACGGGCGGCCTGGCGCTCCGCGGCGTCCACGTCGGCGTGGATGTGCTCGAGGTATCTCCCCTCCTGGTTGGTGGCGCGCACCTCGCGCACGCACTCGAGCGCCTCCTGGATG
>CAZRPL010000011.1:0-274 GCA_964602045.1 uncultured Collinsella sp. | reverse complement strand
GTCCTCCGAGGTTGCAAGACCGCGCATGCGCGTGGCCTCCATCATGGGCTGGAGGGCACACCGCGCACCGAAGAGGATCGCGAGCCCCACCGGGCAGCTCCAGAGCGACGCGAGCGCGAGCCGCCAGTCAAAGGAGAACAGGCAGACGGCCGCCACGGCGAGCGTGATGTAGGCGCCGTAGAGCTCGGGCAGTACGTGGCTGTAGGCATGCTCGGTGGTCTTGACGTCGGTCATGAGGGTCTCGGTGAGGTCGGCCAGGTCGCGGCGGCCGAAG
>CAZRPL010000010.1:0-58927 GCA_964602045.1 uncultured Collinsella sp. | reverse complement strand
GCTCGTGCTCGTGCTCGTGCTCGTGCTCGTGCTCGTGCTCGTGCTCGTGCTCGTGCTCGTGAGCAGCATACCCGCTTCCGTGCAGGTAGGCCATATCGTGATCGTGATTTTCATGCGCCTCGTCCAGCAGGACGGCAAAATCGCAGCAGTCGATGCCCGCCTTCTTGACACGCGACACCGCGATCTCGAACCCTCCCACCGGCAGGCTCGCCAGCGCGCGACGCATCGCCGCCTCGTCCGCGCCCACATCGAGCAGCGCCGCGACCAGCATGTCGCCGGCGATACCCGCTTGGCAGTCCAAGTACAGCGTCGCGCCCGTCCGCGCACACATATCGTCCTTCATGGAATCCTAGGCCTCCTTGCCCGGAAGATGGTTGATGAGCGACGCCTGGTACGCCGCACCGAACCCGTTGTCGATATTCACCACGGACACGCCGCTCGCACAGCTGTTGACCATGGCGAGCAGTGCCGTGAGCCCGCCCAAGTTGGCACCGTACCCCACGCTCGTGGGCACGGCGATGACCGGACAGGCGGCAAGCCCGCCCACGACGGAGGGGAGCGCGCCCTCCATGCCCGCGATCGCGATGATCACCTGGGCGTGGGCGATCTGCTCCCCATGGCGCAACAGCCGATGGATTCCCGCCACGCCCGCATCGTTCACGCAAGTCACGCGGTTACCGAGAAAGCGTGCGGTGAGAGCCGCCTCCGCGGCGACCGATGCGTCGCTCGTGCCGGCGGTCAGCACGAGGATCTCGCCGTTGCCGTCGGGTTCGGGCAGCTCACCCGCGACGCCGGCGCGCGCATCCTCGTGATAGACGAAGTCGCAACCCAGCTGCGCCACAGCGGCGGCCTTATCGGCATCGAGCCGTGTGATCAGCACGCGCCGCTGACCGGCGTCGCGCATGGCGGCGACGATGCCGGCGATCTGCTCGGGCGTCTTACCGGCTCCGTAGATGACCTCGGACACGCCCGTGCGCACGCCTCGCGCTGCGTCGACCTGCGCATAGCCCAAATCGACCACCGACTCCGTATGCACGCGCTCGACAAACTCATGCGGTGTCAAGTCACCTGCGGCGACGGCGCATGCCAGCTCCTCAAGATCGGATGCGTCCATAAGACCTCCTGCCCCGCACCTGATCGTCCGCCTTTGACGATACCCCATGTGGCGCGCTTCAAGCCATGGCATGCAGAACCGATTCCACACGGGCTGCGCACACGCGAGCGAAAAAGCGAGTATCCTGCTGCGAAACCGCGCGGGTACGCGCGGCACGACGGACGGCAGCCGCGCCGCCCGTCCCACTCGGCCCTTGTGGAGGAACCATGGCACGTGACCATAACGAAGATATCGACCGGAACATCGACGACGGCATCGAGGCGGAGACGGCCGCGACCGCAGCAAGCGCCTCCGAACCTGATGCGACGCGGAATGACGAGCTCGAGGACGACCTCTCCCCCTTCGATGCCGACGAGAGCATCGATGCCGAGAAGGCTCTTGGCAACCCCGGCCTCTCGGTCGCGACGGCGATCTTCGGCATCGTCGGTGTCGTCCTCGCCCTGTTCGTCAGCTGGATCTTGAGCATCGTGGCAGGCATCGTCGCCATCGTCTTGGGCACCATGGCAAAACGCCAACACGCGCCATACCCGCGCCTGATCACCGCCGGCAAGGTCTTGGGCTTCATCTGCGTCGTCGCCAACACGGTCATGGCCGTCGGCTACGTGCTCTACCTGATGAAGCTCGGCATTCTGTAGGCACGCGCCGTACGATGGCGACGCATCGAACCTGATTTCGGAGTCCCTTTTGCATCACTCGGTGCAAAAACTCGATTACGGTTCGGTTTATTGGGCGGGTGCCGAGTATACCTCGACACCCGCCCCTCTTTGACCTGCGGTTTTATTTCCAACCGAGCCGAGTCTACTCGCACACCCGCTCTCAAACCGAACCGTAAACGAAGTAACCCATTTTTTGGATACTGTGCGCAGCTCATTTCGCGCCATCCACGTTTAGGGGACGGTTTATCGGGCGGGTGCCGAGCACACGCCGGCATCCGCCCCTTTTTTATCCTGTAGTTTTTTGTCAGCGCGTCATGATTACGCGTACGCCCGACCATAAACCGTCCCCTAAACGGAGATTGGGCTTTTGGATAACGCAGCCGTCATCAGATTGCGATAAAAACCCTTATTGTGGCGAGGATTCTACCCCTACAGCAGGGTCCCGGCCCAGGCTTCCTCCTTGAAGCCGACGAGCACCGCATCGTCGGTCACCACAAGGGGGCGCTTCACGAGCATGCCGTCGGTCGCAAGCAGGGCGAACGCCTCGTCATCGGACATACCGGCATCCAGCTTGGCCTTGATGCCCAGCTCTCGGTATTTCATGCCGCTCGTATTGAAGAAGCGCCGGACGGGCAAGCCGGAGCGCTGCTGCCATGCGGCGAGCTCATCGGCGCGCGGGTTGTCCTCCACGATATGGCGATCGGTGTACTCGACGCCGTGCTCATCCAGCCACTTCTTGGCCTTCTTGCAGGTCGAGCACTTGGGGTATTCGATAAACAGGACGGACATGCGCTGGCCTTTCTCGTACCGCCTACAGATATCGCGGCGATTGTACCATGCACGCGAGTGCGCCTATTGCTGTTCGGAAGCGCGGCGCAAGGCCGCAAGCGCCTCGTCTTTAGAGGCGACACCGAGCTTTTCGTAGGCGCGCGTACAGTACGTGCCGATCGTCGAGCGCGACAGGAAGAGCTCTTCGGCGAGCTGCGCCTGGGTCTTGCCCTGATAGATGCCCACCAGGATATCGCGCTCCCGGTCGGTCAGGTTGTGCTCGGCAAGCAGGCGATCGATACGCGTCCGAGTTTCTTCGGCGGCACCCATGTCCGAAATCGTCGGCGAGGATCGCACGAGGTCGGAAGGTCCCGCCGAAGCCGTCTGTCTGGAGTCCACCATGCCGGAAGGACGACCTTTCTTCCTGTTCGATCGTTTTACGAGCAGGACGGCCACAAGCACCGCAGCGATGATCGGCAGGAGCACGAACAGGAACGTAACCATGATGACGACCCACTCGAATCCCTTGGGGAACATAGTCGACCTCCTTGTCCGACGCCTGTCTACATGGGGGATTATTCCCTATCGACGCGATTCGGTCTGTCGTGCAGCTGCTTGATTTTCGCGACGTTCCCGCAGATGAATCGTGTCGTGCAAGATGTCTACATGCTCGACATGGCCGATACGGCGCCTAGCGATGGCGAGCATCCAGCTCGCCGGCGAGCTCCTCGAGGGAGATGCCGTAGCGCTCGAACGTGACCATCAGGTGGTAGATGAGGTCGGCCGCCTCGTAGCGGATGTGGTCGTGGTCGTCGTCCTTGCAAGCCATGATGACCTCGCTCGCCTCCTCGGCGAGCTTCTTGAGCAAGCTGTCGGCCTCGCCCTGCAAAAGCTTTGCCGTGTAGGAGGTCTCCGGCGATGCCTCGCGGCGATCGTGGATGACCGCGGCGAGGCCGCGCAAGGTCTCCCCGATGTTGCCGTCGGTCACGTTGGCAGTACGAACGCCCATGATGCGGTCCTTTCTTGAGGCAGGGACTGCGGGAAAAGGGACAGTCCCCATTATCCCGCGGGAAAAAGCGCCTGTCCCTATTTGCCCGTCCCTATTTTCCCAGGGTACGGAAGAAGCAGGTGCGGTTGCCGGTGTGGCAGGCGGGACCGGGTGAGTCCACGAGGGCGAGCAGCGTGTCGGCGTCGCAGTCCACCCGCAGCTCGCGCAGCCGCTGCATGTTGCCGCTCGTCGCGCCCTTGTTCCACAGCTCCTGGCGGCTGCGGCTCCAAAACCAGGTGGTACCGGTCTCCAGCGTGAGGCTCACGGACTCGGCGTTCATCCACGCCACCATGAGCACCTCACCCGTGTCATATTGCTGCACGACGCACGGGATGAGCCCCTGCGCGTCGAACTGCAGCTCGTCGATCTCCATCGTCATCCCTTCCCTGCGCATGTCCCATTTTTCTCCTGGCCCATTTTTCTCCTGGCCCCTTTTGGGACATCGGGACATCAGAAGTCGAGGCGGACGGGGATGCCCTGCGCCGCCATGTACTCCTTGACCTGCCGAATGCTGTATGTGCCGAAGTGAAACACGCTGGCTGCCAGCACGGCATCGGCCTCGCCCTCGATGATGCCCTCGGCGAAATGCTCGAGCGTGCCCACGCCGCCACTCGCGATGACGGGAATGGGCACCGCGCGGGCAACGGCACGGGTAAGCGCCAGATCGAAGCCCTCCTTGGTGCCATCGCGGTCCATGCTAGTAAGCAGGATCTCGCCGGCGCCGCGGCGCGCCGCCTCCTCGGCCCATGCGACCGCGTCGATGCCCGTCGGCGTGCGTCCGCCGGCAAGGTAGACCTCCCACTTGTCGGCACCCAGCACACCGGGCTCACCCACGCGCTTGGCATCGATCGCCACGACCACCGCCTGGCTGCCGAACGCGGCGGCGGCCTGCGTGATCAGCTCGGGGTTGCGCACGGCGGCGGAGTTGATCGACACCTTGTCGGCCCCGGCCGCGACCATGCGCCGCATGCCGGCAAGATCACGGAAACCGCCGCCCACCGTATAGGGAATCGAAAGCTCCTCGGCGGCATGCGCCGCCATCTCGATCGTGGTCGCACGGTTGTCGCTCGTCGCCGTGATATCCAGGAAGACGACCTCGTCGGCACCCTCGCGATCGTAGGCGATCGCGAGCTCGACCGGGTCGCCGGCATCGCGCAGCGCCACGAAGTTCACGCCCTTCACGACGCGTCCGTCCTTGACGTCCAGACAGGGGATCACGCGCTTCGTCAGCATGCGCCATCCACCTCCTTCGCAGCGTCGAGGGCCGGCGCCAAGGTGAAGTTGCCCTCGTACAGCGCGCGTCCGATGATGCACCCCTCGATGACGTCGGGGCCGGCGGCGGCAAGCGAGCGGATATCGTCGAGCGTCGAAACCCCGCCCGAGGCAACGACCGGGAATCCGGCACAAGAGGCCACATGGCGATAGGCCTCGACGTCGATACCCGTCTGCATCCCGTCGCGTGCGATATCGGTGAACACCAGGTGCTTGAACCCAAGTTCGGCCAGTTGCCCGACCACGTCCTCGACGCTACGCTCGATGCCGTCGCGCCAACCGTTGATCTTGACCTGGCCGTCGCGCGCGGCGACGTCGGCCACGAGCAGGTTGCCGAATCCACGGGCGGCCACCTCGGCAAAGCCCGGCTCCGTCACGAGCACGGTACCCAGGGCGATCCGGCGGCACCCGTAGCCAGCGAGCTCGTCGATGCGCGCGAGTGAGCGTACGCCGCCGCCCACGTCGACGGACAGCCCCTCGACCTGGCAGATCGCCTTGATGGCGGCGGAATTGGCCGCGCGGGCCTCATCGTCCTCCTCGAGTGCGGCGGACAGATCGACCACGTGGATCCACGTGGCACCCTGTTCGACGAAGGCGCGCGCCTGCGCGACCGGATCGTCCGAATAGACCTTCATGCGCGACCGGTCGCCGCGCTCCAAGCGCACCACCTTGCCGGCGATCAGGTCGATGGCGGGAAACACGATCATGCGCGGACCTCCTTCACGCGCTCGTCGACGATGCGGACGAAATTCTCGAGGATCAGGTGACCATGGGCCGAGGACTTTTCCGGATGGAACTGGCAGCCGTAGATGTTGCCATGCCACACGACCGACCCGAAATCGCGCGCATAGAACGTGCGCGCAGCGATATCGGCAGCGTCCACGTCCTCATCGAGCGCATATGAATGGGTGAAGTACACGTTCGCACCCTCATCGAACCCCCCGAGCAGCGGACAGGCGGCGCCCGTCGGCGTGAGATGCACCTGGTCCCAGCCGACATGGGGAACCTTCAGGCGCCGCGATGGGAGCAGCGTGCACGAGCCGCGAAGCAACCCGAGTCCGCGCACCCAACGCCGATCATCGGCAGCGAACACCGTACCGGGCGCGAGATCCGAGCCGACCCGATCGGCTGCGGCGGACAGCGGCGCATCGTCCGGTACACCCTCGTCACCCCGCTCGAACAGCAGCTGGAGCCCCAGGCAGATGCCCAAAAACGGCGTGCCCTCGCCACCGGCGAGCGCATCGACGACCGCGGCGTCCTGACCGGACGCACGCATGAACGCGATGGCGTCGTAAAACGACCCGACACCGGGAAGCACCAGCCCATCGGCTGTGCGGATCTGCTCGGGATCGTCCGAGACGACCGCATCCGCGCCGGCGCGCGCGAGGCCGCGAGCCACGCTCGACAGGTTGCCCTTGTGGTAATCGATGACGACGATCGTCGACATATCGCTCCTCTCAGATGTCCCAATCGGGGCCAGGAGAATAGTGGGACAGGGCGCGGGTCGGGTCCGGAACCGACCGCCGCAGCCGCGCCGCGCCCCCTCTCCGACGCTACAGCGAGCCCTTGGTGGACGGCACGCCGCTCACGCGCGGATCCAGCTCGCACGCAAAGCGCATCGCACGACCCACCGCCTTGAACGCCGCCTCGATGATGTGGTGGCTGTTCGCGCCGGCAAGCTCGCGCACGTGCAGCGTCACGCGCGCGTCGCGGGCGAAAGCATAGAAGAACTCGACGGCCAGCTCGGTGTCGAACGCGCCCACGCGCTCGGTAGGCAGCGGCAGCTCGCAATAGGCCTGACCACGACCCGAGATGTCCACAGCGGCCATCACGAGCGTCTCGTCCATAGGGATCGCGACGTCGGCGAAACGCGTGATGCCCTCCTTGCCGCCCAGTGCCTGCGCAAACGCCTGTCCGAGCACGATGCCCGTATCCTCGACGGTATGGTGCGCATCGACCTCGACATCGCCGGTCGCGCGCACCGTCAGATCGAACAGCCCGTGCCGTCCGAACGCATCGAGCATGTGATCGAGAAACGGCACGCCCGTCGCGATGTCGCAACGCCCCGATCCGTCCAGATCGAGCTTGATGGTGATGTCGGTCTCGCCCGTCGTACGGGTCACTTCGGCTGTGCGCGCCATGGGTCCTCACGCCTCCTCGTCGTCTTCGAACATCTTCGAAATCCGGATGCCGGCCGGACGCCTCTCAGTCTAGCAGCGCCGCGAGCGCCGCCAGCACCTCATCGTTCTCCTCGGGCGTACCCACCGTGATGCGCAGGCACCCGTCGAGGCCCGGCGCATAGGAGAAATCGCGCACGAGGATGGAGTACTCGTCGCGCAACCGCTCGCGGATGCGGCTCGCCCCCTCCATACGCACGAGCAGGAAGTTGCCGCAGCTCGACCATACCTGCACGCGGGGGTCGGCGGCAAGCGCGGCGTACATCCGCTCGCGCTCGGAGCGCACCTGCTCCACCACGGGCGCAAACGCCTCGCGCGAGCGCACTATGGCGGTTGCCGCCGCCTGCGTGAGCACGTTGACGGAGTAGATCTGCCGGATCGCGGCGAATACCTCGATGACGTCGAGGGCGGCGATCACGTACCCGCAGCGGATGCCCGCAGCGCCGAACGCCTTGGACAGCGTGTGCAGGATGACGAGGTTCGGGCAGCTCGATAGCAGGCCCTGCACCGACGCGCCCTCGTCGGCGAACTCGATATAGGCCTCGTCGACCATGACGGGGCCGGGACATGCCCGGCACAGCTGCGCGATGAACGAATGCGACACCACGTCGCCCGTCGGGTTGTTGGGCGACGTGACGATCGCGAGATCCGCTTGGGGCGCCGCCGCGAGCAAGGCGCGCTCGTCAAGCGCAAACGTCTTGCGGTCGCGACGGACGTTGCGCACCCCGGTGCGGGTCAGCGAGGCGAAGAACTCGTACTCCGAGAAGCACGGCGGACAATTGAGCATGCGCCGCCCCTCGCCGCCGAACGCGAGCAGGAAGTTGAACAGCAGCTCGTCGCCGCCGTTGCCCACACAGATGTTCTCGCGGGCGACCCCATGGCGCGCCGCAAGCTCGTCGCGCAGCTCGTTGGACATCGGGTCGGGATAGCGATTGAGCGGCGTGGCGGCCAGTGCCTCGTCGACGGCGGTGCGCACGTCGGCGGGAAGCGGATAGGTGTTCTCGTTGGCCGACAGGTTGATGCGCGTCGGCGTGAAGTTGGGATCGTAGGGCTCGATGCCCGCCAGATACGGCTGGACCATCGCCCGCATGCGCTCGGAAAGCTCCGCCATGGCTACCTCCCCGCCTTCGACATATCGACGCCCGCCGTCACGGCCTCGGGCGTATCGCCCGGCCATGCGACGGCGGTCAGGTCGACCGCGGACAACGCCTCGGTGCTCACGGCGTCGGCGCCCTCCTCGAGCGCGCGACGACGAAGGCCAGCCGACAGCGCGTGCGCCCACAGGCCTTCCGCCTCGGCCATGCGCTGCGTCGCCGGCGCATCGGCCAGCAGGCCGGCGGGCGTATAGCAGATGACCGACGAGCGCTTGACGAAGTCGTCCACGGACAACGGATTGGAAAACGCCGCCGTGCCGCCGGTGGGAAGGGTATGGTTGGGTCCGGCGACGTAATCGCCGAGCGGCTCGGAGCTCCATGCGCCCACGAAGATGGCGCCGGCGTTGCGGATGGAGCCGAGCAGCCCCAGCGCATCGGCGCAGTGCAGCTCGAGATGCTCTGGCGCGATGGTGTTCACCGCCGCGACCGCCGCCTCCATGTCCGAGGCAACGATCACCATACCTTGGTCATCCAGCGAAGCGCGCGTGATCTCCTCGCGCGGGCTCGCCGGCAGCAGCACCTCGAGGGCGCGCGCAACATCCGCAGCGAGCTGCGCGTCGCACGTCACCAGATAGCAGGCGGCGAGCGGATCGTGCTCCGCTTGGGCCATCAGGTCGGCGGCGACCACGGCGGGCTCGGCCGTGGCGTCCGCGAGCACGCACACCTCGGAGGGGCCGGCGACCATATCGATGCCGACGTCGCCTGAGACCAAGCGCTTCGCCGCGGCAACGTAGGCGTTGCCCGGACCGGTGATCTTCTCCACGCGCGGGATGGACTCGGTGCCGTAGGCGAGCGCCGCGATCGCCTGGGCGCCACCCACGGTGTAGATCTCGTCCACACCGCCGATCTTGGCCGCCGCCAGCGTATACGGCGAGATGGGGCAAGCGCCCGGTTCGACATCGCGCTGGGGCGGCGTGACCATGACGACGCGTTCGACACCCGCCACCTTGGCGGGGATGGCGTTCATAAGCACGGTTGAGGGATACTGCGCGCGGCCGCCCGGCACGTAGATGCCCGCCGCGGCGACCGGCGTCACCTTGACGCCGAGCATGGTCCCGTCCGCACGCGTGGTGAACCACGACTGCTCGACCTCGCGCTCGTGGAAATCGCGGATCTGCGCCGCGGCCTTCTCGAGCGCTGCGATGAACGACGGGTCGAGCTGGTCGAGGGCGGCATCGACCTGCTCGGGCGGCAGACGGAAGCATTCGACGTCCACGCCGTCGAAGTCGCGACAGTAGCGGCGAAGGGCCGCATCGCCCTCGATGCGCACCGTGTCGATGATCCGCTGCGCCGCGGCGGTGATATCCGCCGGCAGCACGCCCTCACGCGTGAGCATCGAGGCGTCGAGGCGCTCGCCGGGTGCCAAGGTGACGGTCTTCATGAGCCTCTCTCCTTAAAACCGCCGGCCGGATGCCGACGGCGAATCAGCTGGAAAGGGCGCACGGCCATGCGACCGTGCGCCCGCGGGTATGCGCTATGACTTTATCACGATAAAGTTCCTCCCACAACGCGGGGAGTCGCGCGTCATATGTTGGTTACGAACGCAGGAATTTGGGCTCTTTTTGCGAAGTGAGCGCTTTATTACCACATCCTTTTGTAAGCCGACACAGTAGCAATTCGTGTACCTGCGTGCTCTCCGAGAGCACGCGCCGGTCTACTCGACGATTCCGCTATGAAACACTCACTTTGCAAAATCGGCAGAACTCGATGGCGCGTTTGTCCCAACAAACAGCCAAAGAAGCCAAATACTCCTGCTACAGACGCCGCTACGCCTCGCGCAGGGCTGCCAGGCGCGCCGCGAGCTCGCGCACGCGGGCATCGATGCGCGCGCGGCCCGGGTTCACAAAGAACCGCGCCGTGCACTCCATGATCTCACCGGTGATGACCAGGTCGTTTTCGCGCAGGGTGGTGCCCGTGGCCGTGATGTCCACGATGCGGTCGGTCATGCCCACGATCGGACCGAGCTCGATGTTGCCGTGCAGCGACACGATGTCGGCATTGATGCCGCGACTCGCGTACCACGCGCCCGCGATGCGCGGGTATTTGGTCGCCACACGCAGACTTCCGCGGCGCGCATAAGCCCGCTCGGCGGCGCCGGCGGCAGCGGCGGGTTCCGCCTCGATGAAGCGGCAGGCACCGAAGCCCAGATCCACGAGCTGCAGCAGGTTCATATCCGCCTCGATGAGCGAGTCACGCCCGCAGATGCCGCAGTCGGCGCCGCCGCACGCCACGAACGCCGGAGCGTCGGTGGGGCGCACGATGATGAACTCCACCTCTCCGATCGAGTTCGACCCTTCGTGCAGATCGCGGGAGCGGAAGATGAGATGTCTGCCCGGATCGCGAAGCGGGGACACGTCGAGCCCTGCCTCCTCGAGCACGCGCAGTGCATCGGCATTGAGCGAGCCTTTGGGCACGGCGATGCGCAGCGGCGCCGCCATATCGCGCACGACGGCGCTGTCCCCTCCCGCCGCCGGCGCGGCGACGCCATCGTCACCCTCGCCGTCGATGGGCCTGACGATCTCCAGCCGCTCGAGCGAGAACGCGAAGCCTGCCGCCGGCACATGGTCCGCCCCGGCGACGGCGCCGTCGAGCACGCGGTCGTAGCGACCGCCCGAGCCCACGGAATCGGGCATTCCCGCGGCGTAGATCTTGAACACCAGCCCGGTGTAGTAATCGAACGAGCTCATGATCGAGAAGTCGAAGGCGAGGCGCCCCGCGACATCCAGCCCCTCCTGCGCAAGCGACGCGTACAGCGCGCGCAGTTCGTCGACCGCACCCGCGCCGACACCCGCGTCGCTCAGCAAGGTGTCCACGCGGTCGAGCACCTCGAGACCGCCGCGCAGACGCGGCAGTTCGCAGATCGCGCGCTTGACCGCGGGTGCCTCATCGCTTGCGCGCACCGCATCGTCGAGGTCGACCAGGTTGTTCACATGGACGAGCGACAGCACACGCTCGGCCAGCGCGCGGTCCGAGCAACGTGCCAAGAGCTCCTGGAAGGGTCGCACGCTACCGCAGACGAGGTGCCATGACGGGAGGCCGAGCGCCAGCGTGGCCTCCACCGCGATGGACACGATCTCGGTATCGCCCGCGACGCCGCCCTCACCGATCAGCTCGTAGCCGAGCTGGGTGAACTGGCGCGACGTACCGGAGTTGCGCGCGGCGCCGCGCACCACGGGCGCCTCGTAACGCAGGCGGAGCGGAAGATCGGCCGCGCACATCCGCGACGACACGAGGCGCACGATCGGCAGCGTGTTGTCAGGGCGCACCATGAGGAAGCGGCCGTCGTCATCGAACAGCTTGAACGGCGAGTCGGTCAGGCGGCCACCGCCCTCCAGGGCGGCACGGCTCTCGAGCAACGGGGTCTCGACCGGCAGGTAGCCATGGGCCTTGAGGCGGCCTTTCACCGTGAGCGCGATGTCCTCGCGCGCCTGCGCCTCCTCGGGCAGGATGTCCCTGAATCCCCACGGCGTGGTGGTCATGGCAAAGCCCCTTTCGTCGACTGCTCGCTCCGATGTCCCAATTTTCTCCTGGCCCCTTTTGGGACATCGTATCGTCCCGGGACAGGTATTGCGGTACTTTAGCACACTGGAGTGCAACCGTATGTCAGCGGCACGCAAAAAGCGCCCCGGATTGCTCCGGAGCGCTTTTCGTCAAGCGAGCTTGAAGCCGTTGCGGACTTACTCGTTGTCGCCAGCGGTCATCTGGGTCGCGGAGAGCTCGGCATCGGTCGCGGCGGCGGCGTCGGGCCAGACCCAATTGGTGAAGTCGGGGTGATCGAAGCCCTCGTCCACGGCGAAGTGGAACGCCTCGACGCGGAAGTCCTCCCACGCATCGATCTGGTCGGCGAACTTGTCACCGTCGACCAGACGCAGCGCGTCGGCAGCCAGGGCCCAGCGGTCCATGTTGTTGAGGCGCAGCATATCGAACGGGGTGGTCGTGGAGCCCTTCTCCTCGTAGCCGTGCACGCGGAAGGACTTGACGCCCGGGCGATCCCACAGGACACGGTGGATGGTGCCCTCGTAAGCATGGAAGCAGAACAGCACCGGCTTGTCGCCGTCGCCGAAGAACTCGCAGAAGCGCTCGTCGGAGATGGCCTGATCGTTGTCGGCGAGGCTCTGGATCTTGAGCAGGTCGACGACGTTCACGAACCACACCTTGACGCCGAGCTTCTTCAGCAGGTCGGTCGCGGCCAGGGCCTCCATGGTGGGCACGTCGCCGCAGGAGGCGATCACCAGGTCGGCATCCTCGAGGCTGTCAGCGGTGCTGGCCCAATCCCAGACGGCCAGACCCTCCTCGAGCTCGGCCTTGGCCTCGTCGACGGTGATGAAGGTCGGGGCGGGCTGCTTTCCGCAGAAGATAGCGTTCACGCAGTTGGTGGACTGGTAGGCGCGCTCGGCCACGGCCAGGGCCATGTTGGCGTCGCACGGATAGTAGGCGTTCACGATGTGCGTGTCGTTGGCCTTGTTGAGCAGCAGGTCGATGAAGCCGGGGTCCTGGTGCGAGAAGCCGTTGTGGTCCTGACGCCACACGTGGCTGGTCAGCAGGATGTTGAGGCCGGCGATCGGCTCGCGCCACGGGATCTCGCGCACGGTGGCCTCGAGCCACTTGCAGTGCTGGTTGACCATGGAGTCGACCACGTGCACGAAGCTCTCGTAGGTGCTCCACACGCCATGACGGCCGGTGAGCAGGTAGGCCTCGAGGAAGCCCTCGCACTGATGCTCGGAGAGCTGCTCGATGACCTTGCCGGAGGTGGCCAGCAGCTCATCGTTGTCGGCGTCGGCGTGATAGCCGGCCTCCCACTGCTTCTTGGTCACCTTGTAGGCGTCCTGCAGGCGGTTCGACGCGGTCTCGTCCGGGCCGAAGATGCGGAAGTCGTCGTTGGCGGCCAGCACGTCGGCTGTGTAGGCACCGAAGACGCGGGCGGCCTCGGTGGAGCCCCAGCCGTGACCCTTCTCGGCGACCGGCACCTCATGGGCGTGGATGTCGGGCAGCACGAGGTCGCGACGGACCTTACCGCCGTTGGCGTTGGGGTTGGCGCCGATACGCAGGTCGCCGGCGGGCATGAAGGCGGTCACCTCCGGACGGACCTGACCCTCGGGCGTGAAGAGCTCCTCGGGGTTGTAGGAGCGCAGCCAGGCGCGCAGGACGCGGAAGTGCTCGTGGGTGTCCTTGGCACTCGCCAGCGGCACCTGGTGGGCACGCCAGGAGTCCTCGGTCTTCTTGCCGTCGATGTGCTTGGGGCACGTCCAGCCCTTGGGCGTGCGGAAGATGATCATCGGGTAGACGGGACGGGTCTCGACGCCGGTCTCGGCCTTGACCTTGATGTCGCAGATCTCGTCGAAGACCTCCTCGAGCAGGTTGGCGAAGCGGGCGTGGATCGACATGTGCGGCTCGTTGTCGAAGCCGGCCATGAAGAAGTGCGGCTTGTAGCCCATGCCCTCGAAGAACTTGGTGAGCTCCTCGTCGGAGATGCGGGCGAGGATGGTCGGGTTGGCGATCTTGTAGCCGTTGAGGTGCAGGATCGGCAGCACGATGCCGTCGGTCTTGGGGTTCACGAGCTTGTTGGACTGCCAAGAGGTGGCCAGCGCCGCGGTCTCGGCCTCGCCGTCGCCCACCACGGCGACCGCGAGCAGACTCGGGTTGTCCATGACGGCGCCGAAGGCGTGGGACAGCGTGTAGCCGAGCTCGCCGCCCTCGTGGATGGAGCCGGGGGTCTCGGGAGCGAAGTGGCTGGGGATGCCGCCGGGATAGGAGAACTGGCGGAAGAACTTCTGCAGACCGGCCTCGTCATCGGTGATGTCGGGACGGATCTCGCGGTAGGTGCCGTCGAGCAGGGACTGCGCGGTACCGGCCGGGCCGCCGTGACCGGGGCCCATGAGGAACACGGTGTTCTGCTGGTGATCGGCGATGAGGCGGTTCACGTGGCCGAACAGGAAGTTGATGCCCGGGGTGGTGCCCCAGTGGCCGACGAGGCGGTGCTTGACGTCGGGACGACCGAAGTCACGGGTCTCACCGGTCTTCTCGTCCACCCAGTCCTTCTTCATGAGCGGGTTGGAACGCAGATAGATCTGGCCGACGGAGAGGTAGTTGGCGCAACGCCAGTACTTCTCGACACCGGCGAGAGACTCGGCACTCACGGGAGTGTTGAGCTTCTTCCACGGAGTTCCGATCACGGGGTTGGACATGTGCTCCTCCTTTTCATCACGCTGGGCGGTATGCCCGGCGATTCAGCACAAACTCGATGCGGACAGGCGCGAACCGACAGTAGCGAAGCGCAGGCAGGGGTTCCGCGCCTCTTGGTGCCGTCCGGGTTTGGGAGTGCGGACGGACCCTCCGGTGCGCACCTGTCACGAGCATCAGCTTGCAGTATAAGTGGTAAAACGTTTTAGCATCGTGAAAAAACGTTTTATCTTTGGGAAAAGTTTTGGTTATCGCTCGGTAAGGAGCGATCGCGTGGGGCGCATGCGCCGAGCCGCAGCGGGCACACACCCATCCCGGGGCCTCCTATACGGTTAATTAACTGGGATTTTACAATTGACGCATCCGACCGCGGCGCATAGCGGAGATTCAAAGCTCCCGCGCGGGGCCTTCAACCGTCCGTTCATCGGGCACACGTCCGTTGCCGTTCGCGGCCGAATAGCTACCGTTTGCCGCGAGCGGACAAAGCGGAAATCATCAGTGAAATCGACTGGCGGCGCGTCGGTTCAGCGCACGCCGACGCCTTGGCGCTCAGCGAGCGGCGCCACGCTCTCCTTGATGACGAGATGCGGCTTGAGCACGCGCTCCACCGGATCGCTCGACGGGTTCGCCAGGCGGCGCATCATCAGACCCACCGCATGATGGGACAGCTCGCCGACGTTCTGCTCGATCGACGTCAGCGACGGCTCGAACAGGGCGTCCGCCGCGCTGTTGTCATAGCTCACGAGCGAATAGTCGTCCGGCACATGCTTGCCCATCTCGTGCAGGCGCTTGAGCAGGCCGAGCGTGATATTGTCCGAGCTCGCGAACACCGCGGTCGCGTCGGAGGCGACCACCTCGGTCGCTGCCTCGTAGGCGCTCGAGATGTAGTACTCGCTCTCGACGACGAGCGACATATCGGGCTCAAGCCCCACCTCGCGCAGCGCGCGCAGGTAGCCGCGCAGGCGTTTGCGGCCGGTGACGGTCTTGGCTGCGTTCACCATGCACGAGATGCGACGATGCCCCTGCTGGAGCAGATAGCGCGTAGCCATGTAGCCGCCCAGCTCGTGGTCGAACATGACCTTGTCGCACGACAGCTCGTCCATCACGCGGTCGACCATGACGTAGGGGATGGTGAGGTTCGACAGCTCGTCGAACAGGGCGCGATCGTCGGGCGCCTCATCGCTGACGACGAGGAAGATGCCGTCGACGCCGCGGGTCACCAGCAGGTTGAGCAGCTCGAGGTCGTTTTCGGCGAGACCGTCGGAATTGGTGATGAACAGCGCGTAGCCCTCGGCGCGGCAGCGCTGCTCGAGGTTTTTGGCCAACGACGAGAAGAAGCGGCTCTCGATGTTGGGCACGATCAGGCCGAGCGTCTTGGACTGCTGCGTGACCAGGCTGCGGGCGATCTGGTTGGGGATGTAGTGCTCGCGCGCCGCGACCTCTTTGATGCGACGGCGGTTCTCCTCGGAGATACGGCAGGGCCGGTTGTTGAGCACGAGCGACACGGACGCGGGCGACAGACCCACCTCCCGCGCGATCTGCTTCAATGTCACCTTGTTGGCCACGACGACGCTCCTTTGTATCGTTCGCTGTGCCGGAGGGCATCTGATTGGAACTTATACCACGATACGCGCTCTTTATGATAGCGAGCGCCCGTTCCTTCACGTGGGCGAAACTGCGCACCCCCGCTTCGTCCATCATGACACAAGGCGGATTTCGGGCCAACGTCAAAGACATTTGACAGACGACGCGAGCGGCGGCAGTCATACTTGATTCGTAGAGCACGAACTGGGGGCGTCCATGAACAGAAATACGCGTGAATTCGAATACGACAAGGCGACGATCGGAGCCCGCATTCGCGATGTGCGCACGAAACGCGGTGTATCCCAAGAGGCCCTCGCCGAAGCGCTTCACGTGTCACGGCAAACGGTATCAAATTGGGAACGGGGTAAAACCCTGATCGACGTGCAGAGTCTCGCCGAGATGACCCGCGCGCTCGAGACAACGCTGCCCGAACTGCTGGGAGAACCCGAGATGCGGCGCATGGTCGAGCGCGGCGGCGACACCCGTCGCGAGCTTATGACGATCTACGTAGGGCTTTCCCTATTCGTGCCCGCGGTAATCCTGCTCGAATTCATGCACGGGACAGCAGCGTCCCTTTGGTTCGCGTGCGCTCTGATGCCGCCGGCGATTTGGTTTTCGTGGCGAGCCTTTGCGGTGGAGCGCGACCTTGGACTGCGGTGCGCGCGAGAGGTTGCCGAGTATATCGAGCGCGGAACGTTGCCGAAGCGCTCCGGGCGCCCACGGTCGTTCGCGGCATATATCGCTCTGGGCATCGGACTATGGCTTATCCTAGAGTTCATCTTGGGATTGCTTTCGTAATTGCGACATCTCGAAACGAGCGCTCGCCCGTTATTCATTATTTGGCGGAATACACCCGGAATATGTATCGTTAAACCCGACTTAACCGGACGGGAAACTTCGTTTTGGGGCAAATGGTCATCAACGAACGATTCCTGACAGGATGGAGGCGCTCACCCACGAGCGCCTCATCGGGATCGTCAGTCGATATAATATGAATTGATATCTTATATTGCATTTTGCAAATCGCCGCGCAGCCGGCAGCCGAACCTCGCGAAAGCATATTGCTTGCCGCCAGCTCAACCACCCTGAATATCGCCATCCGTCAGCCTGCGATGACAGTAATCGTCCATGCGTGACCAAAAGCAAACTCTCAAGCAAGGAAAAGGCACCCCGAGCCAAAATGATGCCTACGAGGAGACTAGCGATGCGAATGTCGGCGGCCCGAGTCCGCGGGCAGCCCCCCACAAACCGAAAACGGCGCCGCAGCTGCGATGCCGTCTTGTTCCCTGGTGTCCCCGGGCGGATTCGAAAACGACACCCGCAGGGAAATCGGTGACGCGGGCGCCGACGGCCCGAATCCGCGGGCAGGCGCACAAACCAGAAACGGCGCCGCAGCTGCGACGCCGTCTTGTTCCCTGGTGTCCCCGGGCGGATTCGCGTCCGGCTGCGCCGTCCGCAGCTTCGGGCGCTCGCGCGCCCTCGCACGCTCGCTGGCAAACGCTCACGCGTTTGCACAGCCTCGCGACCCCAGCGGGTTCGAATCCGCCGCGAGCCGTACAAACCAGAAACGGCGCCGCAGCTGCGACGCCGTCTTGCTTGCTGGTGCCCCCGGGCGGATTCGAACCGTCGACACCCGCTTTAGGAGAGCGGTGCTCTATCCCCTGAGCTACGGAGGCAAGTAGTGAGCATTCTAGCAGAACGCCCATCGGCCCATCGGCCCGATGCGAATCTCCATGCCTTAGAGCAGGCGGTCCGCCGCATCCTTCTTGGCGCGAGCCGCGCACACCGCGGCGATCAGCGCCACGACCGCATACGCGATGTTGTACACGGGGGAACCGGAGCCGCCCGTCAGAACCAGCACCACGCCGGCAACGTTGACGAGCATGATGACAACGCACAGCACGATGAACGTACCGAGCCTCGAGGGGTTGTTCGCACCGAGCGCACCGGAGATGCCGGCGATCAGGTAGAACACACCGGTCGCGATCATGATGATACCGGCGGTCTGGGCCGCGGCGGCACCGCCATCGGCGGTATCGAGCGCGCCGGCGTTCATGAACATCACGGCGCCGAAGATGATGGACAGCACGCCCAGCACGAGCATGATGAGCGCGATGACCTTGACGGTCTTGCACAACGAGGACATAGGTCTCCTTCCATGATGCGACGCGACGACGCGCACGCGACGCAATCGGATTCGAACGAATCGGCTTAGTTATTGTAGCCTGCTACGACGACCCTAGCGGCGGCAACCTGCCATCTATCCCCACGGATCGCGCTCGAACAGCGGCTCCGGATCTGGGCGCCGATCGGAATAGGGATCGTAGCCGTCGTCGTCCTCGTTCTCCGCACGGATAAACGGATCGTCCGACGTCTTCGGGCGACGCTGCGCCGCCGCGCGGTCCTTCTCCTCCGGTTGAGCCATGAAGGCCTCCTCTCGCTCAACAAAATGTCCCAAAAGGGGACTGGCCCCTTTTGGGACACAGCATGCGGGAGCCATCCCTATTTGTCACCCTCGGGGCGTAAACAACGTCTTGGCACTGAACAGCTAACCCCACGGGTCGCGCTCGAACAGCGGCTCGGGTTCCGGTCGACGGTCCGAATAGGGGTCGTAGCCGTCGTCGTCCTCGTTCTCCGCCCGGATGAACGGGTCGCGCGGCTCGGGACCCTTCTCCCGCCGCGCCTGGGGGCGCTTCTCGTCGTCGGGCATGATGCCTCCTTCGCCCAGCGTATCCACATCCGCCCCATTGTCGCACAGAGAAGGGGGCGGCGCGCCCCGTGGGCCGCGTCGCCCCCATCTCCGATGTCTGACTGCAGGACCTTCCCTGCCGCCTCGCGGCTACTCCATGCCGAGCGCCTCGCGCATCTGCGTGGCGTAGTTCGCAGCCATCATGCCGTACACGATCTGCACGCCGCCGGCGACATGCACGATGCCACGCGCCTCGAGCTCATCGGTGAACACCTTGTCGTCGGCCACCTTGCTGCAGTCGTTCAGCTGCAGGCGCAGACGGGTGAAGCACGCCTCTGCGCTCTTGATGTTATCGGCGCCGCCGACAGCCTCGATGATGAGCGGGATGAGCTCGCCCACGGGCGCCTTCTCGGCCTTGGCGTCCTCGGCTCCCTCATCGGGAAGCTCCCGCCCCGGGGTCTTGAGGTCCATGCGCTTGATGAGCGCCTTGAAGACGAAGAAGTACGTCGCGAACCAGATCGGGCCGAGGATGAGGATCGACATCCAGCCGGATCCCTTGCCGGCCCCCAGGATGCCGTTGAAGATCAGCGACAGCAACGGGCCGCCGAACGTCGCGGAGCCGGCGACGTTGAAGTCCAGCAGGAACGTGAACGCGTACGCAAGGCCCGCCATGATGGCGTGGACCAGGTAGAGCACCGGCGCGATGAACAGGAACGAGTACTCGAGCGGCTCGGTGATGCCGGACAGCACGCACGGGATGACGAGCGCGATCATGAGGGCGCCGGTCTTCTTCCTGTTCTCGGGCAGCGCCGTCTTGTAGAAGGCGAGCGCGGCGCCGGGAAGGCCGAACATGGCGAAGATGACCTTGCCGTTCATGACGAAGCGGCTCACGTCGATATCGAACGGGGTGGCGGCGGAACCCAAGATGGCGCTGTAGATGTTCACGGCGCCGGAGACGGTCTCGCCATCGATGACCTCGGTACCGCCGAGCGAGGTGAAGAAGAACGGCAGGTACACGAAGTGATGCAGGCCGAAGGGCAGCAGCAGGCGCTCGCCGGCGCCGTAGACGAACGACCCGAACACGCCGGTGGCGCGGATGAAGTCGGAAAGCGCCCCCAGAGCCGTCTGGACGAGCGGGAACACGAGCGAGAGCACCAGCGCGAGCACGCTGCACCCCACAATCGTGACCGCCGGGATGAACTTCACGCCGTTGAAGATGGACAGCGCGGCCGGCAGCTCGATCTTGTAGAAGCGATTATGCAGGTAGGCGACGAGCGCACCGACCAGAAGGCCTCCGATCACGCCGGTATCGAGCGTGACCGTGCCCAGGATGGTGCTCTGGCCGGTAGCCAGGTTCTCCGGGTCGATGGTGCCGATCGCCGTCAGGAACGTGCCCATCACGGCGTTGAGCGTCATGTAGCCGATCATGCCGCACAGCGCCGCCGTGGCCCTCTCCCCCTTGGCGAACCCATAGGCCAGACACACGGCGAAGATAAGCGGGATGTTGCTCATCACGACGCCCGCGGCCGCCTTCAGGATCGAGAAGAAGATGGCGATCGCCGGGGTCCCCAGCCATGGCGCGTACTCGAGCAGCATGGGGCTCGTGAAGGCGTTGCCGAAGCCCTGCAGGATGCCCGCGATAGGCAAGATCAAAACGGGCGTCATCAGGACCTTGCCCAGACGCTGGAACTTCGCCAGCAATTCATCTTTGTTCATATTCAGTCCCCTCTATCGTCGGGAGCGCGGCGGGATGCGGCCCCCGTGCCCCCGCGGACGGTTACAGCGCGGCGCCGAGCGGGCGCGCCGCGGACGGTCCCCTGCCATCCGCCCGCGACGCGCCGCTCGGCGTCGGTTCGCTAGCGAAGCTCGGGCCAGTAGCCCTTGTTGGCCTCGATGAGCGCATCGAGCACCTTGCGGGCCTTCTTGGCGTCGCCCACCAGGCGGTTGAGGGTCAGCGCCTGCAGCGCCTTCTCGTAGGACCCCTCCATCCAGGCCTCGACCATGAGGCGCTCGTAGGCGTACTGGTTCTCCATGAGGCCGCGGTAGAACGTGCCGATCTTGCCCACGGCGTAAGGGTCGGGGCCGTTTTTGCCCACGCTCGCGGCGACCTCGACCATGGCGTCGTCAGGCATGCCCTCGATGATCCCGTCGTTGCGGACCATGACGATGAAGGTCTTGCGGGTGTTGCGGTAGATGGCCGAGGAGACCTCGACGATCATGTCGCCGTGCGCATCGTTCTGCACGACCGACGACCCCTTGGCGGTACCCGCCTCGGCGACGCGGCGGCACTCGGCGAACACGCGCTTCTCGCGGCCGTTGATGACCTCGTCGGAGCGGGTGTAGTCCGGATCGAGGTGGGCCAGCTTGTACTCGGGGTACAGGTAGTACTGCAGGTAGGTGTTGGGCAGGTAGTCGGGGAAGTCGGCCAGCATGTCCTTCACCATGGCGTAGGTGTCGAGCCAGGACTGGTCGCGCTGCTCGGCGTCGGCAGGCAGAAAGCCGTTCTTGGCGGTGTACTCCTTCACCAGCGGGACGAGGTCGTTGCCCTCCTTGTCGTAGAGGTGCGTGAACCAGCCGAAGTGGTTGAGGCCGAAGTACACGGGCTCGACATCGCCCATGTCGCGACCGAGCAGGCGGCCGTAGGATCGCAGCAGGTTGACCGGCTGGTCGCAGATGTTGAGCACGCGCTTCTCGTCCGGGAAGATGCGGTCCAGGCCGTAGGCCACGATCGCCGCCGGGTTGGTGTAGTTGATGATCCACGCCTCCGGGCTCCGCTCGCGCACGTCGTTCACGATCTCGACCATGTCGCTCATGGAGCGCATGCCGTACGCCATGCCGCCGGGACCGACCGTCTCCTGGCCGATGATACCCATGGACAGGGGGATCTTCTCGTCCTTGCTGCGCATCTCGTAGCCGCCGGTGCGGATCTGGCACAGGGCGAAGTCGATATCGGTATAGGCGACGTCCTTGTCGGTGGTGTAGATGAACTCGACGTCGGGCGCCTCCTCGGCGAACAGGACCTTGCCGAACTCGCCGATGGGCTCCTGGCGCTCGGCGTCGATGTCGTACAGGCACACGCGGTTCAGCGGGAAGATATCGAGATGCTTGGTGAGCGCCTTCAGGATGCCCGGGCACCACGTGGAGCCCCCGCCGATGAGAACGATGTTGAGCTTGTCTTTCATGAGAACCACTCCCCGAAACTAGAGTCAACTGACGCTGCGCGGGGGAGCGCGATGCGGTTCCGCGGCCACCGTGCCCGCGTCCCTCCCGTTGCCCATATTGTGCTACGCGCACGAGCGCACCATGATCCTGAGCAGGGGAAACGGCTGCGTGACACACGGGATAGCGCACGACACGAACCCGTGTCGCGCGACACGCGGGCCGAGGTACCGCTGGCGAACGAGATGCGACCGTTTGCGGACGATTGACCCCGGAAAAGCCTCGAGCCATGGGATATTACGATGTTTGAAAAGCTGACGGGGAGGTGTCGCTGCCGTGCGGGACTCGTTTTACGAACACGTCAAATCGGGCGAGAAGCATCTCAACGACTTGGAATCCCAGATCCTCCGCTACATCATCTCGCTTCGCGGGGACCTCGAGCAGGCGACGTCGAAGGGCATCGCGGCGCACTTCTTCGTGGCGCCCAACACCATCGTGCGCCTCGCCCACAAGCTGGGCTTCACGGGCTTCACCGACCTCAAGCACTCCTACCTCATCTCGCTCGAGCGCAACCGCTACGCCATCGAGACCATCCCGCTCGACCTGCAGATCATCCAGACCAAGGACCTCGTGCGCGAGCAGGCCGTCGAGGAGGTCGCACGTGCCGTCGAGCGCGCCGAGCGCATCGTCTTCTTCTGCTCGGGACTCTCGAAGTTCCCCTGCCTCGAGATGGAGGAGAAGCTCCGTGTCATGGGCAAGAACACCGACACGCTGAGCGAGCGCCACGTCATGCGGCACCATGCCGAGCAGCTGGGGCAAAACGACCTGGTGTTCAGCGTGTCCATCAGCGGCGAGACGGAGGTCTCCATCGAGGCGACCTCCATCGCCAAGAGCCGCGGCTGCACGATCGTGACCATGACGGGACTGTCCAAGAACTCGCTGTCCAAGCTCGCGGACTTCCCCCTGTTCACCGTGGAGAAGCAGATCCGCTATGGCGGCATGGACCTCGACAGCCGATTGATGTTCCACTATGTGTTCGAGATGATCTTCGAGCGCTTCTTCGAGCTCGTCCAGCAGGCGCAGGAACGCTAGGCGCCCGGCCCCGCAGGCGGCTCAGGGGGTTGCAGACGTAAAAACGAGGGCGGCGGCCCCGAAACCACCGGGACCGCCGCCCAGAAGCGCTGCCGCCTGCGCGCTACTCCCCGTCGGGAACCTCGTAGGTCGGGGCAGGGCCCGTGGCATCCTGCACCACGAAGAACGTGCCGTCGGTATCGACGTCGACCAAGATCCGGTCGCCCTCGCGCACGCGGCCGTCGATGATGGCCTCGGCGATGGTGTCCACGACCTCGGTCTGGATCAGGCGCTTGAGCGGACGCGCGCCGAAGACCGGGTCGAGGCCGCCCACGGCGAGCATCTGCTTGGCGCTCGGCGCGATGTCGAGCGTCATGCGCTCCTTGGCCAGGCGCGCGCGGACGTCGGCGAGCTGGATATCCACGATCTTGCCGATCTGGTCCATGCCGAGCGGGTGGAACACGACGATATCGTCGATACGGTTCAGGAACTCGGGCCTGAACGTCTGGCGCATGGCCTCGTCGACCTCGCGCTTCATGGCCTCGTCGTCCTTGCCGGAAAGCTCTGCAATCGCGCTGGAACCCACGTTCGACGTCATGATGACGATCGTGTTCTTGAAGCTCACCACGCGGCCCTGGCCGTCGGTCAGACGGCCATCGTCGAGCACCTGCAGCAGGACGTTGAACACATCGGGATGCGCCTTCTCCATCTCGTCGAGCAGGATGACGCTGTACGGACGACGGCGCACGGCCTCGGTGAGCTGACCTCCCTCGTCGTAGCCCACGTATCCCGGAGGCGCGCCGATCAGGCGCTGGACGCTGAACTTCTCCATGTACTCGGACATGTCGATGCGCACGAGCGCGCGCTCGTCGTCGAACAGGCACGTGGCGAGCGCCTTGGCGAGCTCGGTCTTGCCCACGCCGGTGGGGCCCAGGAAGAAGAAGCTTCCGATGGGCTTGTCGGGGTCCGCCAGGCCCGCACGACTGCGGCGAACGGCCGCGGCGACGGCACGCACGGCCTCGTCCTGGCCGATGACGCGCTTGTGCAGCTCGCCCTCCAGGTCGCGGAGCTTCTCGATCTCGCCCTGCATCATCTTGGATACGGGCACGCCGGTCCATGCGGAGACGACCTCGGCGATCTCGTCGAAGGTCACCTGCTCCTGCAGGCCGCCCTCGGTCTTTTGCGCCTCGATCTCGGCCTCGCCGTCGCGCACCCGCTGCTCCAGGCTCGGGATCACCGAGAAGCGCAGCTCCGAGGCGCGGGCGAGGTCGCCGTCGCGCGTGGCGCGCTCCTCCTCGCTCTTTGCCTGGTCGAGCTGGGCCTTCAGGCCCTGCACGCGGTCGATGGCGTTCTTCTGGTTGAGCCAGCCGGCCTTCTGGATGTTCAGCTTCTCCTGGACCTCGACGATCTCCTGGCGCAGGGTCTCCAGACGCTCGGCGGAGGCCTCGTCGGTCTCCTTCATGAGCGCCTGCTCCTCGATCTGCATCTGGGTGAGCTTGCGCTGGGTCTGGTCGATCTCGACCGGCATGGAGTCGAGCTCCATGCGCAGGCGGGACGCGGCCTCGTCCACCAGGTCGATGGCCTTGTCGGGCAGGAAGCGGTCGGCGATGTAGCGGTCGGACAGGTCGGCCGCCGCCACGAGCGCGCCGTCGGTGATGTGCACGCCGTGGTAGATCTCGTACTTCTCCTTCAGGCCACGCAGGATGGAGATGGTGTCCTCAACGGAGGGCTCCCCCACCATGACCGTCTGGAAACGACGGGCCAGGGCGGCGTCCTTCTCGATGTACTTGCGGTACTCGTCGAGCGTCGTGGCGCCGATGGCGTGCAGGTCGCCGCGGGCGAGCGCCGGCTTCAAGATGTTGCCGGCGTCCATGGAGCCCTCGGTCGCGCCCGCGCCCACGATGGTGTGGAGCTCGTCGATGAACAGGATGACGCGGCCCTCGGACTTCTCGACTTCCTTGAGCACGGCCTTCAGGCGGTCCTCGAACTCGCCGCGGTACTTGGCGCCGGCCACAAGCGCGCTCATGTCGAGCTCGATGAGGTCACGGTCCTTTAGCGTGCTGGGCACGTCGCCCGCCACGATGCGCTGGGCGATGCCCTCGACGATGGCGGTCTTGCCCACGCCGGGCTCACCGATGAGCACGGGGTTGTTCTTGGTGCGGCGCGAGAGCACCTGGATGGTGCGGCGGATCTCGTCGGTACGGCCGATGACCGGGTCGAGCTTGCCGGCGCGCGCGAGGTCGCAGATGTTGCGGCCGTACTGCTCCAGCGCCTCGAACTGCGTCTTGTCCTCGGCGGTCTTGACGCGGTCGTCGCCGCGGAGCTCCTGGTAGACCTCCTCGATGCGCTCGGGCGTGACGCCCGCCGCCTTGAGGACCTGGCCCGCGGCGCCCTTGTCCTCTGCCAGCGCCATGAGCAGGTGCTCGGTCACCACGAAGTTGTCCTGCATCTTGGTCGCGCGCTTCTCGGCGCGCTCGAGCGTGCGCACGAGGTCGCGCGACAGGCCCATCTCGGCGCCGTCGCCGGAGACCTTCGGGGCGCGCTCGATGGCGTCGGCCGTGGCGCGCGCGAGCTGCGCGGGGTCGGCGCCGATGCGCTCGATGATGACGGAGATGTTGCGCTCGCCGCCCGTGAGCAGCGCGGACAGCAGGTGGATGGGCTCCACCGCGCCCGCCTGGGCATCGCTCGCGATGCCGATGGCCGCCTGCAGCGCCTCGCGCGACGTCACGGCCAGTTTCTCGATCCTCATATGCCTCACCTCTCCTGGGGTGGGAAAATAGGGACAGTCACTTTTTTTCCCACGCGGTCTGCCTGCCGCCCTGCGGGACGGCATTCGTCTGTTCGAGAGGTATTGTTACCGTTTTTGCTGCAGCTATACCTAAATCTAAGTCTCCATATATAAGATTTTCTAAGCGCGACCAGATGGTGCCAGGTACAACTTGTCGGGCGAGCCGATCCGACGCGACAAGAATGAACCTGGCACCAACTTGTCATTAGGCCGACTCTTGCTTCAGGTATTATTACATTGTAATAGATATTATTACGGAGGAACCATGGGTACGTTTACCACCGTTAGCGCACGCATCGACAGCGATACGAAACAGCAGGCAGACGCCATTCTCCGTGCGCTGGGGCTCAGCCCCTCCGCTGCGATTGCCGCCCTATACGCGCAAATCGTCTTGAACAAAGGCCTCCCCTTTGCCGTGCAGGTACCGCAAAGTGCGCGGAACACGCTTGCCCTCGGGCGCATCAAACGGACCGTCACTGAAGTCGCAAAACGCTACGGCGCCGCACGCGTGTGGCTGTTCGGCTCTTACGCCCGCGGTGAGGCGAACCCGGATAGCGATGTCGACATCCTCGTTGATAAGGGTTCCATGCGGGGACTTGCGCTGGGAGGTTTTCTCGATGAGCTCGAGCACGAACTCCAAACGACAGTCGATGTTGTAACCTTGGATTCCCTTGACGAGGGTTTTCGCCAGAACATCCAACAGGACCAGGTGCTGCTCTATGAACGATAAAGAACGAAACGCACTCGAGCAGATTCTCAGATATTGCCGCAAAGCCGAAGACATCAAAGCGAGGTTCTTCCCCACGCGCGAGCAGTTCGATGAGGAGGAACTCTATCGCGACGGATGCGCATTCTACATCCAGCAGATGGGGGAATTCGTCACCGACCTGTCAGACGAGTTTATCGAACAGCGCGGCGACATCGCCTGGCACGAGATACGCGGGTTCCGAAATATCATCGCGCACGCATACACCAGCGTAGACACCGATATCCTCTGGGAGAGCATCACCGAGGGTCTGCCGCCCCTTAAGGAGTTCTGCGAGCGTCAGCTCAAGTCAAGCTGACCGACAAGATGGTGCCAGGTACAACTTGTCGGGCGAGCCGATCCGACGCGACAAGAATGAACCTGGCACCAACTTGCCGCAATTCGACAGGATGGTGCCAGGCACAAACTTGCCGCTAGGCCAGATAGCGCTCGAAGAAGGCCTGGATCGTGTCCCAGGGGATGGCGTTCTTGCCACCACCGTCGTACAGATCGGTGTGAACCGCGCCCGGCACGAGCACGAGTTCTTTATTGTCGCCTTTGAGTTGGGCGAACGCATCCTTGCCCATGTAGCAGGAGTGCGCCGCATCGCCGTGGAGCACCATGACGGCGGCCTCGATCTCGTCCGCGTAGGCGAGAATCGGCTGGTTCAGGAAGCTTTGCGTGCCGATGGCGTTCCAGCCCTCGTTGGAGTTGAGCGAACGCGGATGATATCCACGTGACGTCTTGTAATAGTCGTGGTAATCCTTGACGAAGAACGTTGCATCCTCGGGCAGCGGGTCGACGACACCACCGGCGCGGTCGTAGACGCCTGCCGCGTAATCGCGCGTGCGCTGGTCGGCGAGGGCGCGGCGCTGAGCCTGGCGAGCTTCCGCGCTGTCCGCCTCGTCGAAGTACCCCTTGGCGTTGATGCGCGACATGTCGTACATCGTGGAGGCGACCGTCGCGTGGATACGCGGGTCGAGGGCTGCGGCGTTGATGGCCATGCCGCCCCAACCGCAGATACCGATGATGCCGATGCGCTCGGAGTCGACATCCTCACGGCAGCTCAGGTAGTCGACGGCCGCGAGGAAATCCTCGGTGTTGATGTCGGGACTCGCCATGTAGCGAGGCTCGCCGCCCGACTCGCCGGTAAACGACGGGTCGAAAGCGATGGTGATAAAACCGCGCTCCGCCATGGTCTGGGCGTACAGGCCGGCGCACTGCTCCTTGACCGCGCCGAAGGGCCCGCACACGGCGATGGCGGCGAGTTCGGCGTCGGCCGGCGCATCCTTCGGCTTGTACAGATCCGCCGCCAGCGTGATGCCGTAACGGTTGCGGAACGTCACCTTGCCGTGGTCGACGCGCTCCGACCGCGAAAACGTCTTGTCCCATTCTTGCGTCAGCGTAAGCTCTGCGTTCTGCATATGTGCCCCTTTCTGCGACTATGCCGGTTCGTCTTCATTGTCGGGGCGCAAAGCAGGCATTTCAAATACCTATGTTTAATAGTGTTTCATGCAGAATCCGAATAGCAGATAATTGGCAATAAGTTTGTATCTGGCACCATCTTGTCGCTATGCGAAAAACGTCAGGCGTTTTTCGAATGATTCAATTTCACATGCAAGGAATCGGCTCCGTCGTTCGTTTCCGTTGTGAAGGGAACCTTCGCAAACACATCGACGGAAAGGACGATCGATCATGAAGAAGAACACGAAAGTCACCATCGTCACCACCCTGGGAGCCGTCGCGCTGGGCGCGACCATCTTCGGCGCCGTCCCCGCACTGGCCGCCGACAATGCGGGCGGTCGCGGAGGCAGCCTTCAGAACGGTCTTTGCCAAGCCGCGAGCACCGTATGTTCGACAGTCGCAAACACAGGCGATTCGACCGCATGCACGGGATTCGTCGACACCGACGGTGACGGCATCTGCGACACCTGCGGAGCTGACAACCACCCGCACAACGACTGCGGCACCAACTACGTTGACGCCGACGGCGATGGGGTGTGCGACAATTACGGAACCGCCCGCACCGGACACGGATCGTGCTATGTGGACGCCAATGACGACGGCATCTGCGACAACCGCGGCGACGGGACGGGCAACGGCTACGAATCCGGCGCGTGCGACGGGACGGGCAACCATCATGGCCGGAACGCCGGCGGCAACGGCGGCCATCACGGCAGCAACCATCACGCCAGCGGGCACCACGGTCGCCGCTGATCATCGATGCGCTCCGAAAACGTCGACGACGGCCGGTTCGCACCCGCATAGGATGACATCACGAGACAGCTGAAGGAGGGCATGTGCGCACAAGCACCGACATCGAGCGGGCGGTAGCCGCCCATGGCGACGCGGTGTGGCGTGCATGCCTCCTGTATCTACAGCCCGCCGACGCCGAAGACGTCTTCCAGGACGTCTTTCTCAAATTCGCCCTGCACGACGCCCCGTTCAATGGCGATGCGCACGAAAAGGCGTGGTTGCTGCGCGTCGCCATCAACGCCTGCAAGGATGTCCTCAAAAGCGCGCGTAACAAGAACAGCTCGGTCGAGGAGCTCACCGAAGCGGGCCGCGAAGGGGAGCTCGGCGCCGAGGGCGATGATGCGGCGCTCGGCCTGCGCGAAATCCTCGACGCCATGGATGCGCTGGGCGACCCGCCGAAAACGCAACTGTACCTCGCCCTCTACGAGGGCTACACCGCGCGCGAGATCTCGCAGATGACCGGCATGCCGGAGGGTACCGTGTACTCGTGGATCTCGCGCGGCAAGAAGCAGCTGAGGGAGGCCCTGTCATGACCGACAAGCTTGAACAGCGGATGCATGAGGCCTTCGATCGGGTGCATATGCCCGCCGGCCTCGCCGAGCGCACGCTCGCGCGGATCGAAGCCGAGCGGCAGACGGAAGCGGCGGGCGAACCCGCAGCCGGCCCCTTCTCCACCACATCCACGCCGCTCGCCGTCATCGACGGCAAGGCGGCGCGCCGCACCGCGCGCAAACATCGCCGTATGCCGCTTGTCGCTGCCCTGGCCGCCTGCCTGGCGCTCGTTGCCTTGAGTATCGGCGGCGTGGCATGGGCGTGGCAGCCCTACGCCTACGTGGCGATCGACGTGAACCCCTCGATCGAGCTGGGTATCAACCGCTTCGACCGCGTGGCGAGCACACGCGCCTACAACGACGACGGCGAGCGCGTGCTCGCCGCGGCGGATGTGCAGGGGGACACGTACGAGCAGGCGATGACCTCCATCGAACAGGCGCTGCAGGACTACCTCGACGATACCTCCGCCATCGAGGTCACCATCATCTGTGACGACCGCCATGCGGCAAGTCAGCTCGAAGACGTCGGCACGCGGTGCCTAGACGCATCGGGAACGGACCAGGTCCACTGCTCGCATGCGAGCGAGGAGGAGCACCACGCCGCAACGAGCGCCGGCATCGGCGTCGGCAAGTACCGCGTGTGGCAGGAGCTCGTCGATGCGGGCGTGGACATCTCCGCCGACGAGGCGTCCGGCATGACCATGCGCGAACTGCTCGATCTGGCGGAAGCCGAGGGAGTCGACGCTTCGCAGGCCAGCGCAGACGCCGCCGACAGCGGGCATCACAGCGCAGAGGGCCACCATGGCCAAGGCAAAGGCCAAGGCTCCAGCAGGCGCCACCACGAGGAGTAATGCAAAATAACCCCAGGGGTTTTATTACATGGAACAGCCGCGCCACGAGAAAATCGTTGTGGAACAATAGGGGCGACGAACCGCCATCGAAAGGAAGCGCCCATGGCCACCACCGACACCGAACTGATCGACCTGCTCGCCCGTCTCTCGAACGCCAAAGCCCCGTCGGGCTTCGAGGACGAGGTCGTCGACATCGTCCGCGAGTTCTGCAGCGGCTGGGCGAACGTCGAGGTCAACAGCCTGCTCGACGTCATCATCACGCCGTGCAATGTCGTGCCGGACAAGCCGACGCTCATGTTCGACGCGCACGGCGACGAGGTCGGCGGTATGGTCCAGTCGATCCACGCGGGTGGCACGATGAACTTCGTGGAGCTGGGGCATTTCGCCCCCAACACGCTCGCCGGACAGGATGTCTGGGTGCGCACGACACGCGGCACGTGGGCCCGCGGCGTCATCGGCGTCAAGCCGCCGCACTTCTGGAGCGCCGCCGAGGGCGCAGCGCCGCTGACGCTCGACGTGGGGGCCACGTCCAAGACGGACGCCATCGAGCGCTTCGGCATCGGCATCGGTGAGCCGATCGTGCCTGCGACCGACTTCTCCTATGACGAGGTAACCGACATCGCCATCGGCAAGGCGTTCGACTGCCGTGCCGGCGTCTGCACGCTGCTGCTCGCCCTGCGCGAGCTCGCCACTCGCGACGACCTCCCCGTCAACGTCATCGGCTGCATCTCCGCGCAGGAGGAGATGGGAGAGCGTGGAGTGGGCGCAGCGGCACGGCAGGTCAAGCCTGCGGCCGCCTTCCTGTTCGAGAGCTGCCCGGCCGACGACACCTTCACGCCGGCGGACGAGATCCAAACGGCGCTTCGCCGGGGCCCCATGTTCCGTTACTTCGACCGCTGCATGATCACCAACCCGCGCTACCAGCGCTTTGTGCTGGGCGTCGCCAAGCGGTGCGGTCTGCCCGTACAGACCGCCGTCCGCACGGGCGGCGGCACCAACGGCGGCGTGCTCCACCAGCTCGACATCCCGAGCGTCGTGGCGGGCATCCCATGCCGCTACATCCACGCGGGCACGGCCATCTGCGCGGTGGAGGACATCCGCACGACGGTCGATGTCGCCATCGCTGTGGCCGAAGGGCTCTCCCCCGAGACGCTTGCGTCATTCTAAGCACAAACGCGTTCAAGGAAAGCGCGGCGCCCGCTGTTGCCGTTTTCCGGCAAGGCGGGCGCCGCATCCTTACGTCGTGTGTCGGCTCGCGATATCCTTCACGCGTTCGAATTGCCGCATGACGTAGTCGTAGTTCTCCTTGCGGTGCGGCAGCGTGCAGACGGAGCAGTCCTTGATGTCGCCGTCCTCGCCCACGTAACGGAAGTTGCCGCCGCACTCAGGCCCCAGACAGTAGAGCGGGCAGAAGCAGAACAGGCAGTTGAGCTCGTCTGCCGGCATGTCGTGGCAGGGATAGAACTCGCACGCCGTATGGTTGAAGAACTTGTAATACTCCGTCGCGGGGATATCCATGGCGCCTCCGGTGTCGTCGCGCCCATCGTAGCAGACATGGGATATGCAAAATAACCCCTGGGGTATTTTTACATGGGGTATTGGGTGTCGTCGACGGGCTCGAGCCACTCGTTGGAGGTATCCTCCCCCGGAGCCTCGAAGGCGATGTGCGAGAACCACGAGTCGCGTGCCGCGCCGTGCCAGTGCTTGACGCCGGCAGGAATCACCACGACGGCGCCGGGCATGAGTTCCTGCGGGTCCTTCCCCCACTCCTGATACCAGCCTCGGCCGTCGGTGCAGATGAGGATCTGCCCGCCGCCCTTGCTCGCGTGGTGGACGTGCCAGTTGTTGCGGCAGCCGGGCTCGAAGGTGACGTTGGACATGCCCACGCCCGCCTCGGCCGCATTCGTCAGCGGATTGAGGTACGAGTTGCCGATGAAGTATTGCGCATAGGCGTCGTTGGGGCTGCCCATACCGAACATGGGGGCGAACGTCTCGCCCGACCCGTCGTCCGCATCCTCCCCATAAACCTTGAGCAGCACGCGGAAGGCCGCCCAGGCATTGGGCCAGCCCGCATAGAAGGCCTCGTGGGTCATAATCTCGGCCATCTCGTTGCGCGTCACACCGTTTGCCTTGGCACTCGCCATGTGGAACTCGAACGAGCTATCGACCATGCCCTTCGCCACAAGCGTCACCACGGTGACGATCGAGCGCATCTTGAGCGGGAGCTTGTCCTCGCGACTCCACACCTCACCAAAGAGCACGTCATCGTTGAGCTGCGCGAACTTGGGCGCCACAACGCCCAGCTGATCACGACCGGCCGTCTGCTTCACTGCCATCGTCAATCCTTTCCACGTGATGGGAAAATTGGGACAGCCCCCATTTTCCCGCGTTGTCCTGGGAAAAAAGTGCCTGTCCCTATTTTCCCGCGTTGGGGTTGGTGGTGCCGGCGAGGGGCTTTTCGCCCGGGCGGGCGGCGGGGCCGACGAGCTCGTGGGCGATATAGGGCTCCTCCAGGTAGGCGACGTCCTCGGCCGTCAGCTCCACGTCGAGTGCTGCCACGGCGTCGTCCACACGCTCGGGACGCGAGCAGCCCACGATGGGCGACTCCACACCACGCGCCCAGTGCCAGGCGAGCGCGACCTGCGCCATCGGGACGCCGTGACGTTCCGCCATCTCGGCTACACGCTCCACGACCTGCATGTCGTTGTCACGCGCCGCGTCGTACTTGTTGCGCATGGTGGTGTCGGTCGTGGAACGCTTGGACTCGGAATCCCACGTGGGGCGGCACAGGTGCCCCGACGCCATCGGCGAATACGGCGTAAGCGCCATACCGAACTGGCGGCACACGGGAATCATCTCGCGCTCGTCCTCGCGATAAAGCAGGTTGTAGTGGCACTGCATGCTCGTAAACGGCGTCCAGCCGTTACGCTCCGCTGCGACCTGCATGTTGTGCAGCTGATAGGCGTACATCTCGCTCGCGCCGAGAGCGCGGACCTTGCCGGCGCGCACAAGACCGTCGAGCGCCTCCATGGTCTCCTCGATCGGCGTGTCGTAATCGAAGCGATGGATGATGTAGAGGTCGAGGTAGTCGGTGTCCAAGCGCTTGAGCGTGCCGTCGATTTCGCGGTTGATGGCCTCGCGCGAAAGCTTGCCTTCGTTGAAGTAGACCTTGCTGGCGAGCACCACCTGATCGCGCGCGACACCGAGGTCGCGCAGGGCGGCGCCGATGTACTCCTCGCTTGTACCGAACGAGTAGGCATTCGCCGTATCGATGAAGTTGATGCCCAGATCGAGTGCGCGCTTGATGACCGCGCGCGTGTCGTCGGACCCGATGGTCCACTGGTGGAACTCGGGCGACGGTTTGCCGAAGCTCATACCGCCCAAACAAAGTCTCGAGACCTCGATACCGGAGTGGCCAAGTGTCGTGTACTGCATGATGCTCCTTTCGTGGATGGAACCCTGTTATGCGCGTCCCTCGATGAGGACGTCGTAGGTGCCGGTGAGTGTGCGAAGCGGCGCGAGTGGGCCCTCGATTCGACCGATGGTGAGCTGATCGCCGTAACGGCCCGAGTTCTCCTCGTCGTCGAAGAACACCGCGAGCCAACCGCCGCCGGGGTTGTAGTTGATGTCGCCGTTTGCCCAGCCTCGATGCACAAGGGCGGAATCGGCGGGGAGCGTAAACGGGGCGGCGCCGCAGATGCCTACAGCAGAGGCGCTCATGCGAAGCCTCAGGGGAAGCAGGGCGGCGAATGCGCGCGCCGCCGCGGTGTCGTTGAGCCGGACGGGGATGGCCGCACCTTCGACATGCATCACGATGCGTTCTGCCACGCCGCGCCTCCTCCCCGGTATTGCCCAGCTTTAGTTTCGGCCCGCGGGAAGAGAAATACAATTGCTTATACTGTATATCGTGATATAAGGTTCTGTAATGGGTTGGAGGAAGCCGTGGAACTTCGTGCCTTGCGCTACTACCTCGCCGTTTGTGAGTACGGCACCATGTCGCGCGCCGCCGAGGTGCTGCATGTGACGCAGCCGGCGCTGTCGCGACAGATCGCCGCGCTGGAACGCGAACTGGACTGCGAGCTGTTCGAGCGCCGCAGCCGCAGCGTCACGCCCACTGAACAGGGCCTGTACCTGCGGCGACGTGCCCAGGAAATCGTCGGGCTCGCCGACCGGACCGCCGCCGACTTCGCCCACGACGAGGGCATCGTCGCGGGCGACATCAACATCGGCGCCGGCGAAAGCGTCGCCATGAGAGAGATTGCACAGTTCATCGCACGGTTTCGTACGCGTTATCCCCAGGTGCGTTTTCATTTACACAGCGCCATCGCGACCGATCTAATCGAGCGGCTCGAGCACGGGCTCGACGACCTCGTGGTGCTCATGTCGCATCCCGATAACGACCGATACGAACACATCCGCCTGCAGCATACCGATGCCTGGGGCGTCATCATGCAGGAAACCGATTCCTTGGCGACCCAGGAGGTGATCGGGCCTGCGGACCTCGCCGACGCCCCGCTCATCATGCCTGAGCGCTCGTGGGGAAGCGACGGGCCGACCGGCCCTCTGGGCTCCTGGTTTGGCGAGCACGGGCGCGGTCTCGATGTTGTCGCGACCTACAACCTGTCTTTCAACGCCACCACGCTCGTACAGGAGGGCGTGGGCAGCATGATCACGTTCGAGGGCCTCACTGCGACGGGCGGCGACAGCGGCCTGTCATTCCGTCTGCTCTACCCGCCCGCCGTCTCGATCATCGACGTGGTTTGGCGCCGCAACATCCCCCGCTCGCGCGCCGTCCAGCTGTTTCTGGAAGAGCTCCACGCCTGACCGACAAGTTGGGGCCGGGTTCAATCTTGTCACATACAACAATACCCCTGGGGTTATTCTGCATATTACAGGGCGTCCTCGGGCGCGCCGAAGCCCGATCTCGTGAGCCCAGCAATGTGCGCGAGCAGCGGCACATGCCGGTTCAGGATGTTCACGATGCGTCCCACGACGAGGGCGGAGACGACCGTGCCGATGCCGACGCCCACGATGCCTCCGAGCAGGGCGAAGGAAAGCGCGAGCGCGATCACCACCAGTGAGGTGTCGAACGTGGCCTTGCAGGAGCCGAAGGGCTTTTGCGTCACCGCGTTGATCGCGCGGACGATCCCCTCGCCCGGCACCAACAGGACGTTCGGCGCCACCTCAATAGCGATGCCGAGGGCGAGCAACACGCATCCTACGACGAGCCCCGCGATTTGCAGAGGAGGGGCATCGAGCGCAAAGCCCGCCATAAGCGCCGCGCTCACGTCGATCAGCGAGCTGAACGCGATGTTCACCACGACCTGTAGGAACTGGATAGGCCTGAAGTCGCGTCGCAACAGTACGACCTGGCCCACGATGAACAACATGTTGACGATGAAGGTGAAAGCTCCAAACGAAAGGCCGCTCGCCTCGGCGAGGACGTAGGCGATGCATGAAATCGCGCCGACGCCGAGATTAGCCTTGGCGATCAGTGCGATGGCGAACGAATTGATGGCGACGCCGATGGCGAACCACAGGTAGCGCTCGGGCAGATGGCCGTTCACGCCGCCCACGCGGCGCGAACTCTTCGACATCACCACGCTACGCCACCCCCTCATGCTGCTTGAAGTTACGGATGATGCGCGCAAGCAGGTCGGACAGCTCCGCGCACTCGGCGGCGCTGAAGCCCTGAAGCGCGATTTCGTCCACCCGCGCAGCGTTCGAAGCGGCCACCTGCGCAGCCGCGGCGCCCTCCTCCGTAAGGCGCACCGCCGCCTCACGGCGATCGTCCGCACGCGCGTCCCGGTGGATAAGGCCCGCCGCCTCCATGCGGCGGAGCAGACCCGCCACCGTCGACTTGTCGAGCGCACAGCCCGTGCCGATCTCCTTTTGCGTGCACCCATCATGCGTGGTGAGATACTGCAGGACCTTGGGTTGCCCTGGGGTGAGCCCCGACGCTCGGGTGAGTCGGCCGATAGCTCGATTGGAATAGCTGAACGCGATCAGGAGCTGCCAGTTGATGTCGCGCTCCCAGGGATCGATGGGCGTCACGAAACCCTCCATATAGTTTGCTTAGCAACCGTTTGCATACAAACTAATAGCACGACTTCGAGCCGTCATCAAGCCCGGGCGACAAGTTGGGACCGGGTTCAACCTTGCCAGCCGGAAGTGACCGGCCCCTCATCCTTCGATTAGAGCGAACGACCGAGCTCGTATGCCGCGCGCGAAAACTCGCTCGTCCGCGTCATGCCCGGCGTGCCGCAGCCGTAACCGAGCACCATGCCGCAGTCGGTCATGTCCAGATAGCGGACGATCGTCTTGTAATGCGCCACGAGCGCCTCGAACGTCCAATGATCCGCGTTCCAGGCAACCGTGAGCAGCGCCGTCTTGAGATGCCGTCCCGTAGTGACGGAGTTCTCCGAGCAGAAACGGTCGATAGCGGCTTTGAGCTGCGCCGTCATGCCGTAGTAGTAGAGCGGCGTCGCGAACACGAATATCACCTTTGACGGCGCGGCTAAACTGGCGAACGCCTACCCCGACGCGCGGCTGCTCTGCATCCACTGGGGCACGGTCGACGCGCCGGATTGGTCGACGTTCAACGGTGACCCGCGCGAACTTGCCGACCACATGACGAACCCCGAGCGTGTGCTCGCACCGTTGCCTGGCGAAATCGTTGCGCTGTAACGGGCGCACGCCGCCGCGAAAGCTCCAACCGCGCTCAACGGGAGCACAAACCCGACGACACCCCCCGAACTTAGGCAATTTGTTCAGATATGAAGGATGCAAATGGATTGTAGGCATAAGAATCATTCAGAACAAAGGATTCTAGTTTGTCTTTCAGTCAGCACTTCGGACGCCCGATCGACCGCAGCTCCCCAATGCGACAAAACGCCAGGATTTGATAACGGCGATCACCGGCGAAGCCTTCATATCTGAACAAATTGCCTACTAAACAGATCAAGGGACCGAATCGGCTGACGAATCGTCAGCGAAATTCGATTCTCGGACGTATATCGAACCGAAAGGAGCATCCCCGTGAAAACCCTCTACCTCATGCGCCATGGCGAAACCATGTTCAACGCGCAACACCGCATCCAAGGCTGGTGCGACTCGCTGCTCACCGAGCGCGGCATCGAGCAGGCGCGCGCCATGGGTGCTAAGCTACGCGAGCGCGACGTGCGTGTCGACCGTATCGTCTGCTCGACCGCCGAACGCGCAGCCGATACGCTGGAGTTGGTGCTTGGGGAACTCGGGCAACCCGATCTTCCCTACGCACGCCTCAAGGGCCAACGCGAGATGTTCTACGGCAGCCTGGAGGCCCAGCAGGATTTTCTCGCCGAAAACGACCCCGAAGCCTGTCGGACCTACTATCTGCAGTTCGGCGGCGAGTCGTCCGACACGGTCCGCGACCGCATGGTGGAGACCCTAACGGGCATCATGCTCGAGTCCGGCAGCGACTCCGTGCTCGCCGTGGGCCACGGTGGCGCCAACTTCAACTTCCTGCGCGCCATCCAAGACCCCATACCCATCCTCAAAGCCGGCTGGGGCAACTGCACGACCTGCGTCTACGCGTTCGACGAAAGCCGCACAGGCGAGGCGCCCGACGGTCACGGGGCCGGTCCGTGGCGACTGCTGGACGTCGTGAGACTGTAACGGACAACCCCGTCGCCATCCAGTTTTAGTAAGGTATGATTCAGCCTATATCATGCCCAACGCGCATAGAAAGGCCGCGCTATGGAGCTTCGCCACCTGCAGTACTTCCTCATGGTCGCCCGCGAGGGAACCATTTCGGGTGCGGCGAACGTGCTGCACATCTCGCAGCCCTCGCTTTCGCGCCAGATGCAGGACCTGGAGCATGAACTGGGCTGCAAGCTCTTCGAACGCGGCAGCCGTCGTATCGAGCTCACCGAGGCGGGCATGCGTCTGCGTAAGCGCGCCGAGGAGATCGTCGACCTCGTAGGGCGCACGGAATCGGAGTTTCTGGTATCTGCCGACACGCTTGCCGGCGAGGTGCGCATCGGCGGCGGCGAGACACAGGCCATGGGGCTTATCGCCGACGTGATCGCCGAGCTGCAGGAGGCCTATCCGCTCCTGCGCTTCTCGCTGTTCAGCGGTAACGCCGAGGACGTAGGCGAGCGCCTGGACACCGGCCGTATCGACTTCGGCGTGTTCATCGGGCAGACTGACCTTTCGCGCTACGAGACACTCGAGCTGCCGGCGCGCGACACCTGGGGCGTCTTCATGCGCGAGGACGACCCGCTTGCCCGGCGCGATGTCATTCACGCCGAAGACCTGCTGGACCGTCCGCTCATCTTCTCGCGCCAGGCCAGCCAGGAGATGCGCAGGTGGTTCAAGCACGACTTCGCCGAGCTGGACATCGTCGCCACATACAACCTATTGTTCAACGCCGCGCTGCTCGCACGCCGCGGGGTTGGTTACGTGGTGAGCCTCGAGGATATCGTGGACACCTCGGCGGGCAGCGGGTTGGCGTTCCGCCCGCTCGACCCGCCCATGTATGCCAGCATCACCATCGCGTGGAAGCGCTACCAGGAATTCTCTCCGGCAGCGAACGTCTTTTTGGACAAGATCCGCAGCCTGTGGGGCGCGTAGCGCAAGCCCGTAAAATTACCCCAGGGGTTTTGTTGCATGCGGCGGAGTGCCGCCCCGGCTCATGCAACAAAACCCCTGGGGTAATTTTACGCCCGATCGGACTTACAGATCGCCGCCGCCAAGAAGGCCGCGCAGGACCTGATGCGGGTCGGCCGAGCCATCGCGCGGGGCGAGCGCGGTGATCTTCTTCTGCATCTTGAACTCGTGGACCTGCTCCTCAAGCTCACGCACGCGGGCGCGAAGTTTTTCCATCTCGCGCTCGCGCTCCTCGGCGCGCTCCTTCATGTCGAGGATGCGCACCACGCCGGCAAGGTTGATGCCCTCGTCGGTCAGCTGGTTGATGAGCTCGAGCCGCTCGATATCGGCGCGCGAGTACAGGCGCGTGTTACCGCCCGAGCGCTGCGGGTTCACGAGGCCCTTGGACTCGTAGACGCGAAGGGTCTGGGGGTGCATGCCCGTGAGCTCCGCCGCGACGGAAATCATGTACAGCGGCTTATTGCGCGCATCATCAGCCATGTTCAATCCCCAAACTCCTCATAGCGGTCCGGACGTGCTTCATATCAGTAATCTACCACGCAAGCGACGAAAATGAACCCGGCCCCGTCTTGTCGGCTACGGAAACGGCCCCCAGCAACGGAGCCGGTCGGCTGAGGTGCCGCAGACCGGGGTGAAAGAGGAGCGAGCACGCCTTGCGTGCGGCGAGCGACGATTGAACCCCGAGATGCGGTGCCTCAGCCGACCGGCCGAAGGCACCTACACCTTAGCGCGATAGCGGTTGACCTCGGCGCGATAGTCGCGACGGTCGGCATCGCGGAGCTTCTCGAGCGCGGTCTTCTCGTCACCCGAGAGGCCGGTGGGCACCTGCACGGCAACCTTGACCAGCAGCGCACCTGTGCGCCCACGATGCTTCACGTCGGGTGCGCCCATCTCCTTGAAACGGAACGTCTTGCCCGACTGGGTGCCCGCGGGCACCTTGAGGCGAACCGTCGCACCGCCGGGCGTCGGCACCTCCACCGAGCAACCGAGTGCCGCCTCGTACATCGAGATCGGCAGCTCCATGGTCACATCGGCGCCCTTGCGCTTGAACAGCGGATGCTCGGCGACGTTGGTGGTCACCACCAGATCGCCGCGCTCGCCGCCGTTGGCGCCGTACTCGCCACGCCGCTTGTAGCGCAGCTTGCCGCCGTCGACGGCGCCGGCGGGTACCGAGACCGTGATGGTCTGCTGCTCACCGGTGGACGGGATGCGATACGTCACCTTATGCGTGACGCCCCGGAACGCGTCCTCGGCGGACACGTCGACGGACAGCGACAGGTCACTGCCCTTGCGCGGGCGGTTCGCCGCGCGAGCGCCGCCCGCTGCACCGCCCATGCCGCCGAACCCGCTCGCCCAATCGGACCCGAACGCACCGTCGCCGTTGAAGATGCTGCTGAAGATATCGCTCCAGCCACCGGCTCCGGCGCCGCCGGTATAGGTGTAGCCACCACCGCCGGCACCCGGGATGCCGCCGAACATCAGCATCTGGTCGTACTCTTTACGCTTCTTGGGGTCCGAAAGCGTATCGTACGCCTCGGAGATCTCCTTGAACTTGGCCTCGTCGCCACCCGCATCGGGATGATACTTTTGCGCAAGCTTGCGGAAGGCCTTCTTGATCTCTTGGTCGGAGGCGTTCTTCTGGACACCTAATACGTCGTAGAACGTCTTACCCTGCGGCATCTACGCCCCCTCCTTTCCTGATGCACGGCCGGGATCGAATCCCGGCCCATGTGCACATCCATCCTATACGCGAGGCGGAAGGCATCCGCCCGCGCATCCTAAAAAGGCTCCGGAGCTTTGCCGGCCCCGGAGCCTTCGCGTTTACTCCTCGGTAGCCTCGGAGGTCGCCTCGTCCGGCGCCTCCTCGGACTCCGGCGCGAGCCTCTTGGCACCGCCGTAGGTCACCGTGACCATGGCGGCGCGAAGGATGTGGTCCGCCATACGATAGCCCTTCTGGTACACATCGCGCACCGTCTCGTCGTAGACCTCCGGGTCCTCGACGCGGCCGACGGCCTGGTGCTCGAGCGGGTCGAACGGCTCGCCCGCAGGATCGATCGGCTTGACGCCCTCGTGCTCGAAGACGCCCAGCAACTTGGCGTGAACCGCCTCGACACCGTCGACGAACTGCTTGAAGTCGTCGGACAGCTCTTGGGTGCGCGCGTGCGCGATGGCGCGCTCGATATCGTCCACGACCGGAAGCAGGTCGGTCACGAGCTTCTCGGTCGCGCGCTCGCGCTCGGCCAGGCGCTCAGCGGCGGTGCGACGGCGGAAGTTCTCCCAATCCGCCTGCAGGCGCGCGGTGCGGTCGGCGGCCTCCGCCGCCTTTGCCTCGGCGGCCTCACGGGCCTCGACGGCGGCGTCGAGATCGGCGCGAGCCTGCGCCAACTCGTCGCTCGCCCGCTCGAACTTGAGCTTGAAGTCGTCGTTGGCCGCCTGCTCGCCGGCACGGATGGCGGCCTCGACCATCTCCTCCTCGGTCATGGCGGGTACCTCCTCGGCAGCGTCGGCGCAAGCGGCCTCGTCCTCGACCGTCTCGGGCTTGGCAGCCTCCGTCGCCTCGTCGGCTACCTCTACGGGAATCTTCACGTCCTTCTCCTCAGCATCCGCGGAGGCGGCAGCGGCGGCCGCCTCCGTGTGGTCATTGCGGGCGGACATGATTACTTGTCCTCGTCGACGACCTCGTAGTCGGCATCGACGACATCATCGTCGGAGCCGGCCGCGGTACCGGCGGTGCCACCCTCGGTGGCCTGCTGGGCATCGGCGTAGACGATCTGCGCGAGCTCGTAGGCCACGGACTGCAGGTTGTCACCGGCGGTCTTGATCGCCTCGACATCGGAGCCCTCAAGGGCCTTCTTGGCCTCATCGATGGCGGACTGGGCCTTGGCTTTGAGGTCGGCGTTGACCTTGTCGCCCAGATCGGACAGGGTCTGCTCGGTGGAGTAGGCGAGGCTGTCGGTCTGGTTGCGGATCTCGACCTCCTCCTTCTGCTTCTTGTCCTCCTCGGCATGGGCCTCGGCGTCCTTGACCATGCGATCGACCTCGTCATCGGACAGAGCAGTGGAGCCGGAGATGGTGATCTGCTGCTCCTTGCCGGTGCCCTTGTCCTTGGCGGAGACCTTCACGATGCCGTTGGCGTCGATGTCGAAGGTGACCTCGATCTGCGGCACGCCGCGGCGGGCGGCCGGAATGCCGGTCAGCTGGAACTTGCCCAGGCTCTTGTTGTCGCGAGCCAGCTCGCGCTCGCCCTGCAGGACGTTGATCTCGACGGACGTCTGGTTGTCGGCGGCCGTGGAGTAGATCTCGGTCTTGGAGGTCGGGATCGTGGTGTTGCGGTCGATCATCTTGGTCATGATGCCGCCCATGGTCTCGACACCCAGCGACAGCGGCGTGACGTCGAGCAGCAGGATGTCGGAGGGGCCGTCACCGGAGAGGATGGCGCCCTGGACGGCCGCACCGGCGGCGACGACCTCGTCGGGGTTCACGGACATGTTCGGCTGCTTACCGGTCATGTTCTTGACGAGGTCCTGCACGGCGGGCATACGGGTGGAGCCGCCGACGAGGATGACCTCGGTCAAATCGGAGAGCTTGAGGTTGGCGTCGCGCAGGGCGTTGGTCACCGGCTGCTTGCAGCGCTCGAGCAGGTCATGCGTGATGCGCTCGAACTCGGCGCGGGTCAGCGTGTAGTCGAGGTGCTTGGGGCCGGTGGCGTCGGCGGTGATGAACGGCAGGTTGATGGTGGCCTGCTGGGCGGCGGAGAGCTCCTTCTTGGCGTTCTCGGCGGCCTCCTTCAGGCGCTGCAGGGCCATGGGGTCCTGACGCAGGTCGATGCCGTTATCGGACTGGAACTTGTCGGCCAGCCAGTCGATGACGCGCTGGTCCCAGTCGTCGCCGCCCAGGTGGTTGTCACCGGAGGTGGACAGCACCTCGAACACACCGTCGGCCAGATCGAGGATGGAGACGTCGAACGTGCCGCCACCCAGGTCGAAGACGAGGATGCGCTGGTCGGTGCCCTGCTTGTCGAGACCGTAGGCGAGCGCCGCGGCGGTCGGCTCGTTGACGATACGCTTGACGTTCAGACCGGCGATCTTGCCGGCGTCCTTGGTGGCCTGACGCTGGGCGTCGTTGAAGTAGGCCGGGACGGTGATGACGGCGTCGGTGACGGTCTCGCCGAGGTACTTCTCGGCGTCGGTCTTCATCTTCTGCAGGATCATGGCGCTGATCTGCTCGGGGGTGAAGTCCTGACCGTCGATGGCGGCGACGGCGCGGCCGCCCTGACCCTCCTTGACCTCATACGGGACGGTCTTGATCTCCGAGGAGACCTCGGAGTACTTGCGGCCCATGAAGCGCTTGATGGAGAACACGGTGTTCTTGGGGTTGGTGACCGCCTGGTTCTTAGCGGCCTTGCCGACAACGCGGTCGCCGTCGGCACGGAAGCCCACGACGGACGGGGTGGTGCGGTCGCCTTCGGCGTTCACGATGATGGTGGGGTCGCCGCCCTCGTAGACCGCCATGGCGGAGTTGGTGGTACCAAGGTCGATACCGAGGATCTTGCTCATGATCTATCCCTCTTCTTTCTTGTACGTGCCGGGTGGCTCGGGGCAACCCGGCGCCACGCGTTTTTTCGTTCGACCATACTATATCCCCTTATAGGCCCGCTTATACAAAATCTAAGTCATTCCATATAAGATTTTCTAAAAATGTGGAGAGAGGGTGCCGAGCCGCCCCGGCTCGCAGCGCAGATGCCAATCTGTCAGCTTTGGCTTACTCGGCGAACGGTATGAAAATGATGCCCTCGGGGCTTGCAATGATGGTCCCTCGTGGTATGTTTAGCCCAGATATGTTCGATGCACGTTCGCCTGTGGCATCGAACGCAACGTGTATCGCACAGAGAGAGGACACTACCATGGCCAAGCCTATCATTGATGCCGACGAGTGCATCGCCTGCGGCGTTTGCGTCGACTCCTGCCCCCAGGGCGTTCTCGAGCTCAACGATGTCGCCACCGTGACCGACGAGGATTCCTGCATCGCCTGCGGCGCTTGCCAGGAGGCCTGCCCGGCCGGCGCCATCACCGAGATCGAGGAGTAACTCGCTCGCGTAACGCGCTTCGAGCAGAAGGCCCGGTTCCGCAAGGAGCCGGGCCTTCTTTGCGTTCAGGCGCCACCCCGCAGCGTCGAAAACCCCTGGGGTTTTTCGACGCTGCGGGGCGCCTTCGCGCACATCCTAATAGGGAGCGCCTGCCGGGGGAAGCTGCTTGATATACGCCCACATGCGCTGCTTTTCCTTCGGGTCGGCAAGCGACGCCTCGAATCCATCGAGCGCAAGCACGCGACGGCCCAGCACATGGGCGACCAGCCCCGGCTTGAGTATCGCGGTGTCGAAATCCTCGATGGCGACGAGGGCATCGGCATACGCGTCGCGCATTGCATCGGCCGCCGCGTCATCCAGCAAGATAACCGCCTCGGGGTCGAGCGCTTCGAGAGCCTCGCGGAAAACCTCGGAAGGCAGGGGACGGTCCGGCTCTGCCGCGCGCTCGGAATCATCCGCCTCGCCCGCGACCGACGCTAGCGCGCAGAAATCCTCGGGCGCGTACCCGATCGCGCCGAGCGCAGCGCGCAGCGCCATCCCATCCGCGCCGGAAAGCAGCACCGCCCCGGCTCGCTCCCCGGCATTCAACGCACCCTTGACGAGGACGATCGGCGAAAACGCGCTGCCCGCCATGACAACCCCGCGGGCACGCAGCGACGCGAGCTCCTGCTCCACGGCACCCACCACGGCCTCCTTGGCATCCGTCGACGAAACGCGCATGGCTTTCCTCCTCATCGATCCTCCTGCAGCAGCATCATACCTCGAACGCGTCCGCACCCCGAAACGCGCCGTGTCCCAAAAGGGGCCAGGAGTATTTTGGGACACGCCGCGTCCGAGGCGCCGCAACGACCGTGCACCTTTGGAACGCCGCCTCCGCCCACTGTGCCCCAGCCCTCTCCCCAAATACCCGTGATCGTCGTGCAACGCAGGCGAGCGGCTGGGTATAACCCCAAGCGTACGAAACAACCGCGCGCCGGCGCGATAGTCCATAGGAGGACCCGATGGCACACATCACCGAGATCACGCCCCAGAATTTCGACAGCCTGCTCAAAGAGGACCTGCCGGTCCTTATCGACTTCTGGGCACCGTGGTGCGGCCCGTGCCGCACGCTCTCGCCGATCGTCGACGAGCTGGCGGGCGAGCTCGAGGGCAAGCTGATCGTCGCCAAGTGCAACGTCGACGAGAACCAGGACATCGCCATGAAGTACGGCGTCATGTCCATCCCCACGCTCGTGATGCTCAAGGCCGGAAACGAGGCTATGCGCACCGTCGGTGCCATGCCCAAGGCGCGCCTTGCAGCCGAGATCGAGAAGGCGCTGTAGCGAACCTTTCCTCCCCCCTCCCTTTGACTGACAGCAGCCTTCCCGACGAAGGGCGCGGCTCGCATCGCGGGTCGCGCCCTTCGCATGTACCGACGATGTCACGCGGAAAGCGATACACTGATACGCGACGCAAGGAGGACAACCATGCATGACGTCGGAATGAACATGAGCCAGCTCGCCATGAGCGTGAAGCAGATCGACGACACCATCGCGCTCGCGCATGACTGGAGCCACGAGCTGTTGCATGCGACGGAGGCCTTCGACATGGAGCGCATCGGCGCCAAGCTCCGCGACGCCATGGACGCGCTCGATGAGGCGCGCCAGGCGCTTGCCGGCTATGAGGAGGCAATCGAGGCCGACCATAACAGCGTCGGCACCGTGAAGCTGGTGTGACATGGGCGGCTGCGATAGCGCCGGCGAGCTCGCGCGCTTTTCCGTTGCCGTACCGGCGGAGCTGCTGCGCGAATACGACACACTCATAGAGAAGCGCGGGGACGCCCGCAACCGCTCCGAATCGATCCGCGACCTCATGCGCTCCGCGGTGGTGCGCGAACGCCTGCGCACCCCCGATGAGCAGGTCATCGGCTCCCTCACGATGATCTACGACCACCACACCGGCGATCTTACGCGCAGGCTCGACGAGGTCCAGCATGACTACACGGCAGAAATCGTCTCGACCATGCACGTGCACCTCGACCATCACAACTGCCTGGAGATCCTCGCGCTCAAGGGACACGGGGCGCGCATCTACGAGCTCGCCGACAAGCTCTTGGGCCTGCGCGGCGTCAAGCACGGAGAGCTGACCTGCGCCGCGACGAGCACTAGCCTGGACATCTAGGCCAAACGAATATGGAGCGCAGGCACGTTCACATCCACGTCACCGGTATCGTGCAAGGCGTAGGCATGCGCCCGTTCGTCTATCGCGTGGCAAGCGAACACCGCATCGCGGGCTGGGTACTCAACGCAGGCGACGGCGTCCACATCGAAGCGCATGGCGACCGGAGCGATATCGACGCGTTCGCCCGCGTGCTCCGAAGCGACGCCCCCACGGCATCCCGCATCGAGCGCGTCCTCATCTCCGACATCGCCGCACCCGACGACGGCGACGCCCCCACGGGCTTCCGCATCGTCGCCTCCGACGACGCGACGGCACGCACCACGCTCGTCTCCCCCGACATCGCAACCTGCGACGACTGCCTGCGCGAACTCTTCGACCCGACGGACCGACGCTACCACTACCCGTTCATCAACTGCACGAACTGCGGCCCGCGCTTCACCATCATCCGCTCGCTGCCCTACGACCGCCCCGCGACCTCCATGGACCGGTTCCCCATGTGCCCCACCTGTGCAGCCGAGTACGCCGACCCCGGCGACCGACGGTTCCACGCACAGCCCGACGCATGCTTCGCCTGCGGACCCCACGTCACCTGGCGCGAGCGCGCCGAATCGGGTGAACCGTCGGAGCCTATGATCGGAGGGACGCGAGCGGAAAGCGATGCGATCATCGCCCGCTGCGCCGACCTCATCGCCGGCGGCGGCATCGTCGCCATCAAGGGGCTCGGCGGATTCCACCTCGCCTGCGATGCGGAAAACGAAACCGCCGTCGCCGAGCTCCGCCGTCGCAAGCGCCGCAGCAACAAGCCCCTCGCCATCATGGTGCGCCGTCGGAACCTCGGCTCGGTGCTTCCGCACGATGCGGCGCCCAGCGACACGGAGATGGATGTCCTTACCTGCGGCGGGCGCCCCATCGTATTGCTGAGGCGCCCGCCGCAGGTGGCGGAACCGCGACTTGCCCCCTCGCTCACGTGCGGCCTGCCCGACATAGGGATCATGCTCCCCTACACGCCCCTGCAGCACCTCCTGCTCGCGGCATGTGCCCAACGGGGGATCGCCGCCTTGGTCATGACCAGCGGGAATCTCAGCGAAGAGCCCATCGAGGTGAACGACGGCGCAGCTTGGGAGCACCTCGTCGCGACCGGCGTCGCCGACGCGCTGCTCGGCAACGACCGACCCATCCTCGCGCGCTACGACGACTCGGTCGTGCGCATCGTGGGCGGCACGACCCTGCCCGTCCGCCGCGCCCGCGGCTACGCGCCGCGACCCTTGCCGGTTCCGAGAACCAATGCGACGGGCATTCCCTGTATCTTGGCGTGCGGACCCGAGCAGAAGGCGACCGTCGCCCTCACGCGCGAGGACGAAAGCGACCCCTACTGCATCGTCTCCCAGCATATCGGCGACATCGAGAACGCCGAGACCCTCGGCGCGTGGCACGATGCGCGCGCAAGGCTCGAGGAGCTGTTCGACCTTCACCCAGACGTCCTTGTCTGCGACCTCCATCCCACCTACCTTTCGAGTGCATGGGCGCGACGCGAGGCGGAGACGCGCGACATCCCGCTCATCGAGGTCCAGCACCACCATGCGCATATCGCCTCGGTGATCGCCGAAGGCGTGTGCGCCGGCTCCCTTGGCAGCGACGAGCCGGTCATCGGCTTCGCCTTCGACGGCACGGGCGCCGGACCCGACGGCACCATCTGGGGAGGCGAGGCCCTCATCGCCACGCTCGCCGACGCCACACGAGCCGCCCATCTTCGCACCTGGCGCCTGCCCGGGGGCGCCGCCTCGATACGCGACGCCCGGCGATGCGCCCACGGCCTGCTTCACGAGCTCGGCCTGCTCGACCATCCCGGCGCGGCGCCCCTGTTCACCGACATGGACGAGCGGGAGCGCTCGATCACGGAGACCATGCTCAAACGGGCCATCAACAGTCCGGTGACCAGCAGCGCGGGCAGGCTGTTCGACGCGGTCGCAGCGCTGCTGGGTATCGCCGGCACAGCGACCTACGAAGGGGAACCCGCCTGCAGGCTCGAGGCGGCGGCATGTGCCCGGCCGCCCCGAGACCACGGGCAGGGCGACGACACGCGAATGCGGTTCGGCTTGATGTCAGATGATACCGGGGCGCTCATCATCGATTCGGAACCGGTCGTCCGCGCACTGCTGGACAGTTGCATGGCGCAGATCGACACCGGCGTCCTCGCGCGGCGCTTCCACGATGCCGTCGCCGGCATGATGGCGGATGTCGCGTCCGCGGTGCGCGAGCAGACCGGCATCGCCACCGTGGCGCTCTCGGGCGGCGTGTTCTTGAACCGATTGCTGCTCGAGGCTGCGATCGAACGCCTCTTGCAGGCTGGATTCTCCGTCCTCGTCCCGACCGGCGTCCCCGTCAATGACGGCTGCATCGCCTATGGGCAGGCCGTCATCGCCCGCGCGCGCCTCGCTGCATCTGCGCCCACGTGCACGTGATGCTTTAGCAGGTCTTGTTCTCCGCCGTTGTCGGCTCGGGGACGGAGCGCTACCATGTTCCGCGATCACCATGAACGCCATCGGGCGCCGCGCCCGAAAGGAAGTGAACAGCATGTGCCTGGCCGTACCGGGAAAGATCGTCTCCATCGGAGAGGATGGCCGCGCTGACGTCGATATGCTCGGCGCGCGCCGCCCCGTCTCGCTTCGCCTGACACCCGAGGCGCAGGCCGGCGACTTCGTCCTCGTCCATGCGGGGTTCTCCATCCAGATCATCGATCCCGACGAAGCCGCCGAGACCATCGCCCTCATGCGCGAGCTCGACGAACTCGTCGAGGAGGAGCTGCCGACCGGCGCCGAGGCGTCCGCATGAGCACATCCTCAACCCGTACCGATCCGACCATCGACTTCGACGCGTTTCGCGACCCTCACGTGGTGCGCGAACTCATCGCCCGGGTCCGCAACCGCGTCGGCGACCGACAGATCAACCTCATGGAGGTCTGCGGCACGCACACGATGAGCATCGGTCGCTACGGCTTCAGGTCCGTTCTGCCGCCGAGGCTCAAACTGCTCTCCGGCCCGGGCTGCCCGGTCTGCGTGACGGCCGATCGGGATATCGATCACGCTATCGCGCTCGCGCGCCTCGACGACGTCATCGTCGCCACCTTCGGCGACATGATGCGCGTGCCCGGATCGACATCCTCGCTCGCGGTGGAAAAGGCCGCGGGCCGCGATGTGCGCATCGTCTATTCACCGCTCGACGCGCTCGACCTCGCCTGTGCGCATCCCGACCGGCAGGTCGTCTTCATCAGCGTCGGCTTCGAGACCACGACGCCGGCGATAGCGGCATGTCTTTTGGAGGCGGCGGATCGCGCCATCGACAACTTCTCGATGTTTTGCGCCAACAAGATGACGCCGGCCGCCCTGCGCGCGATCGCCGACGATCCCGAAACGCGCATCGACGGGTTCATCCTGCCCGGGCACGTCTCGACCATCACAGGACTTGCACCCTACCGCTTCTTGGTAGACGAGTTCGGCTTGCCCGGCGTGGTCACCGGCTTCGAGCCCGCCGACATCCTCGAAGGTGTGAACCTGCTCGTCGATATGGTCGTCGATGAAAAACCCGCCATCGTCAACGCGTACCGTCGCGGTGTCCGCGCCGAGGGAAATCCCGTCGCCCGCGCGCTCGTCGACCAGGTTTTCGAGCCGGTCGACGCCGTATGGCGCGGCCTTGGCGCCCTTCCGTCATCCGGTCTGCGCATCAAACCCGAGCTGTCGCACTACGATGCGGCGGTACGCTTCGATGTCGACACGGGGAAAACCGTGGAGCCCGCAGGATGCCGCTGCGGGGATGTCCTGCGCGGCCGGATCACACCCGAGGGCTGCCCCCTGTTCGGCCGCATCTGCACGCCGGAGCACGCAGTCGGCCCCTGCATGGTCTCGAGCGAGGGCAGCTGCGCCGCCTACTTTCGCTACCGTTCGTAAGGGACGACCGACGCGTCCCCGCACCGCAAAGGAGTCGACATGACCGATGCCACCGTGCTCATGGGCCACGGATCGGGCGGCCAGATGATGAAGCGCCTGATCGACGAGATTTTCCTCGAGGCGTTCGACGCGCCCGAGCTCCACGCCGGCAACGATGCGGGCGTGGGCGAGCTGCCCGCGACCGGACGCATCGCCCTGTCGACCGACAGCTTCGTGGTCACCCCGCAGTTCTTCCCCGGCGGCGACATCGGCCGACTCGCCGTGTGCGGCACCGTCAACGACGTCGCCACCAGCGGCGCGCACGTGCGCTACCTCTCCTGCGGATTCATCCTCGAGGAGGGTTACCCGCTCGACGACCTACGCGCGATCGCACACAGCATGGCCGGGACGGCGCGCGAGGCCGGCGTGCGGATCATCACCGGGGACACCAAGGTCGTCGAACGTGGATCGGCCGACGGCGTCTATATCAACACCACGGGCGTGGGCGAGGTGCCGGCAGGCGTATGCCTGTCCGCCGGCGCCTGTGCCCCCGGTGACGTCGTTCTCGTGTCCGGCACGCTCGGCGACCACGGCATCGCCATCATGAGCCAACGCGAGGGTCTCGCATTCGACACCGATATCGTGAGCGACGCCGCTCCCCTCAACCACCTGGTCGCCGCCGTCATGCAGGCAGCGCCCCACACGCGCTGCTTCCGCGACCCGACGCGCGGCGGCCTGGCGAGCACGTTGAACGAGTTCGCCGAGGCGAGCCGCGTCGCCATCGAGATCGAGGAGGATGCCGTCCCCGTTCGCCCCGCCGTGCGCGGCGCATGCGAGATGCTCGGCTACGATCCGCTTCAGGTCGCCAACGAGGGCAAGATGGTCGCCGTCGTGCCCGAACAGGAAGCGGCGACGGCACTCGAAGCCATGCGCGATGCGCGATACGGCGAGCAGGCGGCGATCATCGGACGCGTGCGCGAGCTCGATCGCGAGCGCGGGCCGCACGTCCGCGTCCGCACCGGCTGGGGCGCGACGAGGATCCTCGACATGCTCGTCGGCGAACAACTTCCCCGCATCTGTTAGCCACATCGAGCGCGTTTGGATGACGTTTATGTACACACAGGTGATCTTCGACCTCGACGGGACGCTCCTCGACACCCTGGAGGACCTTGCCCGCTCCGCGAATCACGTGTGCCAGGCACACGGCTGGCCGACCTTCCCCATCGAGGCCTACCGCTACAAGGTCGGAAACGGCGTCGAGAAGCTCGTCGAACGCTTCATGCCCGCGGAATTCGCAGGCGACCCCGTCACCGCCGAGCGCGCCCTAGCGGAATTCCGCGCGTATTACGACGCACATAAGGAAGACCACACGCGCCCCTATCTGGGCATCCCCGAGCTGCTCGACGCGCTACGCGAGGCCGGTATCACGCTTGCCGTGCTTACCAACAAGGACCATGCCGCGGCGCGTCCGCTCGTCGAACGGCATTTCGGCCCCGACTGCTTCTCGGTCATACAGGGGCATATCGATGGATACAAGCCGAAACCGGCGCCGCCCATCACCCTCCACGTTCTCGAGCAGCTCGACGGAACCCCCGATCGCACGCTCTACGTAGGAGATTCGAATGTCGACGTCGCCTGCGGCCATAACGCCGGCCTCGATGTGGCGGGCGTCACCTGGGGCTTTCGCGGTCGCGAGGAACTCGAGCAGGCGGGCGCCGACTACGTGGTCGACTCGAGCGCCGAACTCGCGCGCGTCATCGGCCTGCCCGACAGCCTATAGCCCATCCCTGCCGTAACGGGGGGCTTACAGGGTCATGTTGGGATCGGCGTCGACGTCGAAGGACGAGAACTCACCGCGCAGGTACTTCTCGCGCGCGACGACCGCGATCATCGCCGCGTTATCGGTGCAGGCGTTTTGCGGGGGCACCGTCACGCGAATGCCCTGACGCGAGAGCTTCCTGATCATCATCTCGCGCAGATGCGGATTGGCCGCCACGCCTCCGCCGATGCAGTACTCGCGAGCGCCCGTTTCGCGCAGCGCACCCTTCGCCTTCTTGTACTGGACGTCGAACACCGCCGCCTCGAACGACGCGCACAGATCCGGCAGATGGATCGGCCGTCCGGCCCGTTGCTCCTGTTCGATATAGAGGGTGACCGCCGTCTTGAGACCGGACAGCGAGAACCGGTAGTCGCCACGCCGATTCAGCGCGCGTGGGAACTCGATGGCGTGGGGATCGCCGGTCTCCGCAAGGCGCGAGATGACCGGTCCGCCCGGATAGCCCAGGCCGAGGGCCTTGGCGACCTTGTCGAACGCCTCGCCGACCGCGTCGTCGAGCGTCTCGCCCAGCACCTCGTAATCGCCCCACGCGCGAACATGGACGAGCATGGTGTGCCCACCCGACACGAGTGTGAAGATGAAGGGGGGCTTGAGGTCGGGAGTCGTCAGAAGGTTCGCATAGAGATGGCCCTCAAGATGATTCACGCAGATGAGCGGCTTGTCCGCGGCATAGGCGAACCCCTTTGCGAACGCGACGCCCACCACGAGCGCGCCGACCAAGCCGGGCCCCTGCGTGACGCCGACGGCGGCCAGCTCGCGCGGCGAGATCGGACCGCCGGCAAAGCCGAGGGAGGCCGAGGCCTCCTCGAGCGCCGCCTCGACGACCCCGACGATGACCTCGACATGCTTGCGCGAGGCGATCTCGGGTACCACGCCGCCGAAGCGCGCATGGAAATCGATCTGCGTCGAGACCTGATTGGCGAGCATGGTGCCGTCGGCATCGATGATGGCGACGGCCGTCTCGTCACAGGAACTCTCGATCGCCAGCACGAGCTGCCTGCGCTCGAGTTCGGCGCACTCGTCCGCATCGCGGACGGGCTCTGGCAGGGGCCACGCGCGGCGGCCGGCGGCCGTGGGCTCGGGGGACGCGAGGTCGACCGGCAGGTTCAACGGAAGCGATGCCTGCAGCACGCGGGCGTCGCGTCCGGCCCCGTAGTAGTCGCGCCTGCGCCCGACCTCTCGGAAGCCGAGCTGCCCATAGAGCGCCGCGGCGGCATCGTTGCCTTCCTCGACCTCGAGCGAGGCGGTCGTGCATCCGAGCATCTGCGCGTCGTAGCTCACATGCGCGAGCAGTTTGCGGGCGATACCCTCACGGCGATGCGCCGCGGCGACCGCGACGTCGAGAATCTCGATGTCGGTGTCGACGACCATACCGCCGGCAAAGCCGAGCAGTTCGCCGTTATCGTGCGCCACCCACCAGGAACGCGCGACGACCGCATTCGGATCGAGCTCGGACAGGAACATGGAGGCGCTCCAAGGGGCATGGCCCGTACCCTCGAAGCTCTCGGCCTCGAGCGCCGCCATGGCCTCGGCATCCGCAGATGCCATGGGGCGCACCTGCAGATGCCGTCCGGCGAGCTCATCGGCGACCCCCGTCGTCACCGTGTTGGCGCTCTCGGCGAGTCCGAGACGCCTGCGCTCGTTTTCCTCGGCATCGGACAGGCGCGTGTAGACGGGCAGCACGAGCGCGGGGTCGCATGTGTCGTCGAGCCCCGTATGCTGCGCGATATGTGCAGCGGCGTGCAAAAGGCCCTCCCCCGTGGGATGCCACAGCGATTCATCGATCAGCTCGGTAAGACCAGCTTCCTCGAACAGCCTGCCGTATCGCTTGAGGCCGTCGCCGGTGAGCTGCAGGCACGCCGCATCGGGGCGTGCCGCCCACGCCGTGGCAGCCTCGGCCGCCTTCAGAACACGCTCGCGCTCGAACAGGCGCGTGACTCCATCGTCATCCAAGCGGTACAGCCCCGGATACACCTCGCCGCGCATCGCATCCGCCACGACGCCCACCAGTCCCCTCGTGCCGGCACCCCACGCCACCCATGCGCAGGCATCCAGCGTCGAGGTACCGTACAGCGGGATATTCGCACCGCAGGCGAGCCCCTTGGCGGTCGAGATACCGATGCGGACGCCCGTGAACGAACCGGGCCCGCGGCCTACGAGCAGGGCGTCCACGTCATCCATGGTCTTGCCCGCCTGCCCGAGCGCGCGGTCGAGTGTGTCGACCAGCTCGACGTTCGCACGGCGACGGCATAGATGGTCCGCGCTCGCCAGAAGCTCGATGCGCGCTGCCGGGGATGACGCATCCACCGTGTCGGCGGGATCCCACCATGCCACGGCACATGCCAGCATATCGGTCGAGGTATCCAATGCGGCCACCAAAAGCCGCCCGTCGCTGGTCCCCATCGCTATCGTGCCCCTTTCCGGGTCATATTCCTGCGTTTTACGCCTTGTCGCACGGACCGTCCGCCAACCTGCACCGCGAAGCCGATGCCGCGAAACGATGTGCTACATCGCTCCCGATCGAACGACGGCCTCGTCGATCTGCGCGGCGAGCTCCTCGGCACGCTCGCCATGGGGCGCCAGCACGATGCTCCTCGCATCCGGATCGCCCTCGACACGCGAAAGCGTCACGGAGAGGTACTCATCGGTCAAGTCGTCCTGGAACTGCTCGCCCCACTCGAGTGCGCAGACCCCTTCGTAGCCGAGCACGTCGAAAATGCCCGTATCCTCGAGCTCATACGCATGTTCCAGGCGATACAGGTCGAAATGGAACAGCGGGATGCGCCCGCCATCGTGTACGGCCATCAAAGCGAACGTCGGACTCGTGACCGGGTGCACGTCGCCCAAACCGTGCGCCAGCCCCTTCGTGAAGTGAGTCTTGCCCACGCCGAGTCCGCCGGTCAGCACCAGCACGTCGCCATCTTGGACGCGCGTCGCGACCAGCTCGCCGAATCGCACCGTGTCCGACACCGCCGAGCTATCGTAGCGCCCGAACCCCCGTCGCGTCAGCGCCATGGCTATTCCTCCACCCGAGGCAGCGCGTCGGAATGGACCGCTGCCGTGGCCGGAACGACCGGCCCGTCGACCGGATGGCGCTCCAGGTAGTCGCCGAGCATCCTGAAATCGGCCTCGAGCAGCTCCTGCCATGCGGGGTTGCGCAGCGCCGCAGCGGGATGGAAGGTCGGCATGACCACGAAATGCCCCATCTGATGAAAACGACCGCGCAGCTTGGTGATACCGATCTCGGTCTTCAGCACGAAATGCGTCGCGGGGTTGCCGAGCGTCACGATGATGTCGGGCCAGATGCTCCTGATCTGCTCACGCAAAAACGGCGAACATGCGAGCACCTCCTCGGGCCGCGGGTTGCGATTTCCGGGAGGACGGCACTTGAGCACCTTCGCGATGTAGATATCCTCGCGCTTCAGGCCGGCCAGCGACAGGATCGCGTTCAGGTTCTCGCCCGCACGCCCGACGAACGGCTCGCCCTGCAGATCCTCGTTGCGTCCCGGCGCCTCACCGACGAACATCACGCGGGCACGCGGGTTCCCGACGCCGAACACGATCTTCGTGCGCGTCTCGTATAGCGGACAAAGCCGGCAATCGCCCATGACGCCGCGGATCTCCTCCAGCGTGACCTCACGGGGTTTCTGCTTATCATGGCCGGGAATATGCATCACGCCCACGGTCGCTCCCTAGCAATAGATTTTCTCGAGGCGCATACCGAACCCGCATGCCACCTCGTAGCTGATCGTTCCGCGCAGACCGGCCATCTCGTCCATCGTGATCTCGGCATCGCCGTCGCGGCCGATGATGGTCATGACGTCTCCGATCTCGGCCTCGGGCATCTGCTTCTTCGAGGTCTGCTGGATGGCGACCATGAACTGATCCATGCAGATGTTGCCCACCTGGCGAATCCTCGCCCCGCGGAACAGGACATCCATACGGTTGGAGAGCACGCGAGCCAGTCCATCCGCATAACCGACGGGCAACGTGCAGATCTGAACGCGAGCGCGCGGTACGCGATAGGTGAAGCCGTATCCGACGCCTTCGCCCATCGCCGGATGCATGGTCCTCGTCACACGGGCGCGCACGCTCATGACCGGCTCGAGCGGGAACACCGGACGCGTTGCCTCGCACGGCTGCAGGCCGTACAGACCGATACCGGCGCGGATCATGTCATAGTGGGAGGAGGCGTCCAGAATCGACGCGGCGGTGTTGTCGCAGTGGACGATGCCGCAGTCGTACCCGGCATCGCGCATGGCGGCGACCGCCTCATCGAACCTCGTACGCTGCAGCTGGTAGTCCCAGCCGTTCGATTCGTCGGCCGTCGCGAAATGCGTGAACACGCCATCGCACTGGATGCCGCGATGGAAGTCGACCTCGTGGCGGAAATCAAGCACGTCGGCGTAGTGGACGCCGATGCGGTTCATACCGGTCTCAATCGCCATGTGGTACTTTCCGACGGTACCCGAACTCACCGCCCGCTCGCCATAGGCGAGCGCGAACTCGGAGGTGTAGACCGAGGGCATGATGCGATGCTCCAGCAACGTGTCGATTGCGGTGACGGGTGGTTCGGAGAGCACGAGAATCGGCTCCGTGATGCCCCCTTCACGCAGCTCGACGCCCTCGTTGACCGTGGCGACCGCGAACAGGTCGCAGCCGGTCGCATGCATGATCTTCGCGCACTCGACGGCGCCGTGCCCGTACGCATCGGCCTTCACCACGCAACACAGGCGCTGTCGCGACCCGAGCAGGTTCTTGAACGCCCTCGTGTTGCGGCGCAAGGCCCCACGATCGATCTCGACCCACGCCCAACGCGTCTCGGGCTCCCTACGCATGGCCATCCCTATTCCTCTCCCCGTGCGTCCGCGATGCCGAGGTCCTTGCACGCCTCGTTTTCGACAAGCTGCATCGCCTCGCCGATCAAATCGATCAGATCCGTCGCGATCACGCTGCGCTCACCGTATTCCGCCGCCGCGGCGAATCCCGTGTAGGAATGGACGGCGACCGCATAGGAAGCGAGAACTTCCCAGCGCTCAACCTCACCGTGGGACGTCGCGACGGCCGCGGCCATGATGCCGGCGAGCACGTCGCCCGAACCCGCAGTGGCAAGCGACGCCGGGCCCGCCATGGGGATCAGGACCTTCTCGACACCCACGATCGCCGTCGTCGCGCCCTTGGCGACGACGATCATATTGTCGGACCCGACGGCCCAAACGATGCGCTGGGCGGCTTCGATAGCGCTGCCCAAATCATCGACGGGGGCATCGCCGACGAGCCTCGAAAGCTCGCGGTGATGCGGGGTGAGGATCAAAGGGGCTTCGCGGCGGTAGAGCTCAGGTGTCTTATCGATACCGTCGATGGCAAGCCGCGCCAGGCAGTTCAGGGCGTCAGCGTCCATGATCAGCGGGATATCGAGCTCGAGCAGGCCGCTTACCACCTGCATGCATCCAGCCGCGGCCGTCATGCCGGGACCGCACAGGACGCAATCGTACTTCGGAGCGATCTCGCAGATGACCGAGCGGGCGGCAGCGCCGAACGAACCGCGCGAATCGGAGGGGATCGCGACCACGGGAACGGAGGGCAGGGCCATGCGGATCAGGTTGGCGCACGCATCGGGCGCCGCGACCGCGACGTAGCCGGCACCGGCTCGGGCAGCCGCCTTGGCCGCCATCATGGCGGCACCGGGATATCGCGCGGATCCAGCCACGACCAGGACGGAGCCACGGGAGTACTTGTTGATGTTGGCGGGAAGGGGTTCCATGAATTCGACGAGGTCCGACGCCTGCACGATCTCGGCGGCATGGTCGACATCGTCGATCACCTCGTCGAGTCGGTCGTAAAGCTCCCCGCAGACGAGCTCGCCGACATAGCTCGGGCCGTCGGCGCTGTACAGGCCGATCTTGGGCGCGATCATCGTCGCGGTCTTATCGGCTTGCACGCAGCAATCCTCGACGACACCCGTCTGAGCATCGAGACCCGAAGGGACATCGACGGAGATGACACGCGTCGCGGCCTCGTTGAGCGTGGGAATCCAGATCGAGAAAGGGGGTCTGACCGTACCATGGAAACCGGTACCGAGAATCGCGTCGATGGCGAGGTCCGCTTTGTCGAGCAGGCCCTCGAGTTCGTCACGGGACGGCCCGACGATGACGTCGACATCGCGGCCTGCGGTACGGCGGGCGACATGGCGCGCCAGCGCACTCGGAACCTCGTTGGGTTCCACGGGCGTCGCGACGACGACGTGGACGCCACGCTGCTGCAGGATATCCGCAGCGACCCATCCGTCGCCACCGTTGTTGCCGAAACCGGCGAGAACCACGACCTCCTTGGGCTCGTAGCTCATGGCGAGCGTGGCGACGAACTCGCCGGCATGCTCCATGAGCTCGGCTTTCGATGTGCCCTCACGCTCGATGATATCCTCGAGCTTGACGACTTCCTCAGTGCTTAGAATCGGCTTCATCTAGCTGCTCCTGTCCTGCATCATCCACATGCGCATCGGTTGGGGGAATTGCCTCGATTTGGATTCGTTCGAGATCGTCAAGCACCGAACGTGCCTCTTTGAACGACTGAGCGATCATAGCCTTTTCGTCCTGTTTCGATGATTTGGGCTTCGGGCGGACATCGGCGGTGATCGCCATGGCGTTGGCGATGGCCAAGTCGCTGGTAAACGAAAGGGAGATCGCGACCTCCACCACTCCGAGCCTGTCGGCCACCTCGCGGGCGCGTCCAGCGAGCACGGCGATGGGACGCCCGTTGGGATCACGGGAAACCGATACGTCTTTCCTACCGACACCATCGCCGAAGCCCGTACCGATAGCCTTCAGGACTGCCTCACGCGCGGCGAAACGGCATGCGTAGTGAGCGGCGGGCCGGGCGGACGCGTCGCAATAAGCCCGCTCCTCATCGGTAAAGAGACGAGCGACGAACGAGGGGGTCCTGGAAAGGATCTCCTCCATACGATGGATTTCCACGATATCGACGCCGATACCGGCTTCGGCCATACCCACCACCAACTTAGCGCACATCTACATTCGTGCACATCATTGTACTCGTAAGTCGATGGCGATGCGCCCTATACGCACAGAGACCATGAGCCGAGCCCCCGAGGGGCCCCGAAAACGAGGAAGGCCCGGAGGGGTCTCCCCCTCCGGGCCTTCCTTCGAAACGCCGTCCACCGGTCAGCGGCGCCCTGCTCTCCCACGGGCT
>CAZRPL010000009.1:0-59125 GCA_964602045.1 uncultured Collinsella sp. | reverse complement strand
TCGAGGGCGTCCTGCGCCGCGAGACCTCGATGAACATCAAGCGTCTGATGGACCTGGCCTGCTACCGGGGCCTCCGTCACCGCAAGGGCCTCCCTGTCCGTGGCCAGCGCACCCACACCAACGCTCGTACCCGCAAGGGTCCGAAGCGCCAGATCGGTGCCAAGAAGAAGAAATAAGGGAGACTGACTACCTATGGCTACTGCTAAGAACAAGCGCAACGCGCGTGACACGCGCATCAAGCGTTCCGATCGCAAGAACATCTCCGTGGGTCAGGCCCACATCCGCTCGACCTTCAACAACACGATCGTGTCCATCACGGACTCCCAGGGCAACGTCATCGCTTGGAAGTCCGCCGGTACCGTCGGTTTCAAGGGTTCCCGTAAGTCCACCCCGTTTGCCGCCCAGATGGCCGCCGAGGCCTGCGCCAAGATCGCCATGGAGCACGGCATGCACAAGGTCGCCGTCTTCGTGAAGGGCCCCGGCTCGGGTCGCGAGACCGCGATCCGCTCGCTCCAGGCCGCCGGCCTCGAGGTCTCGAGCATTCAGGACAAGACCCCCATCCCGCACAACGGCTGCCGCCCTAAGAAGCGTCGCCGCGTGTAACTCATCGAAAGGATCGATAAACTATGGCAATCGATAGGACTCCGGTTCTCAAGCGCTGCCGTCAGCTTGGGATCGATCCCGCTGAGCTCGGCTACAGCGGCAAGGAATCCAAGCGTCAGCCCAAGCGTCGCCGTAAGGAATCCGAGTACGGCATGCAGCTGCGCGAGAAGCAGAAGGTCAAGTTCATCTACGGCGTGCTCGAGAAGCAGTTCCACAGCTACTTCGTCCGCGCCCGCAAGATGCCCGGCATCACCGGTGAGAACCTCATGATGCTGCTCGAGACCCGTCTCGACAACGTCGTGTTCCGTCTGGGCTTCGCCCGCACCCGCAAGGAGGCTCGCCAGTCCGTCCGCCACGGTCACTTCACCGTGAACGGCCGTCGCGTCGACATCCCCTCCTACCTCGTCAAGCCCGGCGACGTCGTCGCCGTGGGCGAGAAGTACCGCGATCTTCTCCCCATCAAGGAGGCTCTGATCCAGTCCGAGCGTTTCGAGGTCCCCGGCTGGCTCGAGGTTGATATCGAGAAGCTGTCCGGCAACGTGCTCGCCAACCCGAGCCGTGAGCAGATCAGCGGCGACATCAACGAGCAGCTCATCGTCGAGCTCTACTCTAAGTAGTCCATTTGGGCTGCTGAGGCTGGAGGTATTACATGTCAGAATTCATTAGGCCCCAGGTTCAGGTCGAAGAGATCAACGAGACGTCTGCCCGCGTGTCGGTCGAGCCGCTTGAGCGTGGCTACGGCGATACGCTCGGCAACTCGCTTCGCCGCGTCCTGCTCTCCTCGCTCGAGGGCGCCGCGGTCGAGGCCATCCAGATCGATGGTGCGCAGCACGAGTTCATGACCATTCCGAACATGGTCGAGGATGTCACCGACATCGTCCTGAACGTCAAGGGTCTGGTGTTCCATTCGCTCGGCACCAACGTCGAGGGCACCGCGACCATCTCGGTCGACGGTCCGTGCGAGGTCACCGGTGCTGACTTCTTCATCCCTGCGGAGTTCGAGCTCGTCAACCCCGAGCAGCACATCGCCACGCTGAACGAGGGTGGCCACCTCACCATGAGCATGCGCATCGGTCACGGTCGCGGCTACGTGTCCTACGAGGGCAACAAGCGCGACAACGACCCGATCGGCGTGATCCACGTCGACTCGCTGTACTTGCCGGTCCGCCGTTGCGCCAAGCTCGTCGAGGCGTGCCGCGTCGGCCAGCACACCGACTACGACCGTCTGGTGCTCGAGATCGAGACCAACGGCGCCATCACCCCGCGTGAGGCCGTGGTGCAGGCTGCGAACATCATCAACCAGCACATGGCTGCGTTCATGAACCTCGCCGACGCCCCCGAGGCGGAGGAGGAGGTCTCGATCTTCGCTCCCGAGACCACCAGCGACAATGCTGAGCTCGACAAGCAGATCGAGGATCTGGACCTGTCCGTCCGTTCCTACAACTGCCTGAAGCGCGCCAGCATCCATTCCGTGCGCCAGCTCGTCGAGTTCTCCGAGAACGACCTGCTGAACATCCGCAACTTCGGCGTGAAGTCCATTGAGGAAGTCAAGGACAAGCTCGAGTCCATGGGCCTGAGCCTCAAGGCTTAATGCCCTATCTGTAATAGAGGAGACCACACCTATGCGTCACAACAGGAAGAAGGGCCTGAAGCTCGGTACCGACGCGAGCCACACCAAGGCCATGAAGAAGAGCCTCGCCCAGGCGCTCTTCGCCAACGATCGCATCAAGACGACCGAGACCCGCGCCAAGGCGCTCCGCGGTTTCGCCGAGCCCATCATCACCTGGGCCAAGAAGGGCGACCTGCACTCCCGTCGTCTGGCCATCGCCAAGCTCGGCGATAAGGATCTCGTCAAGGAGATCTTCGAGAAGGCCGCTCAGGGCATGTGGGCCGACCGCAACGGCGGTTACACCCGCATCATGAAGCTCGGTCACCGCAAGGGCGACAACGCCGAGATGGTCATCATCGAGATCGTCTCCGAGCCGGTCGTCAAGAAGGCCGCGCCCGTCAAGGCCGCCGAGCCCAAGAAGGCCCCCAAGAAGGTCGAGGCCGTCGAGGAGGCTCCCGCCGAGGAGACCGCCGAGGCCGAGGTCACCGAGGAGGCCGCTGCCGAGTAGCGCTGTGCTGCTCAGGTTCGCACTGTTCAGGGCACGTCGTATGACGTGCCCTTTTTGTATTGAAGGCATGATCGGGCCAACAGGAGGGGAGGCGCCCATGCTCGAGGCATCCCAGGTTTCCGTGCGCTATCGTGGCGGGGACGCCGCGGCACTCGACGGCGTGTCGTTTCGCGTCGACGCCGGCGATATCGTCTCGCTCGTGGGCGCCAACGGCTCGGGCAAGTCGACGCTCGGTGCCCTCCTGTGCGCCATGCGTCTGCCCGACGCCGGGTCGGTTGCAGCCGACGGGGCTGATCCGGCGCGCTCGGCGGCCGATCGTCGAGAGGTGCGCCGTCGCGTGGGGCTCGTGCGCCAGCATCCCTTCGATCAGCTCGTGTCGACCGTCGTCTTCGATGAGGTGGCGTTCGGCCCGCGCAATCTCGGGCTCGATCGGGACGCCGTCCGTACGCGCGTCGACCGGGCGCTCGCGCGCGTGGGTCTCGACGGCCTGGAGCGCCGCGATACCACGGCGCTGTCCGGCGGCGAACAGCAGCGGCTCGCCTTGGCCGGCGTGCTCGCCATGGAGCCGTCCTATATCGTGCTCGACGAGGCGTCCTCGATGCTCGATGCCTCGGCGCGCCCGCGTTACCGCGCGCTTGTGGCCGATCTCGCCGCCTCGGGCATCGGCATCGTGCAGATCACCCACGATCCGCTCGAGATCCTCTCGTCCCACCGCGCCGTCGTGCTCGATGCGGGTCGCGTGGCGTTCGAGGGGGCTCCCCTCGACCTGTTGCTCGATCATGCCGACCTGTGGGACGAGACCATCGTGTCCCATCCTGCGGTAGAGGCGCTCAGATACGCCTGCGGGCGGGGATTTCGACCGTCGGGTATGCCGGACCCTCGGGCGGCCGTCTCGTGGCTTCTCGAGGGCTACAGGGCTTCGCGTATCGATCGGGCGGATATCGCGCATGCGCTCGCGTGTTGTTCGGGGGATATGGCGGACCGTGCGACTTGCGGTGCGCGTCCCGATACCGATCGGGCGGTCGTCGCGATCGACGGCGTCTCGTATTCCTATGACGGCCGCGAGCGGGTGCTGTGCGATGTTTCCTTGGACTTGCGTGCGGGCGAGGTCGCACTGGTCGCCGGTACGTCGGGATCGGGCAAGTCGACGCTCGCATGCATCGCCTCCGGCCTGATCGCGCCGAATGCCGGCACGGTGGTGGTCCGTGGCTCCGCGCCGCATCCGGGCGATGTGGGGATGGCCTTCCAGCGACCCGAGGATCAGCTGTTCTGCGAGTCGGTCGCCGACGAACTCGCCTTCGCGCCGCGCAATCTCGGCTGCGATGGGGAGGAGGTCGCCGCCCGCGTGCGGCGTGCGGCGGGATTCGTCGGGCTCGACGACGCGCTCATGGACCGCTACCCGTTCGAGCTGTCCGGCGGACAGGCGCGCCGGGTCGCAGTCGGCTCGGTGTTGTCCCTCGATGCCGCCGCCTACATCCTCGATGAGCCGACGGCAGGACTCGATGCAGCCGGTCGAGCCCACATGCATGCGCTCGCCCGAAGCCTCGCCGACGCCGGGCGTGCGGTCGCCATCATCAGCCACGATCTGGAGGAATGGCTGGATGTGGTCGATCGCGTCGTCTTCGTGCGCGATGGCCGTATCGTCTGGAGCGGCTCGGCGGGCTCGCTTCACGAAGATACCGACGCGTTCGATGCTGCCGGGTTGGATGTGCCGCTTTCGTTCGAGCTCGCGTGCGCCCTGCAGGATGCCTTGGGCGGTGATCGCCCATGAAGCTCGTCAATCCGCTCGGCGCCTTCGTCGCCCGCGATACCCCGCTTGCCCGCATCGACGCGCGCGTGAAGATCGCGCTGCTGCTCGCCGCCGCGATCGCGGTGTTCGCGACCGGCATATCCTGGGCGTTTTCCGCCTGGATCGTCGTGCTCATGCTGGTGTGCCGCACGGCTCGGCTCGATGTCGCATCGCATGTGCGCTCGCTGCTGCCGGTCGCGTTCATCCTCGCGTTCACGCTCGCCGCCAACGCGCTCGCGCTCGACGGGCATGGCGATATCGCTCTCGTCGGGCCGGTCGGGATCGATACGGTGGGAGGCCTTCGCGGTGCGGTGGCGGTGGCGCGCATCGTGGTGCTTCTCGGGCTGGCGCTGAGCGTGTCCGCCTCGACCACGCCCCCGCAGCTCGCCGACGCCTGCGTGAGCCTGCTGTCGCCGCTTGCCCGCTTCAAGATGCCCGTCGCGGACATCGGCCTCATGCTGTCGCTCGCGCTGCGGTTCATCCCCATCGTCTCGGAAGAGTTCTCGCGCATCCGGCTCGCGCAGCGCTCCCGCGGGGTTGATTTCGAGCGCGGCGGGATCGTCGCGCGCGTCTCGTCGTGGGCATCCGTCCTCACGCCGCTCGTGGTGAGCCTGTTCCGCCGCGCCGAGCGTCTGGGCGAATCGATGGAGGCCCGATGCTATGCTGGTGGCGACGGTGCGTGTATCACGTTGCCGCCGCTTGCGCGCCGCGACCGGGTCGTTTTGGTCGTCGGCGCGATGGTCGCCGCGGTCATACCGCTCGCGGCGTGGCTCGTGTAGATACGATACGGAGGGGAAGGTCCCATGACGCAGGAGGAGACGTGCGCGATCGCGTCCGACGATCACGGTGCGCCCGAGGTGCTCGACGGCACGCTCGTGTTCCGGTTGGGCTATGACGGCGCGGCTTACTCGGGCTTTGCCGAGCAACCGGGGCAGATGACCGTCGCCGGCGAGATCCGCCGTGCACTTGAGACGTTCCTGCGCCGCGAGATCGAGCTCACCTGCGCCGGCAGGACCGATGCCGGCGTCCACGCGATCGGCCAGTACGTCAGCCTGCCCGTCCACGCCTCCGAGCTCGAGGTGACCCGGAGCCGTTGGATGCGGGCGCTCGCGGCGCTGCTGCCGCACGACATCGCGGTGAGTGGGGTCTACCACGCCGCGCCCGGGTTCTCGGCACGCTTCGATGCCCGTTCGCGGACCTACACCTACCGGGTCGTCACCGGCGACGCCCCGCCGCTGCTCACCCGGTCGGTGACGTGGTGGCATCGCCTGCCGCTCGATGTCGACGCCATGCAGGACGCCGCGGACCGCCTGCTGGGCGAGCGGGATTTCAAGAGCTTCTGCAAGACCGCCTCCGCGGTCGGCAAACCGACGCATCGCTGCGTGATGGAGGCGACGTTCGCCCGCGAGCAGGCGCTCGGTGAGGAGTGCCTCGCGTTCACCATCCGCGGCAACGCCTTCCTGCATTCCATGGTCCGCACGATCGTGGGGACGCTCGTGGAGGTCGGGTGCCATCGTCGGGAGCCCGCTTGGGTCGACGAGGTGCTCGCCGCCTGCGACCGTGCCGCCGCCGGTCCGACCGCGCCCGCGCACGGCCTGTGCTTCATGGATGTCGCCTACGATGACGGAGCCCTTGCCGTCTGCCCGTAAGCGGATGCCGCTGGGAAGGCGCCGCCTCGACTCCACATGGCACGCCGGCCGGTGTCCGCCGAAGATGATGAAGCTGTGACGGCGTGATGTGATTCATTTGATGCCGCCGTCCGCGCGATGCCGCGTGTACGGGCATGCGCTCCGCTGGTGCTACTATGGCCGTATAGTCCGTGTCCCCAGGAGGCTGACGTGGCCCATCGAGCACCAAAGCGACCGCGCGTGAGCGTCATCATGGCAGTTCATGATGGCGCGTCGACGTTTGCGCGCGCGGCTGACAGCGTGCTCAACCAGGCGTGTTCGGGAATCGAGCTCGTCGTGGTCGATTGCGCGTCGCGGGACCGGACCCCCTCGATGCTCGAAAGCTATCGTGACCGCGATATCCGCGTGGAGGCCGTGACCCTCGATACCGATGACGTGTTGGCGGGATTCCGCCGCGGTCTGCACGAGGCGCGCGGCTCCTATGTCATGTTCATGCGCCAGGCCGACTGGCTCGCCCCGGGCGTGCTGTCCGCGCTCGCGGATTCGGCCGAGGCGGACGATCTGCAGATGGTGTTCGCGTCCCGCTCGGAAGACATGTGGGACCGTCGCCGCGAGTCCTGCCGCGCGCGTCTGCTCGACCTCGATCGCAAGTTGTGGGAAAGCGACGGCGATATCCGCCATGCGGTCGGGACCCTCTACGAGCGCGGGCTGTTCGACACCGCGGCGGGTGTCGTGGTCGAGCGCGAGTTCGCCCGCCGGCGTCCGGAGGTGCCGTCGACTGCCGACCAGGGCTTCGCGTTCATCCTCTCGTGCCTGCGCGATGCGGTGCGCATGGGGACCGTCGACGGTCCTCTCTACCACGCCGTCGTCTTCGAGACGGATGGTCGCGAGCCCTTCGATCCCGATCTTGCCGAGCGGTGCTCGTACGAGCACACGCAGATGATGTCGCTCGTCGCGCAATGGGGGATGGATACCGACCCCGATGTCGTCGTTCCCATCCACCGTCGCCATGTCCGCCGTCTGATCGAGTGTATCGATAATGCGAGCGTCGGAACGAGTTCGTCTTCGTCCCAAGAGCGTCTGGCCCGTGTGCAGCACATGCTCGATGCCGCCGATACGCGCGATTCGCTCGCTGCGGTCGCATCCGATTCGCGCGAGTTCGGAATCATGTACAAGCCCATGGCACAGGGCAATGCGCAGGGGTGTTGTTTCGGCGCCCGTCTGCGCGAGCTGGCGCGCATCTCCCATCTGCCGCTTGCACAGCTGCTCTAATCGGACACCTCGCATCGCGAACGCGCTGTCGCGGTATTCGATATTTCGGGCAAATCACGCAATCTATGCAACACTCGAGAGTAAATCGCCCGATTTACGGCGTATTGAGTCATATTTGTTAAATCATGGCGTCTCGTTGGACGCGTGCACTCCAGAACGCTAAAGTAAGGCGGACTTATTCGTATACGACAGGGGGTTGGTCGCCTATGGCGAAAAAGCGCAACGGACGCCAGGAGGCGATTCGCGAGATCGTTCGCAACAAGGATGTACGCACGCAGCGCATGCTGGTCGAGGAGCTCAAGGCGAGCGGGTTCGACTGCACGCAGGCGACGGTCTCGCGCGATATCGCCGACATGGGCCTGCGCAAGCTGCCCGAGGGCGTCTACGTGCTCGCCGAGGACCTGCATCTGCAGCGTATGGTCTCCGAGCTCGTCATCGACGTGTCGCGCGCCAACAACCTCGTGCTGGTCAAGGCGCAGCCCGGTACGGCATCGGGCATCGCGGCGGCGATCGATGCAGCCGAGCTCTCCGATGTGCTGGGGTCGCTCGCCGGCAACGACACCATCCTCGTGATCGCGAAGAGCGATGAGCAGGGTGAGCGCTTCGAGCGTATGATCACCAAGCTGCGTAGCGTGCGCAAGTAGGGAAGCGGAGCTTCCCCAGCGAAGCGATACGACGAAGGGCGCGGATCTCGCATGGGGTCCGCGCCCTTTGCGCATGCCGGTACAACAGCGAGGCGATGGTACGCCCGGCGTTGCTTCATGTGGTCGAAAACAAACGGACCCGAGGGCGTTTGCGCGCTCGGGTCCGATTTTGCATACGGGTTATACCGGGGTTTCGGTACCGGTTCCGGGCTCCGGTGTGGGTTCGGGCTCCGGCTCAGGTTCCGGTTCGGGCTCAGGCTCCGGTTCCGGTTCGGGTTCGGGCTCCGGCTCCGGCTCGGGTTCCGGTTCCGGCTCAGGTTCGGGTACGGTGCCGCCGCCGGTGTTGCCACCCGTGTTACCGCCGGTATTTCCGCCCGTGTTGCCGCCGGTGTTGCTATCGGTGTTGTCGTCGGGACGATCCTCGCGCGTGTCGTCGGAATCGTCGTCGCGTTCATCATCGGGCTGTTCGTCGTCGTCCTTGTCGTCACGGGAGGCGCTGCTGTAGTTGCCGCCCGCGAAATCCCAGTCGCTTTGCTTCTTGTACTGGATCTGCTCGTCGCTCGTGGGGAACTCCTCGCGCGGCGTGTCCGCGAGCACGGCGTTCATGAACGCCTGGAAGATGGGCAGAACGGTGTGCTGTGTGTGCAGGTAGGGGATGGGGGCGTTCGTACCGGGGCGGCCGACCCAGATCGAGACGGAGAGCTGCGGGGTGTAGCCGCAGACCCACAGGTCGGTCGTGTCGCTTGCGGTACCGGCGGTACCGGTCTTGCCGGCGACGGGCTGGTTGATGGCGTACGGATAGCCGGAGGCGCCCGTGCCCTCGCCGGTCATGACGCCTTCGAGCACCTGGGTGGTCGCCTCGGCGACGGCGCTCGACATGGCCTGCTCGGGATCGTCCTCATGCTCGTAGAGGATCTCGCCCTCACGGTTGGTGATCTGTGTGATGGCTACGGCGTCGCGGTGCTCGCCGCCGTTGGCGAACGCGGAGAACGCCTCGGCCATCTCGAGCGTCGAGCAGCCGTAGGCGCCGCCGGTGAGCGTCAGCGAGGAGGCGTACGGATCCATGCCGGCGGCCTCGGTGTCGATACCCAGGCGTTCGCACATGTCGATGATCTTGTCGTTGCCGATGGCGAGTGCCACCTGCACGTAGCCGGTGTTGGAGGAGATGGCGGTCGCCGAGGCGAGCGTGCGCACACCGTAGGAGTAGCCACCGTAGTTCTGCAGGGCCGTGTAGCCGCCGATCGCCTGGGGCGAGTTGCAGTTGAGGTAGGTGTGGAACGGATCCATGCCGTCCTCGATGGCGGCGGCCAGCGTGTAGGCCTTGAACGTGGAGCCCGTGGAGCGGCGCGAGGTGGCGTAGTTGACGTGGTTGTCGTCGCCGTAGTAGTCGCGACCGCCGACCATGGCCTTGATGTAGCCGGTCTCGGGGTCGATGACCGTCATGCCGACCTCGAGATCGTCGTCATCGAGGGAATCCATACGCGAGAAGGCTGCCTCCTCGGCTGCCTCCTGGATGACGGGATCGATCGTCGTGGTGATCGTAAGACCGCCGGCGTACAGGGCGTCGGTGGAGAACTGCTCGGACAGCAGGTTCTTGACGTAGTCGACGAAGTAAGGCTGGGAGTAGGTGCCGTCGACGGGCTGCTCGGTCACGTCGAGCTTGAGCTCGGCGGCCTGCGCCTCGTCGTGCTCCTCCTGGGTGATGGTGCCCAGGCGCAGCATGTTGTCGAGGACCTTGTTGCGGCGCTCGATGGCGGCGTCGGGGTTCTTGGTGGGGTCGAGGTAGTCCGGCGCGTTGGGGATGCCCACGAGCAGTGCCGCCTCGGCGAGCGTCAGGTCGGAGGCGTCCTTGGAGAAGTAGGTCTGCGAGGCGGTCTGGATGCCGTAGGCGCCGTGGCCGAAGTAGATCGTGTTGAGGTACATGGTGAGGATCTCCTCCTTGGAGAAGATCTTTTCCATCTGCAGGGCGATCCACGCCTCGCGCACCTTGCGCTCGAGCGTAGTGTCGAACTGCTCCTCAGACAGGATCGTGTTGCGCACGAGCTGCTGGGTGATGGTGGAGGCGCCCTCGGAACCGCCGGTGAGCTGGCTCACCACGGCGCGGCCGATACCGATGAGGTCGACGCCCGGGTGCTCGTAGAAGCGCTCGTCCTCGACGTCGACGATGCCCTCGAGCACGTACGGCGAAATCTGGTCGTACTCGATGATGTCGCGGTTCTGGATGTAGAGCGTCGCGATCTCGTCGCCGGTGGAGTCCAGGATGCTCGTCGGCTCGGACACCATGTAGTTATCGGCGTCCGTGTAGTCGGGCAGATCGGACAGCCAGCGGTTGACGTTGGCGACCATGCCGACGCCAAACGCAATGCAGAAGATCAGGAAGAACCCGAAAAACGAGGCGATGATCGCGGGGAGTGTATGCGTCTTGGAGCGAAGGCGTTTGTTGCGCTCGCGAGGACCCATGGGCGAACCTCCAACTGATTTGTTTGCCTACGTGCCGACAAACCCATTGAACATAGATAAAGACACATTACCGCAACACATCGCGACGTGCGCTCGGGTATCCTGTGCCGTGGCAAATTCCAGACTGACTGCATACCTGTGTGCACCTTGCGGGCACGGCCGTACGGGACGGTGCCGACGCACCGGGATATTCGTGAAAAAGAGGAGGACGTTGAGGGCATGACGAAACGGATCGTGGAGCTGCTGGCCCCCGCGGGCACCCTCGAGGCGCTCTATGCCGCCCTCGCGGCGGGTGCCGATGCGGTGTACACGGGGCTCGGGGCGTTCAACGCCCGTGCGGCGGCGCGCGACATCGAACTCGCCGATTTTCGCCGCGCGTGCGCGGTGGCGCATGGGCGCGGCGCACGCGTGTACGTGACCGAGAACGTCTACCTGCGCGAAGGCGAGCTTTCCGCCGCGCTCGAACTCGCGCGCCGCGCGCAGGACGCCGGCGCCGATGCGCTTATCGTTGCCGACGCCGGCTTGGCGCGGGCAGTTCGCGCCGAGCTGCCCGATATGGAGGTGCACCTCTCCACGCAGGCGGGCGCGATGTCGGCCGCGGGGGTCCGTCTTGCCGCCCGCGAGCTGGGCGCAGCACGCGTCACGTGCGCCCGCGAGCTGTCCATGGGCGAGCTTGCCGACCTGTGTGCGACCGGCGTGCCGATCGAGGCGTTCTGCCACGGGGCGATCTGCATCTGCTATTCCGGCGCGTGCGCGTTCTCGGCGATACGCCGCGGCAGGTCCGCCAACCGCGGTGACTGCACGCAGCCGTGCCGCCTGGCATACGACCTGGTCGATGATGAGGGGAGCACGCGCGTCGCCGTGGCAGGGGACCGTCTGCTGTGCCCGTGCGATTACCTGTCCATCCGGCATCTTCGCGACCTGGTCCGTGCCGGCGTGTCCGCCCTCAAGATCGAGGGCCGCATGAAGAACCCCGATTACGTGTTCAACGTCGTGCGCACGTACCGCGCAGCGCTCGATGCGCTCGCGGCGGGCGGGGACGCGCTGGACGATGCCCGTCTCGACGAGTTCGCGTTCCAGCTCGGTGCGTCGTTCAACCGGGGGTTTACCGACGCGTACCTTCGCGGAACGTCCGGGCACGAGCTCATGAGCTTCGAACGGGCCATCAACCAGGGCGTCCGCGTGGGCGCGGTCGTCGACCGCGGCGCGCACGAGGTGACGGTCGCGCTCGAGCGCCCCGTGCATGCGGGCGATACGCTCGAGATCCGGACCATCCTACCGCCGGATGCGCCCTCCGATGTCCCGGTGCGCTATCCTCTGGTTCCCTGCGAGGTCGACGGGTGTGCGGGCTCCTCGATCCGTGTGCGCTGCAAGCGGCGCGTGGGTGTCGGCAGCCCGGTGCACCTGACGGCGAGCGCGCGGGCGCTCACCGAGGCCTCCGATGCGGTCGAGCGGGTGCGCGCGGAGGCGGCGGGGCTCGTGCTCGCGCCTGCGGATCGCGTGTCGCATCCGTCGGGCTTGTCCGGGCAGCAGGGTGCGACGGTATCCGATACGGACTCGGGCGCGTCGAGCTCGCGCCCGCGGGCCGTGTCACCGCGCCCGGTCGTGCTGGTCGACGACGCCGCGGCCGCGCGGGCCGTGCTGCACGACGGCCCCGAGGAGGAGGTCGCCGTCTTCGCGTGGCGGCTGGCCGAGGACGCGGCGTGGGAGGAGCTCGTGCCGTCGCTCACCGTCGTGCTCGACGAGCCTTGTCGTCGCGCTGACGAGGGCCACGTGCGCACGCTGTGCTCGCGCGCACGGGCGGTCGTCTGCCGCAACCTGGGCCAGATCGATATCGTCCGTGAGGCGGGGGTGCCTTTCGATGTCGCCGCGCCGGTCTCGGCGACGAACGCCGCGACGGTCCGCTGGTTGCTCAGCCTGGGCGCGCGTCGCGTGTGGCTGCCCGACGAGCTTACGGTGTCCGAGGTGCTCGCGATCGCCACGGCGGTGCCCGCCGGGCGCGTCGGCGTGTTTGCCCATGGCATGCCTCAGCTCATGGTGTGCGAGCATTGTCTGCTCACCGCCGAGGGTCCGTGCGATGCGGATCACGCCGCCTGTCCGCGTCGTCATGAGGCGCGCTATCTGGTCGAGGCGTCCGGTGCGAGGCTGCCGGTGCGGGTGGACGTCCTCGGGCGCACGCGCGTCTTCGACGAGGCGCCGCGCGACCTGTCGGACGATCTGCCCACGCTGCGCGAGGCGGGCGTCTGCGTGCTCACGGTGTAAGCGCGTTCGCGTGTCCGCCGATGCGGCGAAACGTGCGGAATGCAAGGTGACGGCGGACCGACGTTCGATTGTGCGCACCGCTCGCATGAGACTTCGGTACAATGGACCGGTTTCCCGTATGTCAAGCACCGCCCGCGTCGCATCCACGTCGATATGGGCGAGGGCGCTAGCTATCTCTAGGAGGATGACCGATGCTGCCAGTCGATGAGCAGATGCGCATCATCACCTCGGGCGCGGCTCAGATCGTGCCCGAAGCCGACCTCAAAAAGAAGCTTGAGCGCGGCGTGCCGCTCAACATCAAGCTGGGCGTCGACCCCACGAGTCCCGACCTGCACCTGGGTCACGCCGTTCCGCTGCGCAAGATGCGCCAGTTCCAGGACCTCGGCCACAGGGTGACGCTCATCATCGGAAACGGCACCGCCATGATCGGCGACCCGTCCGGCAAGAACTCCACCCGCCCGCAGCTCACGCAGGAGCAGGTGGAAGCCAATGCGGCCACGTACGTGTCCCAGGCCATGAAGATCCTCGATCCCGAGAAGACGACCATCGTCCACAACGGCGACTGGATCTTGTCGCTCGACCTCAAGGGCATGCTCGAGCTGTGCTCCAAGTTCACGGTCGCGCGCATCCTCGAGCGCGACGACTTCACCAAGCGCTACCAGTCGCAGACGCCGATCGCCCTGCACGAGTTCCTCTATCCCGTGATGCAGGCGTTCGACTCCGTCAAGATCGACGCTGACATCGAGATGGGCGGCACCGACCAGCTCTTCAACCTGCTCGCCGGCCGCGAGCTCATGGAGAAGATGGGCATGGAGCCGCAGGTCGCGCTCACCATGCCGCTGCTCGAGGGCACCGACGGCGTGCGCAAGATGTCCAAGAGCTACGGCAACTACATCGGTCTCACCGACGAGCCCGCCGATATGTTCGGCAAGACCATGTCGATTCCCGACGAGATGATCGGCAAGTACTATCGTCTGGCGAGCTCCAAGATGCCCGACGAGGTGGATGCGATCGAGGTCGCGCTCGCCGATGGCTCGGCCGATCCCTACGAGCTCAAGCGCGCACTCGGCCGCGACCTGTGCGACACCTACCACGGAGCCGGTGCGGGCGACGAGGCGCAGGCCGAGTTCGACCGCGTGTTCAAGCAGTCCCAGCTGCCCGAGGACATCGCCGAGGTCGAGGTCGACCTGACGCCCAACGACCAGGGCCTCATCTATCTGGCGGGTGTGCTCAAGGACGCCGGGCTCGCCCCGTCGGCCGGCGAGGCGCGCCGCCTCATCGACGGCGGTGGCGTGAAGATCGACCAGCAGCCGGTGGCGCCCAAGAGCTACAACGTGGACCCTGCCGTGCTGCACGCCGGCGTGGTGCTGCAGGTGGGCAAGCGCAAATACGCACGCCTCAAGTAACGTATTCGATGGATATTCCAGCTTAAGCGGGCTGTCGGGCATTCGCCCGGCGGCCCGCTTCCATGCGTGTCCCTTCACGCGTGTTTCCACGGCGATCCTCAGGCGCCACGCACGAGATCGAGGGCTGCGCCGGGATGAACGTTGCCGTATTCAAGGACGTGCCTTTGTACTGAAAAAACGAGCCGTGAACGAAGGCGGAATGTATCAATCCGTGCTTCATGGTTCGGTGAGGGGGAATCGGACGCGGCGTCGGATACGATGTGCGTTTCGGGTTCGAACCTGCCCCCGTTTCCTTCGGATGAAGTGCGGGTCGCTCCATCACATGCGTCACCGCTTTCAGTTTTTCGGGTGCCGTCGGATGGCGGGGGACCGCACGCCGACGAATCCTCGACCTGTTTCGGAGCGCACGATCGGCGGGTAAAGCGCCGTTCTATCATGGGATTATCGAACACAGCGCGTTATGGTGGTCGGTGCGATGCGGGCGCCGCTTGGGAGGCGGTCGATATCGATCCGGCGGAAGGGGAGTAACCATGAAGCCTATCGTCTCCGAAACCCGTGCGGCCATCATCGCCGGCGTGCATGACGCTCGGATCGTGGCCCGGCGCCTGCGCGACCTGGCGCCCCATGACGTGCTCGTCAAGATCGCGTCATGCAACCTGTGCACATCCGAGTTCGGCCTGTGGAGCGGCGCGCGCACGAACCGCCCGTTGCCCATGACCTTCGGCCATGAGTGGGCGGGCGAGATCCTGCAGGTGGGCGATGCCGTGCGCGGCCTTGAGCCCGGCGACTTCGTGGGCGGTAGCCATGAGTACGACCCGTACTCCGACGAGGCGCGTGCCGGGCGCACCTCGGAGGCGCCTGGCGTGAAGCCCTACGATACCCAGTGGGCAGACGGCTACTATGGCCGCTACGAGGGTTGCGCCGAGTACGTCGTGCAATCGCAGGAGTCCATCTACAAGTTCGCGCAGCGCATCCCGGCGCCCGAGGCGGGCTTTTTGGAGCCGCTCGCCACGGTCGTGAACGGTCTGCGCAAGATCGATCCGCACGAGGGCGAGACCGTAGTCGTCATCGGTGCGGGCACCATGGGCGTGCTGAACGCGCTCGTGGCGGCGCGCAGCGGCGCCCGCGTCATCGTCACGGAGGTCATGCCGGACAAGGTCCGCGTTGCCGAGCGGCTCGGTCTCGAGGTCGTCGACGGCTCGACCTGTGATGCGGTGGAGGAGGTGCGTCGTCGCACCGACGGGCGCGGCGCCGACAGCGTCGTGGTCGCCGTGGGCCTCACGGTCGCCGACCGGCAGGCCTTTGCCATGCTCAAGAAGTTCCATGGCAAGGTGCTCTTCTTCGCGGCGGGCTATCCGGCACCGGAGGTCGGCGTGGACGTGAACAAGATCCACTACGGCAAGATGGAGCTCTACGGCACGCTCATGGCCGACTACGTCGATTTCAAGGAATCCTGCCGCCTGCTGGGCGAGAAGATCATCGACGTCTCGCCGCTCGTCTCCGCCCGCTTCGCGTTCGACGACATCACGGCGGCCTTCGAGTACGCCGTGCAGCCCGGCGGCTACCGCACCGCCGTCATCATGGGGGAGTAACCTGCGGCTTGCTGCGGAATGCGACGGCCCGCCGGTGCAAGCGAGCCGTCGCGGTGTCTTGGCTCTGTGGCGGGCGAGGCGTGCTCGCGGGTGTGCCCGCCGCCCTTATGCGTCGCGTGCGTCGAGGTACTCCAGGATGACGCGCGCCACGCCGTCGTCGTCGTTGGATACGGTCACGCGGTCGGCTGCGGTGCGGACCTCGTCCTCGGCGTTGGCGACGGCGACGCCGAGACCTGCCGCCTCGAGCATTTCGATATCGTTGAAGTTGTCGCCGAAGGCGAGCGTGTCGGCAAGCGACTCGCCGAGCTTGTCGCACAGCCACGCCATCGACGCACCCTTGGAGGCCTCCTCGTCCATGACCTCGATGTTCATGGGATAGGAGCGCGTCACGGCGATGCCGCTCACGCCGTCGAGGGCGCGGACGATCTCATCGCGGTCGTCCGGGTCGTGCCAGTACATCGCGAGGCGCTCGAGCGTGTCGATGCGAGCGAGGGTCTGCTCGGGCTCCTCGTCGACCGGCGTGCGGTTCCAGCGGATCGAATCGAGCGTGCCGGGGTCGTCGGGGACGAACTCGGCCAGGCGGTCGTACAGGTCGCGGCGCAGGTAGCTGTGCCCGTCGGCGAAGATGTCGAAGGTCACGTCGTGGGCGCGCGCGATCTGCAACACCTCGAGGGCCTTCGTACGCGACAGCGGCACGCGGCGCAGCGTCTCGGACGAGACGGCGCTTTTGGCGTCGCGCACGATGCGGCTCACGACCGCACCGTTGGAGCTCACGGCGTAGTGCACGCTCGGGTGTGCGAGAACCTCCTGTGGGATGCCCGCGAGAGCACGACCCGTACAGGGGACGAACTCGATGCCATGCTCTGCCAGCTTGTCGAGTGCCTGCATGGAGCGATCGCTCACGCGCTTATCGGTGGTGAGGAACGTGCCGTCCATGTCGGAGAATACGATCATGGCTGTCCTTTCCGCCGCCGTGCGCTACAGGCGGTACATGAAGTTGAAGACGTCCTCGCGCTGGACGGTGACCGTGACGCCCGCGAGCTCGCCGGCATGTGCGAGTGCCTCCTGCAGCTCGTGGAAGTCGAGGCTGCTCTCCGAGATGTCGGCGAGCATGGTCATGGTGAAGATGTCCTCGATGATGCTCTGCGTGATGTCGCGGATGTCGACACCGGCCTCGCCGAGCACGCGGGTGACGCCGGCGACGATGCCGGGGCGGTTCTTGCCGAGCACGGTGACGACGATGCGGTTGGATGCGGTTTCGGCCATGGAGGCCCCCTTTACGGTCGTGACGGGATACCCGCATCATTGTATCCCGAGATGTCCCGAAAGGGGACCGTGTCCGAAAAGGGGACAGGAGCATTTCGGGACATTTTGTGGGTGCGTGCGAGCTGTGCTATTCTAGGCAGGCTGTTTATGTCTTGGTCGGAAACCAAGACGCCCTTTGCGCCCTGGTCGGCAACCAGGACCAGATAGAAGAGGAGCCCTGCCATGAAGTCCGGAATCCATCCCGAGTACGTCGAGTGCACGGTGCGCTGCAGCTGCGGCAACACCTTCGTCACCCGCGCCACCAAGCCCGAGATGCAGGTCGAGCTGTGCAACGAGTGCCACCCGTTCTACACCGGCCAGCAGAAGTTCGTCGACACCGGCGGACGCGTCCAGCGCTTCGCCGACAAGTTCGGCGGTGCCGCCCAGGCCGCTCTCGAGCGTGAGGCCGCCAAGAAGGCCGAGCGCGCCAAGAAGGCCGAGGAGGAGGCCGCCAAGCGCGCCGCCGAGCGTGAGGCCAAGGCTGCTGCCAAGGCCAAGCGTGCCGCCGAGTTCGAGAAGAAGGCCGCTGCCGAGGCCGCGAAGGCTCCTGCGGAGGAGGCCGTCGAGGCTCCTGCCGCCGAGGCCGAGGCCACCGAGGCCGCTGCCGAGTAGCTCGCGCGCATATCCCATCGGGATCGAAACGGGGCTCCGCCGTCGCGGGGCCCCGTTTTCTATGGATGGAAATCGCCCAGAGGCTTCTTGTATATGTCGCATATGTCGCCGAACAGGGACATGGGCCATGATGTGGTTTACGGTTCGGTTTTTTCGAGTCCCTTTCGAGTATACGCGCGTTCTCGGGAGGAGAACCTGCAGGCAGGGAGGGTGCGTTCCGATTTTCTACTTCGCCGTGCCCCTAAAACCGAACCGTAAACGCATCTTTGCCCGATCGGCATCGCTGACTCACCTATCAAGACCGCCGTTTGGCGCTCAGCTGCTCGACATCGAGCCGGAAGACGGCGACGCGCCCCATGCCCTCACGCGTGAACGTTGCCGGTGCCCCGGGCGCCGCATGCGCCATGAGTAGGCGCAATCCCATCTCGCGCTCCGCGTCATCCTCAACCTCGCGCATACGCCCGCTTCCCATGACGCTTTCGTAGGCGCGCGAGTACGCACAGGAATAATCGCCCACGATATTCCCGCCATCCCGATCGAGCTCGAACGCGACGGGTGCCCCCTCGGCACCACCCGCCGCTATCGCCTCAGCCTTGCGCCCTTCCTGCGCCGAATGCACATAGAAACGGGGGAGGCCCACCGCCTCATCCCACGCATACCCGAAGTTGACCGGCACGATGAACATGCCCTCCGCATCGGTCAAGCCGATTCGAAGCACTTGGCATCCCTCGATGATCTGTCGGATCTCATCGGCGTCGGTCACCGCGCGCTTGCGCAATCTCATCTGTCGCATAAACCCCTCCTGTCCGTAGCGCTCACGACCATGGTACCCGACCATCTTGACAAGCAGTGTCTGCAGACGTGACGCCTCGGCGCCGGCAAGGCAGGGGCGCGAAGCGCACATGCCCTGCCGGCGCCGGGGCGTCACGTCATTGCGGCGGACGAGCTCCAACCTCGATCACCGTCCCACCATCCCCGGGGGACGAAGGTCGCGCGCGGGTAGGGCCCTGAGCGATTCCGCAGGCCGAAGGCCGAGGACCAGCGAAGCGCCCTACCCGCGCGCGACCGACGGGTGGAACCCCGGCGTGGTTTCCCTGTGTCTGCACGCAACCTGCGCATATCGGACACGTCGATTGGCTAAAGTAATCTCGGCTGTGTCTGCGCACATCCCGTGCGCACGAGATACGAGAAGGAACACCGTATGGGATTCATGTCCAAGCTGCTCTCCTTCGGAGCGGATAAAGACCTCAAGCGTTACGAGAAGCTCGTCGACAAGATCAACGGCCTCGAGCCCACCTACGAGAAGATGGACGATGCCGAGCTCGCCTACCAGACCGACCTGTTCCGCGAGCGATATGCGGGCGGCGAGAGCCTGGACAGCATGCTCCCCGAGGCCTTCGCCGTGGTCCGCGAGGCCTCCAAGCGCACGACGGGCCTGCGCCACTTCGACGTGCAGCTCATCGGTGGTATGGCCCTGCATGAGGGACACATCGCCGAGATGAAGACCGGCGAAGGCAAGACGCTCGTCTCCACACTCGCCGGCTATCTCAACGCCATCCCCGGCCAGGGCGTCCACATCGTGACGGTCAACGATTACCTCGCCAAGCGCGACTCCGAGTGGATGGGCCGTATCTACCGCTTCCTGGGCCTCACGGTCGGCCTGCTGCAAAACGGCATGCCGCTCGACCGGAAGCGTCCCGCCTACGACGCCGACGTCACCTACGGTACCAACTCCGAGTTCGGCTTCGACTACCTGCGCGACAACATGGTCATCCGCGCCGCCCAGCGCGTGCAGCGCGGCCACGCCTACGCCATCGTCGACGAGGTCGACTCGATCTTGATCGACGAGGCGCGCACCCCGCTCATCATCTCCGGCGCGGGTACCAAGTCGGCCAGCACCTACAAGGATTTCGCGCGCGCCGTCCGCGGCCTCACCCGCGGTGAGGAGCCCGAGTTCGACGCCATGATGGGTGGCGAGAAGCCCGAGCCAACCGGCGACTTCGTCATGGACGAGGCCAAGCACACCATCGCCGCCACCGAGCAGGGCCTGAAGAAGATCGAGCAGCGCCTGGGTATCGATGACATCTACGCCGACCTGTCCGGTCAGCTCGTGAATCACCTGCAGCAGGCACTCAAGGCCCAGTACATGTTCCATCGCGACAAGCAGTACGTGGTCACCGGCGGCGAGGTCAAGATCGTCGACGAGTTCACGGGCCGCATCATGGAGGGCCGTCGCTACTCCGAGGGCCTGCACCAGGCCATCGAGGCCAAAGAGGGCGTGCTCGTGCGCGAGGAGAACCAGACGCTGGCCACCATCACCCTGCAGAACTACTTCCGCCTCTACGACAAGCTCGCGGGCATGACGGGCACCGCCATCACCGAGGACGCCGAGTTCCGCGAGATCTACAACCTCGCCGTGCAGGTGATCCCGCCCAACAGGCCCGTCATCCGCAAGGACAACGACGACCTCGTCTACCGCACCGTCGACGCCAAGTTCAACGCGGTCGCCGAGGATGTGGCCGCCCGCCACGCCGCCGGGCAACCCGTGCTCGTGGGCACCGTCTCCATCGAGAGCTCCGAGCGCCTGTCGCGCCTGCTCAACAAACGCGGCATCGCGCATGAGGTCTTAAACGCCAAGTACCACGAGCGCGAGGCGCATATCGTCGCGCAGGCGGGCCGCTTGGGAGCGGTCACCATCGCCACGAACATGGCCGGCCGTGGTACCGACATCCTGCTCGGCGGCAACGCCGAGGAGCTCGCCCGCGAGCAGACCCTGGAGCAGGGCATCGACCCGGTCGAGACGCCCGAGGAGTACGAGCGCGTCTACGACGCCAACTTCGTCAAGGCCAAGGCGCAGTGCTCCGAGGAGCGCGAGCAGGTGCTCGCCGCCGGGGGCCTGTGCGTGATCGGCACCGAGCGCCACGAATCCCGCCGTATCGACAACCAGCTGCGTGGCCGTTCCGGCCGTCAGGGCGACCCGGGCGAGACGCAGTTCTACCTGTCGCTCGAAGACGACCTCATGCGACTGTTCGGCGGCGAGCGCATGGACAGGGTCGGCGCCATGATGCAGCGCTACGACATGCCCGACGACATGCCGATCCAGAACAAGATCATCTCCAAGGCCGTCGAGGGCGCGCAGCGCAAGGTCGAGAACATCAACTTCTCCATGCGTAAGAACGTGCTCGAGTACGACGACGTCATGAACAAGCAGCGCCAGGTGATCTACGCCGAGCGCAACAAGATCCTGGACGGCAAGGACCTCGCCGGCCACATCGACGACGTCATGGACGACACCGTCTCGCGCTGCGTGCAGGAGTTCTGCGCGGTCGATTCGCACGACGGTGAGCGCGATCTGGAGGGTCTGCACAAATGGCTCGTGGAGCTCACGGGCAAGCAGGACGCCCCGACGTTCGCGGATGAATCCTACGAGGACCTCAAGCGCGATGTGCTGGCCTATGTGGAGGAGTGCTACGAGCGCAAGGCCGACAACCTCGGCGAGAAGCTCATGCGCGACCTCAACACCCAGGTCATGCTGCGCGTCATCGACACGCGCTGGATGAACTACCTGCAGGAGATGGACTACCTCAAGCAGGGTATCGGCCTGCGCGGCTTCGGCCAGCGCGATCCGCTCGTCGAGTACAAGTCCGAGGCCTTCGCGGCCTTCCATACGCTCGTCGACACCATGTACGAGGATTACCTGCGCACCGTCCTGCGTATCGAGGTCAAGCGTGCCGCGCCCGCACCCGAACCGGCGGAGTCCCCGGCGCTCTCGCATGCGACCTACTCGGGTCCGGCCGATCCGGACGGCGGCAGCACCCTGCGCAACCAGGCCGCCGCACAGGCTGCCGACCAGGTCGGACGTGCCCCGCAGGGCACGGCCGGCACCGCCGGCGCCGGCGTGCGCACGTACGTGAAGGCCGAGAACGACCCGTACGCCAACGTGGGACGCAACGACCCGTGCCCGTGCGGCAGCGGCAAGAAGTTCAAGAACTGCCACGGTAGGAACCGCTAATGGAGCGCGAGTTCGTCTCCACCGAGGACCTCGACGCGCTTTCGGCGCGCTTGGACGAGGTGGCCTCCTACCTTCATGTCGACGAGAAGCGCGAGCGGGTCGCGGAGCTCGAGCGCGCCAGTGCCGCACCGGGATTCTGGGACGACGCCGAGGCGGCCCGGACCACCATGGCCGAGCTCGCGAGCGTCCGCGACGACGTGCAGGCGGTCGACCGCGCGCGCGAGGGTCTCGAGGATGCGCGGGCCGCACTCGAGCTCGCCGCCGAGATGGACGGGGACGAGGAGCTTCTGTCCGAGGCGACCCGGACCGCCGCGTCCCTGCGCGACAAGATCGACGAGCTCGAGCTGTCGTCGTGGTTCACCGGCGAGTTCGACCACGGTGACGCCATCGTGACCATCAAGCCCGGCCAGGGTGGCCTGGAGGCCCAGGATTGGACCTTCATGCTGTTCAAGATGTACATGAAGTACTGCGAGCGCCGCGGATGGAAGGTCACGATCAACGATTGCCCTGCCGCCGAGGTGATCGGTATCGACCGCGCCACGTTCACCGTCGAGGGCAAAAACGCCTTCGGCATGTTGCGCGCCGAGGCCGGCGTGCATCGTCTGGTGCGCATCAGCCCCACCGACGCCAAGAAGCGTAGGCAGACGACCTTCGCCGGCGTCGAGGTCATCCCCGTGCTGCCCGACGACATCGAGATCGAGGTCGCACCCGAGGACATCCGCGTGGACGTCTACCATGCGAGCGGTCCGGGTGGCCAGGGCGTGAACACCACCGACTCGGCCGTGCGCGTGACGCACCTGCCGACGGGCATCGTCGTGACCTGCCAAAACGAGCGCAGCCAGATCCAGAACAAGGCGGCGTGCATGCAGATCCTGAAGGCGCGCCTGTACGAGCTGGAGCTCCAGAAGCGCGCCGAGGCGCTCGACGAGATCCGCGGCCCCAAGACCGACATCGGCTTCGGCAACCAGATCCGCAGCTACGTGCTGTATCCCTACCAGATGGTGAAGGACCTGCGGACCGGTGTGGAGACCGGCGACGTGGACGCCGTGCTCGAGGACGGCGATCTGGACCGCTTCGTCGTGGGGTACCACCGCTGGGCGACCGGCAACGAGTAGGCGTCGCATCCGTCCCGATTGCCGTGCCGTGCCGTTGTGGCACAATGATGTGGGCCGATCGGCGCGAGGAGGGCTATGCCGAAGCGAATCGATATCCAGAGCATCATACGGTCGCGGTTCGTCCGCGACCTTCCTTTTGTGGTGGTGGGTTGCGCCATCGCGGCGTTCGCCGTCGATATGTTCATGGTCCCCCAAGGCCTGGCCGCCGGCGGTCTGACGGGTTTGGCGACCATCATCGCCGAGCTCGGACGGCGTGCGGGCATCAACCTACCCGTCGGTATCCAGACCATCGTCATGAACGCGGTGCTGTTGCTGCTCGTGGTCCGCACGGGCGGCGCGCGCTATGCCGTGCAGACGATCACCGGTTTCGTGCTCCTCGGCTTCTTCACCGATTTGTTCGCCCCCTTCGTCGTTCCGTTCGACGAGAGCGACCTTATGCTGTGCGCCCTGTGGGGCGGCATCATCTCGGGTCTCGGTTACGGGTTGGTGTTCCGCTGCGGCGTCAACACGGGCGGCTCTGACACCATCGCCCAGATCATCTCGCGCAAGACCTCGCTACCGGTCGGCTCGACCGTCATGGCGATCGACGTCGCCGTGTGCGCGGGGAGCGCGCCGGTGTTCTCCGTCGAGAACGCCCTGTACGCGGCGTTGGCGATGGTCCTCATGGGCATCGTGATCGATCGCGTGGTCGACGGTACGGACCGCCGCCGTGCCGCCTTCGTGATCTCGGAGTCGCACGCCGCCATCGCCGACGACGTGATGTACGAGATGGGCCGCGGTGTGACCGAGCTCGCCGCGCGCGGCGTGTGGAGCGGCAAGAACCGCCCCATGCTGATGATCATCCTCGATCGGCGCGAGGTGTCGATTTTAAAGACCATCGTCGCCCAGCGCGACCCCGAGGCCATCATGTTCTTCACGGACGTGACCGAGGCGATCGGTGAGGGCTTCAAGGAACTCGGCGACTGATCGGGCACGGCGAGGGGTGCGGAGCAACCGTCTTGCCATGACGACGGACGGGCGATGCGCTTGCGTCCACGGCGTTTCAGCTGCTTCCACATAGGGGGTCAAACGAATCGACGAGATGGGTGTGACGCCCATGGCCGCTTTGGCCCCGTTGCGCGAAAAGGCACAGGAAGCACACCATGCGTGTGGTAAGGTGAATCTTGCCTGCGGGCGGGGCGCGAGCGCGTTCCGAACGGTTCAGGTTGGTGTCCCACGAGGCACCAGTGCACCGACCTGTGACGCGGGGAAGGGCATGTCCCCGTGCACGCCCACGAAAGGAGGCACCATGAGCGACGACGAGCTCAAAAAGGTTGCCAACGAGGTCCGTCGCGGCATCGTGACGGCCGTCCACGCCGCCAAGTCCGGTCATCCCGGCGGATCGCTCGGCGCGGCCGATATCATCACCTACCTGTACTTCGAGGAGATGAACGTCGATCCGGCCGATCCGCACAAGGCCGATCGCGACCGCTTCGTCCTCTCCAAGGGTCACTGCGCGCCCGCGCTGTACTCCGTGCTCGCCGAGCGCGGTTACTTCCCCAAGGAGGACCTCGAGACGCTCCGCCATATCGGCAGCCACCTGCAGGGTCATCCCAACATGAACGACACGCCCGGCGTGGACATGTCCACCGGCTCGCTCGGCCAGGGCATCTCGGCCGCCGTGGGCATGGCGCTCGCCGCCAAGCACTGGGGCGATACGTATCGCACCTACTGCCTGCTCGGCGACGGAGAGATCGAGGAGGGCCAGGTCTGGGAGGCCGCGATGTTCGCCGGCAACCACGCGCTCGATAACCTCTGCCTGATCGTGGACCACAACGGCCTGCAGATCGACGGCACCATCGAGGAGGTCAACTCCGCGATGCCCATCGCCGACAAGTTCCGCGCCTTCAAGTTCCATGTGATCGAGGTCGCCGACGGCAACGATATGGCCCAGATCCGCGCCGCCTTCGCCGAGGCCCGCGCCACCGAGGGCGCGCCCACGTGCATCGTGTGCGAGACCGTCAAGGGCAAAGGCGTGTCCTTTATGGAGAACAATGTCGGTTGGCACGGCAAGGCGCCCAACGACGAGCAGTTCGAGCAGGCCATGGCCGAGCTCGCGAAGGAGGCTTAAAGACATGGCTGACGTGAAGAAGGTCGCCACGCGCGCGAGTTACGGCGAGGCGCTCGTCGAGCTCGGTGCCGAGCATGACGATTTCGTGGTCCTGGACGCCGACCTCGCGGCGGCGACCCAGACCGGCAAGTTCAAGGCCGCCTATCCCGACCGCTTCTTCGATGCGGGCATCGCCGAGTCCAACCTGATGGGCCTTGCCGCCGGCATCGCCACGACCGGCCGCGTCGCGTTCGCGAGCACGTTCGCGATGTTCGCCGCCGGCCGCGCGTTCGAGCAGGTGCGCAACTCCATCGGCTACCCGCATCTCAACGTCAAGATCGGGGCGACGCACGCCGGCATCTCGGTGGGCGAGGACGGTGCCACGCACCAGTGCTGCGAGGATATCGCCCTCATGCGCACCATCCCCGGCATGACGGTGATCGTGCCCTCCGACGACGTCGAGGCCAAGGCCGCCGTGCGCGCCGCCTACGAGTTCGACGGTCCGGTCTACATGCGCTTCGGCCGTCTGGCCGTTCCGGTGATCAACGACCACGACGGCTACGGGTTCGAGATCGGCCGCGGCATCAAGCTGCGCGAGGGCAACGACGTCACCATCGTCGCCTGCGGCCTCATGGTCCAGGCCGCGCTCGAGGCCGCCGAGACGCTGGCCGAGGCGGGCATCGACGCCGAGGTCATCAACATCCACACCATCAAGCCGCTCGACGAGGATATCATCGTCGAAAGCGCGTCCAAGACCGGCCGCGTCGTCACCTGCGAGGAGCATTCGGTGATCGGCGGTCTGGGCGATGCCGTTCTCGCCGCGCTTGCCGAGAAGCACCCCGTTCCCGTCAAGAAGGTCGGCGTGAACGACGTGTTCGGCGAGTCCGGTCCGGCCGTCGACCTGCTGCACAAGTACGGTCTGGATGCCGAGGGCATCGTGGCGGCCGTCAAGGAGTTCATGGCCTAGGGCTGTGCCATGGCCATGCCGGAAGGCTTCGAAACCGGGCATCGCGCGCGTCGCGGTGCCCGGTTTTTCAATCGATGCGCCGTGGGGACATGCTGTGGGTGCCGCGTCGAAGTCCGATGCGGGTGACAGGGGCTATCGGGGCCCCATCTATCCGATGGACCTGTCGTGCGTTCGATCGGCCATGCTCGGGTTAGGGTACACTTTTCACGGATGACGCCGCGCCCGTCGCGCATGGTGTCACGGCCGAGTGGAGATCGTAGATGAGCGATACGCAGCACGACAACGGAATCGATACGCCCGACAGCGCGTCGACGCGGGCGCTTCCGTCGACGGGGACGCCGGAGTTCGCCGACGCCTGCGAGGCGGCGGCCGTCGCCACCCAGGATATGCACGAGCGCGATCAGGCGATGGAGACGCTGCTCATCCCCGCGGCGACGACCGCCATGCTCACCGAGGCGACGCGCTCCGGCGGCACGCAGGAGCTTCCCGCCGCGATCCGCGCCGCCGTGCAGGATGCCGGCGCCCCGGCGTCCGACGGACAACGAGCCGGCGACGATGCCGCCGCTTCTCCCGTCCCCTCTCGCCGCCGCGCCGCCGTCGTCGCGGGCGGGCTCGTGGCGGTCGTGCTCATCGCCATCGCGGCATGGTGGGGCATCTCGCACCTGTCGCAGGTGAGCGCGACGGCCGTCCAGCAGATCCTCGAGGCCGATGCGGGGTTCATGGCGGGCTTCGCCGCCGATGACTACGTCGAGGCCACCCCATATCGCCTGTCCGACGTGCAGATCGTCTCCTCGCAGGAGGACGATGACGGCTCGACGCTGGTCGACGTCACCGCGCATCTCGAGAACGAGAGCTTTTCCAGCGAGGCGACGGCGACCCTCAAGGTCGCCCGTTCCTCCGACAAGACGCGCTACTCCGAGTTGAAAAACGCCCCCGCGACGGATTCCGGCTGGTCCGGAGCGGTCATCACGTCCTCTGCCACCACGCGCGCAATCGCGGGCGTGACCGAGGATCCGGATTTCCCGCAGGGCTTCGACCCGAGTTTCGATGCCACCGACCAGCGGTGCACCTATACAGCCGAGCGCGCCTTCGACCTGTGGTTCGGCGTGAGCACCGTGAGCACGCCCTACACGTATGCGTTCGACGGAACGACGTGGGTTCGCTCCGAGGGGGATGCCGAGCTTGCCACCTCCTACGACGTCGACCGGTTCCAGGGGACGTATGGTCCGCAAGACGGCGACCTATCCCAGATCGTGTCGTTCAACGTGCTCGGGTTCGACGCGACGAGCGGCTCGTTCGCCATCGAGTACCGTGCGTCGACGCCGGGATTCGGCAGCTCACCGGTGAGCGGCACGCTGCAATGCACGCTCACGGCGGCCGAGCCGACCGATGCGACGGCGGCGTATCGGCAGGTGGACGGTCTGGCGTACACGTTCAGCGGCACAGGGACGAGCTCGGGCGGCACAGGGTCGGCATCCATCGAGGGCGCGCTCGGGCTGGACGGCAGCCTTGTGGTCTCGATGTCGATCGACTATACCGAACCGCCGTTTTTGTTCGGGCCCTCCAGCGACGAGACGATGCAGATCTCGGGCACCTTGGTCCGCACGGACGCCTGATCGAGCGTCCTCGCGCGGATGACCCCGGATTCCGCTCAAGGTCCGTGCTCGAGCATGGATTAATGCAATCCGGCTTCTACAAAATATTGCAAGTTTTTCTTCGAATGTAAACTGTATCGGTCACCCCTGTCTCGAGGGCGTCGGATAATGAGCCCACGCGAAGCGGGAACGACGAGGGGTGATGCGCCATGCGGTTCAACAGGGACATCGTGCGCTTCGAGATGGGTGGCATCCCGGTCGTCGCCGACACCGGCGCCGGGACGATCGTGGGCCTGACGGCGGAGGGTGCCGCGCTCGCCGACGTGCTGACGGTGCGCGACGTGCCGCGCGAGGAGGTTCCGGGGTCCTGCGCCGAGCTTGTGGCGTATCTGGATGCGCGGGGCTTTTTCGACGAACCGCGGCGGCCCCGTCTCGCGACGGCGTACGTGCATGTCACGAACAGGTGCAACCTGTCCTGCATCGGCTGCTACTCGAACGACGCGGGGCGCAATCGCGATTCCGACCCCGCCATCGCCTCGCTCGAGCGCGCGCTCGACGCGTTGGCGCAGCTCGGCGTCACCCGGTTGGTGGTCTCGGGCGGCGAGCCCTTCCTGCGCGGCGACCTCGCCGATATCGCCCGTGCGGCACGCACGGCGGGTATGGATTCGGTGAGCGTGCTCACCAACGGGATTCTGTGCACACCCGATCGCGTGGAGCCGCTCGTCGGACTCGTGGACACGATTGCCGTCTCGTTCGACGGGACCGAACGCGCCGCACGTGCGCATCTTCGCGGAGACCAGCGCTTCGATGCGCTCGTGAAGGCGGTCGCGACCGTTCGCGACGCCGGCATCGGGGCACGTATCCTGCCGACGGTGCACGCACGCAACGTCGGCGATATCCCGGACTATCTCAGGCTTGGATGCGAGCTGGGTGCGAGTGTGGGCTTCAGCCTGCTCAGCGGGTCTCCCGAGGTGCTCGGCGACCTCATGCCCGACCGGGCGTGCCTGACCGGGTTGGCGGAGGTCCTGGCTTCGGCGGGGCTGTCGGCGCATGACGCCGACGCGGAGCCCGCGGCGCACCGCGCGCTGGCGGCGTGTCGGTCGTGCGGCGCGGGCAGGACGGGCGTGAGCGTGGCGGCGGATGGATCGCTGTATCCCTGCCACATGCTCCACGCGCCTTGCTTCAGGCTCGCCGACATGTTCCATGACTCCATCGACGACATCTCCCGTGCCATTTCCGCGTTCGACTTGCCGGCGGTCGACGCGTTGGGGACCTGTTCTGCCTGTGGTAAGCGCTATCTGTGTGGAGGTGGTTGTCGAGCGCGCGCTTACCTCGCCACCGGTCGGGTGGACGGTATGGATCCGTACTGCGCCTACTACGACCGAGCTTTGGACATCGCCGTCGACGCGGTGGCGTCGACGTGCCCAACCGGAAAGGAAGATTGACATGTTGTTCGCGATCGATGCCAATGCCGACTCCCGCTCCCTGTGCGTTGAGATCTTCGGGCTCTTGGTCGGACTGTAATCGGATCGGGGAGGAGGATACGGAAACATGACCACGCTGCGTGAAGCCGTCCATGAGGATGCGGTGGCGCCCAGACCGCGCCAGAAGCTCCTCGTCGTTTTGGCGATCAAGCTCATCTGCGTCGTGATAGCCGTGGGTACCGGCTTGGTGACGTTGGGTATGCTGACGATGCTTCCGGCGCTCGTCGAGTCCGGCATCTCGCATGGCGAGATCGCCTATCTGCTTCTCTGCACCGTCGAGATCGTCGCCAACGTCGCGATCGCCTGGAATTTCGATCTGTTCATCTGGCCGATCGCGATCAGATCCGAGATCTTCTCCAGACGCCAAAGCGAGCGGCTGATCGTGCTGGGGTACCTTCATGCGTTTCTGGTCGTGTTCGGTTTGCTGCATATCGAGTACGCGCCGCCTACCAGTATGTTCGCCTGGTTCCAGGCCGCCGACGTCCGTCCTGAGCTCGATTTACGACTCTTAATGTTTTCTGCGATGTTTTTCGCGCTTGCGGGAGTTTTCGAGTACGGTAGAATGTTGAAGCAAGATTCCAGCAGCATCGTGTGAAGGTGGTTGCAATGCCGATTGTCATGAGACTCGACCGTATGATGGCCGACCGTAAGATGTCCTCCCTCGAGCTTGCCGAGAAGATCGGTATCTCGCCCGTCAACGTCTCCCGAATCAAGACCGGTCGCCTGAAGGGCATCCGTTTCTCCACGCTGACCGCCATGTGCGAGGCGTTGCACTGCAAGCCCGGCGACATCATCGACTGGATGGATGACGACGAGTACATCGAGGCGTTCGGTTCGCTTCCCGGGGAAGAGGACTAGGCCCGTATCCGGGATACCGCGTCCGTCCGGTCGCGTATCCACCCGATATCGTATGCGCGCGGCGCGACGGCCCGGTGGCCGCCGCGCCGCGTTCCGTGTCCCGGCCTATGTATAGGGCGTTCGAAATCGTGGATATGCGTGCAAACTCTGTGCATGGAACGATTCCCTGATAGAATAGCGGCGTATATGTAGTTCAAACGCACGACACGAAGGAGCTTATAGTGGGTAACCACTTCCGTAAGCCCGGTGACGAGCAGGCGACGCCTCAGGCGACGACAGGCGGACAGTACGTTCCCGGCCACGTCGCTTCAACCGATGGCGAAGACCTGCTCTCGCAGGCATCAGCGCCCACGGCGCAGCCCGTAGCGGATCCTTTCGCCTACAATCCGGCACCCGAGCAGATGGTGGCCCCCCAGACGGCCGATCCACTGGCGGCGCCCGTTTCCGCTCCCGCTCCCGCGTCCGCACCGACGGGCGGCATCCCCTTGGCGAACATCCCCTCGCCCGATCAGCCCCCGGCGCCCGTCTCGACGGGTGTGTTCATGACGCAGGCCGGCCCGGCGGTCGCTTCGACCGACCTGTCCGAGCAGCGCCAGATCGCCGATGTGGACACCGCCCTGCAGAGCCCCGACTTCACGTCGGTGTTCGCGCCGGTCGGGGAGTCGCGCAAGAAGATGGCGCGAGAGGCGGGCGTGGAGCCCGTCATCCTCATGGAGCACCTCACCAAGATCTACGCTGCGCAGCCGAACAAGCCCGCCCTCGACGACGTGAACATCGAGATCTATCCCGGTGAGTTCGTCTTCCTGGTCGGCCACTCCGGCTCCGGTAAGACCACGCTGCTGTCGACGATGGTGCGCGACGTCAAGCCCACGTCCGGCCGCGTGCTGGTCGCCGGTCAGGACCTCATGCGTATCAAGAACCGTAAGGTCCCGTTCCTGCGCCGTCAGATCGGCACGGTGTTCCAGGACTTCAAGCTGCTGCCCAACAAGACGGCGTATGAGAACGTCGCCTTCGCGCTCGAGTGCATCGGCAAGCCCCGCGCGGTCATCCGCAGCCAGGTCCCCGAGGTGCTTCGCCTGGTCGGTCTGGCAGATCAGATGGATTCCTATCCCGACCAGCTCTCCGGTGGCGAGCAGCAGCGCGTCGCCGTGGCGCGCGCGATGGTCAACCGTCCGCCGTTGCTCATCTGCGACGAGCCCACGGGCAACCTCGACCCGGCGATCTCGCTGGGCATCATGAAGTTGCTCGAGCGCATCAACCGCACCGGCACGACGGTCGTCGTCGCCACGCACGATCGCGAGATGGTCGACTCCATGCATCGCCGCGTCATCGCGCTCGAGGCCGGCCATGTCGTTCGCGACCAGGAGAGGGGAGGTTACGGCAGCTATGGCGCCTAGTAACTTCGGATATTCGCTGCGCGAGGCGGGCAGCCACTTCGTTCGCAACCTGGGCACCTCGCTCGGCGCGGTCATCACGATCTTCCTGTCCCTGTTCATCATCGGCCTGTTCATCATGGGTTCCGCGTTCGTGAACTCCGTGATCGGCACGGTGGAGCAGCAGGTGACGATCAACGCTTTCATTTCCGACGATGCCACCGACGAGCAGGTCGAGGCGTTCCGTACCAAGCTCGAGGGCTGGGAGAACGTCAAGAGCGTCGACTTCAAGACCAAGGAAGACGCGCTCGCCGACTACACCGGCAACATCTCCAACAACGCCGATGCGACGCTGGCCGCCCTCGACGGCGAGAACCCGCTACCTCGTTCCTTCGTGATCGAGATGGAGGACCCCTCGCAGGTCCAGTCGACCGCCGAGCGCATCAAGGAGGATACCGACTTCCGCCAGATCGTCGACGACGAGGATCCCGATGAGGACAACGTCGACGCCGACGTGAATGCGAGCGTCCTGTACGGCCAGGAGGAGGTCGGCCGCCTGTTCCAGGTGACCACCTACATCCGCATCGCCGCCGTGGTGCTCGTGGGCCTGCTCACCTTCATCGCGTTCATCTTCATCAACAACACGATCCGCCTGTCCATCACCGCGCGTCGTCGCGAGATCGGCATCATGCGCCTCGTGGGCGCCTCGAACAGCTTCATCCGCGGGCCGTTCATCACCGAGGGTGTCATCCAGTCGCTGCTCGGCGCCCTGCTCGCCATCGGCGTGCTGGAGCTGATCCGCAACCTCGGTATGCCCGCGCTGCAGAACGCCGTGTCGTTCATCTCGTTCAACCTGCCGATCGAGATGTACCTCATTACCTACGGTGCGCTCGTGCTCGTCGGTATCGTGATCGGCCTGTTCGGCTCCGCGATCGCCATGGGTCGTTACCTCAAGGTCTAGCGCCGTTCGCGCAACTCGATTCGATGCGCCGGGTCGTCCTTGCGGACGGCTCGGCGCTTTTTTGTCGATATCGGTCGAGTGTCGCTGCGAAATGTGGCGTTGGGATGCCGGCTTTACGCTTGTTCGGGCACTGCGACGTCGGGCAACTTGCTAGATTTGCACTTTTCAGGGGTTTTTCGAATGCTTTGGCGACATGCTCTGAATTGGACAAAACAGAAGATCTAGAACGTAAAACAAGACATATTGTCAAATCGCCTCAGTGATCAAAACCCCTGAAAAGTGCAAATCTAGCAAGTTGGTGGTACGCATTGGGCGTCCACCGACGTGCGGCCGAGGGGGCCTGAAGGGCGAGCGGGAGCTCCTTTCGCTTCGGATTCGCGTCAACAATGCATCGACAGGCAGGGGTTTTGCAGATTCGATAGTCCGCGACAGCATGACGAGCGGGCACTCCGGCGTGCGGCATGCCCGCAGTGGGTATACGTACACAGACATGAAGAGGGGAGACGACATGGGACGTAAGCGGAAGGGCGCCTCGCGCCGTCCGACGCGCTCACGGCATACGGGGCGCCTGACCGGGACCGTGCGCATCACGGATGCCGGCGCCTACGTCGAGACCGCCGAGGGCACGTTCCGTCTCACGCAGCGCGGCGTGCGCGAGGCGATGAACGGCGATTCCGTGATCGTCAGCTTGCATCGCGGACCCGGCGGTCAGATGCGTGCCGTCGTCGAGAGCACCGAGGTGCGCGTGACCGACGTGCTGGTCGGAACCTACGATATCGCCGGTCCGCTCGGTGTCATCCGCCCACTTGACACCCGCATCCGCCAGGATTTCTTCGTCCTGCCGCGAGACCGGTCGGCAGCGGATCATGGCGTCGGGCCCGGCGACGTGGTGAGCGCCCGCATCGTGAGCTATCCTTCGCGCTACGAGTCGGGTGTGGTGACGATCGAGCGTCGCATCGGGGGCGCCGATGCGCCGGATCTGGGCATCCAGTGTGTGATGGCGCGCTACGACCTCGCGGATGGCTACCCGCAGGCGGCCGTCGACGAGGCGCGCGCCTGCACGTTGGATGTGGATGCGGCGCTCGCCGATCCGCTGCGGCGTGACATCCGCGATCGCTTTCTGCTGACGATCGACCCGATCGACGCGCGTGATTTCGATGACGCGATCTCGGTTGAGCGAACGGCGCAGGGGGGATGGAAGCTCGGCGTGCATATCGCCGACGTATCCGCGTACGTACCGTGGGAGTCGCATGTGGACCTCGAAGCGCGTCGACGTGCCACCTCGGTCTACCTGGCCGATCGTGTGCTTCCCATGCTGCCCGAAGAGCTGTCGTGCGATCTGTGCTCGCTTGTGCCCGGTGAGGACCGCTTGGCGTTCACGGTGGACATCGAGCTCGATCGGCGCGGCAGGGTCCGTGGCTTCACGCCGTATCCGAGTGTGATCAGGTCGCGTGTTCGCATGGATTACGAGGCGGCCGATGTTCTGCTCGACGTACCCGATGAGACGACGGACGGCATGATGCCGGACCGCGCCGCGGCGCTCGAACGGGCACGCGGGATGTGCACGGATGCAAGGTGCTCCGGGGTCGATCTCGCGGCGTTTCTACGGGATGCCGATGCACTCGCAAGCAGACGGCGCGAGATCCGCCGTGCACGCGGGGCGATCGACTTCGAGACCGTCGAGATCCATGCCCTGCTCGACGAGCAGGGCATGCCGTGCCGTATCGTCAAGCGCGAGCGCACGCGGGCGACGTCGCTTGTGGAGGAGGCCATGCTCCTCGCGAACGAGTGCGTCGCCAGCTGGCTGTCCGATCGAGGCCTCGACGCGGCGTACCGTGTGCACGAGGCGCCATCTGCCGACGAGCTCTCCGGTGCCGCCAAGACGCTCGCCGGCATCGGGGCGATCGACCGCGAGACGGCATCCGGCATTCGCGCCGGTGACCCTGCGGCGATCGAGCGTGCGGTCGCATCCAGCCGCGATACGGGTTTTGCCCCGCTGGTGAATGCGGTGCTGCTTCGCGCGATGCAGCGGGCGGTCTACCGTCCGCACAACCTGGGACACTATGCCCTGGGCGCGCAGGCGTACTGTCACTTTACCAGTCCTATCCGGCGCTATCCCGACCTGCTCGTGCACCGCGTGCTCAAGTGGCAGCTTGCGCGCGACCGCTTGGGAGCCGCGGCGTCGCGCGACCGCGCAATCGAGCTCGTGGGCAGCGGGGATCAGGCGCTTGTGCGCGTGCTTCCCCAGCTGTGCCGACAATCGAGCTCGGCTGAGCGTACGGCCGATGCGGCGTCGCATGCCTCGCAGAAGGTGAAGGTCGCGCAATACTATGCGTCGCGCATCGGCGAGCGATTGGGCGGATGCGTGTCGTGGATCGACGCGATGGGAGCGTTCGTGCGCTTGGACGATACCGGTGCTGAGGGTCTGATCCGCCTGTCCGCGCTCGGCGGCGACGAGTGGTGGGACCTCGATGAGGAGCGCTTCCAGCTGACCGGGACGTCGTCGGGGCGCGCGCTCACGTTGGGGACGCGCGTCATCGTCGAGGTCGTGGGCGCGAACCCGATCCGCGGGCACGTCGATTTCGAGCTCATCCACGTGCGCCGTGCGCTACACTGATGGTCCTGACGAACGTTTGGGAGGAACCGTGGACCTACCTGTTTCAGAGATGGATATCGCGCAAGCCGAGGCGTATTTGGCTGCGGGCGACCTCGCTCAGGCGACGCCGCTGCTCGAGCGCCTCGTGGAGCTTGCCGAGGAATATATCGACGCGGAGTGCAGGACCACCGACGAGGTGCAGTATTTCAGCTTCGCCGATGCGTTCGAGCGGCTGGCTTATCGCCGTATCGAGCGCGATCCGCGCGCGCTCGTGCAGATCGACGCCCCGTTCGACCGCCTGTATGCCGCACTCGCCTTCGCCTATATCTGCCAGCAGGATTACGTGAGCGCGCGCAACGCGCTCTCGCAGGCTGTGCGCTGGAACCCCATGAACTGCGCCTATCGCTTGGACCTCGCGGAGCTGTTCCGCGCGCTGGACGATACGCAGGAGTGGGCCGCGCTCAGCCATTCGGTCATCGAGCGCGCGAGCGATGCGCGCTCGGCGGCGCGCGCCTATGCGAACCTGGGCGAGTTCTTCCTCGACGCGCACAACGCCCTCGCTGCGTCCGGTTGCATGCGCATCGCGAAGCGCCTGGCGCCGCAGGATGCGCGCGTGGAGGCCCTCGTCGATCGCATGGCGACCGAGCGTGCCGAGGCCGCCGAGGCCACCGATGAGGAGGCGTTCGCCGAGCTCGCGACGCAGGGCGTCGATGCCAACCCGTCGGCAGAGATCGCGATCTGCCTGCTTATGTGCGCCTCGGACGCCGCCGCGGCGGGAGACCGCAACGAGGCGACGCAGTTGACGGTCCGCGCGCGCGGTCTGATCGGCGACGAGGCGTGCCGGGCACTTGTCAAGCTCATCCGCGAGTCCGACGCCGAGCTCGCGGCGGAGCGCGCGGACGGTGCCGGTGCTGCGCCCGAGGCGGGGGAGGTCGACCATGCCTAGCCGCAAGGAGCGCAAGACCATCGCCAAGAACCGCTCAGCGCACCATGAGTACTTCATCGAGGAGACCTTCGAGTGCGGCGTGGTGCTCGCCGGCACCGAGGTCCGCAGCCTGCGCGAGCGCGCCTGCCAGATCACCGACACCTTCGCGCTCATCCGCGGCGGCGAGTGCTGGCTGGTGGGCGTGCACATCCATCCCTACAGCCACGGATCGATCTTCAACCGCGATCCGGACCGCCGCCGCAAGCTGCTGCTCCATCGCAAGCAGATCAACTACCTCGACGCCAAGCTGCGCAACCGCGGTTACGCGCTCGTGCCGCTCGAGCTGTACTTCGACGACAACGGCCGCGTGAAGCTCACCTTGGGCCTCGGTCGCGGCAAGAAGCTCTACGACAAGCGCGAGGACATGGCCAAGCGCGATGTCCAGCGCGAGATCGACCGCGCCCTGAAGCAGCGCAGCCGCTAGGCACCAAGGAGTGCGATGCCCTATGGGAGGATGCTCGGTTCTCGTTTTGCTGGGAGCGCTGCTCGCAATGGGCGCTGCGTTTCTCATCGCGTTCTTGGGCGCCCTCGGGCTCTTTCTCGTGGCGGTCATCCTGACGATCGTCTTCGCCGTGCGCACGCCCCGCAGGCGCGCCGCGGGCAAGAAGCTCGGCGCGCTCATCGCCATCCCCATCGTGCTGTACGTCGTCAGCATTCCCGTGCTCGCGTTTTCGCTCACGCAGGTCATCGTGCCGTTTGCGGTGGATTACACCACGGCCAACTACAACGATGCGTGCGAGGCGGTGCGGCACGATAATCCCGACGAGCTCGCGCGCTGCTTGACGGCGACCACGTTTGCCTTCGACGACACGCAGGGCGATACGCCTGAGAACCTGCTTGCACTCGCCTTCGAGTACCGCTCCGCGCGATGCGTGGGGCCGCTGCTCGACGAGCTCGACGAGCTCGGGCACCCCATCGACGTGAATGCGCCGCTCGACCGCACCGATATCTCAGGCGAGGCCTACCGCTCCCAGTACCCGCTGCTATGGGTGTGCGAGGAGGGTAACGCCGAGCTCGAGGCCGTGCAGGCGCTGATTGAGCGCGGTGCGGATATCAACATCCAGGACGAGGATACCGGCTGGACGCCCCTCATGTGGGCGTGCGCCGGCGCGTTCGAGGGGTATTGGGACGCCTATGACGGGGACGAGGCGGCCTGTCTTGCGCAGACGGAGGACGCCATCGATCAGCTGCTCGCGTGGGGAGCGGACCCGAGCCCTGCAAGCGTGGAAGGGGACACGGCGCTGTCGGTCTTCGAGACCTATGTCGCCGACCTGCAGCTGACCGGCCTTTCCGAAGACGATGCGCTTGAGGCGATCTCGACCTACCGGGACAGGCTCGCGTCCTGAGGCTCGGCGGGGAGTTTGCGACTCGACGCGCTGCGCTTCGCTGCCAGCGAGCGGGTATAAGGGCATCAGTATTCATTATTGAGGAAGGGATCCCCATGGATATGACCGCGTTCTTCTCGATGAGCTACGGGCTGTATGTCGTCTCCGCCGAGGCGGACGGCCAGCGTGCGGGTTGCGTCATCAACACCGCCACGCAGGTGACCGCCGAGCCGCCGCGCATCATGGTCGCCGTGCACAAGGACAACGTCACGACGGACGTGATCGAGCGCGCCGGCGCGTTCACGGTGACGGCGATCGACAAAACGGCGGATATGCCCTATATCGGCAACTTCGGGTTCCGGACGAGCGCGAACTTCGACAAGTTCGAGAAATACGGTTGCGAGATCTCGGCGGTGGGAAGCCCGTATTCGCCCGAGCACGCCTGCGCGCTGTTCGCATGCCGTGTGGTGAAGACGGTGGACGTGGGCACGCATCTGCTGTTCATCGGCGATGTGGTCGATGCCCGGCGGCTTTCGGACGAAGAGCCGCTCACCTACGGCTATTACCACTCGACGCTCAAGGGTAAGACCCCGCCCAAGGCATCCAGCTATCAGGGGTAGCGCGGAAAGACGGTTCCGGTTTATATTGAGAATGTGTCCTAATTGCGAAGAATCGTCGCTGGCGGAATCGTCGGTTAGATTTCGCGCGAGCTGGATATACTAGCCATACGTTCATCGCCTACGAAAGGATGTCATCATGGCTGACGAGAAGAAGTATAAGTTCGTGTGCGTCGTGTGCGGCTACGAGGTCGAGGTCGATACGCCCGAGCTGCCCGAGGATTACGTCTGCCCCGTCTGCGGCGTCGGTCCCGACCAGTTCGAGCTCGTCGAGGAGTAGCCGTCTTCGGCTAAGCCGATCCGTTTGTCCGAGCGGGCCCTGCGCGCGATCGCGCGGGGCCCGCTTGTCGTTAAGAGCGCGACGCCTCGTCTGCATACCATGCTGCAACGGTAAAAAGATCCGGTTCGTGCCTGCGGGGTCCTTGCGCATGGGTACAATGTGAGGACCTTCGAGTGAAAGGGATCGATATGAACGAGATCCAACGGGATATCTCCCCGATCAGGGCGGAGGAGCGCGTTGCGCGCCCCATCAGCCCGCGTCTGTATAACCTCATCATCGCCGGCTTGATCTTTCTCGGTTTCTGCGTGATGAGCCTGGGTGTCAACATCGTCTCGACGCCGGCGTTCCTCATGTGGATGTCGCGCAACGTCTTGCTGTACATGCTCGGCTCGATCGTCGGCACCATCGCCGGCATCGTGCTCATGAGCAGCGCGGTCAAGCGCCAGTCCGTCGCGCGCTCGCTGGTCGGCTTCGCGCTGTTCATCTGCACGTTCGGGCTTATGCTGTCCATGGTCCTCATGAACTACAGCCTGCCGACCATCAACACGGCGTTTCTCGCCACGGCGGGTATCACCGCCGTGTTCGGCGCGCTCGGCCTGGCGTTCCCGCAGGTGTTCCAGCGCATCGCGGGTGTGCTCAGCATCAGCCTGCTCGCGCTCATCGTCGTGCAGTTCGTCATGATGTTCCTGGGCGTTGACCAGACGTGGCTGGACATCGCGGTGATCGTGGTGTTCTGCGGCTTCATCGGCTATGACATGTACGTGGCGACGACGGTGGCGCCTACGGTGCCCAACGCGGTGTTCATGGCGTGCAACCTGTTCCTGGACATCGTGAACGTGTTCATCCGCTTGCTGAACATCGTGAACGACAACCGCTAGGCTCCCTACCGCGATGAGCCGTTCGCGCCGATGCGCGAACGGACGTGTGACGGCCCCTGCATCCGGATGATGCGGGGGCCGTTTTTCATGGTGGTACATTGCGTGCCGACGGTGCGTTCGTAAGTGTTTCATATCGGATTCATCAAGAAGCGCACGAGGGATGTAAGCGCTTCCGCAAAACCCGTCAAGCGTCTGCAAAGGATGCGGACCGCCGCGCCTGCACGCCCAATCGGCTCGGTATAGTGGCCGAGGTTTTGCGCGCGGCGTGTTTTCCGAGTACGACGTCTAGCTCGGAGCATCCCATCGAGTCGAAGGGGTTTTCCCGCCGCGCAAACGGTTTTCCACGAAGAGGAGATTGGAGAGCATCCATGGATAGGAACATGGTTGTTCGCGCGGCGATCGAGCGCGGTATGTCGCGTAGGCAGTTCTTTGCGATGCTGGCGGGTGCCGCCGGGCTGGCCGCCACGGCGAGCATCGGCCTGACGGGCTGCAGCGAGGGCGGCGAGGCCGTGGAGGAAGTCGACTACAACAGCATGTCGCTCGACGAGATCATCGCGCAGGCTCAGGAGGAGGGCGAGGTCAACTCCGTCGGCATGCCCGACACTTGGGCCAACTGGGTCGAGACCTGGGAGGATCTCGAGGCCGAGTACGGTATCGCCCACACCGATCAGGACATGTCCTCCGCCGAGGAGATCGCCATGTTCAAGCAGGAGGGCACCGATGGCACCAAGGACATCGGCGACGTGGGTCAGCAGTGGGGTCCGACCGCCGAGGAGGAGGGTGTCACCCTCAAGTACAAGACCAGCTACTGGGATGAGATTCCCGACTGGGCCAAAGACGATGACGGCGACTGGGTTGTCGGCTACTACGGCACCATGTCCTTCATCGCCAACGACGAGCAGGTTCCCAACGCGCCTACGAGCTATCAGGACATCCTCGACGGCGACTACAAGGTGACCATCGGCGATGTCGTCGCCGGCGCCTCCTCGCAGTACGCCGTGCTCGCCGCCGCGTATGCGCTGGGCGGAGGCATCGACGACATGCAGCCCGCCTATGACTTCCTGACCCAGCTCGCCGAGGCCGGCCGTCTCGACACCGGCGACCCCTCCATCGCGCGCCTCGAGAGCGGCGAGATCGCGGTCGCCCTGCACTGGGACTACAACACCATGAACTATCGCGCCCAGATTCTCGAGAACAATCCGGACGCCTCCTTCACGGTGACCATCCCGCAGGATGCAAGCGTGCGCTCGGGTTACTGCACCATCATCAACAAGTACGCGCCGCATCCTGCCGCCGCGTGCCTGGCTCGCGAGTACATCCTGTCCGACGAGGGCCAGATCAACCTCGCTCGCGGCTTCGCGACCCCGATCCGCGACGTCGAGCTGCCCGAGGACGTCAAGGCGCTCCACCTCGACGAATCCTCCTACGGCGACAACGTCGTGGATGTCGACAACGACAAGTGGACCGGCGTGTGCGAGGAGCTCATCACCTGGTACCAGGAGAACATCATCCCGATGATCGGCTAATCATCCGAAATCCCTTCTGATCCGTGACGCGGGGCGGCTGCGCCAGCTGTCCCGCGTCACGGCGTCTTATTTGCAAAGGAGGTCGAATATGGCGACACCTTCCTCCGCGGGTTCCCCGGCCAAGGCGCCGATGCGCCGCACGTGGCTCGGATACGCCGCGCTCATCCCGTTCGCGCTCGTGGTCATCGCCTACGAGCTGCTGCCCTTGGCGCAGATCCTGATCGACAGCCTGATCGGCAAGGAATCCGGCGCACCTGGCGTCGAGAATTTCGTCAAGATCTTCACGACGCCGCTGTACCGGCAGTCCATCTGGAACAGCGTCTGGATCAGCCTGCTGTCGGCCATCATCGGCATCGTGGTGGCGTTTCTCGCCGCGCGCTTCGCCTACGAGTCGAGCGAGCGCGTGCGGGGCGTCTTCACCCTCATCCTCAACATGATGTCGAACTTCTCCGGCGTGCCGCTCGCCTTCGCCTTCATGGTGCTCATGGGCAACTCCGGCGTGCTCACCATCATGGGGCGCACCTGGGGCATTCCGTTTTTGGCCGACTTCGACCTGTACGGCAGCCAGGGTCTCGTGATCCTGTACATCTACTTCCAGATCCCGCTGGCGACCCTGCTGCTCCTGCCGGCGTTTTCCGGCATCCGCAAGGAGTGGCGTGAGGCGGCGATCATCCTCAAGGCGAGCTCGGTCGATTACTGGTTCAAGATCGTCATCCCGAACCTCATGCCCTCCATCCTGGGCACGCTGTCCGTGCTGTTCTCCAACGCGTTGGCCGCCTATGCGACCGCCTACGCGCTCGTCATGAACAACTTCGCCCTGCTGCCCCTGCAGATCACGTCGAAGTTCAAAGGCGACGTCCAGGTGGACGCCGCGACGGGCAGCGCCCTTGCCGTCGTGCTCATCCTGCTCATGGTCGCGTGCACCCTCATCAACAACCACTTCACCAAGCGCGCCGCGAAAGGTCGTGAGATCGTATGAGCAATCATGCCAAACGCGCACCGCGCGGCGGGAAGACCTCGCTCGGTGCCAAGATCTTCCTTGCCGTCGTGGGTCTGTACCTGCTGATCCCGTTCGCCGTCACGTTCATCTACTCGCTGTTCGTGGAATGGACCGACATCCTGCCCTCCGGGTTCACCCTGCGCAACTACATCGAGCTGTTCAGCAACGCGACCTTCTGGACCTCCATCGGTCGTACGCTCGTGTTGTGCCTGGTGAGCGTCGTCATCACGATCGTGTTGCTGCTGCTCGCGATGTACGCGGTCGTCGCGATCAACCGCAAACTCGGCAACGTCATGCAGTTCGTGTGCATGATTCCCTACGCACTGCAGGGCGTGATCCTGTCCATCGGCATCATCTCGCTGTACACGGGTACGGGCACGATCCTGTCTAACCGTATGGTGATGCTGTTCGGCGCCTACACCATCCTCGTGCTGCCCTATATCTACCAGGGTATCCGCAACGCGCTCAACGCCATCGACGCGGAGATGCTCATCCAGGCGGCCGAGATGCTCGGGTGCGGACGCTTCCGCGCCTATGTGCAGGTGGTCCTGCCCAACATCGTCTCGGGCATCCTCGTGTCGAGCCTGCTTGCCGAAAGTATCGTTTTCGGCGACTTCGTGCTCGCCAACAACATCGCCGGCACCAACTATCAGAACATCCAGGTGTTCCTGCAGGCCAACATGGATAAGTCGAGCGGTCTTTCGAGCGCCATCGTCGTCGTCATCTTCCTCGTGGTCGGCGCGGTGACCGCTTTGGTCCTCAAGCTGCAGGGCAGCGCACGGAAAACCGAGAAGGAGTAATGCGATGTCCTACATCGAGTTCAAGAACGTGGTGAAGCGCTTCGGCGACAACACCGTCCTCGACCATATCGATTTCGGTATCGAGAAAGGCGATCTGGTGACGCTGCTCGGCCCGTCCGGCTGCGGTAAGTCCACGCTGCTGCGCTGCCTGTCCGGTCTGGAGCAGGTCAGCGAGGGTCAGATCATCCTCAACGGACGCGACATCACCGACGTACCGGCGTCCAAGCGCAACATCGGCATGGTCTTTCAGCAGTACAGCCTGTTCCCCAACATGACGGTGGAGCAGAATATCGCCTTCGGCCTCAAGATGCAGAAAGTGGCGCCCGACGTCATCGAGGAGAAGGTCACCGAGGCCATCGCGATGGTCGAGCTCATCGGTAAGGAGCGCTCCTATCCGGCGAGCCTGTCCGGCGGCCAGCAGCAGCGCGCTGCGCTCGCGCGTTCGATCGTGACCGAACCCGACGTCCTGCTGCTCGACGAGCCGCTGTCGGCCATCGACGCCAAGCTGCGCCGCGCCCTGCAGAGCCGCATCCGCGAGATCCAGCAGGAGCTGGGGCTCACGACGATCTTCGTCACCCACGACCAGGACGAGGCCATGGTCATGTCCGACGTGATCCAGCTGTTCCACGCCGGCCGCATCGAGCAGGCGGGCAGTCCGGTGCAGGTTTACACGAATCCGGTGTCGGAGTTCGCGGCGAGCTTCATCGGCAGCTACAACATCCTTCGCGCCGATGAGTTCCGCGCGCTTACGGGCGAGGCGGCCGATGACGGGCACGTCGTGGCGATCCGTCCCGAGACGATCGGCGTCTCCGCCGATCCGTTGGCCGACGACGCAGCCTATGTCGTCGAGGCGACCGTGGTGCGCAACGTGCCGCGCGGCAACGTCTTGCGCTACACGCTCGAGGCGTCGGGTGTGGAGTTCCGCGTCGACACGCTGTTCCGCAGCTTCCATCTGTTCGACGATGGCGAGCGCGTCTTCGTCGCGATTCCCAAGCACGATTGCCTGCACATTCCCGTGGAGGCGGCGTTCGCGCGGACGGCCGCGTAGCCGTCGGGTGTCCGTATCCTCCGCGCCCGTCGGGACGGTTGCGTCCCGACGGGCGCTTACCGACAAGGAGCGATTATGATCAGCGATCAGGTCGGCCTGCCCGCGGGTACCGGCCGCTACCGGGGCAACCTGCATGCCCACTCCACCATCTCGGACGGACGCCTGACGCCCGCCGAGGTGGTCGCCGATTTCCGGACACATGGCTACCGGTTCCTGTGCCTGTCCGAGCACGATGTGTTCACCGATCTTTCGAGCGAATTCGATGACGAGGATTTCATCGTGTTGCCCGGCATCGAGGCGTCCGCGTATCTGTTCGCCGATGATTCCTGCGATCGGCACGCTCGGATGCGTTGCCATCACATGCACGGTATCCTGGGAACCGATGAGATGGTCGCCGCCGCACCGGCGCGCTTCGAGCATATGGAGCGCTTGGAGCCCCTTGTCTACCATGGCAGCTGGGACGGGCTGTCCGTTGCGCGCACACTGCGTGACGAACTGGCGCGTCGCGGCTGTGCCGTGATGTACAACCACCCCATCTGGAGCCGGATCGAACCCGAGGACATCTTGGGTCTCGACGGCATCTTCGGTATCGAGGTGTTCAATTACGACACCGTGAACGAGGGCGGTGACGGAGCGGATACCGTGTACTGGGACTTGCTGTTGCGCCGCGGCGTCGCGGTGGGCGGCGTCGCCTCCGATGACAGTCATCACGTCACCGCGTTCGATGACGTGTTCGGGGGCTGGGTCGTCGTGTGTGCGGAATCGCTCACGCGCGATGCGGTCGTGCGCGCTTTGATGGCGGGGGCGTACTACTCGTCCAGCGGGCCCGAGATCGAGGGATTCGGTGTCCGCGAAGGCGTCCTGTGGGTCGACTGCAGTCCGTGCGAGCGCGTGACCATGGTTGCGGGCGGCCCCATCGGCGGGAATCGTACCGTGATCGCGCCGGACGGGGACACGCTCGAGCACGTCGAGTTCAGGCTGTCGGGCCACGAGACCTACGTCCGGCTCGAATGTACCGATGCGTCCGGTAAGACCGCCTGGACCTGTGCGCTTCGGTAGCTCGCTGCACGGTACAATCGTTGCATTGCCATATCACGCGCCGCGGCGGACGTCGTGACCCGGCGTCCCGTCGCGGCGCGCGCGTTTTCGAATCGAGGTTTCCATGATGTGCCCGTTGCCTGCCCGCTCCATCGTCGACACCCATACGCATACGCGGTTTTCCGACGGCGTCGGCACGTTTGCAGAGAACGCCGCCGCTGCCGTGGCGGCGGGATGCGCGGTGATGGTTGCCACGGACCATCTCACGCTGCCACGGATCATGGACTCTGCCGGTGAAGTACAGGTGGTCGAGGGCGAGCTTGTCGAGCACCGCGCCGCCTTCGACAAGGCGGCATCCGCGCATCCCGAACTCGAGTACATCTACGGGTTCGAATGCGACTGGTACGAGGGCTGCGAGGAGAACATCCGCCGCCTGAGCGCAGGTGCGCGGGTCCGTCTGGGCAGCGTGCACTGGCTGGGGCCCGTCGACGGCGGCGCATGGATCGACGACGCGAGCGACCAGCACATCTGGCGGGAGCTCGGACCCGACGAGGTGTGGCGTCGCTATGTCGCCACGTGGTGCCGTGCCTGCGCGTGCGACCTGTTCGACACCATGGCCCATCCCGATCTGGCGATGCGCTTTGCCAACGAGGGCTTCGCGCCGACGATCGACCTGTGTCCGCTGTGGGACGAGATGGTCGCCTGCGCGCGCGATACCGGCAAACGGGTCGAGCTCTCGACCGCCGGCTGGCGCAAGGGCGTGGGGGATTACTACCCTGCCCAAGGTTTGCTCGAGCGCTTCTTCCGTGCGGGCGTGCCCATCACCGTGGGCTCCGACGCACATGCGCCGCAGGATATGTGCGACGGTATCGCCCGAGCGTACGACCATGCCGCCCGCATCGGGTATCGCAGCGTCGAGGTACCCCGCTCCGACGGTTCGTGGGAGGCCATGCCGATCGCCGACTAGCGCGTACATCCGTTTGGGCTGGCTGACGTCGCCGTGCGCCGTGCGATAACAGGTGGCAAGTCGTTGGTGATCGCGGATTTGGTCAGCAAGGAACGTTTACTGTCGGGAGCGCGGCGCACGCTCCCGACATGCACGCCGCCTTGCGACGAAAGGGCCGCGAATACGCGTTGTATCGATGGCAATCCGATCGTTTCCGTCCGGGCAAGGGGGTCGTGGGTCCGTTCAGGGCGCTGTGGGCCCGCCGTCAGCGGTCGCAGTTGACAGGAATCGTGTCCTCGTGACCATTGCTGGCGATACGAGTCGCTCAACCCTCATTTCGGCCTTCGAATCGTGTATATAGCCGCGCTTGGATTGAATAAAAAGCGGGCATCCGAAGGTGCCCGCCAAAGAAAGTCGTCTTTGCAGCTGCAGATGGCGCGTCAGGAGCGCTTCTCGACCTTGGTGCCGCACTTGGGGCAGGTGACGCGGATACGACCCTTGCCGCGGGGCACCGACAGGAGCTGGCCGCAGTTCTTGCACTTGAAGTACATCGTGGTCTTGCGGTTCTCCCACATGGTCTGCGCCGTGCGCTTCTTACGGTCGAAATCGCTGGCACCGGCATTGCCGGCAGGGCCCTGGGCGCGCGAGGCGCCGGGCATGCCGTTGCCGAGCGGCGTTTTGGCGAGCAGGTCGCGGAACATCTCGTTTTCGCGCTCACGGGCGTCTATGTTGGAGGAAAACGCGCGAAGCAGCGCGATGACCACGAGGATCAGCGCGATCCAGCCAAGCCAGGAGATGGAGAAGATGGACCCGATGAGGGCGAGGATCATGCTCGCGCCACCCAGCGTGGTGGTGAGCTCGTCGACGCCGCGGCGTCCGTTCATGAAATCGTTCATGGGCAAAGGCCTCGTTTCGTGACAGTCGGTCGAACAGGCAGCATTTTACTCGTTTTCGGCGCCGTTTCGTGTGGAGGGGCGCATGAAGCATACAATCTCAGAAAAAGGTTCAACCCGAAACGCGGGCAGCCGCCACGCGCGCGCCGTAATCGGGTGCGCGCGTGGCGGCTGCGGTCATGTGACGGGGCCGTGCGGTCGAGCCATGCATGGGTCATTCCGAGGAGCTGTCACTTCGCGAGTTTTTCGATGACCATCTCGACTTCGGCGAGCTTGGCATCCTTCTCCGCCTCGTCTCCCGCCTCCATCGCCGTGCGCACACAGCCCTCGACATGCGCCTTGAGTACGTCGGCGTTGATGCGTGCGAGGAGCGACTCGGTGGCCATGAGCTGCGTGGAGATATCGATGCAGTAGCGATCCTCGTCCACCATGCGCAAGATGCCGTCGATCTGCCCGCGTGCCGTCTTGAGCAGACGCGTGATACGGTCGTGGTCGGCCATCATGGCGGTTACGCCGCCTTGATCTCGATGACCTTGAAGCTGTCGCCGGCGCTCTCGACGGCATCGGTGAGCTGCTGCTCGGTCACGGTGTCGTCGCACTCGACGGTCACGACGTTCACCTCGTGATCGGCATCGGCGTCGGTCACGCCGGCGACGTTGAGCAGCGCGCTCTCCACAGCGGCGTCGCAGTGGCCGCAGTGCAGGCCCTCGGTCTTGATCGTGTAGTTCATGGTCGGTCTCCTTCCTCGATGGCGCGCGGGCGCTCATCGTATGCTGTGCGGGATCAGGCGGTTTCGGTCGCATCGCGCGAAACCGCACCTACCCCTATTGTCCCATATCCGCGATCTTGGGGCGAAATCCCCGCAGGCGTAGGGCGTTGCTCACCACGCACACGCTCGACAGGCTCATGGCGGCCGCGCCGAACATAGGCGAGAGTTGCCAGCCGAGCACCGGGTACAGCACGCCGGCGGCAAGGGGGATGCCCAAGCTGTTGTAGAACAGGGCCCAGAACAGGTCCTGCTTGATGTTGCGGATCACCGCGCGCGACAGCTCGATCGCGCGGGCGACGTCGAGCAGGTCACTGTGCATGAGCACGACGTCGGCGCCCTCCTTGGCCACGTCGGCGCCGGCGCCGATCGCCAGTCCGACGTCGGCGCGCGCGAGCGCGGGGGAGTCGTTGATGCCGTCGCCGACCATGGCGACCGTGTGGCCGGAATCCTGCAGCTCACGGATGTGGCGCTCCTTGTCGGCGGGCATCACGTCGGCGATGGCGTCCGCAAGCCCCACGCGCCGCGCGATCGCGTCGGCGGTCGTGCGGTTGTCGCCGGTGAGCATGACGGCGCGCACCCCGAGGCGTCCGAGCGCCTCGATGGCGGCCTTGCTGGTCGGCTTGACCTCGTCGGCGACGGCGATCGTGCCGACGAGCGCGCCGTTTTTGGCAAAGAACAGCGGCGTCTTGCCGTCGCGTGCGAACGTCTCGAGCTGGGCGCGATCGACGTCGATGCCGAGTTCCGCCATGAGCTGTGCGTTGCCGGCGGCGATGGGGTTGTCGCCCTCGCGCGCGGTCACGCCACGACCGGGGATGGCGGCGAAGTCGGCGACCGGACGTGCGACGATGCCGCACTCGTCGGCTGCGGCCATGATGGCCTCGGCGAGGGGGTGCTCGCTCGACTTCTCGAGGGCGGCGGCGAGTTTGAGCAGCTGCTTCTCGCTCAGGGCGCGACCGTCGGCGCGCGCTGCGGGCAGGATGTCGGTCACGGTGGGGCGCCCCTGCGTGACCGTGCCCGTCTTGTCGAGCACCACGGTGTCGACGCCGTGCAGGGTCTCGAGGGCCTCGGCGCTCTTGAACAGCACGCCCATCTCGGCGCCCTTGCCGGTGCCCACCATGATGGCGACCGGCGTGGCCAGCCCGAGCGCGCACGGGCAGCTGATGACCACGACGGCGACGCCGGCGGTGAGCGCCTCGTTGACATCGGCGGTCACGACCATCCAGACGATGAACGTGACGAGCGCGATGAGCAGCACGGCGGGGACGAAGATGCCGGCTACCTTGTCCGCCAGGCGCGAGATAGGCGCCTTGGTGGCGTTGGCGTCCTTCACGAGCTGGATGATCTTGGCGAGACTCGTGTCGGCGCCCACGCGCGTGGCGCGGAAGGTGAACGAGCCGGTTCGGTTGATGGTCGCGGCGTGCACGGTGTCGCCGGGGTTCTTTTCCTGCGGGATCGATTCGCCGGTGAGCGCGCTCTCGTCGATGGCGGAGGTGCCGTCGAGCACGATGCCGTCGACCGGTACCGACTCGCCGGGGCGCACCCGCACGGTCTGTCCGACCTGGATGGCGTCCACATCCACCGTCTGCTCGCTGCCGTCCGCGGCGACGACGGTCGCCGTCTTGGGCGCGAGGTCGATGAGCGCCTCGATGGCAGATCCCGTCTTGGATTTGGAGCGGGTCTCCAGGTACTTGCCCACGGTCACGAGGGTGAGGATGGTGCCGGCGCTTTCCAGGTACAGGTTGTCCATGGCCGTTGCCGCCGCGCCGTGCACATCGCCGTACGCGAGCTGGTCGGCCATGACGAACATGGCGTAGATCGACCACGCGACGCTCGCCGCGGCGCCGATGGCGATGAGCGCATCCATGGTGGGTGCCCGGTGGATGAGCGATTTGAAGCCGTTGATGAAGTACGCGCGGTTCATGTACAGGATGGGCAGCAGGAGCATGAACATGGTGAGCGCGAGCGTCATGGCGTGGATATGGTCGGTGAAGACGCTTGGCAGCGGCCAGCCGAGCATATGGCCCATGCCGATGTAGAACAGGGGGATGAAAAAGACGATCGAGACGACCAGGCGCGTCTTCATGGCATCGGCCGCCGCCTCGAGCTTCTTGGTGGGGGACTCGTGGTGAGCGGCACCCGGGCCCGCCTGCACGGTGCCGTCGCTACCTGCCTCGGCGACCGGGGTGGCCGAGTAGCCGGCGCGGTCCACGGCGGCGCAGATGTCGTCGGCGCTCAGCTCGGTTTCGTCGTAGTCCACGGTCATGGACCCGGAGAGCAGGTTCACCGAGACGTCCGTCACGCCTGCGAGGCTGCAGACGGCCTTGTCCACATGCGCCTGGCACGCGGCGCAGGTCATGCCACCGACATCGAACTTTTCATGAGCCATGGCGGCTCCTTTCTTCTACGTTTGCCTGCAATGTATACCCACACCCCCAGGGGGTGTCAAGGGGCAGAAGAAGGTTTCCGGAATTCCGGCATCGGGTATAAGCGGGACAACTGCCCGCGCGACGGAAGGAAGGCGTCCCATGGGGTTCTTCTCGGAATTCTCCAAAGCGCTGAACGGCGATGCATCCGGGGAGCGCTATGTGGTCGCCGGCCATGCAGTGACATGTCCTCATTGCGGCGGCAATCGCTTTTTCGAGAGCGCCGCGTTGCTCGACGGGCGCGCGGGTTCGTTTATCGGTCTCGAGTGGGCGGGCGACTCGGCGATGACGCTCATCTGCGCTACGTGCGGCCACGTGGATTGGTTCGCCAGCCCCAAGCTCGTGGAGCGCGTCTCCTGACAAGATGGTGCTGACAAGATGGTGCCGGGTACATTCTTGTCGGGTGACGAGAAGGGGCCGGGTCCAAGCTTGTCGCAAGCCTGTCGCTCGATCCCGTCCTGCAGCGGCGGGATGCCCGCGATTTCGTGGTGTTCGGGTGTGTCCACGTCATTCCCATAGGGTTTATCGGTTGCGTCCGTATACTGGTCCGCGGCGGAACCTGCTCCATCGCGCGCGAATACCGTATATCCTGCGCGAACCGCCCTTTTGCAACCCGATCGATGTTTCGAACGCGGCGCTCCTCATGGCGTGCCGTATGGAATGGACTGTGCATTTATGGCTATAACCGAACAGCTTGTTTCGACCTTCTCCGATCTCGGCTTGTCCGAGACGGTTCTCGCCGCCGTGGCGGACATGGGCTACGAGTCGCCCACGCCCGTGCAGGCGGCCGCCATCCCCGAGGTGCTCGCCGGCCGCGACCTGCTCGCCGCGGCGCAGACCGGTACCGGCAAGACCGCGGCGTTCCTGCTGCCCACCATGGACCGCCTGCCGCACGTGGTGCCGCCCGTCAAGAAGGGCGAGCGCGGCCGTCGCCGACGCAACGCCGCGAAGGGCCGCGGCCCCTCGATGCTCGTGATCACGCCGACGCGTGAGCTCGCCCAGCAGATCGAGGAGGTCTGCCGTGCCGTCGCCGCGCGCACGGGCCACGTCGCCGTCACCGTGGTGGGCGGCGTGGGCTATGTCCCGCAAAAGCAGGCGCTCGCCCGTGGCTGCGACATCCTCGTCGCCACGCCGGGCCGTCTCGTGGACCTGATCGACCAGGAGTCCGCCAACCTCGACGAGGTGGGCGTGCTCGTGCTCGACGAGGCCGACCGCATGCTCGACATGGGCTTCCTGCCCCAGGTGCGCCGCATCGTCGACGCGTGCCGCGATGAGCGCCAGACGTTGCTGTTCTCGGCGACGCTCGACGAGTCGCGCGTGGGCGCCATCACCGATCTGGTCCGCGATCCCGCTCGCGTCGAGATCGCCCCGGTCACCTCGACCGCCGATACGGTCGAGCAGTACGTGCTGCCGGTCTCGCGCGATGCGAAAAACGCTGCGCTCACCGCGGTGCTCAAGAAGGAGGGGCCCGATCACGTCATCGTGTTCGTGCGCACCAAGCGCCGCGCCGACACCTGCGCCCGCAGGCTGGCGCGCGCCGGGCTGACGTGCGGCACGATCCACGGCGACCGCAGCCAGGCGCAGCGCGAGCGCGCCCTGCAGGAGTTCCGCGAAGGTAAGGTGCAGGTGCTTGTGGCGACCGATGTGCTCGCCCGCGGTATCGACATCACCGACGTGCGCTACGTGGTGAACTTCGACGTGCCCGAGGAGCCGACCGATTACATCCACCGCATCGGCCGTACCGGTCGCGCCGGCGAGGAGGGCTGGTCGCTCACGTTCGTCACGACCGAGGACGTGGCGGAGTTCTTCGATATCGAGGCGCTGATGGGCAAGACCGTCGACCTCTACGATGCGAGCGATATCCGCACCGGCGAGGGCGCGCCCGTGGTCGATCCCGACCGCGTGCCGGCCGAGCACGTGCCGTCCAAGAAGGCCAAGAAGCGCCGCAACCAGCGTGCCAAGGCCTCCAAGAAGCGCGAGCGCGAGCCCCGCCAGCGCGCTCCGCGCCAGCGTGATATCGAGCGCCGTGCCGCCCGCGATGCGGCGCGCGCGGCGGCGGAGGAGGGCGGCGCGTCGCGTCCGTCTTCCCGCAAGCGTCCGGGTGGCGCCCGCGTGCGTGCGGATGAGCCGGCTGTACAGGGTTCCGCTGCCTCCTCCCAGCAGGATGCTCGTCCCAAGAACCGCGCCGAGCGCCGTGCCGAGCGGTTCGGCGACCCCGTCGTGCATGGTCGCCGCCAGGAGCGCTCCGGCCGTGATGGCGCCCGGGCCCATCGCGGTAAGGCGGCTCGTGGCGAGGAGCGCTCGGCACGCGCTGAACGTGCCGCCCGCGGGAGCGATGAGCGCGCTGTCGACCGTGACGACCGCTCCGGTCGCGATGCGTGGCGCAACTACGATGAGCCGACCGGACGCGCCCGCCGCGCCGCCCATGCGGGCACGCGCGGCGGTCGTTCCGGCGGTCGCGACAACCGTGCGAGCTACGCGTCTTCCGGTCATGGCCGGTCTTCCCGTCGTCCGGGTGATCGCGGCGGCAAGCGGTAAGTTGCTGCAGACAACCTGCGGGTGCTCAGCGCGGGCACGAACCGTTCACCGCGACGAATGGGGGCCTCGGCCCCCATTTTTCGTTGAAGCGCTCGATAGGGAAAGCGCCTTTGCTATAGTGTGATGCGGGGTATAACAATGGAATACTAAGTAATACCACCGAAGCACCATCGCATAACACCGCACGGCACGTGCGGTACACGCAGCAGCAACCGACCAGTAAGGACCTAACGTCATGGCAGAGCGTATGACCCCGGTCGTCGCGAAGGTCCTGCCCGAGGAGAAGGCAGCCTTCGCGGCGGCGACCCGGCAGGTGGGCACGACGCCTTCCAACGCCATCCGCATGTTCATCGCCGCATTCAACCGATGCGGCACGTTTCCGTTCGATATCTCCGCCCGAGGCGTGTTTGGGGAGCCGGTCTCGGGGGATACTTCCTCCGAGGTGATGTCATGAGCGGATTCGATCGGGAACCGTCGGGTATGGAACGGCGTCCATCAGATGGGGATATGAAAGTTCCTCGTGCCGGATATGGTGAGCCGGACGGCGCCGCTGCTCGGCAGCTTGCGCCCGAGCAGCCTGGACCCACGGGCGCGCCGTCGCCTGCCGCGGAGCCCTTGCCGTCCGAACCCATGCCGCTGCCTCCACGGCCCTCGGAGCAGCCGGTCTCGGTCGGTGGTCAAACGTTTCGGTACCTGTTGGCGGCGTTCGGGGCGTTTGCCGCCGTCATCGTCGCGCAAGGCGTGTTCTCCATCGTCGGGGCAGTCGCGCTGTCGGTGTTCGCCGTTATCCTCGATCCGTCCGGCGATGCGGATGCGATTGCCGGCAGCATCATCGGCCCGACGATGCTCGTGTCCCAGCTCGGCTGCCTTGCGGTGTTTTTGCCCTGGTGGCTTCACCTGCGGCCCGTTTCCTTCATCGGGGAGCATCGCGGCACCATGGTGGCGCGACCTCGGGCGGTCGCGTTGCGCGTGGTGGCGATCGCGCTGCTGGGAATCGGCTTTCAGCTGGTGATCGGGTACGCGCTGTCGTATCTGCTGCCGCTCGTCCCCGATCTGCAGAGCGAGTACTCCGAGATCATGAACGATGGGGTCACGAACGAGTTTTCGATGCTGTCGGTCTTGATCTTGGCGGTGGGTGCTCCGGTGACCGAGGAGCTCGCCTGCCGCGGCGTGGTCTTCGAACTCGCGCTTCGTGCGATGTGCCCCGAATGGGCGGCGCGCTGGCGCGACCGGTCTTGGCGCGCGTACACCGGTACGCCGATGCCCAAGATGCCGCCACTGGCGTCGCGGGGCTTTTGGGCGGCAAACCTGATCCAGGCGGCGCTGTTCGGCATCTTGCACCTCAACATCGTCCAAGGGCTGTATGCGTTCGCGCTCGGCATCGTGCTGGGCTGGATCGCGTGGAGAACGGGCGGGCTCGTGTACTCCATCGGCTTGCACCTGGCGGTGAACTTCTCCTCGTACTTCGTCTACGAGCTGTCGACGCTGCTCGAGATGGGAGGCGTCGCGTTTGCCGTGCTGGCGTCCATCTCGATGGTCGTCATCGGGATCCAGTTGTTCCAGCTCGCCTCGCACCCGGATGTGAAAATACCTCAGGCGTGATTTCACGTGTTAGCGGCGGCGTCCACCCCGGGCGCCTTCGCGGCCCTGGGCGGCGCGGTTGCGCGCATGGGGCGCCGAGCCGTGCGAGCCGCGTCCTGTCGGGCCCTTACCGCTCTTGCCCTTGCCGCCTTTGCGGTTGTTTCCCGTCGACGCTCCCTTCGCGATGCGTCCGCCGGCAGCCTTGCCACCCTTGGCGCGCCCGCCGTCGCCGGCGCCGCTGCGCGGAGGGACGGGGCGGATCAGGCAGTGGCGGTCGTAGCCGATCAGGTCGCGTCGGCCTGCGCGTTCGAGCGCCTCGCGCACGAGCTTGTAGTTCTCGGGCTTGCGGTACTGGATGAGCGCGCGCTGCATGGCCTTCTCGTGCGGGTCGCGTGCCACGTAGATGGGCTCCATGGTGCGCGGATCGACACCGGTGTAGTACATGCAGGTCGACATCGTCGACGGGGTGGGGTAGAAATCCTGCACCTGCTCGGGCATGTAGCCCATGTCGCGCACCGCCTCGGCGAGTTCCACCGCTTCGGTGAGGGTGGAGCCGGGGTGGCTGCTGATCAGATAGGGCACCACGTACTGCTCGAGGCCGCAGCGCTCGGAGATCTCGCGGAACCGTTTGCAGAACGCGTCGTACACCGCGCGGCTCGGCTTGCCCATGACGGCAAGGACCTTGTCGCTCACGTGCTCGGGCGCCAGACGAAGCTGTCCGCTCACGTGATGGCGCACGAGCTCCTCCAGGAACCTGTCGGAGCGGTCTGCCATCGCGTAGTCGAATCGGATGCCGCTGCGAACGAAGACCTTCTTGACGCCGGGCAGTTCGCGAAGCTCGCGCAGCAGGTCGGCGTAGCCGTCCTCGTCGACGACCATGTTCTTGCATACGGTCGGCCACAGGCAGCGACGGTTCTTGCACACCCCGTGCTCGCGCTGCTTGTCGCAGGCGGGGCGGAAGAAGTTCGCCGTGGGGCCGCCCACGTCGTTGATGTATCCCTTGAAGTCGGGGTCGTGCGTGAGCGCCTCGGCCTCACGCACGATGCTCTCGCGGCTGCGCACCTGCAGCATACGGCCCTGATGGAACGTCAGCGCGCAAAACGAGCATTCGCCGAAGCATCCGCGGTTGGACGAGATGGAGAACTTCACCTCGGAAAATGCCGGAACGCCGCCCGTCTCGTCGTAATCGGGATGCCACGCACGCGCGTAGGGGAGCTCGTAGACCGCGTCCATCTCCTCGGTCGTCAAAGGGGCTGCCGGAGGGTTTTGCACCACGTAGACGCCGTGCGGGTAGGGCTCCACGAGCCTGCCGCCCGTGATGGGATCCATGTTGCGGTACTGCACGGCGAAGCTGCGGGCGTAGGCGAGCCGGTCGGCGACGAGCTCGTCCCACGAGGGCAGCAGCTCGTAGTCGTATACCTCGGTAAGTGCCTCCGAGCCTCCTCGCATGCGGTAGGCGGTGCCCGCCACATAGGTGATCTGATCGATGAGCAGGCCCCCGTCGAGCGCGTCTGCGACCTCGACGATCGCATGCTCTCCCATGCCGTAGATGAGCAGATCGGCCCCGCTGTCGAGCAGGATCGAGCGCTTGAGGCCATCGGACCAGTAGTCGTAGTGCGCAAGGCGGCGGAGGCTCGCCTCGATGCCGCCGAGGATGATCGGGGCGTGCTTGTACGTGCGGCGGATAAGGTTACCGTAGACCGCCGCGGCGTGGTTGGGGCGTGCGCCCGCGCGCCCGCCGGGGGTGTAGGCGTCGGTGCGACGCCGGTGCTTGGTCACGGAGTAGTGGTTGACCATGGAGTCCATGTTGCCCGCGGACACGAGGAAGCCCAGGCGCGGTTCGCCCAGCACGGCGATGCTTGCCGGGTCGCGCCAGTCGGGCTGGCAGATGACGCCCACGCGGTAGCCGTGCGCCTCGAGCACGCGGGTGATGATCGCCATGCCGAACGAGGGGTGGTCCACGTAGGCATCGCCGCACACGTAGACGAAATCGCAGGCGTCCCAGCCGCGCGCATCCATATCGGCGCGTGAGACGGGTAGGAACTGCGAGCGGTCTGCCATGGGGTCTCCTTGTGCGGGTCATCGTGCTATCGGTGCAAGTATACGCGGACACCGGGTGCCCGGGTCCCCGATCGCGAAAACACGCCGCACCTCCGCTGCGTCGACATGGCCGCGCACGTGGAAGCAGGTAGCATGTAGAAAAACCCCAGGGGTTATTTCACATGTCGTGGGCGCTTGGGCAATGTTACCTGGATTGAGGTGTCTATCAGGTAGTATGGTGATGAACGTTTGCAGCGGGGAGGAGTTCGGGCCCATGGCGCTTGATGGCAACCACGTCGTTTCGGGGATTCGGGAGGCGCTCTCCCATTCGTACGTGCCTCACGGGCATCGCGCCCGCGTGCGGCATCGCAACCACATGGCGGTGCCCTGGCACGAGGTGACCGATTGTGACGACATGCTCGCCGTCGATGCCGACCTCGACGACAAGTCGTCCATCATCTGCCGTGCGGGCCTGCTGCTGCTCGCGGGCGGCACGGGCAGCTGGCGCGTGCGCGATTGCATGAACAAGATCGCCGGCGTGCTGGGCGTGACCATCTCGGCGGCGGTGAGCCTGACCACGATCGAGTGCACCTGCATCGACGGGCATACGAGCTTCTCCGAGGTGATCTCGCTGCACACGACCGGCGTCAACACCGAGCGCATCCTCCTCATGGAGCAGTTCACCCGCGAGGTGCAGGCGCGCGGCGACACCTTCACCGTGCGCGAGTTCCACGACCGCATGGACAAGATCGAGCACACGGCGGGCAACTACGCGCCTTGGGCGGTCGGCCTGGCGTCCGCCGCGGCGTGCGCGGCCTTCGTGTTTTTGCTCGGCGGTGGCCCCATCGAGATGGGTTGCGCTTTCGTGGGGGCGGGTCTCGGCAACTTCGTGCGCCGCATCATGCTCGACCGCAGGCTCACGCACTTCGTGTGCATCGGGGTTGCCGTCGCGGTCGCCTGTCTGGCCTACCTCGGCTGCCTGTCGCTGCTGTCGTTCGTGGTGTCCGGCGCGCTCGAGCATGAGGCGGGCTACATCGGCGCCATGCTGTTCGTCATTCCCGGTTTCCCGCTCATCACCAGCGGGCTCGACATCGCGAAGCTCGACTTCCGCTCCGGTCTCGAGCGTCTCGCGTACGCCGTGGCCGTGATCGTCGTGGCGACGCTCGTGGCATGGCTCGTGGCGATGATGGTCGAGCTTTCGCCCGATGAGTTCGCCGACCAGGGGCTTTCCGATGCGGTCGTGCTCGCGTTACGCCTCGTCGCGAGCTTCGTGGGCGTCTTCGGCTTCTCCATGATGTTCAACTCGACGCTCGAGATGGCGGCGACGGCGGGCGTCGTGGGTGCCGTCGCCAACACGCTGCGTCTGACGCTGGTCGATTTCGCGGCCATGCCTCCCGAGGCGGCGGCGTTCGTGGGCGCCACGAGTGCCGGTCTTCTGGCGTCGGTGGTGGCGAGCAGGATGGCGTTCCCGCGCATCTCCATCACGGTGCCCTCCATCGTGATCATGGTGCCCGGTCTGTACATGTATCGCGCCGTGTATTACATGGGCGTGTTCCAGACGCTCGACGCCATGGAGTGGATCATCCGCGCGGTGATGATCATCCTGTTCCTCCCGATGGGCTTGGGGCTCGCCCGCGCGCTCACCGATCCGGACTGGCGGTACTGCTCTTAGCGCATCCGCGCGGGCGAAGCCGTGCCCATCGTGCGGAATGCGTCCTGCCGCTTTCCGCGCATCGCCGTATCTGCTGCCTTCGGCGATGCGCCGGCGTTCGCAGGAAGCCATCTGGGGTAGAGTCCAGGTATGTCGATGAGGAGGTCGCCATGGGCAAGATCCAACGTTTCGGTTCCATCTCGCGTACGAACGGCGAGGAGGGCTACGAGCGGTACAAGGCCTACCACGCCGCGCCCTTCGAGGGCGTCAACGAGATGATCAAGGCCTGCAACCTGCAGAATTACTCGATCTACTACTACGACGGCCTGCTGTTCTCGTATTACGAGTACACCGGTGACGACTACGAGGCCGACATGGCCAAGATGGCCGCCGATCCCCGCACGCAGGAGTGGTGGGCGGCGGTCGGCCCGAACATGAAGCCCTTCGGTGAGCACGGTGACTGGGAGTTCATGGAGGAGCTCTACCATCTCGAGTAGGCTCGCATCGCAAAACGGCGTCCGTCTTTCCATGGGTACCGAGTCGGCAGGGTGAAGGCTCGGTACCGCGAAGGCGGCGTATATCCATATGTTCGTATATGCGAACCACGTTCGTAACCATATTTCGACCGTTCGCGGATTCGATAAAACGTTTTTGCAGGATTGAGGCCGGCTCGCCGATGCCTTTCGGGGGGTAGGCGCCAAATCCATATAATGCAATTCGGTTAGATACGATGTGCCCACGCGGCGCGTCGATATGCGCGGGGCGCACGGTCCCGCTCGGAAAAGGAGGCAGCTATGGCCAATCGAATCGTTCTCAACACCATCTCCTATCATGGCGCCGGCGCCATCCAGGAGATCCCCGGCGAGATCACCCGTCGCGGCTTCAAGAAGGTCTTCGTCTGCACCGACCCCGACCTGGTCAAGTTCGGTGTCGCCGCCAAGGTCACCGACCTGCTCGACGAGGCCGGCATCGCGTGGAGCATGTACTCCGAGATCAAGCCCAACCCCACGATCAAGAACGTCCAGGACGGCGTCGAGGCGTTTAAGGCCGCGGAGGCCGATTCCATCGTGACCATCGGTGGCGGCTCGGCCATGGACACCGCCAAGGCCATCGGCATCATCATCAACAACCCCGAGTTCGCCGACGTGCGTTCGCTCGAGGGCGTTGCCCCCACCAAGAACCATGCCGTGTTCACCATCGCCGTGCCCACCACCGCCGGCACCGCGGCCGAGGTCACCATCAACTACGTCATCACCGACGTCGAGAAGGTCCGTAAGTTCGTGTGCGTCGACACCAACGACGCCCCCGAGGTCGCCGTCGTCGACCCCGAGATGATGGGCACCATGCCCGCCGGCCTCACCGCGTCGACCGGTATGGACGCGCTGACCCACGCCATCGAGGGCTACACCACCCGCGGTGCCTGGGAGCTCACCGACATGTTCCACCTCAAGGCCATCGAGCTCATCGCCAAGAACCTGCGCGATGCCGTGGCCGAGGCCAAGAGCGGTCAGCCCGGAAGCGGCCGCGAAGGCATGGCGCTCGCCCAGTACATCGCCGGCATGGGCTTCTCCAACGTCGGCCTGGGCATCGATCACGCCATGGCGCACACCCTGTCCGCCCACTACGACACTCCGCACGGTGTGGCCTGCGCCATGCTGCTGCCGATCGCCATGGAGTTCAACAAGCCCGTCGTGGCCGAGCGCCTGGCCGACGTCGCCGTCGCCATGGGCGTGGACACCACCGGCATGACGACCGACGAGGCCGCCGACGCCGCTATCGCCGCGGTGCGCCAGCTGTCCGCCGATGTGGACATCCCCACGGTGTGCGAGGCCATCACCGAGGATGAACTCGATCAGATCGCCGACGACGCGCTGGCCGACGCCTGCTATCCTGGCAACCCGCGCGACGCCGATCACGCCACCGTCGTGGAGCTGTTCCGCAAGATCATGAAGTAATGCGACCTCAGCGGTTCCATTGCATGGGGCGACCTGCCGATCGGGCGGGTCGCCCTTTTTTCAGATGTAATGAAACCCCGATGTAATAAAAC
>CAZRPL010000008.1:10741-61901 GCA_964602045.1 uncultured Collinsella sp. | reverse complement strand
AAGGGGGCCGGGAGAAAAATGGGACATTCCGATGTCCCATTTTTCTCCCGGCCCCCTTTGGGACACCCCGGCCCCTTTCGGGGCGGCGGGCACCCTTACGGAATCCTGATGCATGGCGATGACCCGTTGCCGTACCATAGACGGGTTAGCATTCGCCCGGCCAAGGGAGTCCCGTCCATGCAATACACCAAGCTCGAGCGCAACTGGGTCATGTACGATGTGGGCAATTCCGCCCTCGTGCTGCTCAACACCTCGGTCGTGCCCATCTACTTCGATGCCATCAACACCGGGGCGAGTTCGGCGGAGCTCGTGACCGCATGGGCCAACGCCCAGACCGTCGCATCGCTCGTCGTGGCGCTGCTCATGCCGATCTTGGGGTCGCTTGCGGACTTTGCCGGCAACAAGATCAAGTTCTTCCTGGGCTTTTTCCTTACCGGTCTCGTGCTGTGCCTGGCACAGGCCATCCCCATGGGCGCGGCGCCCTTCCTCGCCGTCTACGTGCTGTGCACGATCGGCCTCAACTCGTCCATGACGTTCTACGACGCGATGCTGCCCGACGTCACGACCGACGAGCGTATGGACAACGTCTCCAGCTCGGGTTACGCGTGGGGCTACATCGGCTCCTGCGTTCCGTTCATCGTGTGTATCGCCCTCATCATGCTCGGTCCCAGCTTGCTCGGGCTCGACATGATGCTCGCCACGCGCCTGTCGTTTGTCATCACGGGCGCTTGGTGGCTCGTCTTCACGTTGCCGCTGCTGCGCACCTACCGGCAGCGCTACGGCAAGGAGCTGGCCCCCGGCGAGACGGTCGCCTCCGAGATCGCCCGCACGTTCCGCGGTCTGGTGACCACGCTCAAGCGCATCGCCGCCGACCGCGCCCTGCTCATCTACATGGTCGCGTTCTTCTTCTACATCGACGGCGTGCACACGGTCATCTCGATGTCAACGACTTACGGCACCTCGCTCGGTATCGATTCGACCCAGCTCATCCTGGCATTGCTCGTCACCCAGTTCGTGGCCTTCCCGTCGGCGATCGCCTACGGGCGCCTCGCCGGTCGATTCGGCACGCTGCGCATGATCATGGTCGCGGTGGCGGCATACGTGTGCATCGTGCTGTTCGCCGCCTTCTTCCTCAAGACGGCGGCGGAGTTTTGGATCCTCGCGATCGCCGTCGGCCTGTTCCAGGGCGGTATCCAAGCGCTTTCGCGCAGCTACTTCGGCAAACTCATCCCCAAGGAGCGCGCCAACGAATACTACGGTTTCTTTGATATCTTCGGACGCTACGCCTCGGTCATGGGAACTCTGCTAGTATCGGTCGTGACATCGCTCACGGGGAATCCTTCTTTAGGAGTGCTTTCCATCGGGATCCTCTTAGGTGTGGGCCTTGTCATGCTAGTAAAGCTCTCCCGCATGAGGGGCGCGGCATAGCGTGCGGGCACACCGCGCGCGGGACCGGCGCCGCCCATACCACGCGCCTTGTACTCGGAGGGCTTTGCTGGCGATCAGTAAAGCCCTCCGATCGTATAGAAGGTGACCGAAGACAATGAAATCGACCTACATCGCCCACGCCGGCGTGATCGCCGCCGCCTACGCGGCTTGCACGCTCATCGCCCTGCTTTTCTTGGGCAGCTTGGCCTGGGGTCCCATTCAGTTCCGTATCTCCGAGGCGCTGTGCGCCCTCGCGCTCGTGACGCCGGCGGCCGTGCCCGGCCTCACGCTGGGATGCGCCATCGCCAACATCGCCAATATCGTCATCTCGGGTACCGGTGCGCTCGGCCTGCTCGACGTGGTGTTCGGTTCGCTGGCGACCTTCGCCGGCGCGCTGTTCACCTGGAAGATGCGCCGTCATCCGCTTGTGGCGCTCGCCGGTCCCGTGCTTGCCAACGCGCTCATCGTCCCGGCGTACCTGCCCATCCTGCTTATGGGTGCCGGCTTTTACACCATCCCGTTCACGGCGATCTCGCTCGACGGCTCCTGGCCGCTCATGTACCTGTTCGGTCTGGTGACCACGGGTGTCGGTGAGGCGGTCGTGATGTATGCTTTGGGGTATCCGCTGTACCGCTCGCTGTCCAAAACCCATATCGTGCAGCAGGGATTGGCGGAGTTGGGTACAACAGACAAGTAGGCAGACGGGAAGGGGTCGTGCGGTCCCGCTTGCCGTATGTATGGCATCCGGCGCGGGAAAGGGGTGTTCATGAACCCCGTAATCGTGATTCCTACCTATTGGGCGATGGACTCCGCCGATGCTCACGCGCCAGGCGCCTACGATCACAGTACGGACCTGCATAACCCCTCCCCCGAGCTCGATGTCTGCCTCAAGTCCTTGGAGCAGGTCCGCGACATGTGCCCGGTGGTCGTGCTGGTGGTGTGCCCGCCGGCGACGACCGAGGCGGCTCGTGAGCGGGTGGGGCAGATCGCCCGCGCTCACCCCGAACTCACCGTCACCATCGTCACCAACGCCGAGGCGGCGTGTGTGCGCGACCGCGTGGACGCTATCGCCCCGAAGGCTCCCGGCGAGCCCGTCTCGCTGCGCGGATACGGCGCCATCCGCAACATGGGCCTCGCCGTCGCGAGCATCCTGGCGCATGACACGGTGATCTTCTTGGACGACGACGAGCTCGTCTTGGGCCCCGATTTCGTGAAGCAGGCCCTCTACGGGCTCGGGCAGCTCACCCGTCAGGGTCTGCCGATCCTTGCCAAGAGCGGCTATTATTTCGATCGGAACGGCTCGCCGCTCGCTGACACCTCCAAGGCCGACATCAACCATCGCTGGTGGACCAAGCGCATCGAGTTCAACCGCTGGATGCGCCGGGCGCTCGCCGGGACGCGCATCTCGCGCTCCAACTACGTATGCGGTGGCTGCCTCGCCCTGCACGCGCGCGCCTTCACGCGCGTGGCGTTCGACCCGTGGATCACGCGCGGCGAGGACATGGATTACCTGTTCAACATGCGCATGCACGGGCTGGACGTGTGGTTCGACAACGAGTGGGCGGTCAAGCACCTGCCGCCGGCGACCGAGCAGCGCTCGCCGCGCTTCATGCAGGACGTCTACCGCTGGTACTACGAGCGGGCGAAACTCAGCTATGCCGCGGGCCAGCACGACCTGACACCCGTGACGCCCGCCTCGCTCATGCCCTATCCGGGGCCGTGGTTCTCCAACGAGCTCGACGACCGCGTTCGCAAGACCGCCGCGGCGCGCATGCTGTTCACCAACGAGCATGAGGGCTATATGCGCATTTGGCGTGACGGCCGTGCGCGCGCCGAGCGCTATGCCGCCGAGAACAAGACGAACTACTTGAAATTCCAGAGCTTTTGGCCCAGCATCATGGACGGACTGTGGAACGATGGGAATCTGGTCCTGATGTTGGAGGAATGCACATGCCACGCAAGCTCAAGCATCTAAGCGAGCGGATATCGTCGCGGACGCGCATCCTGCCGCGTCTGCGGGCGTTTGCCATCGTATGCGCGCTCGCCTTGGCGTCGTATTGCGTGTACGCCCTGTCGCACGGGCTCGATCCGGTGGTGGCCGTCATCGCCTGCGTGCTGCTCTGCGTGATCCTCGTGGCCTTCATCTACCTGTGCCTGAACCCCGATTCGCTGCGCTCGCTCTACACCGAGCAGGCGCTGTCCACGGCGTCCGAGATGCTCGAGATCATCAAAGAGGGTTTGAACGAGCGCAGCGCGCAGGGGATCTGCCAGCGCCTGCTGCCCGAGACGCGCGCCATGGCGATCGCCGTCACCGACGACTCGCGCGTGCTGGCCTGCGTGGGTGAGCTCGAGTCCGATTTCCCGCCGGGATCGCCGATCCACACGCCCGCCACGCGCTACGTGCTCGAGCACGGCGTGGCCCAGTCCTTCACCCACATGGTCGACGTGCCGAGCGAGCGTACGCCCCATCGCGCCATCCCCGCGGGCATCATCGTGCCGCTCAAGGTGCGTGACAAGGCGGTGGGCACCCTCAAGTTCTACTACCACCGCTCGCATGACGTGAACCGCACGCAGTACGCCTTGGCGTCGGGTTTCGCCGAGCTTCTGTCCACGCAGCTCGCCATCCATGAGTTGGAGCTGCAAGACGAGCTGACGGCCCGCGCCGAGCTGCGCGCGCTGCAGGCCCAGATCAACCCGCACTTCCTGTTCAACACGCTGAACACCATCGCCTCGCTCACGAGGACCGATCCTCTACGCGCCCGCGAGTTGCTCCGCGAGTTCTCGTCGTTCTACCGGGCGACGCTGGAGAACTCCGGCTCGTTCATCCCGCTGTCGCGCGAGATCTCGCAGACCGCGCGCTACCTGCTGTTCGAGAAGGCGCGCTTCGGCGAGGACCGCATCGTGGACACCTTCGACGTGACCTCGGCCGCCCAAGGTGCCCCGGTCCCCGCGTTCATCATCCAGCCGCTCGTCGAGAATGCCGTTCGACACGGCATGAAGGACGAGGGCGCACTGCATATCGCGGTGCGAGCGAGCGTTCCCGAGGAGGGCACGGTTCTCATCGAGGTAGCCGACGACGGCGTGGGCATGGACGAGCAGACTGCCGCGCGCCTGTTCGACGAGCGCGAGGAGGCTCCCGACCACACCTCGCCGCAAGGCGGGGGCGCCGGCGTGGCCATGCACAATATCTCCGAGCGCATCCGGCGCTTTTACGGGCCGCGTTCCTGTGCGCATGTCGAGTCCGAGGTGGGCCGTGGCACCACCGTTTCGTTCAAGCTCGATTTGGAAAACAGCATTCTCGGTCAGAGAGGGGTAGAATAGCAACACGGTATGCGGGCGCGCAGGGGTTCGCGCCGTTTGCCAAGACCGGACCGGAAGGGAATTTCACGCTTATGCTACGTGCAATGATCGTCGATGATGAGGCGCCTGCACGCTCCGAGCTGCGTTTCTTGCTGGAGCAGACTGGAAAGATGGGGTCGATCAGCGAGGCGGCCAGCGTCCGCACCGCTATCGAGATGCTGATGGAGAACCGGGTCGATGTCGTGTTCCTGGACATCTCCATGCCGGGAGCATCGGGTATCCAGTTGGCCGAGGCCTTACACAAACTCAAGAATCCCCCCGCGGTGGTGTTCGTGACCGCCTACAGCGACCATGCCGTCGAGGCGTTCGATGTCGACGCGGTCGACTATCTGCTCAAGCCGGTCGAGGAAGCGCGTCTCGACCAGGCGATCGGTAAGGTGCTCTCCCGCGTGAAGCCCGTGACCGAGAGCAAGGCGCCCATCGAGCGCATCCCGGTCGAGAAGGGCGGGCGCAAGGTTCTGATCCCGGTCGACCAGATCCGCTACATCATGGCCAAGGACGACTATTCCTGCATCTTCACCGAGGATGACCGTTACCTGTCGACCACGTCGCTGGCGCAGTTCGAGTCCAAGCTCGGCGATTTCGGGTTCTTCCGAGTGCATCGTCGCTATATCGTCAACCTGGCGTGCGTCGAGGACGTCGAGACGGCTGCGACCGGTGCCATCCAGCTCGGCGTGACGGGCGTCGACGATCGGATCCCCGTTTCCCGCCGTCGCGTGGTGCCGCTCAAAAAGGCGCTCAACCTGTAGCGCCGGCACGGAAGGTCGAGGTTCATGGACATGTGCGCGGCGAAGCGCATCGACATCATCTCGGATACGCACGGCCGCCTGTCGGCCGTGCTGCTCGACGAGCTCGAGGGTGCCGATCTGATCCTGCACGCGGGCGATCTGACGTCCGAGTCGGATTACTTCGAGCTCGCCACCATCGCTCCCATCAAGGCGGTGCTCGGCAACAACGACTACTTCTATGATTACGGTCCCGACGTGCGCTCGACCGCGACGTTCACGTACGAGGGGCTCCGTTTTGCGATGACCCACTACCGTGAGAACCTGCCCGCAGGTGCCATCGACGTGGCGGTATGCGGGCATACGCATCGTCCGGTGATCGTGCGGCGGGGACGCGGCCTGCTGGTCAACCCGGGTTCGCCCACGTATCCGCGCACCATGGACGGCCCCAGCATGGCGCGCATGTACGTACAGGACGGTCAGGTGCTCTCCGTCGAGATCGTCAGCCTGATGCGATAGGCCTTGAGCTGGGATTTTGCCGTCGCAAAAAGTTTTTGAAAAAAGTTCTTGCGCGGGTCGCGCATATCTGTGTATACTAGCTCTCGCAGCAGCGGGTAACCGCGAACTGCCTGGGGAGTTAGCTCAGTTTGGTTAGAGCGCCGGCCTGTCACGTCGGAGGTCGCGGGTTCGAGCCCCGTACTTCCCGCCATTGCAATGAAAGCCCTGCCTTGTGCAGGGCTTTTTGCTATCTCGCGCCACGATGCCGACAAGATGGTGCCAGGTACGAACTTGTCGGCAGAGCCCGCCGGGTTTCGGGCTCACCGCGATTTCCCGTACGTGGCGATAGGGGGTCGTTCTTCAAATACGGTATATTCCGGCTGTTCATGGGTGTATAGTAAAGAACACTCTACTGGGTATGGATCGTCGAAGCACGACGGCGGTTCTTGGTACGGGCGCGTGCGTCCGCAGACGTTCCCACGAGGAGGAGACATGGATATCTCCCGGAAGACAGACTATGCGCTCCGCATGCTTTCCATGTTGGTCCAAGATGAAGACGGTCTGCTATCGGTCAGGGCTGCTGCGGAGCAGGTCGGGGTACCGTATTCATTCGCCCGTTCGATCCAGCACGGGTTGGTTCAGGCCGATATCGTGGAGAGTCTTCGCGGCGTGCGCGGTGGCATGCGCCTCAAGGTCGATCCCGACAAAGTGACGATCCGCGAGATCGTCGAGGCGGTCCAGGGCCCCCTGACGATCAACGATTGCACCACGTCCAAAGGGGAATGCCCCCGGAAGTCCAATTGCTGCTATCATCCCATCTGGGCCGGTACGCAGGCGCTTGTGTACAGCTACCTCGACTCCATCACCCTCGATGACGTCGTGAACTGCAAGCGCGCTCCCGCCGTCGACCCGAAGTTCGCCGATCGTTCGGCGTTTGCCAGCTATGTTCCCTGTGGCGAGGGCTGCTCGTCGATGTGACGGTCGCGAGGTGCGCTTCGTCCGGTCGAATGGAGGAACGCATCGTGGTCGATGTGGAATCGTTCCGTACCTCGGTCCGAGCGGAGGGGTCCCGCCTGTATCGCGACCTTCCGTGGCGCCGTACGCGCGATCCCTATGCGATCTGGTTGTCGGAGGTCATGCTTCAACAGACCCAGGTGCCCCGTGTCCTGACGCGTTGGCAGGAGTGGATCGAGCGCTTCCCGAGTGTCGAGGCTCTGGCTGCTGCCGATACGGCCGATGTGTTGGCCGCGTGGCAGGGTATGGGTTATAACCGCCGCGCGCTGGCACTCAAATCGGCTGCCGAGATCGTGGTGCGCGAACATGGCGGTGAGTTTCCCCGCGATGCCGTCGCGCTCCGCGCGTTGCCGGGAATCGGTCCCGCGACCGCCCAGGGTATCAGGTCCTTCGCCTTCGACCTGCCGGGCGTGTACCTCGAGACGAACGTCCGCACGGTGCTGCTGCATCACTTTTTCCCCGATGTGCCGGGCGTGCCCGACCGCGAGCTCATTCCACTTGCGGAGGCGACGTGTCCGGCAGTACCTGATGGGGAGACTGGAACGGATGCGCCGTACGCGACGCCCCAAGACGAGGGGGATACGCCGCGCTCGTGGTATTACGCGCTGCTCGATTACGGTGCGTATCTCAAGAAGACGATTCCCAACCCCTCGCGGCGATCGAGCGCGTATACGCGGCAGTCGCGGTTCGAGGGTTCGCGTCGGCAGAAGCGCGCGCACATTGTGCGGATGCTGCTGGATGCGCGCGCGTCGGGGGCGGGGGCGCTGTCACTCGACGAGGTGCGTATCGGTGTGGACGAGTTTGAACTCGGCGCGGGGCGTGAGCGCGTGGGGGAGTCCGACATCGTGTCGATCTTGGACGATCTGGTTCGCGAGGGATTCGCGCGCGCGATCGACGGAGCATGGATGATCGTCTAGACCGAGGGCACCCGGGTCGGCGCGCGTAAAAACACCCCAGGGGTTATTTGACATCGGGGCGTGCAATGCACGCCCCAATGTCAAATAACCCCTGGGGTGTTTTTACGCGCGCCGACATGACAGCCGGCGTCGAATCGGCTGCGAGCGGTGAGGTGTGTAGCGTCGGTGGAGTTGGGTATACGACCATTGAGTGGGATGATTTCTTATTAGGAATCATTTACAATAAGGGCACCGAAGCACACCGTCTTCGGATCCTGCAACACAGAGGAGGAGCTACCAATGGACTTCGAGAATTCCCAGACCAAGAAGAACCTCGAGACTGCTTTCGCCGGTGAGTCCCAGGCCCATACCAAGTATCGTTACTACGCGTCCAAGGCCAAGAAGGACGGTTACGTGCAGATCTCCAACATCTTCATGGAGACGGCGCTCAACGAGTCCGAGCATGCCAAGCTCTGGTTCAAGTACCTGCATGACGGCGCGGTGCCCGACACCCTGACCAACCTCAAGGATGCCGCTGCGGGCGAGAATTACGAGTGGACGACCATGTACGACGAGTTCGCCAAGATCGCCGACGAGGAGGGCTTCAAGGAGATCGCCGCCAAGTTCCGTGGCGTCGGCGCCGTCGAGAAGGCTCACGAGGAGCGCTATCTCAAGCTCGCCGAGCGCGTCGAGAAGGGCGAGGTCTTCACGCGCGAGGGCGTCAAGGTGTGGAAGTGCGGCAACTGCGGTCACCTGCATGTCGGTCCCACCGCTCCCGAGCTGTGCCCGGTCTGCGCGCACCCGAAGAGCTACTTCGAGGAGCATGTGGTCAACTACTAAGATCGTCTCGATCGAATCGACGGGCCCGAAGGTCCTCCCCATAACGCCGTCGGCATGTGACGTCGGCATTATGGATAAGGAGGCCTTCGGGCCTTCGTGTGCGCGCCTGTTGTCGTATGACCGGGCGTGGCTGTTCCCCACCGTCCCCATGGTGCCGCTCACGCCATTTTGCGTGACTGGTATATGCCAGATTGCGTACATTGATAGCTAGCTGACAAAACGACCCCGGCGCGATGTCGGGTCGTGACGGTGCGGGGGATAGACATCATGAGGGTTTCGATTATCTGTGTCGGAAACGACTTCCATGGCGACGACGGGTTCGGCCCGGCGGTCGCTGCGTATCTGTCAGAACGCTATATGCTGCCTGCGGGCGTCGAGGTGATCTCGCATTTGGATTTCGGGCGTGCGCTCGTGGCCGACCTCATGGCGTGCGAGGCGGCGGTCGTCGTGGGCGCGTCCGATGACGCGGCGGCTCCCGTCGGCTCGCTGGTCGCGTTCGGCACCGATGATCCCGACCGTGTCGCGGGCATGACCTCCACGTTGGATATGAATTTCGCCGACGTCTTGAATCTGACGCGTGCGCTCGGGATCGATTGCTCGCGCATCCGCTGCTTCGGGGCGCAGATCGATCGAGAGCGCGGCCTTACCGGCACGGGCCTGTCGCCGCGCGTCGATGGGGCGGTGGCGCCCTGTGCCCGTGCGATCGCCCGCTATCTGAGCGAGACCTACTGGCTCGCGTGCGTCGACTACTGGGCGATGACCTCGGATATGCGTGCGCTCGTGGCCGATCCGACGTCCTATGCCCGTGCCGTGCTGGATGCACGCGGCATGTCCGGTCAGTTCGATGCGGTGGCGTCCGAGCTTGGAGCGGAGCCTATGCCCGATTACATGATCGATGAGGTGGTCGATCGCATCTTCGGGGAACTCCGGGCTGCGTAATGCCGTGCATCCGTAGAGCGAATCGAGCTTGACGGCGGCGGGGTGCGCCCTCCACAATAGACGAACCCTCCTTCAAGCACGCCCCGAACGGAGGCGTGCCATGAATCTGTTTATCGATGCCGTTCGGCAGCAGCAGCCCCCTGCGTCAGATCGCTGGCGTGGGCGAGAACGCGTGCCGATCCAAGACGAGGACGCCCGGTCGTTCCGGGACGCATCTGTTCCCGAGACGGATGATGGCGGGCGATCCGCGGCCCGAGTCGTGCCGGACGATCGCTGCGAGGACACCGAGCACGAGGTCAGCCAGGAATTCTATCGCGATGAGATCGCCTTCGACAGGCGCCGGACGTGTCGTCGCCGCCGACGCGGCGTGCTGCGCGCGCTGGCGGTGCTGGTCATGATACCCGTGGTGTTGATGGCGGCGTTCCTCGTCTCGTATGTGCTGACCTGCATCGCGGGCGGCGCGACGCCCGATGAGGTCGTCGAGTTGCTCGGCGGTCTGTGGGAGCGCGTGCGTGGCGCGGCGTACGAACTCGCCCGTCAGCTCGCGGGTGTCGGGTGATCGATGTGGACAGGGCGATGCGCGGCGGTATCCGGTCGTCACCATTCTGCATGTATGGTCGTCCCCTATAATGGCAGGAGTGCGTGTCCGTGCGATATGCGGACGGGAAGAGACGGGAGGCGGTGCGTGCAGACGGAACTCATGGTAATCATCGCGGTGCTCGCCGTCGTCATCTGCATCTTGGCCGTCGTGGGCACCTTCGCGCTCATGCGCCTGTCCAGGGAGCAGCGCGAGCGCTGGCGGAGGATGGATGGCGATGCGCGCGATGCGGCGCAGCTCGCGGCCTCGATCGAGGCGATCTCCGCCTCGCTTGCGCAGGCAAACGCCGCGCTCGCGGCCCTGTCGCATCAGGCTGCCGGATCGGCTGCGGTCGACGCGGAGCGCTATGACGCCATCGCGCGGGAATTCAACCGGTCCGTCGTCCGCATGGATGCATTGCGGCGCGAGATGCAGACACAGCTCGGACGGAACCGTGACACCGTGGACGTCAAGCTCGACGAGGTGCGCTCGACGGTCGACCGACAGCTCGGTGCGATCCGCGAGGACAACGAGAAGCAGCTCGACCGCATGCGCGCGACGGTCGACGAGAAGCTCCAGGCGACGCTCGAAAACCGCCTCACCCGCTCGTTCAAGCAGGTGAGTGACCAGCTTGAGGCCGTCTACAAGGGCCTGGGCGACATGCAGGGCATCGCTTCCGGCGTCGGCGACCTGAAGCGCGTGCTGTCGAACGTCAAGACGCGCGGCATGCTCGGTGAGGTGCAGCTCGGGGCCATCCTAGCGGACATCCTGTCGCCCGAGCAGTACGCGCAAAACATCGCCACCAAGCCGGGGAGCTTCGAGCGTGTGGAGTTCGCGGTCCGGATCCCCGTCGAAGGGTCCGAGCCGGTCTGGCTGCCGATCGACGCGAAGTTCCCCGGCGATACCTACGAGCATTTGCGCGATGCGGTGGAGGCGGGCGATGCCGAGGGCATCGCCGCTGCGCGCAAGCAGCTCGAACAGCGCATCCGCGCCGAGGCGCGGGACATCTCGACCAAGTACATCTCGGTACCTGCCACCACGAACGTTGCCATCATGTTCCTGCCGTTCGAGGGGCTCTACGCCGAGGTGGTCGACATGCCGGGGCTGATCGAGTCGCTCCAGCGAGACTACCAGGTGAGCGTCGCCGGTCCGTCGACGATGGCGGCGATCTTGAACAGCTTGCAGATGAGCTACCAGACCTTCGCGTTTCAGCGGCGTGCCGACGAGATCCAGCAGGTGCTCTCCGCTGTGAAGGCGGAACTTCCCCGCTACCAGGCGGCTCTGCAGAAGGCTTACGACCAGATCAACCGTGCGGGGTCCACCGTGGAGACCATCATGACGACGAGGACCCGTGCGATCGAGCGCAAGTTGCGTGCCGTGACCGCCATGGACGACGAGCGTGCCGCCGCGCGGCTGCTGGAAGATGGGGATGCGACCGAGCTGTTAGGTGACAGCACGGCGCCGGATGCGATCGAGGATGGGGAGGTCGATGCGTGATGCCGAGGGAGACCAACGCGGCGAAGCGCGCGCGGGCGATCGAGGTCTGCGAGCGCCTGAACAGGCGCTACGGGCCGGTCGAGTGCTTTTTGGACCACGCGAACCCGTTCCGCCTGGTCATCGCGGTGCTGCTGTCCGCCCAGACGACGGATGCCCAGGTCAACAAGGTGACACCGCAGCTGTTTGAGAAGTGGCCCACACCGGAGGCGATGGCAGGCGCCACGCCCGCCGAGGTCGCCGAGGTCATCAAGTCGCTCGGGTTCTACAAGACCAAGGCCAAGCACTGCGTGGAGTGCGCGCAGATGATCGTCGCGGATTACGGCGGCCAGGTGCCGGCCGACATGAAGGAGCTCGTCAAGCTTCCCGGCGTGGGGCGCAAGACGGCCAACATCGTGATGAACGTCGGGTTCGGCATCGTCGAGGGTATCGCCGTGGACACGCACGTCAACCGCATCGCGCATCGGCTGAAGCTCTCGCCCAAGACCCATGCCAAGGAGCCGCTCAAAACCGAGCAGGACCTGCTCAAGATCTTGCCGCGCGAGTATTGGAACGACGTGAACCACCAGTGGATCATGCTCGGCCGCGAGATCTGCGACGCGCGCCGCCCGCTGTGCGGCGAGTGCCCGCTGGCGGACATCTGCCCGAGCGCGGGTGTGGCGATCAAGTAGGGCCATGTGCGCGGGCTCGCGGGATGCCGGTTCGACGGTGCGGTCAGCGCGTGGGGCGAATCGTGGTCTCGTAGAGCGAGAAGAAGCCGGGGACCTGGCGTGTCTCGGTGTACTCGACCATGATGCCCTCGGCGTCGAAGGCATTGCCGCGCATCACGGCGAGCGCGTTGTACCCGGCCAGATCGAGGTTCGCCTTGTCGGCGTCGTTCGCGCCTTCCACGGTGATCGTCCGCTTGCTCGTGACGATCCGCATGCCCAGCTCGCCTTCCAGATAGGCGTAGACCGACCGGTTGACGACCTCGGGCGTGAGGCCGGGGACGCGCTCGGCCATATAGTAGCTCTCGTCGGTTCCCACGGCCCTGCCGTCGGCATAGCGGACGCGCAGGATATGGGTGAGCAGGCTTCCCGCGGGGAATCCGCTCACGTCGCTCAGCTCGTCGTCCGCCTCGATCTGCTCGCAGACGGTGCATTCGGTGTGAGGGGTGAAGCCGCGGCGACGGGCGATCTCGGCGAAGGTCTCGAGCCCGTCGTAGCCGCGAGGTTCCTCCATGTGCGGGTCGCGGATCACGCGAACGCCCTTGCCCTGCTGCGACTGGACGTAGCCGTCCTCGGCGAGCATCCTGATCGCGCGCCGGACCGAGCTGCGCGAGCAGTCGTAGCTGATGGTGAGCTCGGCCTCCGACGGCAAAAACGACTGGTAGGCGTATGCGCCGCGTTCGATGCGCGCTTTGAGGTCCCGATAGATATCCTGAAAAACCGCTTTTGGCATGATGCGTCCATCCTGTTCGTACAACACTATCGAGTTTCAGACAATCCACAGGTAAAGTCAACTTGACGAAATGCGTCCTCAACTCAAGCGGGCGAGATGCAAACATGTTCGAACAAGTATCGCGTTCACGGGGGATAACCGACCGTTCACCGGAGGGTGTCGCTTGTTCGTTGACTTGTACGAACAAGCGAGGCATGATACAGGCATAACTTGTACGAACATGTTTGGCAGTGCGGCCGGCAGCGCATCTGAGCAGGGGACATACAGGTTATCATCGAAGTCATGCATCGGGTTTCGCCTATCCGATCGCACAAGCTAGAAAGGAGGAGGGCTACCATGATGCAAAAGATCCAGAAGTTCGGCGGCGCCATGTTCACGCCGGTGCTTCTGTTCGCCTTCGCGGGCGTGGTGATCGGTCTGGGCACGCTGTTCACGACCGAGGTCATCTTCGGCTCCCTGGCGGCTCCCGACACGCTGTGGTACGGCGTGTGGAACGTGATCTTGCAGGGTGGCTGGACGGTCTTCAACCAGCTCCCGCTGCTGTTTGCCGTGTCGCTGCCCATCGGCCTTGCCAACAAGCAGAACGCACGCTGCTGCATGGAAGTGCTCGTCGCCTACCTCACCTTCAACTATTTCGTATCCACGATGCTCTCGCAGTGGGGGCCGACGTTCGGCGTCGACTTCGCCGCCGAGACCGGCGGCTCCAGCGGTCTTGCCATGGTCGCGAGCATCAAGACGCTCGATATGGGCATGATCGGCGCGCTCGCCATCTCCGGTATCGTCATCGCGCTGCACAACAAGTTCTTCGATTTCGAGTTGCCCGAATGGCTCGGCGTCTTCTCGGGATCCACGTTCGTCTACATGATCGCGTTCTTCGTGATGCTCCCCACCGCGCTGGCCGCCTGCCTCGTGTGGCCGCACGTCCAGGATGGCATCCGTGCTTTCCAGGGGTTCGTCGCCACGGTCGGTCTTCCCGGCGTGTGGATCTTCGCGTTCCTTGAGCGCGCGCTCATCCCGTTCGGCCTGCATCACCTGCTGTACAGCCCGTTCTACTACGATAACGCCGTGGTGAACGGCGGTATCTACGCGGCCTTCGCCAAGCAGCTGCCCGAGATCGCCGCTTCCTCCGCGCCGCTTACCGAGCTTGCTCCGTATGCCGCCTTCGCGTGCTCCACGTGGTCCAAGATGTTCGGATGTCCGGGAATCGCGCTGGCCTTCTACGCGACCGCCAAGCCCGAGAAACGCCAAGAGCTGCTCGGCCTGCTGATTCCCATCACGCTCACCGCTATCTTCTGCGGCGTGACCGAGCCCATCGAGTTCACGTTCCTGTTCGTCGCACCCGCGCTGTTTATCGTCCACTGCGTGCTTGCCGCGTGCCTCGCCACGGCAATGAATGCAGTGGGTGTCGTGGGCGTCTTCGCCGGCGGCCTCATCGAGATCAGCTCGCTGAACCTCATCCCTCTGTGGGCCAACCACTGGACGACCTACCTCATGGGCCTTGTCGTCGGTCTGGTCTTCACCGGCATCTGGTTCATCGTGTTCCGTACGCTCATCCTGAAGTTCGACTTCAAGACCCCCGGTCGCGAGGACGACGAGGAGGAGATCAAGTTCCGCAGCAAGGCCGAGTACCGCGCCGCCAAGCAGGGTGGTGCCGCCGAGGCGCTGGCCGCCGGTGACACCGCGGTCGCCGAGGAGAATCCCTATGCCGTGACCGCCGCCGCGTGCCTGGAGCTGCTGGGCGGCTCCGACAACATCGTCGACGTGACCAACTGCGTGACCCGCCTGCGCGTCAACGTGATCGACGAGACCCGCGTGGGTGAGGACGCCGACTTCAAGAGCATCGGCACGAGCGGATGCATGAAGAAGGGCAAGTCCGTCCAGGTCATCATCGGCCTCAAGGTGCCCAAGGTCCGCGACGAGTTCGAGAAGCTCCTGTAACCGGGGCCCGTGCCCCTCCCGTCGGACGGGACGGTCAACTGCGAAACCCCGGCCGTCCCGTCCGCTCCCAACGCAAGCAACCGGCCCGTCGAATCGGTCGCATCGACGAGCAGCGGCATTTCGAGCGACCGGAACCCAAGGAGGACTGACACTATGTCCAAGAAGTCGTATGCAGTCACCATCGCCGGCGGCGGCTCCACCTTCACCCCCGGCATCGCGCTGATGCTGCTCGAGGAGCATGACCGCTTCCCGGTTAACAAGATCACCTTCTACGACAACGACGCCGAGCGTCAGGAGATCGTGGCGAAGGCCTGCGAGATCTACTTCAAGGAGAACGCCCCCGAGATCGAGTTCAACTACACCACCGATCCCGAGACCGCCTTCACCGGCATCGATTTCGTGCTCGCACACATCCGCGTCGGCAAGTACGCCATGCGCGAGAAGGACGAGAAGATCCCGCTGAAGTACGGCGTGCTGGGCCAGGAGACCTGCGGCCCCGGCGGCATCGCTTACGGCATGCGCTCCATCGGCGGCGTCATCGAGATCCTCGACTACATGGAGAAGTGGAGCCCCGACGCGTGGATGCTCAACTACTCCAACCCGGCCGCCATCGTGGCCGAGGCCTGCCGCGTGCTGCGCCCGAACTCCAAGATCATCAACATCTGCGACATGCCCATCGACCTGATGGACAAGATGGCCGTCATGTGCGGCATCAAGGACCGTCGCGAGCTGCAGTACAGCTACTACGGCCTGAACCACTACGGTTGGTTCACCAAGATCTACGATAAGGACGGCAACGACCTTATGCCCGAGATCAAGAAGCACATGGCCAAGAACGGCTACCTCGACGGCATCAGCCACGAGGCCGGCCAGGAGCAGCACGTCGATGAGTCCTGGATCCACACCTTCGGCAAGGCCAAGGACGTCTACGCGCTCGATCCCGACACGATCCCGAACACCTACCTCAAGTACTACGTGTTCCCGGACTACGTCGTCGAGACCTCCAACCCCGAGTACACCCGTGCTAACGAGGTTATGGACGGCCGCGAGAAGCGCGTCTTCGGCGCCTGCCGCGAGGTTATCGAGAAGGGTACCGCTAAGGACTGCGGCTTCGAGGCCGACGCCCACGCCACCTACATCGTGGACCTTGCCTGCGCGCTCGCCGAGAACACCATGGAGCGCTTCCTGCTGATCGTTCCCAACGACGGCGCGGTGTCGAACTTCGACCCCACCGCCATGGTCGAGGTGCCCTGCATCGTGGGCAAGAATGGCTACGAGAAGATCTGCCAGGGCCAGGTGCCGCAGTGGCAGAAGGGCATGCTCGAGCAGCAGGTCTCCGTCGAGAAGCTCGTCGTCCAGGCGTGGGTCGAGCACAGCTACCAGAAGCTGTGGCAGGCGCTGTCGCTGTCCGCGACCGTGCCCTCCGCCAAGGTGGCCAAGCTCATCCTCGACGACCTGATCGAGGCCAACAAGGGTTACTGGCCCGAGCTGCACTAAGGTTGCGTAAGCTTGCAATTGCGTTCCCCTCGCAGGGGTGGGCGGGTCCTGCGGGACCCGCCCTTTGCCGTGCGGCAGTTTAACAGTCGCGTGCGGTCTTTTTTTCTGCCGGGTAGACAATCGTGGTCGATATGCATTTTTGCCAGCGTGTGCGGGCGCATCTGGGGCCGCCCTTTCGCATGCAGGGCGAGAGAAATCCCAGGAAGCGTGGCAGGGGACGCGCGACGCTTGGCTACCAGGAGGGTCCGCGGCAGGCATTTGCCGCCTGCAGGGCCGCCTGAATAATGCATATCGACCACGATTGTCTACCCGGCCGTGACATAAGGACAGAGGCGTTTTCACGCGTAAGGGTGAAAACGCCTCTGTCCTTATGTCACGTGTCCGTGGTGCCTAGCTCCGGGTGTTATTTCTCACGACGGTCTCGTGCAGGGAGAAGAAACTCGGCACCTGCTTGGTCTCGGTGTATTCCAGAAGCGTGCCGTCGATGCAGCACGTCTTGCCGCGCACGACGGCGACGGTGTCAAAATCGCCCATGTCCAGGCAGCGCCGATCCTCTTTGGTGGGGTGCTCAACGGTGACATCGCGATTGCCCGTGCCGATTTTGATGCCCAGATCCTGCTCTAAATAGCGATAGATGGAATCATCGGCAATCTCGGGCGTGAGCCCCGGAACCTGTGAGCTCAGGTAATAGCTGTCGTCGGTGCCTACGGCCACGCCGTCTGCATAGCGAATGCGCTTGGCTCGCGTAAGGTCGCTGCCCACGGGAAATCCTGTGACGCGCGAGATCGATTCGTCCGCGACGACGAGTTCGAAGATGATCGTCTTGGTGACAAGGGTGAAGTTGCGGCGAAGCGACAGCTCCTTGAACGTCTCCAGTCCGTCCATGCCGCGCGGTGGCTCGGCGTTAAGGTCGCGAATCACGCGTACGCCCTTGCCCTGCTGCGCCTGCACGTATCCTTCGGCGGCAAGGGAGGCAATCGCGCGCCGGACCGTGGCGCGCGAGCAATCGTACAGCTCCTTCAGCTCGTTTTCCGAAGGAAGATACGACTGATAGAGGTAGGTTCCCTGTTCAATCGCCTGCTTGATATCGGCATATATGTCTTGGAATACAGCTTTTGACATTCCTGGACCTCGGGCTTTCTTTTGTTATTCCGAGGGTAGCCAAAGCCCGCGACCGCGTCAAACGGGGGGTCGCACCGTTACGAGAAAGCCCCGCGCGCCTGTAACTGGCGAGCGGGGCCCTGAACACCGGTCAATTGCTTATGCGACCCGCGGGGCGTTACCGCTCGGGGGAGATGATGTACTTTCCTTTGGCGCGCAGCTCGGGCTCGGCGAGGATGCGCGGCAGGTCTTCGAGGCCGCAAACGGCATGCACCATGCTGCTCACATCTAGGCGGCCGGAGTCGATGAGCGCAAGCGCGCGGCGCTGCGTGTAGGGGTTGATGTACGAAGAGGTGAGCACGAGCTCCTTCTGGAAGATCTCGAACGGCTTGACGGTGATGGTTTCGTCCGGCTTGGTGAGACCGAACATCATGACTGTCGCCTTGTGGCCGGCGAGCGCGATGGCCTGCTCGATGGTCACGGGCTTGCCCACGCATTCGATCACGACGTCGATGTTGCCAAAGCCGGCTTCGGCCAAGCGCGTAGCGGGGTCTTCGGCGATGGAATCGATGGCGATATCCGCCCCAAGCTGCTCGGCCACGGCGCGCTTTGTCGCGACCGGCTCGAGCAGGGCGACCTTGGAGGCTCCCGCCAAGCGGGCGAGCTGCATCATAAGCAAGCCGATCATGCCGCCGCCGATGACCACCACCGAGCTGCCCGGATGGACGTTGCACATGTCGATGCCGTGCAGGCAGCATGCAACCGGCTCGGTCATGGCGCCCTGCTCAAACGTCGTGTTGTCGCCTAGCTTGTACACCTGCTGCGCATCGACGGCGCAGAACTCGGCAAATCCGCCGTCGACCGTGGTGCCGTATCCGGTCATGTGCTCGCAGTAATGGTTGATGCCGTCGCGGCACGGCTCGCAGCATCCACAGGGGTGGTTGGGGTCGATGCACACACGGTCGCCAGGAGCGAATTCGGTCACCCGAGAGCCCACGCGCTCGACGACGCCGGAGAACTCGTGACCCAGGATCGTCGGGGGAGTGACGTCGGCGGCTCCCTTGTCGCCTTCATAGATGTGCACGTCGGTGCCGCATACGCCGCAGGCTTTGACGCGGATGAGAACGTCGTGCTCGCCGACAGCGGGCACCGGCGCCTCCTCGATACGCATGTCGTGCTTCCCATAGAACATGGCACTTCTCATGGCGGTACTCCTATCGTTTGGAAATGCGTCCCCGCGGGCAACGGGCGGTCGCTCGTTGTCGAAGCAGTCTAGCAAAGCAAGCTTATCTAGACAAGTAGATATTACAGATTGCCTAAGAACTGAACAAGTAGATGATCAATCATGCCTATATTCCTGCAAAGCTACTAGGAAACAAGCAGGTAAACGCTAATACATCTCAGGGGAATACCGTTCACCTGATTTTTGCTACCGTTCAGCCTGTCTAGACAAGATGGCGTAACTTGTCTAGACAGGCTGGATGCATAATGCCGATGGCAAGGAGATGGCGAGCCGGCGCGCCGTCTCGATTATGCTGTGTGGATTGACACCTGCACCGTGTGCCCTGCGGGCGGCCTGCGTCGTTCGGGGCACAAGGAGAAAGGGGGGTTCTCTGCCATGATGCAGAAAATCCAAAAGTTCGGCGGGGCTATGTACACCCCGGCGATTCTCTTCGCCTTCTCGGGCATCATCGTTGGTTTAGGCACGCTCTTCACGACCGAGGCCATCTTTGGTGCCATGGCGACGGCGGGCAATGTGTGGTACGACTGCTGGAACGTGATTCTGCAGGGCGGATGGACGCTGTTCAATCAGATGCCGCTGCTGTTCTGCGTATCGCTGCCCATCTCGCTCGCCACTAAGCAGCAGGGCCGTGCTTGCATGGAGGCGCTCGCCGCTTACCTGACGTTCAACTACTTCGTTAACACTATTCTGGGTACGTGGGGGTCCTTCTTCGGCGTCGACTTCTCCGTCGAGGCCGCGAGCGGCACCGGCCTGGCCAACATCGCCAGCATCAAGACGCTCGATATGGGTATGATGGGCGCGCTCATCATCTCTGGCGTCGCCGTTGCGCTGCACAACAAGTTCTTTGACACCGAGCTTCCCGATTGGCTCGGCGTCTTCGGCGGCTCCGTGTTCGTGTACGCCGTGTCCTTCTTCGTGATGCTTCCCTGCGCCATCATCGCCTGCCTGGTGTGGCCGCATGTCCAGCAGGGCATCCAGCTGTTCCAGGGCTTCATCCTCAGCGCCGGTCCTCTGGGCGTGTGGGTCTTCGCGCTGCTCGAGCGCATCCTCATCCCCACTGGTCTGCATCACTTCATCTACACCCCGTTCTACTATGCCGATGCTGCCGTGAGCGGCGGAATCTACCCGGCGTGGGCCGCGATCCTGCCTGAGCTCGCCGCTTCTGGCGAGCCGCTGGCCGAGGCCGCTCCGTGGGCTGCCTACACGGTCCCTGGCTGGACAAAGGTCTTCGGTTCGCTGGGCGTTGCCATCGCCTTCTACCTCACCGCAAAGCCCGAGCGCAAGAAGGAGGTCAAGACGCTGCTCATCCCGGTCACCGCGACCGCCATGCTCTGCGGCATCACCGAGCCTCTCGACTTCACCTTCCTGTTCATCGCGCCGCAACTGTTCGTGGTCCACTGCGTGCTCGGCGCCACGCTGTGCATGGTTCAGACCATGATCGGCACGGTGGGCATCTTCGACGGCGGCCTCATCAGCATGGCTTCCTGGGACTTCCTGCCCCTCGGCGCAATCTATGGTCTGCAGTATGTGCTCTCCATCGCCGTTGGCCTTGCGTTCAGCGCCCTTTGGGTCGTGGTCTTCCGCTTCCTCATCGTGAAGTTCGACTTCAAGACCCCGGGCCGCGAGGATGATGAGGAGGCCGGCGTGTCCCTCAAGACCAAGGCCGACTACAAGGCGGCCAAAGAGGGCGGCGCGGCTGCTTCCGCGGCGGTCGCCGGCAGCAAGGAAGAGGAGCGCGCTATTCTTGCGCAGAACGTCCTCGATCTGCTGGGCGGTCCCGAGAACGTGGTCGACGTCACCAACTGCGCCACGCGTTTGCGCGTCAACGTGCGCGACGAGAACCTCGTTGCTTCCGAGGCCGATTTCAAGCGCATCGGTGCGCACGGTCTCGCCAGGAACGGCAAGAACATGCAGGTCATCATCGGCCTTTCCGTTCCCAAGCTGCGCGACGTGTTCGAAAGGCTCCTGTAGGGAGGCAAAAGCCCCCTGGTTCGCGAGGGCATGCGCCCTCACAGGATCGAAGCGGGCGGATGCGTAGGCGGCACATTGCCTGCCGTCGGCAAGGGGTGCGCACCGCCCGTTTTGAGAAGCGATCCTTCTGCACGCGCCGTCAGCGCAGGAGGGCAAAGCATCCGACGGCACACCAAGGAGGAAATCATGGGTCAGAAATCTTATGCGGTCACTATCGCGGGTGGCGGCTCCACCTTCACCCCCGGCATCGCGCTCATGCTGCTGAAGGAGCACGACCGCTTCCCGGTGAACAAGATCACCTTCTACGATAATTTTGCCGAGCGCCAGGAGACGGTGGCCAAGGCCTGCGAGATCTACTTCCGCGAGAACGCGCCCGAGATCGAGTTCGGGTACACGACCGATCCCGAGGAGGCCTTCACCGGAGTCGACTTCGTGCTCGCCCACATTCGCGTCGGCCTGTACCGTATGCGCGAGCAGGACGAGAAGATCCCGCTGAAGTACGGCGTCTTGGGCCAGGAGACCTGCGGCCCCGGCGGCATCGCCTACGGCATGCGCTCCATCGGCGGCGTCATCGAGATCCTCGATTATATGGAGAAGTACTCGCCGAACGCGTGGATGCTCAACTACTCCAATCCTGCGGCGATTGTCGCTGAGGCCTGCCGTGTGCTGCGCCCCAACTCCAAGATCATCAACATCTGCGACATGCCGATCGACCTCATGGACAAGATGGCATATATGTGCGGTATCAAGGACCGTCGCGAGCTGCAGTACAGCTACTACGGCCTCAACCACTTCGGGTGGTGGAGCAAGATCTACGATAAGGACGGAAACGACCTTATGCCCGAGATCAAGAAGCATATGGCCAAGAACGGTTACATGGACGGCATCGAGATGACGGGCGATCACGCCCAGCACATCGACGAGTCCTGGATCCACACGTTCGAGAAGGCCAAGGACGTCTACGCGGTCGACCCGGAGACCATCCCCAACACGTATCTGAAGTACTATCTGTATCCCGATTACGTGGTGGAGACCTCCAACCCCGAGTACACCCGTGCCAACGAGGTCATGGACGGCCGCGAGAAGCACGTGTTCGGTGAGTGCCAGCGCATCATCGACGCCGGCACCGCCGAGGGCTGCGGTTTCGAGGCCGATGCGCACGCCACCTACATCGTGGATTTGGCCTGCGCGCTCGCCGAGAACACGCTCGAGCGCTTCCTGCTCATCGTCCCCAACGAGGGTGCTGTCGAGAACTTCGACCCGACCGCCATGGTCGAGGTGCCCTGCATCGTGGGCAAGAACGGCTACGAGCGCATTTGCCAGGGCAAGATCCCGCAGTTCCAGAAGGGCATGATGGAGCAGCAGGTCTCCGTCGAGAAGCTCGTCGTCCAGGCCTGGGTCGAGCACAGCTATCAGAAGCTGTGGCAGGCCCTGACGCTCTCCGCGACCGTGCCTTCCGCCAAGGTCGCCAAGCTCATCCTCGATGACCTCATCGAGGCCAACAAGGAGTTCTGGCCCGACCTGCACTAAGCCTCTTCCTTTCCTGGGAGGCGCCGCGATGTTGCGACCGTCGCGGCGCCTCTTGGTAGGTCTGCACGGGCGTGAAATAGGGACAGAGGTGTTTTCATGCGCGGGTGTGAAAACACCTCTGTCCCTATTTCACGCCCTTATCCCAACCTGTCACGGACCGGTTGTGCCGACTACGGAATAATTGTTCGAACAGGGGTTGACCTGCTATACTAAACATGTACGAACAAGTTATTTCCGGCTTAACAACCAGTCAGAAGGCCATCACGAAGGGAACGCCATGAGCAAGAAGAAGATGACGCCCGCCCAGAAGGCAGCCGCTCGCCGCGAGGTCACGCCCGAGCAGCGGGAGCTTGCCCAGAAGCGCGAGGCCGATCGCACCGAGCAGCGCGCGGCAGCCGCGCGCGAGCGCCGCATGGGTACCAAGTCCGAACAGCTCACGCGGCGCATCTTCACCGGCGTCCAGGTCGTGCTGGTGCTCATTCCGTTCGCGCTGTTGGGTTTCAACGGCATCATGGGCGGGGGCGACATCCAGACCATGATGCAGGGCGACCCGGTGTTTGCGGTGACGTTCCTCATGGCCATGGTGCAGCCGTTCGTAGCGTGGATCATCCACTTTTCCTACAAGCATCACGCCGACGGTGACGACGGCTATGCGCTGGGCAACCTCATCGGTCTCACCTGCGCCGAGCTGTGCCTGCAGAACCCGTTGGGCATCGCCGGGTGCCTCGTGCTGCTGTGGCGCGTGTGGCGCTCTGCCGACGGCGCGCTTGCCGAGTGGAAGACGCGCCGCAACCTGGGCGGCATGCTGGTCGATATCTCCGGCGCGCTCGTGGTGTTCGTGCTGGCGGCCATCTGCGCATTCGCTTCGTGGCGCGTGGGCATTTGGAGCTAGGCGAGGAGCGGCCGTGCTTGCGGACTATCACGTGCATTCCGAGTTCAGCGACGACTCGTGGTATACCGTCGACGACGTGTGCCGTGATGCCGTGCGCTTGAACTTGGACGAGACCTGCTTCACCGACCACGTCGATTACGGCGTCAAGCCCGATGCCGACCATCCCGAGCTTGCGCGGCACGGCGACGGCAAGCCCGCGGTCAACGTCGACTACGCGCGCTATTTCCCCGCAATCGAGCGGGCACGCGAGCGCCATGCGGAAGACCTTGTCGTGAAGGCCGGGCTTGAATTCGGCGTGCAGGTGCACACGATTCCGCAGTTCACGCGCGTGCTCGAGCAGTACGGGCGGCGCATGGACTTCGCCATTCTCTCCATTCACCAGGTCGATGACCTGGAGTTTTGGGGTGGCGACTTCCAGCGTGGTCGCACGCAGCGGGAATACAACGACGCCTACTATGCCGAGATGCTGCGGGTTGTTGAGCGCTTCTCGGGCTATAGCGTGCTGGGCCACATGGACCTCATCAAACGCTATGATCCGTGTGGCCCGTACCCGTTTGAACGCAGTCGGGATGTCATCGCGGCCATCTTGGAGCGCGTGATTGCCGACGGTAAGGGCATCGAGGTTAACACGTCGAGCTTCCGTTACGGGCTATCCGACCTGCAGCCCTGTCGCGACATTCTGCGCTTGTACCGCGACCTGGGCGGGCGCATCGTCACGTTGGGCAGCGACTCACACGAGCCGGCGCACCTGGGGTCCTATATCCGCTACGTTATGCGTTGCTTGCGTGAGCTTGGCTTCACGGAGTTCTGCACCTTCGACCGCTGGCAGCCTGTATTTCACCCGCTGCCGGAGTAACGCGACCCACAGGTGGCGCGGTGTATTGCATGCTCAACAATTTGTTCGTACAAGTTATCAAGAACAATTGAATTGTCGAGGTTAACGCGCGCGCGGGGTGCTACTATCCGCTTGGCAAATTTGGCAACGCGGGCCGGGCGGCGTGTCCGGCTTGTGCGAGGGAAGGGCTGCCACCTGTGAAAAAGAGTCTCATCGCGCTTGCTATGGGCGCGTTTGTGCTGGGATTCGCTGAGTTCGTGATGATGGGCATCCTGCCTGTTGTGGCGGCGGGCGTTGACGTGACCGTTGCCTGGGCGGGCAACTTCATCACCGCGTATGCCGTGGGCGTATGCGTGGGCACCATCATGCTCGTGGTGGGACGATGCGTGCCGCCGCGCCGCCTGATCATTGCGTTTATGGCCATCTGCGCTGCGGGCAATGCCATCTCTGCGCTGTCCGCCGATCCGACCATGCTGTTGGTTGGCCGTTTCATTGCCGGCCTGCCGCATGGCGCGTTCTTTGGCACGGCGACACTGGCGTCCAAGATGCTTGCCGACCCGGGCCGTGAAGGTCAGGCCGTGGCCACCATGGTTCTTGGCCAAACGGTTGCCAACATGATCGGCGTGCCCGCCGGCACGCTCATGGCAAGTGCGTTTTCGTGGCACGCGCCGTTCGTGTTCGCTACGGCTTGGGCTGTGCTTGCGGCTGTGCTCATCTGGCGTTTCGTGCCCGTGCTCGAGGCAATTCCCGATGCGGGACTCGCCGGTCAGTTCGCGTTCCTGAAGGCGCCCGGTCCCTGGTTGATTTTGGCTGCGGTGCTGCTGGGCAACACGGGCATCTTCTGCTGGTGGAGCTACGTTTCGCCGTGGCTGCAGCACATGGGCGGTTTCGCCGAGGCCATGGTGCCCATGCTGCTCGTGCTCGCCGGTGCGGGTATGGTTGTGGGCTCCACCCTGGGCGGACGTGCGGCAGATCGCAAAAGCCCTGGTATTGCCGCAGCGGCTGGCCAAACGCTGGCGGGCGTGGCCCTGCTGCTCATCTTCCTGGTCGGACGCGGCTCGGTGCTGTGCGCAGCTCTGATGTTCCTGGTGTCGGTCGGTCTGTTCTTCGTGTCGAGCCCGCAGCAGATTCTTATGGTCGAGGTCGGCCAGGGCGGTGGCGAACTGTTGGGCGGCGCTTGCGTGCAGACCGCGTTCAATGGCGGCAACGCCATCGGCGCGCAGGTAGGCCAGATGGTGCTCAACACCGGAGCGACCTACAATTGGATCGGCCTCGCGGGCGTGCCGTTTTCCATCGTGGCGGTAGCGCTGCTGCTTGCGTTCGCAAGGCGCTACGAGCGCCAGTACCACCTCAAGGCAACCGGCCGCGCCTAGCGCTTCGCGCCACGCCCGGCGCCCGTGGCCGTGCGCCGGGCGTCTCGAAATGGCATGTATCAAAGTTCGGGACGAAATTCGGGTGTCCTCCGCCCATAGGCGCTGTATGCCTCGCGAACGCCGCAGGATTCAACTGGGCTTTTTCTGACGGGTATTCGGCCTATGGGCGAATGACACCGATATTTCGTCCCGAACGCATTCGGTTAACCGATTTCGTGCTGCTGCGTACGTCCCACGGCACCAAATCTATACATCTGCATCTTTTGCGACCTGCGATAACAACAACGTGTTATACATCGCTGAAACAAGACATTTCAAGCTGGCGCCGCGGCCCCAGATGCCGGTGCTGGCGTTCGGGGCCGCGGCGCTTGCAGGGGTTGGTTCGTTTTGCGGAATGCTATTCAGATGGTTCAGCGGCATCGGGCGTGCGACGGGGGTCCGGCGTTCCCCTTTCGCCCGTAATTCGCTGCTCGAACAGTGCCTTCTGGCTTTCAATTTCTGCCCGCAGTTCTTCGTTGGTCGGCAGATACAGTTTGTACTTGCTTGCAAAAAGCTGCTCGCTACCGGCGAGTATCGAATAACGCGCGATGTCAGCGTCGGTATCCGAACACAGGACAATGCCCAGCGTGGGGCTGTCATCATCTCGACGGTAGAGATCGTCGAACATGCGCACGTACATGTCCATTTGGCCAACGTCCTGGTGCGTTACCTTGCCGACCTTGAGATCGATAAGCACGTAGCACTTGAGGATGACATTGTAGAACACGAGGTCGATGTAATAGTTGCCGCTTATTCCGCGCAGGTGGAATTGCCTACCCATGAAGGCATAGCCTTTCCCGAGCTCGAGCAGAAACGACTGGAGGTTGGCGAGCAATGCGGCCTCGAGGGTCGACTCGCGCATGCGTTCGTCTTCCGGCAGGCCAAGAAACTCAATCATATAGGGATCCTTGATGAACTCCGCCTGCTTGAACTCGCGTGTCTGGTAGGGTGCGGTGTTCTGCTTCATCTCCTCAACGACTGGCGGCTTGTCGCCGGACAGAAGGAGTCGCTGGTAGTACTGTGTGCCGATGTTGCGTTTGAGGGTGCGGGTGCTCCACGCCTGCTCTGCCGCTTCGCGGGCGTACCAGGTGCGCGCATCGGCTTCGGTCACGCGAAGGAGCTCGCGATAATGGCTCCAACTCAGAGCCAGATGAGATTGTGCACGCAGTGAGTGCACAATCTCGGGGAAGGCCTTATAGAACTGAAGATACTGGTACAGGGCCCTTCTGGAAAAGCCCGTGCCATAGGCCTGTACGAGTTTTTTCGAAAGGTTGTCGACTATCTGCTTGCCGTAATCAGCTCGTTCCTTGTGGCGGAGCTCCTCCTTTGCAATGCGTCTGCCCAGCAGCCAGTTGCGCACCACCAGCGTGACGTTGACGGCGCAGCGCGCAGCGGCCTGAGCGCTATCGATGATCGTCCGCGCGTCGGCGACGATATCCGGCGACTGGTGATACGCGATGCCAATCTCATCAAGTTGGGGTGTCGCGTCGCTCTCTATATGGGTCTTCTGGTTGTCATCCTTTCTGGTTGCCATGTCTGATCTGCCCTTCGTCCATAGGCTGTACCGGTATAGATACGTTACAACCTGGTACGGACATATGTTCGATTTTGTGGAAGAAACGTGATGGTCAGCAGCTTGCGCCCGTCGGAACTCAATGCGGTACGATAGCGGGCGACAGTCGATTCGTATCGCCCGCCTGGATTCGTTCAGGCGGGCTTTCGGCGTGGGAAAAAAGGTGCCTGTCCCCATTTTCCCGCGGACGGGAGACGCACATGCTCATACACCGCATCGCGGCGCAGCTCTATACGGCTGAGGCGCTCCAGACCATCGAGGCGGCGCTTGCCGAGGGGCAAGACGCCACGCTCGCCGTGTCGCAGTCCGGGCGCACGCTCATGCTGGCCGCGCAGTTCGCGCGCGCCCCGCGGCCCACGGTCTACATCGTGTCGGGCGAGGACGCCGCCGATCGCGCCGCGCGTTCCCTTGCCGCCTACGTGGGCCTCGAGCATGTCGTGCGCTTTCCCGAGCGGACCGACTACCCGTGGAAGGCCAAGGCAGACGACGCCGTCGTGGCAGCACGCTGTGCCGCGCTCGGGCGTGTGGCGAGCGGCGAATCCGTCATCATGGTGACTTCGGCTCGTGCCCTGCTGCGTTGCGTGCCCCCGCGCGAGAGTCTCTATTGGGCGTCGACCACCTTCGCGGTGGGCGAGGAGATCCCCTACGAGGAGGTGCCCGCGCGCCTGGTGGGTATGGGCTACACGAACGCCGACGCCGCCGACGCGCCGGGTTTGTTCCGCGTGCATGGCGACACGGTCGACGTGTTCCCCGCTCAGGCGACCGCTCCGGTGCGCATCGAGTTTTTCGGCGACGAGATCGACCGCATCCGCCGGATGGTGAGCTCCACGGGACAGACCATCGGCGACGAGGATGCCGTCGAGATCTTCCCCGTGCGCGAGCTCGCACTGACCGACGACGCCGTCCGCCGCATCTCCGCCGCCCTGTATGCGCCCGCCAAAAACGACACGGAGCTCGCGGCGATGCTCGAGATGATCAAGGCGCGCATCGTCACGCCCGAGCTCGACCGCTTCATGCCGCTCATGTACGAGAGCACGGCCAGCCCGCTGGCGCACGTAAGCGACGACGCGCTCGTGGTGCTCTCCGAGCCGCGCAGCCTCTTCGACGACTGCTCGCGCGCCTACGAGGACCTGGAGCGGCGCGCGGGCGAGGCCAAGATCTCGCACCTGGACGGTCTGTACGTGCGTCCCCAGCAGCTCGATTTCGGCCGCCAGCAGCGCCTGAACTACGTCTCGCTCATCCGGGCGGGCGGCGCGGTGACCGCCGAGCTCAAGATCGAGCAGCCGGCGCTCGCGGGCTCGGATAACCGCTTCATCTCCCGCATCCAGGAGGTCGTCAACAACCATTACGCCACGGTGTTCGCCATCCCCGACCGCGGTGCGCGCGAGTCGATGGAGCTGTCGTTTACCGACGAGTCGATCCCCTTCGAGGAGTCGCTCCAAAACGCGCCGGAAAATTCCGGTGCCGTGGCAAGTGGCGCGCAGGTGAACGTCACCCTGCTCAAACGCGACGCCGACAAGCTCAATGCCGCCGACCTCTCGCACGCGCCCGCCATCACGGTGCCCACGGTCACGCGCGGCCGCGTGACCTTCGTGGATGTGCCCATCCCCTCGGGTGTGGTGGTGCCGGACGCGCACCTGGCGGTGTTCAGCCTTGCCGACCTGAACGCCCGCATGGACGCCAAGCGCGCCCGCGGTCGCGCGCGGCGCCACGTGGACATCACCGAGGTCACCTTCCCGTTCAAGCCGGGCGACTACGTCGTGCACGCCACGCACGGCATCGCCCTGTTCTCCGAGATCGTGCGCCAGGAGGTCGCCGGGCGCGAGCGCGACTACTTCTTGCTGGAATACGCCGGCGGCGACAAGCTCTACGTGCCGCTCGAGCAGGTCGACCGCATCTCGCGCTACGTGGGTCCCGACGGTGCCAACCCGCGGCTTACCCGCCTGAACACCGCCGACTGGAGCCGCGCGACCACCAAGGCGCGCAAGAGCGCCAAGAAGCTCGCCTTCGACCTCGTCGACCTGTACACGCGCCGCAGCTCCATCACGGGCTTCGCCTTCGGGCCGGACACGCCCGAGCAGATCGAGATGGAGGAGAGCTTCCCCTACGAGCCCACGCGCGATCAGCTCGAGGCCATCGCCGACATCAAGGGCGATATGGAGAGCCCCAAACCCATGGACCGTCTGCTGTGCGGCGACGTGGGTTTCGGCAAGACCGAGGTCGCCCTGCGTGCGGCGTTCAAGTGCGTGGACGGCGGGCGGCAGGTCATGGTCCTGTGCCCCACGACGATTTTGGCGCAGCAGCATTTCGAGACGTTTTTCGAGCGGTTCGCGCCCTTCGGCGTGGAGGTCGAGGTGCTGTCGCGTTTCCGCACGCCGGCGCAGCAGAAACGCGCGCTCGCGGCGTTCGCGGAGGGCAAGGTCGACGTGCTCGTGGGCACGCATCGCCTGCTGTCGGCCGACGTGAACCCGCACAACCTGGGCCTTGTGATCATCGACGAGGAACAGCGCTTCGGCGTGCAGCACAAAGAGCAGCTCAAGAACCTGCGCGAGCAGATCGACGTGCTCACGCTGTCGGCCACGCCCATCCCGCGCACCATGCAGATGGCCATCTCGGGCGTGCGCGATATGAGCCTCATCACCACGCCGCCCACCGGCCGCCGCCCGGTCGTGGTGCACGTGGGCGAGTACGATCCCGACGTGGTGAGCGCGGCGATCCGCCTGGAGCTCGGGCGCGGCGGGCAGGTCTACTACGTGTCCAACCGCGTGAAGACCATCGACGACGCGGTCGAGCGCGTGCACGACGTGGTGCCCGAGGCGCGCGTGGGCGTGGCGCATGGCAAGATGAGCCCGCGCGAGGTCGAGGACGTGATGGTGCAGTTTGCCACCGGTAAGATCGACGTGCTGGTGGCGACCACGATCATCGAGAGCGGCATCGACAACCCGCACACCAACACGCTCATCATCGAGGACTCGCAGCGCTTGGGGCTCGCGCAGCTCTATCAGCTCAAGGGCCGCGTGGGCCGTTCCGCCACGCAGGCCTACGCTTACTTCATGTTCCCCGGCGAGCTGCCGCTCACCGAGGAGGCAACGGAGCGCCTGACGGCGCTGTCCGAGTACCAGGATCTGGGCAGTGGCATGCGCATCGCCATGCGTGACCTGGAGATCCGCGGCGCGGGATCGCTCGTGGGCGCCGAACAGCACGGCAACCTGTCGAGCGTGGGCTTCGATCTGTTCACGCAGATGCTGGGGCAGGCCGTGGCCGAGGCGCGCGGCGAGGGCGGTGCCGATCTGGAGCAGGCGCAGGTCGCCATCAACCTGCCGGCCGACTTCTACCTGTCCGAGGAGTACCTGCCGGCCGTCGATCAGCGCGTGCTCATCTACCGCAAGCTCGCGGCAGCCGACCTGCTGTCGGTCGTGGACGAGGTGCAGGAACAGACCGAGGCGAGCTTCGGCGAGCTACCGCTGGCGGCGGCGAACCTGTTCGACCGCGCGCGCATCCGCATCCGCGCGGAGCGTTTGGGGCTCGAGAGCATCTCGCTCACGCAGGGGCGCCTGGTCTACCAGGGGGTCGACGTGCCCAAGACGGTGGCGTTCGACCTCAAGGGTAGGCTCGGGGCGATCAACTATCCCAAGAGCCGTAAGTTCACGGTGCCGGCGCGTGCCGGCGCAGGCGCGGGGTCGGGCATCGGTCGCGGCGTGGACACCGGCGAGAACGGCTCGGGTGTCGTGGCGGCGGCGCTGGCGATCCTCGTGCAGCTGGGGGCCTCGGGCGACGACGATTAGCCGACGGGCGACAAGATGGTGCCGTGACCCGACAAGATGGTGCCTGACGCTATCTTGTCCCATCTTGTCGACAGGCGACAACTTTGTACCTGGTCCCATCTTGCCGGCGGATGTGTCGCTTCGCCATGAACACCGGGAGCACGCGCCGGCTCCAAGCCGCCGCGCTATACTGAGGCCATCGTGCCCGCGTTCGCAAGGAGTTGCGCATCATGGCATACGAACAGGACCGGCGCGGCGTCGACCAGATCAGGCGCCTCGGTCGCTATGTTCTCATCCGGCGGCTCATCACGCTGTGCTGCGTCGGTATCGCCGCTTTGCTCCAGGCCTTCGTCATCCGCGTGTTCGTCGAGCCCGCCAATCTGCTGTCGGGTGGCTTTACGGGCCTTGCCATCCTCATCGATCGCATCACGCAGCTGTTCGGCGTGAGCTTTCCCACGTCGGCGGGTATGATCGCGCTCAACATCCCCGTCGCCCTCCTGTGCTGGAAAAGCATCAGCAAGCGGTTCGTGATCTTCTCGATGATCCAGGTGTTCCTGGCGAGCTTCTTCTTGCAGTTCGTTCCCTTCGAGCCGCTGCTCGACAACACGATCCTGTGCGTGCTGTTCGGCGGCGTGCTCAACGGCCTCGCGATCTCCATCGCGCTCAAAAGCGGCGCCTCGACGGCGGGTACCGACTTCATCGCCCTCATGGTGTCCAACAAGACCGGCCAGACCATCTGGGGTCAGGTGTTCCTGTTCAACTGCGTGATCCTGATCGTGTTCGGCACGATCTTCGGATGGGAGCACGCGGCGTACTCCATCGTGTTCCAGTTCCTGTCCACCAAGACGATCGACAGCTTCTACCACCGCTACGACCGCGTGACGCTGCAGATCGCCACCTATCACGCCGACGAGGTGCTCGAAGCCTATAACGACGTGTTCCACCACGGGTCGACGTGCTTCGAGGCGTACGGCGGCTACAGCAGGAAACCCGTGACCTTCATCGTGAGCGTCGTGTCCTCCTACGAATCGGAGGACGTGATCCGGCTGGTCCGGCATGTGGACCCACGCGCCGTGATCAACGTGACCAAGTCCGAGAACTTCGTGGGCAATTTCCACCGCGCGCCCGCCGACGAGCCCCTGCCCACCGAGGTCGACGAAACGCCGGCAAACGACCCCGTGCTCGAGCTTGCCTCCACGATCCGCCGCGGCATGGAGCAATCGACCGATGCTCTGGAACAGACTGCCGCTGCCCGCGCCGAGCGTGTCTGCGAGAACCTCGCCGACGCTGCGGACCGGCTCATCGAGAAGTAGCCCGTTGGCTTTCGGGCGACGTTTTACAGCTTCAAGATGTTCCGCCCCGTATCGCTCAGGCGGAAAACCGGCGGCCTTTTGTTCACCCTTACGATGAGGTTCGCCAAGATAAGCTCGTCAAAGGACTTGCGTGCCGTCGGCCTACTCACGCCCAACCACGCGGCGACATCCGCCATACGTGTTTCGTGGAACGCATCGAACAGTTCCATCTGCGCCGCGTAAAAGAGGACGTCGAGCGAGCGTTCGGACAGGTCGAGTTTGCAGTGGGCGATGCGTTCCTCGAGCTCGTCGAGCAGATGGCGCTTTTCATCGAGTTCGGCGATAAGCTGCTCTTGCGCCTCTGAAACGAGCCCGAGCATCGTCATGACGAAATGCGTGCCCTCCGCGGAATTGAGCTTGCGCTCAGCCGTATCGAATGCGCGATAGTAGATGCTTTTGTGTTCGGCGATCGTTTTTGACAGCGATAAGACGGTGGGCTGGGAAAGCGGCTTGCTGAGGTGCAGTGCGAGCAAATAGCGGCCCGTTCGTCCGTTTCCGTCGTAAAACGGGTGGATATAACCGAACAGGAAATGACAGAGCAGTGCGCTGTATGTCTCCGGAATAGCTTCGGAACGTGAGAGCTCAAGCCATTGTGTGAGCATCTCCTCGATCTTCGTTTCCGGGGAAACACCGACGTGCACCACCTTTCCGGCTCCGGTTTCGACCACGACCTGTCCTGTGCGGAACAGGCTGTCGCCCAGCTTATCCTTCTCATCCAGAGCGTCCACCACAATCGCGTCATACGAGCTGCGGATATCTTGAAGGGTTCGCGGGGACTGAGGGTTGTCGATGAGTCCGAGGTAGAGTTTCGCGAACTCAAAGAACGGCGCATGGCGGCCCGGTGATCCGCCGAATGCCGATTTGCGTTGCGCCTCCTCGAGCGCCAGCTCGATATCGCGGCGCGTGCTGTGCACGCCTTCGATCTCGTTGCTGCAGACTACCTCATCCATGATGAGTGCCCGGATGTAGGCGCCGAGTGCCGTGGTTGGAAGGCTGCGCCACAGAGCGGATACCTTGCGTTCCCGCCTAAGCACCTGCTCGTTCATCAATGACAGTTCCCGCGGGACAGCGAGGAACAGCTCTCCTGTATCCAGATGGATTCCCGTGCGGAATGTCGATTCGCTTTCGAGTCGCTGCCTGAGCAGGAGCTCATGGTTTTGATGTCTATCGGAAAAAAACCGACGATTTTTTCCGATAGCTATGGAATAGGAGAGCCCATCGGTAACCGGAAGCCGTTTCTTTCCGATAAGGAGGGGTTGCCGTGATCCGCGGAGAGCCGATCGCCTGTCGCGCGCAACCGGCTTGGGATCACAGTCCGCGTCGGTAGTGCCGTTCGTGCTCGGCGCTACCTGCCGTCGTCCTGCAGCAGGGCACTGCGCTTGCGGGTGGCCGACGAACGCGGCGGCAGCTTGTCGGGGTCGGGTACGGCGGTCGGCACCGGTTCGTCCACATGGCCGTGCCACCAGCCGCCGATGAAGTTGTCGGTGCGCAGGATGTTGATCACCACGCCGGGGTCGATGTCGCGCATGAGTTTGACGATGTCCTCCGACTCATAGGTGGAGACAACCGCGTGCAGCAGATACATCTTTTCGCGGCTATACCCGCCGATGATCTCGGCGCAGCTGATGCCGTGTTGGAAGCGCTCGATGTAGGCGGTCATGATCTCATCGGCGTACTTGGTGGTTACCTGCAGGGTGACACGGTCGTAGCGGTGGTAGAAGCTGTCGATCGATTTGGTCGAGATGAATTGGAAGACGATGGCGTACGCGGCGTTGTCCCAGCCGAACAGCGCGCCGAAGATCACGAGCACGATGCAGTTGCCCGCGAACACGAAACCCCAGATGGTCTTGCCGGTCCGGTTGGACACGAGCAGCGCGATGAAATCGGTGCCACCTGTGGACGCACCCGCCTTGAGCGCGAGCGCGATGGAGATGCCCGACAGGAAGCCGCCGAACACCACGAGCAGCATCTTGTCATCGAGCAGCGGTTCGAAGTGGAACACCTGCAGAAACAGGGAGGACAGCGCAACCTGCATCATGGAGAACAGCACGAAGCGATGGCTGATGCTCTTCCAGCACATGATGGCAACGGGGATGTTGAGCGCGAGCATACCGAGCGAGGTGTCGATGCGCACGCCGCCGAGGGAGGTGATGCGGTCGAGCAGCACGGCGATGCCGGTGAATCCGCTCGGTAGCAAGTCGGCGGGGTTCACGAACGACTGGATGAGGAACGCCTGAGCAGAGCCGATGCCGTGACGGCCACCGCGGTGATGATGCGGCGGACGACGGTGAGACGTGCGAGTTCGAGCGCGCGGTCGGAAAGGGTGTCGGCGGCTGCCACGGGTTCCTCCTTATGGATCTAGCTGGATATCGCGCCGATTCTACCTGTGTAGCTGCGCAAAAGGCAAGGCCTCCGATAGGCGATATGCTTCCGCCACGACGTCCACATACTGGGGTTTTATCCCGTTGTTCGGGTTGACGGCACCCGCGCTTCGCCCGCGGTCGGCGGAGCGCCCCTGTCGTATAATCCACTGACACGGACAAAGCACCGGATTCTGCCGCGCTGCGGGCGCCGGCGCACGTGCGATAAGAAGGGCGGAGGTGGTAAGCGGCATGGCGGATATCATGGACGAGGCGAGGCAAACGCTTTCGCGCTACTTCGGCTACGAGAGCTTCCGTTCCGGTCAGGACCGGCTGGTCCAGGCGATTCTCGCCGGTCGCGATGCCCTCGGCGTCATGCCCACCGGTGCCGGCAAATCCATCTGCTATCAGGTTCCCGCGCTCATGCTGCCCGGTATCACGTTCGTGGTGAGCCCGCTCGTCTCGCTCATGGGCGATCAGGTTCGCGCCCTCAAGGCCACCGGCGCCCGTCCGAGCTTCCTCAACTCGTCGCTTTCGCCCGCGCAGCAAAACACGGTGCTCAAGCGCGCCCGCGAGGGTTGGTACCAGATCATGTACGTGGCGCCCGAGCGCCTGCTCGAGCCGCGCTTCCTCGCGTTCGCCCAGGCTGCGGCCGCATCCGACGGTATCGGCGTGCCGCTCGTGGCGGTCGACGAAGCGCACTGCATCTCGCAGTGGGGCCAGGATTTCCGCCCGTCGTACCTGCAGATCGCGCAATTCGTCGACGCGCTGCCCGCACGTCCGGTCGTGGCGGCCTTCACCGCGACGGCGACCGAGCGCGTCCGTGCCGACATCGTCTCGATGCTCGGGTTGCACCGCCCCGAGACCGTGGTGACCGGCTTTGATCGCGCGAACCTCTTCTTCGGCGTGGAGGAGACGGGCGACAAGGCCAAGACGGTGTGGATCCGCGATTACGCGCTCGCCCACGCCGACGAGAGCGGCATCGTGTACTGCTCGACCCGCAAGGCCGTCGACGAGCTGTATCTCAAGCTCGCCCATGCGCTCGAGCCGCAGGGCGTCCATGTGGTGCGCTATCACGCAGGCATGTCCAACGCCGATCGCGCGGAAAGCCAGGTTGCCTTCATCAACGACACCGCGCCGGTGATCGTGGCCACCAACGCCTTCGGCATGGGTATCGACAAGCCCAACGTGCGCTACGTGATCCACAACAACGTGCCCGAGAGCATCGAGGCTTATTACCAGGAGGCGGGCCGTGCCGGTCGCGACGGTGACCCGGCGAGCTGCTATTTGCTGTGGAACGGCAACGACTTCCGCCTGCGCCGCTACCTGATCGACCGCGAGTATGAGGGCGACGAGGTCGAGACCGAGGTGCGCGAGTTCGCGCGGCAGAACCGATACCGCCTGCTCAACGCCATGGAGGGCTACTGCCAGACGACAGGTTGTCTGCACGAGTACATCCTGCGCTACTTTGGCGACGAGGGGGCGCTCGGCGTGCACGGGCACGTGGGCGCGGGTGCCGATGCGGGCGGTTCCGTGCCCGACGGAGCATCGACCTTCACAGCGGGGGTGACCTCCGCAGGTTGCGGCACCTGTTCAAACTGCACCACGCCCTACGAGACCGAGGACGTGACCGACATCGCGCGCGCCGCGGTCCAGCTCGTACGCGAGGTCAACGGGCGGTTCGGCCGCGCGATCCTCGCCGATGCGCTCCACGGTGCCAACAACGAGAAGATCCGCGGGTACCGTTTGGACGCCACGTCGAGATACGGATCGCTTCGCGCCGAGAAAACCGCCCACATCAAAGACGTGCTCGGCCAGCTCATCGGACGGGGGTACTTGGAGCAGTCGCAGGGCCAGTACCCGGTGGTCGGCCTGGGCCCGCGCGCCGTCGAGGTGCTCGCCGATAGTCCCGAGCAGCCGTTCTCGTTCACGATGAAGCGGCGGGCGGCGCAAGCGCGGGCCAAGACGCGCGTGCAGCGCGCGGTCGACCGCGTGCGCAGCCAGATCGAGGCCGAGCAGGACGCCGCATGCGCGCCGACGCGCCCCCATGTGGGTGACGACGCCGAGCTGTTCGAGCGTCTGCGCGAGCTGCGGCGCGATTTTGCCGCCGAGCGCCAGTGGGCGCCGTACATGATCTGCTCGGACAAGGCGCTGCGCGGCATGTGCCGTCGTCGCCCGCTCACGCGCGCCGAACTGCTCGAAGTTCCCGGTATCGGCGAGAAGAAGGCCGACGATTTCGGTGATGCGTTCCTGGCTGCCATCCAGCAGTTCGAGGACGAACAGCTGTAAGGATTCGCCGTCTACTGGGGAAGGGTGGCGGCATCGACGGGTCGAAACGTGCCGCCTACCTGCTCAATCAGAGATCGAACCGGACCTCGTGAGATAATCGACCCACGCACGCCGTCCTGATCGGGGGTCATCATGTTCTGCAGGCACTGTGGGAAGAAGTTGCCGGACGACTCGCATTTTTGCACGTACTGCGGCAAGAACGTCGAGGTGGACGACGATGCGGCTCAGGTCGAGGGCGATGCGGCGTCCGTCGATGACGGCACGATCTCCGACACTCGGGAGCCTGCGGACGATGGCGCGTCGGTCGCCGAGCCGTTGAGCGATGGGCTCGCCGCGACGGACGCCGCGGTCGGTCGCGATGACGCCGCGAACGCCGGTGCCGCGACAGACACCGCATCCGCCTCCGATGACGCCGCGCACGCCGACGCCGCCGCGCCCCAAGCCGGCTTTACCTCGGATGCCCCCGCTGCGTCGCATGCGTCGAGCGGTTCCCGCGCCGACGTCGCATCGACGAAGCGCTGGATACCCATCGCCATCGCGGTGGCGGTCGTGGTCATCGCCGCCATCGGTGTCGGTGTGTTCGTGCAACAGCGCGCCGAGGCCGAGCGCATCGCCCAGCAGGAGCGTGCGGAACGCGAGCGGGAACAGGAGGAGCGCCTCGAACGGCTTTCGATTGCCCACGATGTGAGAATCGGTGTTTCCGCAAACGGATGGGATACCGATGACGGCAGCACGCCGCTGCCGGTGCGCATCGAGGGAACGACTGACGCCGGCGACACCTACGAGGAGATCCAATTCGTCGACAGCGATGGCGACGGCATCTCGCTTGCGTCGGGAACCTACACGATTGACGTCGCCGCATCGCCCTTTGCGGAATACGGGCGCATGTACGATTACACGGTCGACCCGTTCACGGTCGAGGTCGATGACGACCTCGAGGAAAAGACCCTGATCGACCTGTCGGATGAGATTCAGATCGAGCTCACCTATCCCGACAACCTCACGGAAGACGGTATCGAGCGGGCGCGCGAGATCGCGCTGAACGGCGGCTACGACGAGGCCGATGAGCTGGCGGACAAGGCGTACGAGCGCTATTTCGACGACGAGGATGACGATGACGACCGCACGCCCTCCTCATCCACGAGCTCCTCGGGTCTCAACACGAAGACCTATGACGGTGACTTCTTCGAGATCGACTTGCCTGCGGCATGGGAGATCAATGTCGCCAGCGGCGGCGGGGACGTGCTTGCGCGTCATTCCATCAAGCTCGAGGGCGAGACCATCCTGACGATCGACGTCATGGTGGGCGACGAGGACGTTTCCGGCACTATCACCGATGCGGGCGGCATGGAAAAGCTCGGGGTGACAAGCGATGGCAACGCGGTCATCGCCGTGCGCGGCAACGGGACCGTCGCCTACAACAGCATGGAGCTTATCGCGCAGACGCTCAAGACCATCGACATCGACTAGCTGCCGAGGATCGAACCGAAAAGCGGCGCGGGCGCATGAAGTCGCCCGCGCCGCGTGCTGTATGCGGCGTTGTGCTATCGCCGGCCGCCCCGCTTCGTCGTACTATCGCGGACCGCGCCCGCTCGCTGCATGTTCCGCCCTACCACCAGGTCAGGCGCGCGATGTTGTCGCGAATGTGCTCGCAGCTGGTGTGGAAGCCCTCGCATTCGCCGTCGGACAGGTCGAGTTCGAGTACCCGCTCCACGCCGTTGCGCCCGATGATGCACGGCAGCGACGAGAAGATCCCCTCTTCGCCGTATTGGCCGGTGAGCAGTGTGGACGCGGCAAGCACGGCGTGCTCGTCGTGGAAGATCGCACCGACGAGTCGCGCGGCGGCACCGGCGACCGCGTACTCGGTGCAGTGCTTGCCCGCCATGGTCACGTAGCCGCCGCGTCGCGCGAGCTCCTCGACTTCGGCCAGATCAAAGCCGAAACGCTCGGGGTCGGCGGCCTCGAGTTCGGACAGCGGCACGCCGGAGATGCTCGCGGACTTCCAGGCGGCGATCTGCGAGAAGCCGTGCTCGCCGATCATGTAGGCATCGATCGACTTGGGGTCCAGCCCGCCGCAGGCAAGCGAGATCTGCGAGCGCAGGCGCGCCGAGTCAAGACCCGTGCCGCTGCCGATGATGCGCGCGGGATCGTAGCCGGTCAGGTGCCAGATCTCGGTCGCCACGACATCGCAGGGGTTGGCGATGGTAAGCCAGATGCCCGCGAACCCGGCATCGACCACACGGTTGGCGAAGGTTCGGCACGCATCGGTGGTGTAGAACAGCTCGCCGTCACGGTTGGTGGACGACAGCGAGACGTTGCCCGCGGCGTTGACGATGATGCCGCAGCCGGCGAGCTCCTCATACGTGTCGCCGCAGTTCACGATCGCGGCGTTGTAAGGGCAAAACGCCAGCGAGTCGCGCAGGTCCTGGACCTCGGAGGCGAGCTTTTGCGCATCGATGTCGCACAGGCGCAGCTCGTCGACGAGCCCCTGCAGCAGCAAGGTGTTGGCGACATGCGCCCCCACGTGTCCCAATCCGATGATGCCGACCGTCCGCGTGCCGTTCATAGTGCCGCCTTTCTTTCGAGCTCTACCTGCTCCCCATTGTAGCGCGGTACAATGGACGAACCGAACGCATCGTCCGTCCGACCCGCCCCGGAACCTGCGCCGCCCCAGCCGCCAGCGCCGGTCCAACCGGGCACAAGGAGATCAGTCCCATGCCGATTCGCATTCCCGACGCGCTGCCCGCCACCGAGACGCTCAAAGGCGAGAACATCTTCGTCATGACCGAGTACCGGGCCATCCATCAGGATATCCGTCCGCTGCATGTGCTGATCTTGAACCTCATGCCCACCAAGATCGCCACCGAAACCCAGATCATGCGCAAGCTGTCCAACACGCCGCTGCAGATCGAGGTCGAGCTCATGCGCACCAAGAGCCACGAGGCGACGCACGTGGCGGCAAGCCACCTCGAGACGTTCTACCGTACCTTCGACGAGGTGCGCGACCGCCACTACGACGGCCTCATCATCACCGGTGCGCCGGTCGAGCAGATGCCGTTCGAGCAGGTCGACTACTGGCCGGAGCTCTGCGACATCATGGCATGGTCGACGACCAACGTGCACTCCACGCTGCACATCTGCTGGGGAGCGCAGGCGGGGCTGTACTACCACTACGGGATCGACAAGTACGACCTGCCGGCCAAGGCGTCCGGCGTGTTCGGACACCGGCTGGTCAAGCCGTCGAGTCCGCTCGTGCGCGGCCTGGACGACCGTTTTTGGGCGGTGCACTCGCGCAACACCGGCGTGCGTCGCGAGGACGTGGAGGCAGTGCCCGAACTCGAGGTCATCGCGGTGTCCGACGAGGTCGGGCTGTATATCGTCAAGTCCACGGACAGTCGGCGGTTCTTTATCTTCGGCCATCCCGAGTACGACGCCGATACGCTGCGGCTCGAGTACGAGCGCGATGTCAAGCGCGGCATCGATCCCGAGATCCCGGTCAACTACTTCCCCGACGACGACCCCAGCCAGCCGCCGCTCAATGTCTGGCGATCCCACGCGCAGTTGCTCTACACCAACTGGCTCAACTACTACGTCTACCAGACCACGCCCTACGACATCCGCCAGGCCGGCGGCGCGCAGTAACGGCGTCGGTCGATGCCGCGGGCGCGTTTTTCGCGCCGCCGTGGCCCTGGATAGGCAATTTGTTCGGATATGAAGGTCTGAGAGGGCGACGCGAGCGAAATTCGGCTCTTCCGGACGCCTCGACACTCGAATTATGGCGAATAATAGCTGACATTCCTGACCTAGCAGCCTATTCGGCTATCCCAGTAGCGCTCAAAACACCGCAAAATGGACAGGACGGATAGTCTGCCACCATCCCAAACCTTCATATCTGAACAAATTGCCTGAGCGGGATGGGACGTTGGCCGGGTCAGCTCCGAATTGGGATTCTAAATGCTGATGATGCGCGGCAGCGGCCGGTCGTGCGGGTCCGTGGGCACTGCGGCAACCTGTTGTTCGGCAAACGCCACGCCGATAACCCTGCAATCCGGGCGTAGCTGCGGCAGGTAGCGGTCGTAGTTCCCGCCGCCGTATCCAAGCCGGTTGCCCCGCGCGTCGAAGGCGACGAGTGGCACGGCGATCAGGTCGATTTCATCCGCCGCGACAAGTGGAAAGGAAGAAGCGGCATCCGCGCCTTTGCAGGGATCGAAAACCGCCACGGGCCGAGCGATAAAGGGTGCGGATCGCGCCACGTAGTCGCGTTCATCTACCGCTCGCATCCGCATAAGCGGCACCCCATCCTCGCGCTCCATAGCAGGAAACGCTATCCTCGCATCGTGTCCATAGGCAGCGCGTATAAACGGATCCAGGTCGACTTCGGAGCGCATGGCGGCATAGACGGCGACGGTTGCAGGTCTTGCCCTGGGCAAGCTATCCAGCTCATCAAGCAGCCGATCGCAGATTGCCCGCGAGCGCTGCGCGCGCTCGTCGGCGCCGATGGCACCGCGGGCAGCTAGCGCCGTCGTTCGCATGACGCGCTTCGCGTCAGCCTGTTGCGCTTTTCGCACCAGCACGAATGCCGGGGCGTAGGCGGCGACCAGGTCATCCAGGCGCATGCGCGCGTTCGCGGGGCTCGTCGACGGCAGGCCGATCAGCTCGATGCCGCGCTCCCGTAGCAGCTCACCGTCAAAGCGGCGGCACAGACGCGCCGCAGTGCCTCCGGTGCAGATAACGCGCTCGATCGGCGCGGCATTCAAGATACGCGTCAGGTCGTTGGGCACGGGATCGGAGATGCTCGCGTCCGACGCGCCCTCGATGGAACAGGCTGCCAGCACATCCCATAGCGCGATGCGATGCTCCAACAAAAACGCCGTGCGCGCATCGTTGTCCACCAGCGCGTGATCGGCCAGCCCGAACAGCCGCTCCATCACGCGCCAAAAGCGGTTTTGCGGATGCCCGTAGTAAAACCCGACCTCGCGCGAGGCGGGCGAAGGCATCGTGCCCAGCACGAGCACGCGCGAGCGCCGGTCGAACACCGGCTCGATGGTATGGGTGACAACCTCGCTCATGGAGCGCCTTTCACGAAGACACAGATGGGGCCGGGTGACAAGTTCGAACCCGGCCCCATCTTGTCGCTATGCCAGCAGGTCGATCGGCGTCAGGCCGGCACGGCTGCGCTCGATGACATCGCGCCCGCCGAACACGCAGATCGGGGCCTCCTGCGCCACTCGTGAGATGTCGTCGCCGAGCGCCCTGAGCTTCTCGGGCGTGGCCGCGAGCATGCCGGCGCGCAGTTCCTCGCGCCAATGCACGGGGCGATTGGTGAAAAACTCGGCGTTCTGCCGGCGCGTGAGCGCATACGGCTTGAGCGGTGCGTCGTGGCCGGCCACGCACGAGACGATAAAGCCCTCGAAGTCCTTCGCATCGGGCTCAAAGCCGCCGAGCCAGCTGCCCGCCTCGGCGATCCGTTCGATCGACGGGTCGATCGTCGGGTCGCGGTAGGTGTAAAAGCTCAGCTGGCGATCGGCGATGGCACGGAACCCGCAACCGTAGGCGCCGCCTTTCACGCGGATCTCGTTCCACAGATAGTCGTAGGACAGCACCGTCGCGGCGACGCCCCAGGTGCCGTCCATCGCGATACCCATCGCGCGCGGATCGGCCGCCTTGGCTACAAAGCAGATGTCGCTCGGGATGATGAACGCCTCGCGCTTGGGTTCGGGCACGGGGACGTACAGCTCCTTGGCCGCCGCCGTGCGCTCGACAAGGCCCATCGTGCCGGCAACCGTCCAAAAGCGTTCGTAGTCCTCATCGGACCCGGTGAAGCTCGTCACGGTGCCGGTCGAGGTGAAGATCCGCTGCTGCAGCTCGCGCAGCTTGTCGCGCAGCTCGTCCGCGCGCTCGTCGAAATGCTCGAGCAGCTCGCGCAAGAAGCGGTAGAAGTCCACGCCGCCGAGCTTTTCCTGCACCACGCCGGCAGGCGACACGTACGACCAGGAGCGGGCGAGCGCCGCCTGGTGGCCGGCGTTCAAGAAACTCTGCTCCATGCCGATGCGCATCTGGGTGAGCACGTCGCGGATGCGGTCGGTATCGTCGAAGACGGTCTCGCCCCACACCTCCGCGGGGATGCTCGCCAGCATGTCGATCTTCTCGGACAGGGCGCCGGCCGCCACGGTGAGCACCGGGCGCGCGAGCTTCCAGTTAGGTTGCGCCATCACCTCGGGGGCGAAGGCCAAGAAGCCCAGGTTGGACCCGATGTAGCTGTCGAGCTCCGCGGCGGAGCGACGGCTCGTGCCCAGTTGCTTCATCAGGCGGGCGAGCACCGACACGTAGGGCAGCTCGGCGTAGCTCACATGCGTCAGGTCGAAGTACATCATGAGGTAGGCGAGCCGGTGCGTGGGGATGTCGTGCTTCAGGCACGGCAGCGGGGTGAGTGTGTCCACCGTGAGCGCGGGCTCGGGGCGCGCCGGCCCGATGTCCGACACGTGCAGACGCGGCAGCGTCGCCTTGGCCTCGGGTGTGTCAGGGGTCTCCTGCACGGCGCGCAGGGCGGCCACGTTGGCGGCCACCTCGTCGCGGGAGGGCAGCTCGTCGGCCGGCAGCCGCACGATACTCGGGTCGTCGTCGGAGGCCGCCTCGCGCGGGACCAGGTCCACGAGCGCGCAATGCTCGCTTTCGAGCACGAGCTCGCGCAGCAGGTCCTCAAAGTAGGAACCGGCGAGTTCCTCACGCAGCTCGGCGTAGACCGGGCCGTACTTGAGCGCGAGCGTGGCGGCATCGTCGTCGTACAGCCAGGTCGACAGCACGTCGCACGCGATCGCCACGCCGTCGGCCATCCCGTAGTCGCGCTGGCGCAGGTAGTACTCGTTGCTCGAGATCACGGCTTCCAGGCGGTCGCGGGGGATGCCCTGCTCGACCAGCACACGGCATTCATCCTCGATGACGCGGCGGAACTCACGTGCGACCTCGGGTTGAGCGTTCTGCAAGATAATCAATTCATAGGGCTGCAAGCACGAGGCGTCGGTATAGCTCACCACGTTCCCGCCGAGTCCGGCGGCCAGGATGGCCTTCTTCACCGGCGCCTCGTTGGAACCGAGCAGGGCTTCGAAGAGGATGTCGGCGGCGATGGTGCGCTTGCGGTCGAGTGCGCAGCCCAGCACGTAGGCCATGCCCACCAGTGCGTTCTCGGGTGTGGTGGCCATCTCGACGCGCTGGTACTCGCACACGACGGGCGCCTGCCGCTCGAGCGGGTTGGGCGCGCCGGGATTCTCCACGAGCGTGCCGGCCTCGCGCTTGGCCGTCGTTGCGGCATCGCGGGCGGCATCGGACAGATAGCGGTCATCCAAAAACGCGAGCACGCGGTCGGCGTTCAGGTCGCCGTAGAGCACGATGTAGCTGTTGGCCAGGTTGTAGTGGCGCGCGTGCGTGTCGAGGAACTGCTCGTAGGTGAGGTTCGGGATCGCGCGGGGGTTGCCGCCCGATTCGCACGCGTAGGCGGTATCGGGGAACAGCGCGCGGCCCATGGCGTTGTCGAGCACGTCCATGGGGTCGGACAACGCGCCTTTCATCTCGTTGAACACCACGCCGTTGTAGCGCAGGCCGGAGCCGCCCTCGTCGAGCTCCATGTGCCAGCCCTCTTGCTCGAAGATGGCGCGCTTGGCGTAGATGGCCGGGTTGAGCACGGCGTCCATGTACACGTCCATGAGGTTGAGCAGGTCCTGCTCGTTGGTGGACGCCACGGGGTAGACCGTCTTGTCCGGATAGGTCATGGCGTTCAGGAACGTCTGCATGGAGGTCTTGATCAGGTCGACGAAAGGCTCCTTGACCGGGAACTTGGCCGATCCGTTGAGCACCGAGTGCTCCAGGATGTGGAACACGCCCGTGTCGTCGACCGGCGGGGTTTTGAAGCCGATCGCGAAGGCCTTGTTCTCGTCCTCACAGGCAAGGTAGAGCAGGCGCGCGCCCGAGGCGCCGTGGTGCATCACGTATGCGTCGGCGTCGAGCTCGGGAATCTCCTCGGAGCGGATGAGGTCGAAGCCGTGCAGCTGAGTGCCCGGCGTAAGCTGCGTCGCGGCGCGATCGCGTGCGGTTTGGTCTGTGGAACAACAAGTGGAGTCGCCCATGGGTGTCCTTTCAAAACGGTGCATCCACAACGTTATACCCCTCCGCGGCGTGCGCGGCGATATCAAGATGAGAGAAAGGACGGCTTCGTTGCGGGGCGAGGTGGGGTGGCCGGTTGCTGCGTCCCGCCGTTCGCCGTGCCCCGTTGCCGTGCGCGGCAAGGCTTCGCCCGCCCGCCGTCTATCCACGAATCATCTACAAGAGCGCGCGGGCATCGACGTTTGCCGTGCGGGCGCTCCGGCATGCCGCAGTGACTTGGCAAATATGCAAAAACGTGCTGCAACCTGCAAAAAGTATGCGTTATGGTAAACGGCGGACCGCGACTGCGCAGGCAATGGCTGCAGGCGCAACGACGGCGCAGGCAATGGCCACGAGCGCAACGACAGCGCGGACAACGACGGCGCAGGTCGCGGTGACAGGTCGCGATGGCAAGCGCTGCGATGACGAGGCAGGGGGAAGTATGTCCGAGGACATGGACAGGATCATGCACGAGAACGTCCCGCACGGGGCCGACGCCGCCAGCCGCGCCACGCGCCGTGCCTGGCGCGACCGTCTGAACGTCCGCGCCTCGCACAAGATGCTGACCGGTGCGGCGTGCGCGCTGCTCGGCGGCGCCTTCTGGGGCTTTTCGGGCACGGCGGCAAGCGCCCTGTTCGACGTGTACCACGTGGATACCATGTGGCTCATGAGCGTGCGCCAGCTGCTGGCCGGCGCGCTGTTCATGATCATCATCCTGCTGTTCGACCGTAAGCGCTTCGTGCGGCTGTGGACCACGCGCGAGCACCGTCGCACGCAGCTGATCTTCACGTTCTTCGGTCTGCTTGCCAACCAGTTCTTCTACCTGACCGCGGTGCGGCTCACCAACGCGGGCACGGCGACGGTTTTGCAGTGCCTGCAGCTCGTGTTCATCATGGCGTATGCCTGCATCACCGCGCACCGCCGTCCGCGCAAGCGCGAGATTGCGGGCCTGCTCATGGCGTTTATCGGCACGGTGCTCATCTCGACCGGTGGCGACCTCACCAAGCTGTCCATCCCGCCGTTGGGTCTGGCCATGGGCCTGCTCACCGCGCTCGGGGCGGCGCTCATCACCATCCTGCCCGTCAACATCCTGCCGGTGTACGGCTCGACCATCGTGACGGGTTCGGCGATGTTCCTTTCGGGCATCGTGACCACGATCTTCGTGCAGCCGTGGAACAACGCCCCGGCGCTCGACATGGGCGGTATCGAGACGCTCGTCGTGTTTATCCTGTTCGGGTCGTTTTTGGCCTACCTGCTCTACATGCAGGGCGTCAAGGACATCGGCAGCATGCGCGCCGGACTTATCGGTACGGTCGAGCCGGTATCGGCTACGGTCACGAGCGCGCTCATGCTGGGCATCGCCTTCGCCCCGACCGACATCATCGGCTTTGTGCTCATCATCGGGATGATGTTCCTGACGGTGTAGCGCCCCGCTTGCGAATTCGCGCTATGCGAAACCGCGTCAGTCGTTTTCGCATCGTGGAGCTGGGCATGAAACGTGAAATCAGGTCAGGCGCAGTTCACGTTCGCGTGCAAAATCGTCCGACCTGATTCCATGCGGCAGGCGTCGTTTACATTTCGAGTGCAACACCCGTACACTCCCCTGACAAATCCGATCTATTTGTGTTACAGGGATGGGCGATCATGGCAATTGTTGTGCAACATTCATGCTGGTTGCCAAGGGTGATATGCATTACCAGCGAGAACGGATGCAGGGGGTCGGCAAAACCCTATCTAATCCCAAAAGTGCATGTAAGAATCAGGTTACATCAACTACGAGATGATATAATGATGGAACGCTTCTGCACGCTGGTTGGGTTATGCGTCGGGAGCGTCTTGGCGCCGCGCGGACGTGCGGCGGCAGGTGGCATATCCGAATGGATGGGCAATCGTCGCTGAGTGCGCGTTGGCTGTGCCTTCGGAGGTTGAATAGCCGGTCGGTTGGTCCCTCAGGTCGGGTCCATGGAAAACGGTATCGTGTACGCGCGTGGACGCAGGGCGTCCATATGGCTTGTCGTGCGTATAATCCGTGCTCCGCCATGGGTTGTGGGACACGCTGCCACCTGCGTTCGATCTTCGTCGGTATACGTCAACATCGTCGTCAAAGCGAGCGAGCAGCCGATCCACCGCATGCATATCGAAGGCCTGGTCGTACGTGGACATGTATGTGTTGCAGGTCCCCGGCGGACGCGAGCGCGCTGCGGTGGAGCTGCTGCAAAAGTTGATGGGCGACGCAGTGGGCGAGTGCTTCGTCCCGCTGTGCGAGGTCATGCGCCGCAAGCACGGTGCGTGGCACCGCGAGGAGCTCAGGCTGTTCCCAGGATATGTCTTTTTGACCACATCGGATGTCGAGGGCATCGCGCATCGTCTGCGTGAGATGCCCTTTTTCGTCCGTATCGTCGGTGGGCACGACGAACGGTACGTGCCGCTCTCGCACGACGAGGTGGCGTGGCTGCAGGCGCTCACCAACGTGGAGACCCACACCGTGGAGTTCTCCGAGGGCGTCATCGAGGGCGATGAGGTCAAGGTTTGGAAGGGCCCGCTCAAGGGCCGGGAGGCCAAGATCGTCAAGATCGACCGCCACAAGCGGTTGGCCTGGATAGAGATGAAGATGTTCGGCCGCACCAAGGTGGTCAAGGTGGGGCTGGAGATCGTGAGCAAGTCGTAGGGCTTGCCGGTCGGGGGATTGGCATCGAAGGATGCAGCAAATGAATGACACATGTGCCGGCGCTGTGGCGGAGGTTGAATTGACCGACGGTGCGGTCGCCGAGGTAGTAGTTGAAAGAGGGCACCCCGGGTCACATCCGGTTATGGAGCAGCTCGCGGAGGCGGCGGCAGCGGCGGAGACCAAGCGGGAAGCGGCCGCGGTACTTACTGCTGTCAACCATACGCCCGGACTTACCGAGAGCGGCATCGCCGCGGATGTCCTGGCGGAGCTTTTGCCCGATGAGGGCGTGGTGGAACTGCCGAAGCTCTCGCATGTTTCGGGTAGCTTGGGCTATCGGTTCGTAAAGCGCGCGTTCGATGTCTGTTCGTGCGGCGTGGCGCTGGTGCTCTTGGCGATTCCCATGGCGGTGATCGCTCTCAAGATCAAGCGTGAGTCGCCTGGTCCCGTAATCTACGCGCAGCGCCGTATCGGCCTGAACGGTAAGGTGTTCAACCTCTACAAGTTCCGTTCGATGTATCAGGATGCCGAGGTCGCCGGTGCCCGTTGGGCGCAAGATGGCGATCCGCGCGTGACGACGTTCGGCAAGTTCCTGCGCAATAAGCGCCTGGCTCCGGTAATAAAAGGGACACCGGGCGACGGGAATCCGGCCAAATCCTTATCGCATCCAGAAAAAACCTCACTTTACCTGCAAAAATGCGAACGTCGCCCGGGACTTTCTTTGGGTGCACGCCACCATTATACCAACTTCCAATTCTTGTCTTTTGCTGTTTTCGGGGGCCCGAAGGGCGCCTCGGGACGGTCTCTCTGCGCCTTCGCGCAGGCCCCTTTCGCATCCGTCGGGACGGCGGCGTAGATGGCAAACAACGTAACGGACAGAGCAGCGACGGCGACGGCTGCGGCGGGGACCGACGTCCTCTTTCCGGTGGAGGTGTCCCTCGGCGAGGCGGGCGTGGAGTGGCGCGGGCGCGGGTCCGGCCAGAGGCGGCCCGACGGGGACGAGGGCGCCGACCCCGAGGTCGCCGCGGCTGCCGCGCGCCTCTCCAGGCGCCATGGATACCGCTTCGTAAAGCGGGCCTTCGACATCGTCTTCAGCCTGCTGATCCTGATTTGCTTCTGCTGGCTGTTCGCCATCATCGCGATTGCCGTCAAGGTTGACGACCCCAAGGGGCCGGTGCTGTTCAGGCAGAAGCGCGTCACCAAGGACGGCCGCGAGTTCACCATGTACAAGTTCCGCAGCATGTGCGCGGACGCGGAGGAGCGCCTCGTCGAGCTCAGGGCCCTCAACGAGAAGACCGGCCCCGTGTTCAAGATGCGCGACGACCCGCGCGTCACGCGCGTGGGGCGCCTGCTGCGCCGCGTGTCGCTCGACGAGCTGCCTCAGTTCGCGAACGTCCTGAAGGGCGACGTCCCTTTGCGCATATTAAAAATGCGCCAGGTTTTCTCCGTGAAAATGCTGGATGCGTTCGCGCTTCCCGCCAATGAGGTACGAACCATTTCTACAGTGTTTTCGCAGGTCAGCAGCTACGTTTTTGTTGTCCTGCGAACACTGAACGAGTCTTTTAATAATTTTAGCGCCGTTCGAGATGACCGTCGCCTATTTTTTGCAAAAGCAGATTTTAGGGCGGTGGCGTAATGTCGCAAGAAGCATTGAAGGTCGATGATCTGCCTGAAAATGAAGCTGTCTTGATTAATGTTAAGGCCGAAGACTTTGAAAAGGCAAACGGATTTGCGGGATTCAATAACGATTTAGATTCTTTCCGTTTATATACCGTCTATAGTAAAGATCCTGGTCGTTTTGTGCGTAGCGGCATGTCGTATGACATTGACAGCACCGATGCAGTTCTTCCGATGGATGCCGAGCGCGCTGCAAAAGTCAAAATGGAGCTTGGCGATGAGCCGGTAAAGGGAATAGACGACCGTCTTCTTTACAGGTTCGCTAAGCGTGCTTTCGATATTGTTTTCAGTGCAATGGTGCTTATCTGCTTCAGCTGGCTGTTCGCGATTCTTGCGGTAATTGTGAAGGTCGATGACCCGAAGGGCCCGGTCTTTTTTAAACAAGAACGTGTCGGAAAGAATGGGAAGACATTCTATATGTACAAATTCCGTTCTATGTGTGCTGATGCCGAATCGAAGCTGGATGAGCTTCAGGCTCTGAACGAGAAGACCGGCCCAGTATTCAAGATCGCAGATGATCCCCGTATCACTCGCGCTGGAAAATGGCTTAGAAAGCTGAGTTTGGACGAACTTCCGCAATTCTTTAACACCCTGGCTGGCCATTGCAGCGTTGTAGGCCCGCGTCCAGCCCTTCCGAAGGAAGTAAAAACTTACACGGATTATCAGCGTCAGCGTTTGTTGGTTAAACCTGGTATCACGTGCTATTGGCAGACCCGTCGCAATCGAGATTCCATCACTTTTGACGAGTGGGTTGACTTGGATCTGCTTTACATAAAGAAATGCGGCATCTGGACGGATATTAAGCTAATCATCCAGACTGTCGGAGTAGTGCTTACGGCTCAAGGTAGTTAATCATGCGTATTTTGTATATATCTCAATTCTATGAGCCGGAAAACATAGCGCCGTCTTTCAGAGCTACTGACAATTCAAGGATTTGGGCTAAAGAGGGTGCTGACGTTACTGTTTTTACCGGCTATCCGAATTATCCTACTGGAAAAGTATTCGATGGTTACACGGTCGAGTTGTTGTCTGAGCAAAAGCTGAATGGCGTTCGATTGCTGCGCAGCAAATTGATTGCAAAACCAAATACAAGCTTTGTTAATCGTATCCAGAATGGCTTGAGCTTCCTTTGGTACGGTTTGGTTAATCTTGGTCGAAATTTCAACAAAATTGGTTCGAATTACGATGTCGTATTCGCAACATCCGGCACTGTTTTTGCGGGATATCTAGGGTATCGATTCGCAAAGAAGATGGAAAAACCTTTTGTTATTGAGTTTAGAGACCTTACCTATTCTCAGCTTGTTGCGACTGGATCATCTGAGAAGTCTTTGAAATATAAGGGTATGAAGTGGCTTGAGTTGATGATGGCCAGGAAGGCGTCAAAGGTCGTTGTCTTGACCAATTCCTTTAAGAGGACGTTGTCGTGCGACGGAATCGATGAAAGCAAGATTGTTGTTGTGCCAAATGGAGCTGATATCGTTGACTTAGTGCCTGTTTCGCATCAGGGTCTCAAGCTTGGTTATTTCGGAACAATGGGCTTGTCGCAGGTTATACCCGAAACGATTTCGGTCTTCTCATCGCTGCAGTCGATCATCCCTGATTTTGAGTACCGGCTTATTGGAGAAGGTGCAGCTAGATCTTCTGTTGAAGAAGCTGTGGCAAACATTGGAAGCGGGTTTTCGACTCTTTTGCACGGGATGTCTAAGGATGAGCT
>CAZRPL010000008.1:3491-10606 GCA_964602045.1 uncultured Collinsella sp. | reverse complement strand
ATGATTTGGGCATAGCCTTATGTGGTACCGACGAAGAGAACATACAAGTGCTGGCAGATTTCTTTTCGAGTGACGACTGGAAGGGTCGTTTACAAGATATGGGGAAGCGGGCGAAAGATGTTATGGCGGAGCATTACACGCGTGACCGCCTGTCTAAGCGCCTGCTAAACGAGTTAGAAGCAATCTAGCGTGTGGATAAGATAGGAGATTTTGCAATGATTAATGTGATTGGCCTAGGCTATATTGGCCTTCCTACGGCTCTGATGTTCGCTACGCATGGAATTGAAGTTGTAGGCACAGATTACAACAAGAACCTTGTTGACACGCTTAACGCTGGAAAGACCACCTTTAAGGAGGATGGTCTCGATGAGCTGTTTGAGGAAGCGATAGCAGCCGGTATCAAGTTTACTACCGACTATCAGGTCTGCGATACCTACATCGTTAGCGTTCCCACTCCTTATGACAAGGTGACCAAGAAGATAGATCCCTGCTATGTAAACGCAGCCGTTAAGACAGTGATGGAAGTTTGCCCTAAGGGAGCAACCGTCGTTATCGAATCAACTGTTAGCCCGGGAACGATTGATCGTTTCGTTCGTCCCGTGGTTGAGGAGAACGGCTTCACGATTGGTGAGGACATCAACCTCGTGCATGCTCCCGAGCGTATTATTCCAGGAAACATGGTTTATGAGCTCCTGCACAATAATCGAACGATTGGTGCTGATGATGTCGCCATCGGAGAAAAGATTAAGGGTTTGTACTCAAGCTTCTGCCAGGGCGATATTGCCGTGACGGATATCCGCACCGCGGAAATGACGAAGGTTGTCGAGAACACTTTCCGCGACATCAACATTGCGTTTGCGAATGAGCTGCAGAAGATCTGTCGTTCCGACAATATGGATGTTCATGAGATTATTCGAATTGCAAATAAGCACCCTCGTGTAAATATCTTGACGCCTGGTCCTGGTGTTGGCGGTCACTGCATCAGCGTTGATCCTTGGTTCCTGGTGGGAGACTATCCCGAGCTTGCTCGTCTGATTCGTAATGCGCGCGAAACCAATGATTCAATGCCTGAGTATGTTCTCAATCGCGCTTTCAACATCATGAAAGAAAGGGGCATCGAGGATCCTTCCAAGGTTGGAATCTATGGTTTGACCTACAAGGCAAACGTCGATGATGTCCGCGAAAGTCCAACGCTGCAGATGCTTGAGTCTATGGAGAGGCATCTTTGTGCTAGCAAAAACAAGATTTATGATCCGTGGGTTGAAGGCAATATCGTGCCGAATCAGGTCCACGAGTTTGAAGAGTTCCTCGATGGGCTTGAAATGGTTATTGTCATGGTCGGCCACTCTCAAGTCGCCGATGACCCGTCCATCCTGGGCGACAGGATTGTTCTGGATTGCTGCAATGTCTGCGGCAAGGGTGACAACATCTATAAGCTTTAGGAGTTAGAAGTAGTTCGATGAAGAAGGTTATGCTCGTATTTGGCACTCGACCTGAGGCCATAAAAATGTGTCCGCTCGTTAATGAGCTGAAATCACGTCCGGATGATTTTGAAACGGTTGTTTGTGTGACCGGACAGCATCGTGAAATGCTGGATCAGGTTTTGCATGTTTTTGGCGTGGTGCCAGAGCATGACCTTTGCATCATGAAGCCTGGGCAGACTTTGTTTGATATCACCTGTGACGTGTTGATGAAATTCAAGTCGGTCCTTGAACAGGAAAAGCCCGATGTCGTTTTGGTCCATGGCGATACAACTACGAGCTTTGCTGCGGCTCTTGCTTGTTTCTATCTGCAGATTCCTGTGGGACATGTTGAGGCCGGTCTTCGTACGCGCAACCTGTATAGTCCATGGCCTGAAGAGTTTAATCGACAGGCTGTTGATATTGTCACGAAGTATTATTTTGCTCCAACGGAAACCTCGAAAGAAAATTTGTTGGCCGAAAAGAAGGAAAGCGATTTCATCTACGTAACGGGTAATACCGGAATCGACGCCCTGGCAACGACTGTGCGTGATGACTATCATAACGAGCATCTTGAATGGGCGTCTGATAGCCGCTTAATTCTGATTACGGCTCACAGGCGAGAGAACCAGGGTCAACCGATGCACAGCATGTTCAGGGCTATCCGCCGTGTTATGGATGAGCACCCTGATGTAAAAGCAATTTATCCAATTCATATGAATCCTGTGGTTCGAGAGGCTGCTCATGCGGAACTTGACGGATGCGACCGTTTAAGAATCATTGAGCCTCTCGAAGTGCTCGATTTCCATAATTTCCTCGTGCGTTGTCATTTGGTTTTGACAGATAGTGGCGGTATTCAAGAAGAGGCTCCTGGTCTTGGAAAGCCTGTGCTGGTCATGCGCGATACGACTGAGCGCCCTGAGGGTGTAAAGGCTGGTACCTTGCGTCTTGTGGGAACGGATGAACAGGTAATTTACGACGCATTTACCGAACTGCTTGAAAACGAAGAGGCTTATGAGGCGATGTCGAAAGCAAGTAACCCTTATGGAGATGGACATGCGTGTCCGCGAATTGCAGAGGCTTTAAAGGTAGGTTAGTTTGGGCGCAATATCTCTGGCAAGATGCTACGCAAGAACCGCGTTTCATCTCAAGCCTTCGCAGATAGTTTTAAGAATTTGGAGGCGTCTTGGAGGCAAGACTCCCTTGAAGGTTCGCCCTTCTTCAAGCCCAAATTGTATTGTTTCTAATTCTGAGTTGCTGTTCTGTATTGATGAGCTGGATTTTGATCCTGGGTTTATCGAAAGATTTAATTCAAAGGAGATACTTGGGGATAGGGTGGAGTTCCTCCATCACATCGAAAAGGCTGTTTGGCCAGAAGCTTGGCTTTGCGATTTGTCAACACCTCTCTGGAGATTCAATTTGCACTACTTCGAGTACCTCCAGTCGTTGAGCGCTTCGTATATTTCGTCGGGGAATCCAAAATATCTGGAAAAAGGCCGATATTTGATTCAATCTTGGGTTGAGTATTGTTCCGACAAAAAAGATAGTTGTGCTTGGGATTCTTACACTATATCAATGAGGGTTGTGAACTGGCTTTCTTTTGTCAATAGACATAAAACTGTATGGAGCGAAGAGTTTCTTGCACGAGTTAATGACTCGGTATATAGCCAATATTGCTATCTCTGCGAACACCTTGAGACCGACATTTTAGCGAATCATTATCTAGAGAATCTTAAAGCAATCGTATTGCTGTCGGTGTACTTCTGTGATGAGAAAGTGCGTAACGAGGCGTATTCCCTGCTGACAAGAGAAATAGAGGAGCAGTTGCTTCCGGACGGAATGCACTACGAGCGTTCTCCTATGTATCATAAGATTGTCGTTGAAGATTTGCTTCGAGTTGCAGTTGCTCTTTCGCCATATGGGGATACCTCTAATTTTCGCGAGTGCCTTGGTTTGCAACGAGCGATTGATTGCTTATATTCCTTCGAACGAGGGGTTTGTAGGACTCCGTTGTTCAATGATTCTGGAGATAATGTGGCTAAGAGCAGGGACTGTTTGCTCTCCTGCGCGAAAAATAGATTTGGTATTGTTCCGAGTTTTATCCAGTTCTTTTCTGATGCGGGCTTTTTTGTCAGGGAATGGGATGTTTCGGGCAATTGCGTAAAACTAATCGTTAATGCAGGGAAGCCATCTCCTAAATACGCGATGGGGCATATGCACAGTGATGCGCTTAGCTTTGAGCTGTATGTCAATGGGGTTCCCGTAATCGTTAATCGGGGAACGTTTGCATACCAAGATGCGAAGAGGTTGGATTACAAATCGACAGGCTCCCATAGTACGATAATGTTGTCTGGCGATGAGCAAAACGAATGCTGGGGCTCTTTCAGGGTTGCGAGATACGGTAAATGCATCACTGCCAAAGAGGATGGAGATAATATTGTTTTGTCTTTTCAAACCCCTTTGGACAGCCGAATAACTCGCGTGATTTCTCCTATCGATAAGGGCTTCAAGATTTTCGACAAAATTTCCTATAAGCACACAACTTTTCCTGCTAGTGCAAGGTTTTACTCTCCTGGTGAGTGCGAGATCATTCCTAACGGATGTAAAGTATCCATTTCGGGTTGTTCAGTTCTGCTCTCGTCGAACGAATGTAGTCCAGTTCTCGAAGAAGCTTCGTATTCACCGGAATTTGGCTTGGAAGAGAAGGCATTTGCGATGGTGTTTCCAATTAGGGAACATTGTGGCGAGTATGTTTGCTCGGAGATAACTATCAGAGTTCAGGATTGACGAGAATCTGAAAGACTGGATCCATGAAGATTACTTTTCTACTTACAAATCCTCCAAACCCTCGAATGCAGAGAAGGGCAGTGGCGTTTCGCACATTTGCGGATTGTCAACTATCTTGTATTCGAAGAAAAAGCTCGGATATTTATTTGTATGATCCAAGCCTGTTTTCAGAAGTGGATGAGACTGAGCTCGATGTGCCGCCAAGCACATCGCTGCTAAAGCGCTTGATTGCTTTTCCTGAGATATACAAAATGCAGCAGAAAAGCCTCAAGCGAATCGACCCTGACGTAATTTATGTTCAAGGACTCGATTGCCTGCTGGCCGCATCTCGCTATAAATCGAAAGCGGGAAACAAGCCTCACATTGTATACGAGGTGGCGGACATGAGGGAGGCGTTCTTTCTAAAAGGATCACTTCTCCGTCGGGCAAAGAATGGCTTGATTTGTTGTATCGAGGAAAGCCTGCTCCGCAAGGTTTCGCTGCTTGTTGCAACTTCTGGCAAGTTTCTTGATTTGCGCTATCGAAACATTCTTCCAGAGAAAAAAATGCTTGAAGTGCCAAACATGCCCAACCTCTCTTTCTTTGAAAACTATAAAAGGAAAGGCGATGGCGGATTTGTCGTTGGGTACGTGGGCGTTCTCCGATATATCGAACAGATGAAAATGTTGATTGACGCGGCTAGGTGCGTTGATTGTGACGTTGTGTTTTCTGGGGAAGCTCAGGATAAAAGTGGGTACATTGAGCTTTCCGATTATTCTGAGGGAGACGAGAGGATTAGTTTTACTGGGCGATACGATTACGCAAAGGACATTGCGTCGATTTATGGCGGTTTTGATTGTATTTATGCCGTCTATGATGCGGATAATCCTAATGTGCAGGTTGCTCTTCCGAATAAATTATACGAGGCCGTTTGGTGTTCATTGCCGTTGATTGTCGCGCGGGGGACTTATCTGGGAGAGATAGTTGAGCAGCTCGGGGTTGGCATTGCTGTCGATTGCCACTCGAGAGAAGAGATAACGAACGCACTCCGTCTTTTGTCTTCTAGGGGTGAGGAATATAACTCAATGGTTGAAGCGTGTGAGAAGGCAAAGCGCTCTCCTCTTTTGGCTGACAAGACGGAGGCTCTCTCAGCGATTGTTTCTGGTTTTGATTGTGGGATTTAGCGTATGCCTAGTCGAATTTTAATCATATCTCATAACAATCACGCCTTTTTGCGTAGCGAATTGACAAGAGCCTCCGAATGCTTTGATCAAGTTGTGTTTGTCGCTCCCTGTGATACGTTAGATAAATCGGATTTAGACAAATTAGATAATGTTGTTTTTTGTGGATTTGACCGTTCTAGTTTGAAATACCGTTCGTTTGCTAGCTTAAAGCATCTTGGCGAACAGTCTGTTAGAGACGAATTGGTGGGCACGATTTTTGATCACGAGTTAAATATTACGTATGTAAAGGAATATCTATTTTATTTAGCTTTTAGAGATGTAGTTGAGAAGGTCGCAATTGAATACGACGTGTTTGCCCATCAAGAGGACTGGCAAGTTTTATCTATGTGGTATGCGGCGGATGCGTACGCCGCATACTCGTTGAAGACGAAAGCCCCGAAGTTATCAATCGCAACTCTTGTTCATTCGTATGAAGTTGATCCAATAAAGAATGCAAATATTTTGCGCCTATTTCGATCAAAATATCACAATGCGTTCGATACTGTTTCCTTCATTAGCTCTCATGTTCGAGACGCGTTTGTCGATAACGTAGCAACGCAACTAAATTTGAGACTCGACAATATTTCTGTTTGCCATCTTGGTATTAATAAAATGGAGGACGGATTTTGCGAAAGATCGAGCGACAACGTACTTCGTCTTTTAAGCTGCAGCCATATTGTGCCCGTAAAACGAGTGGAGTTGCTGTTTGATGCCCTAGAGCAATATGCTGATATGCCGATTGAGTGGTTTCATATTGGCTCAGGAACTGAAATCGAGGTCTATCGAGAAAGAGCGAAGAACTGTCGCAACCCGTATCTCTCGGCTCATTTCCTTGGCTCTTTGACCAATGTAAAGATTCACGAGCTGTACGTCAGTTGTCCGATTGATCTTTTTTTAAATGTCAGCAAATCCGAAGGTGTGCCTGTCTCGATTATGGAGGCAATCGCATACGGTGTTCCTGTTTGCGCGACAGATGTAGGCGGCAACTCGGAAATCGTTCGGCCTGATTTTGGCTGCATACTGGAACCGGATCCGACTCCTTTTGAGATTTGGAAAAATGTGAAATCCTTCTCTTTGATGCCGATTGAGAAGATTGAGACGGCCAGAGAAGCTGCTAGGCTATTTTTTTCAGAGCAGTATGATTCAAAATTGATTCGGGGGAATTTCTATAAACACTTGAGCAAGAAAGCATGATGATGGTTGGTGTTATTGTCGACATATTTACGCTTGTTCTTTCAACCGTGATGTTTGTCTTTGCTGCACGTAGGCTAAATGTTAGCGCGAGGTATTTTGTTTTCTTCCTCTTCTTTGTAATTATGGTGATTCCGCTGTATCTGGACTATCTGATTGGTAAGCCTGATTACTTTTCATGGCCGTTGGGTAGTATAGATTACGGCTTTATCGTCTCGTATGACGATGAGACGACAAGAGTCATTTACGATATGCTGATTCTTCTTGTCCAGGCAGTTTTGATTGGTTTCCGGTCGGCGCCTTCGAACAAGAGCTCGTTGCTTGACTCCTATTCAGTGAGTCAGCTACGAATGTTTAAAAGGATTCTTGCAGCGATTGCGTTATTGCCTGTAATCTTGACCGTCATCTTGCCTCTTGATAACGGAATGTTGTTTACGTGGGGCTGGAGAGATGCTTCGCTGTTCAGCTATGACCA
>CAZRPL010000008.1:0-3481 GCA_964602045.1 uncultured Collinsella sp. | reverse complement strand
GGCATGTATCACAAAGTTGAAAAGCTTTCATATCTTGGTTTGGCTGCGTCGATTCTAATGCTGTATTTGAATAGGGATAAGCCTCTTCGTTTGATCAATATTCTTTGGGTCGCCTGCCTTTTCATGAATGCGTGTCTTGAGGCAAAAAGATCAATTTTGATTTTTGCTGCAGTAATCATCCTTGCGCTCGCAGTGGGAAAGGCCAATAAGAAAGATCTGTTTAAGATTTTTCTATTTGTAGGCGTAGCAGGTGTATGTGTAATTCTTCTCTCGGTTTACGTCAAAACGCAGTATCGAGGCTATGACTCGTCCGGTTTTGCGACGATATATGGAAATTTGCGTGTTGATTACTTTAGGGATGACACCACAAAGATGCTAATTTACTCGGTGCTGCATCCTGAGGTCATTTCTGTTCTCAGCTATCCATTTCAGAGCTATATTTCGCAAATTGGATATATTTTCCCATTAGACTTCTTGTCTCTTGATAGGCTCGGCTACAACACTTACTTTACATGCGCGCTGGTCCAACAGCCGTTAAGCACGGGCTTGAGTTATACAACAACATCAATGATTGATGAAATGATTGCGAATTTTGGTCCCTTTGCGCTGTTCCTGATCCCTGCTATTACGTTGCTGTTCGCTAGGTGGGCGGATAAGCTGCCTTTGGAGCTGAAAGCCCTTGTTCACTCATGCTTCATTTTGATGATGATGTACTCCCTTAATTACATCATGTGGTATTTGGAGGTTTCTGTCGTTCTTATTGCGGTCTATCGACTTAGAAAAAGGGAACGCCATAAGGAGCGTGTTTTTTAGTATGGTTACAATTTTTTGTCCAAGAGGAATCCGTCCAAACGCTGGTGGTCCCGCTGGGTATGTGTTCAATCTACGTAAAGGTCTCGAACTTGTTGAGTCGGATTGCACTGTTGTTGCTCCAGACTCCATCTTGCAGTCAGATGCAACCTCCAAACGCAACAGTAACTTTTTGCCAGAGCTTCGCGCTGTTGTTCATTTTTTCAAGTTGGGTTTTAGAATCAAGAATCAATTTAAAGACGTTGATTTTTCCGACTTAGTTCATGTTCATTCTGTCAGCGATGTGTTTTATCTAAAAGCAATGATGGGGTATCAAGGCAGGATCATATTGACTCCGCATTGCCCTGAAGAAACATGGCGCGAAAAGGTGGATGCGTTAAATTCGGGTCTTGAATCATCTCGTAGTAGATTTTTTATGAAAGCGTTATACAGTTATGTGGAAAAGTACGCTTACAACCATGTAGATGGATTCGTCTTTCCTAGCCAAAATGCAAAAGAAATATACCGATCATTCCCTGGGTTTGCTCAAAATGCACATAAACCTACGCGATACGTAACTACTGGATGCTGCGACCGTCGGACTTCTTTAAGTAAGGAAGAGCTGAGATACAAGTTTTCTTTTCAAGCGGATGATTACGTTGTGACGTATATCGGAAGGCATAACCGGGTGAAAGGTTATGACCTTTTGGTGGACGCTTTCTCTCTGCTTGGTGATGACGATATACACGTTGTGTGTGCCGGCGCCCTTGGAGAGATTAGCCGTCCCAAGAGCGATTCCTGGGTTGAGCTTGGATACATCGATAATGCTAACGAACTGATGGAGGCTTGTGACATTCTCGTCGTGCCCAACAGATCGGCATACTTTGACCTGGTTATTATCGAAGCTCTTTCTCACGGTACTGTTGTTGTTACCACTGAAGTTGGTGGCACCAAAGATATCGCAGGTAAAAGCGAAGGTATTGTGTGCATGAAAAATATTTCAGCCGAAGCTCTTGCTGAGTCGATTGTGGAAATTCGTAAAAGGCCTGTGAGCGAATTAGCTAGGATGAGGGAGAGTAATAGGCGTCTTTACGAAGAAGAATGTTCTCTTGAGGCTTTTGCCTTGAATTATCTCAGGGAAGTATCTTCCTTAGAGGCGGAACTGTAGAAGAGGGGCTGTGCATGTCTAAAGCCTCATTGAAGGTAAATCTTCTTTTAAATGTTGCATATCAACTTTTAAAAATTGCTGTACCGCTTTTGACTGTTCCGTATCTGTCGAGAGTGTTGTTTTCGGATGGAATAGGCCAGTATTCTTTTACGTATTCTATAGCTGATTATTTCGTCTTGGCCGGAATGCTTGGATTGAATCAATATGGCAATAGGGCTATCGCAAGAGTGCGTAATTCAAGAGACGAAAGATCGCGAGTTTTTTGCTCGATATTTTGCATGCAATTTGTATGGGCCCTTATCGTTGTTGCCGCCTATGTTGTGTGGGCGTTGTATGGATCGGGCTCTTTCAGGAACCTTTCGCTGGTGTGGATACTTTGGGTGTCAGCAGATTTGTTTGATGTTAGCTGGTTTTTCTTTGGGATGGAGGAGTTCAAGCTTACCGTAACAAGAAACGTAATCTTGAAGCTTTTGTCGCTTGCTTTAATTTTTTTATTAGTCCAAAGCTCGGATGACGTTGCGGTGTATTGCGGAATTACTGCGTTGAATTTTTTCTTAACCGCGATTGTTCTATGGCCGTTTGTCTTGAAGCGTATTGATCTGTATGAGCCGGCTTTAAGAGAAGTCTTGTCGCATGTGAAGCCAAACCTGCTGCTGTTTGCGCCTGTGGTTGCCATATCTCTGTATACCCAGATGGACAAGATTATTCTTGGCGTTTTGTCGACGACTCAGCAAGTTGGATTTTACGACTATTCAGAAAAGCTATCGAAAATTCCGCTGGCATTAATTACGGCCCTTGGAACCGTTATGCTGCCTAGAATGTCAGGCGTAATAGCGAAGGGCGAGAATAGCGAGGCACTGCGTTATCTGAATATGTCTTTTTCTCTAGCTATTCTGATGGCGATGTGTTTTGCGTTTGGTATTGCGTCCATTTCAGATGTGTTTGTTCCGATCTTTTTTGGTGAAGGTTGGGATGAATGCGTTTTACTGATGTCGCTTTTGTCTGGAATTATTCCTTTGGTGGCGACTACAAATGTTCTTGGCGTTCAATATTTGATACCAAGTGGAAAGGACAGGCAGTATACCTTTTCTGTGTTTGTAGGTGCTGCTGTGAATATTGCTGTAAATCTTGCTCTTGTTCCAACATTAGCTGCGCTGGGTTCTGTTGTCGCAATTCTTGTTGCGGAGTTCTCTGTTCTTCTTTGCCAGATAGCGATGGTGAGAAGAGATATTGAAGTAAGGAACTGGCTCTTCCCGACGATATGTGCGGCTGGGTCAGGATTAGTCATGTTTCTTTTGGTGAAGTGCATCTCGTTCTTGTTGCCGCAGGTATCTATATTTGCGTTGTTGGTGAAAGTGATTGTTGGCGCTGGCGTTTATGCAGCGCTGTCGTATTGCTGGATGCGTTTACTGAAGGACCCTTTGCTCGAGTCGATTTGTCGGCCAGTCAAGATTGCGATAGGAAAGTTCAAGCAGCGTAAATAAAAGGAGGAAACCATGGCTCAGTATGATTACCTCATCGTAG
>CAZRPL010000007.1:8787-70893 GCA_964602045.1 uncultured Collinsella sp. | reverse complement strand
GGCGCCGCACGCTAGGCGTGCGCCCTCGGCCTTCGGGGCAATCTCGGGTGCCTCAGCCGGCCGCCTCCGGTGTCGGCGGCACCGCACCGCGGGACACGATGGTGCCAGGCACAAGCTTGTCGGCGGCAGAACGAGTTTGTCGGGGCTGTCTTTGTCGGTACGCGAAAGCGGGCCACGTTCGGCGATCGTCCGAACGTGGCCCGCTTCCATGCGGTGCGTTTATGGGGTTGGGCGCTACTCCTCGGAGGTTTGGCCATCTTCCTCGTCTTCCAGGCAGGCGGCCTCGATGCGGCGCTTGAGCTCGTCGATGCCCGCGCCTGTCTGCGACGAGGTGACGATGATGTCCTCGGCCGGTACGTTGAGCTGTTTGCGGATGGACGCGAGCTGGCGGCCCTGCTGGCTGCGTGAGAGCTTGTCGGCCTTGGTGAGAGCCACCACGAACGGGTAGCCGCCCTCCTGCAAAAACTCGATCATCTGGTGGTCGAGTTTGCTCGGGTCGTGGCGGATGTCGACGAGCGACACGATCAGGTTGAAGCTGCGCTCCATGTCGAGGAAGTCGAAGATGAGGTCTGCCCAGCGCTCGCGCTCGGATTTGCTGCGCTGTGCGAAGCCATAGCCCGGCAGGTCCACGAAGTGCACGCCGTCGGCCTCGAAGAAGTTCACGTTGCTCGTCTTGCCCGGCGTGCTCGACACCTTGACGAGATTCTTGCGGTCGAACAGCTTGTTCATGATCGACGACTTGCCGACGTTCGAACGGCCGACGAAGCACACCTCCGGGCAGGTCGACTCGGGAATCTGCGACGTCTTGCCGTAGCTGGCGATGAACTTGGCCTTACGGTAGTTGATGGCATCTGCCATAGCTGCCTCCTTATCCGATGTCCCAAATGGGGCCAGGAGAATTTTGGGACATTACGCGTCCGCGGCGATGCGGCGCACGATGTCGAGCGTGAGCTCGCTGGCGCTGCGGGCATACTCGTCCAGGTCGAACTCGCGCTCGCAGAAGGCGTCGTAGGCCTCGTCGCAGTTGTCCGAGATCGCACGGAGCACGAGGCAGTCGACGCCGTTCTTGGCGGCGATGTGCGCGATGGCCGCGCCTTCCATCTCGGCGCAGTCGGCATGCGTGGCGTCGATGACCGCTTGGCGCAGGGTGTCGCCGGTGATGAAGCGGTCGCCGGTGGCGATCGTGCCGCGCAGGTAGCACAGCTGGTCGGTGTCACACGGCTCCTCGCCGGCGGCGTCGCGGTAGCCGTGGGCGCGCAGGACGTCCTCGGCGATCGCGACGAGGTGCGGGGTCGATGCGAATTCCTCGAGCTCGGGTGCCGATTCGGCGATGAGGGCGGTGTCGGTGTCGATGTAGCGCAGGCGCTCGCCGATCACGACGTCGGCGATGTGCAGCGCGGGGTTGAGCCCGCCGGCGATGCCGGAGAACACGACCGTGTCGGCACCGTAGGCCGAGATGAGGTGCTGCGTGGCGGCAGCGGCGTTGACCGTGCCCATGCCCGCGGTGGTGGCGACGATGCGGATGCCGCCGAGTTCGCCGCATGCGATGTCGAGTCCCGCTTCCGTGGTCCTGGATCCGTGTTCCAACACGCTGTAGATCTGGCGTACCTCTTTTTCGAGCGCGCCGATGATGCCGATGATCCGTGTCATACGCTCTCCCGTCGAATCGTGCTTTGCCCGCCTATTCTAGCAGGCGCACGACCTACAGCCAGCGCTTGAGCAAAACGAACAGGATGGCACAGGTGACCGCGGCGATGGCAGCTTGGACGACCTGTACCATCTGCGCGCTCACGACGAGCGCGGACAGCGCGCCCATGAGGATGCCGGCCACGACCATGATCGCGCCGGCGATGCGCTGGGCGTGGTACTGCTCGCCGAGCACCGGCTCATCCTCCGGCGCGTTGATGGTGCGGATCGCGAGCAGGACGCCTGCGACCAAAAAGATCGCCGGCACGCCGAGTACCTGGAGGTTGAGCGAACCGGTCAGCGATTCGACCGGAGCTCCGGCGCCCTGCGCGCCCATGATCCAGCCGATCGTGCCACCGAGGACGACGAGCGACTGGAGGACGCACGCGGCCGTCATGACGGCACGCTCACCGATCGAGCTGCCGAGGAAGGGGACGCGTGCGTCATCCGCGCGGCGGGCGCCGAACAGCAGCACGGCACCGAGCAGCACACCGAGCGCGGGCATGACGATCATCTCGAATTTGGATCCCCAGCGGTCGATGCCTTCGGCACCCCAGTGCGCGGGAACGGTGTCTGGCAGTGAGCCCCATGTTGCCGCCAGCGCGACGGCGGGGGCGAGTATGAGGGCGATGCAGAGCACCGTGAGCGGAAGGGGGAGCGGCTTGTTGGTATCGGACGCGGTCATAACGGCTCCTCGTCGGTAGTTGTTCGTGGCATTCCATGATACCGTTCGGCGGCGGCATCCGCCTGCACGTCCCGTGTCCCAAAATGTCCCAAAAGGGTCCAGGAGAAAATTGGGACATTCAGGCGTTGCAGGGCGAGGGCGTCTGGGAGGGGTTCTCGGTTTTGCCGCCGGAGGGCCCGAAGCGACCTATAGGTACTCGATCTGGGCTCCCTCGGTATCGCAGGTGAGGATGTGCGTCTCGCAGGTGGGGAAGCTCTCCTGCAGGCGCACCTGCAGGAATTTGGCGACGATGGTGTCGTCGGTCACGGCCATGAGCGTGGAGCCCGAGCCCGAGATCCACAGCGTCTTGGCGCCACCCTCAAGGCACACGCGGCGGATGTCGTCGTAGTCCGGGATGAGCGGGCGGCGGTAGGGTTCTTGCAGGCGGTCGTCGTTGGATGCGGCGATAAGATCGGCGTCGCCGGTCTCCAGACCGCGCGTCATACCGGCGATGCGGCCCATCTGCCATACGGCGGAAGACAGCGGGACCTCCTGCGGCACCACCTTACGCGCCTCGCTCGTGTGGACCTCGTAGGGCGGGATGATCGTGACGAAGCGCAGTCGGTCGGAAACCTCGTAGCGCAGGCAGCGCGGCAGGTCGCCTTCGGGCGTGAACGAGCACACCGCGCCGCCGAGGATGGCGGGGGCGACGTTGTCGGGGTGCCCCTCGACCGCGCTGGCGATACGGACGAGCTCGGCGCGGTCGACCATGTGGCCGGTGAGCGAAGCTGCGGCCATGATGCCGGCGACCACGCAGGTCGAGCTCGAGCCCAGGCCGCGCGCGACCGGCACCTCGGTGGCGATGTCGATGGCGACGGGGAAGGGCTCCTCGCCCCACTCGCGCAGGGCGTCGACGAACGAGACGTAGACGAGGTTGTCTTCGTTGCGGAACTCCTCGGGGCAGCCGGTGATGGTGAGCGTCTCGGCGCGCTCGAAGGTGAAGTGCGAGTAGAGGCTCACCGCCATGCCGAGCGTGTCATAGCCGATGCCCAGGTTGGCGCTGGTGGCGGGGACGGTGATCTTGATCATAGGAGCTCCTCTCGGGCCGGCTTTTCCGCGCTTCCGCCCGGCGCTCGGACAGTCCTGCTCGCGCGAAGAGCCCACTGGGCTCTTCGGCTCGTGCGGAACTCGCGGCGGGCGGAAGCGCGGAAAAGCCTACGGGATCAGTTATCCTCGCCGGCCACCAGCGCGAACCTGAGGATGTTCGTCTTTGGGGCCACGGGGCGGGGAGGGAAGATGGCGCGGTTTCGGCCAGGGCCGAAACCGCCTAGTAAAGGTCGGGGGACGGCTGGGACGTCCCCCGACGGGGTTAGAGGGTCGCGGCGGCCTGCTCCACGTAGGCGGACATGGCGTCGATGTCCACGACGTCGGTGTGGAGGACGGGCTTTTCCCGCAGCTCGGCGAGCTGGGCCGGGGGCGTGGTGCCCGTGGCCTTGGCGAGTACGCCCATGCAGGCGAAGTCATCCGGCGGGCAGAACAGGCCGAGCGCTCCGGCGACGGCGCGCGGGAACTTGTAGGGGCTCGCCGTGGATAGCAGCACGCGCGCGGCGGTGCCGGGGGCGGCGGGCAGCTGCTCGAGCACGTGGTAGCCGCAGGCGGTATGCGGGTCGATCACGTAGGCGTTGTCGTCCCAGCAGCGGCGGATGGCGGCAGCCACCTCGTCCTCATCGGCCCAGCCGCAGCCGAAGACCTCGCGGATGCGCGCGAGCATGTCGTCGGGCACGGCGTAGGTGCCCTCGTTCGCCAAGCGCGTCATGAGGTCGGCCACCAGCTCGCAGTCGCCGTCGGCGGCGTAGTACAGCAGGCGCTCGAGGTTGGACGAGATGAGGATGTCCATGGAGGGCGACGTGGTGGTGTAAAACGGCCGGTCACGGTCGTAGGTGCCGGTCGTCAGGAAGTCGAACAGGACGTTGTTCTTGTCGCTCGCCACGACGAGGCGGCTGACGGGCAGGCCCATGCGGCGGGCGTAGTAGCCGGCCAGGATGTCGCCGAAGTTACCGGTGGGCACGCAGAACTCCACGGCGTCGCCGGTCTGGATCGCGCCGGCGCGCAGCAGCTGGGCGTACGCCGCGAAGTAGTAGACGACCTGGGGCACGAGGCGCCCGACGTTGATGGAATTGGCACTCGAGAGCATGACGCCGTGCTCGGCCAGACGCGCCGCGAGTCCGTGGTCGGCAAAGATCCGTTTGACCGCGCTTTGCGCGTCATCGAAGTTGCCGCGCACGCCGCAGACGGCGACGTTGGCACCCTCCTGCGTGGACATCTGCAGGTTCTGCACGCGGCTGACCTTGCCTTCGGGATAGAACACGGTGATGCCGCAGCCCGGCGCGTCGGCAAAGCCGGCCAGCGCCGCCTTGCCCGTGTCGCCGGAGGTCGCCGTGACGATCATGATGCGCTCGTCGGTGGTGCCGGCATCACCCGTGCGGGCCATAAGGCGCGGCAGCATCTGGAGGGCGACATCCTTGAACGCGCTCGTGGGACCGCCGAACAGCTCGAGCACGAAGGTGGGGGTGCCGTCGGCGCCGGGCGCCTTCGAGAGGGGGATGAGCGGGGTGACCTCCTCGCTCGCGAACGTGCCCGTGTAGGCCTCCGCGACGCAGGCGGCGATCTCGTCGGCGGTGTAGTCGGGCAGCAGGGCAGCGAGCACCTCGCGGGCGAGCTCGTGGTAACCCTTGTCCGCGAGCGTCTCGATGTCGATGGTGACGTCGCCCAGCGCATCCGATACGAACAGGCCGCCGTCGTCGGCGATGCCGCGTCGGATCGCTTGCTTGGCGGTGCACGATATATCCCGAGAACGCGTGCTGTGATACAGGCCCATCGGGCTCCCCCTTTACCGAACGAAAGTATGTCGTGGGGATATGGTAGCAGAGCCGTATCGGATCGTGCTGTCCGCATGCTGTTTTATGCACCCGATACCAGCTTCGCCACACAGGACGTTTTCCGTTTGGAAACAAACGAGCCCCCGATCGTCCCGATTTTGCCGCACGACCGAAAAGCCTAGTACACTTGCACCTACTAAAGTGAATCCTGCTGTCTGTTTCCGGAGCCGTGTGCCTGAGCTGCGCGCGAGCGGGGGAGCGGTCGGCGGGCGGGGGAAGGTACAACGACTTATGATCAAGGTAGCCAAGTTCGGCGGCTCGTCGGTCGCCGATGCCGAGCATTTCAGGAAGATCAAGGCGATCGTCGACGCCGATCCGGCGCGCCGCTTTATCGTCGTGTCGGCGTGCGGTAGGCGCTGCGACGGCGACGCCAAGGTCACCGACCTGCTGTATCTGGTGAACGCGCACGTCAAGTACCGCGTCTCGTGCGACGACCTGCTCGACGATATCGCCCAGCGCTACTTCGACATCGCCGACGACCTGGGGCTCACCTATCCCATCCGGGAGGAGTTCGCCGCCTTCGCCGAGCGTGCGCGCTCGGGTGGCTACAGCACCGAGGAGCTCGTCAGCCGCGGTGAGTACTTCACCGCGCGCCTTATGGCCGAGTACCTGGGCCTTCCGTTTTTGGATGCGGCCGACGTCGTCGCCTTCCATCACGACGGCACTCTGTCCATGACACGCACCGACGAGCTCATCGACGAGCGCGCCCCGCAGGGCGGCTTCGTGATGCCGGGCTTCTACGGTGCCACGCGCGAGGGTCGCATCTGCCTGCTCGACCGCGGCGGCGGCGACATCTCCGGATCGATTCTGGCCAAGTGCCTGGGTGCCGATCTCTACGAGAACTGGACGGACGTCTCGGGCTTCTACTCCGCCGACCCGCGCATCGTGCCCGATGCCCAGCCCATCGAGCGCATCACCTACGAGGAGCTGCGCGAGCTGTCCTATATGGGCGCCTCCGTCCTGCACGAGGAGGCCATCTTCCCGGTGCGCGAGGCGGGGATCCCGCTCGTCATCAAGAACACCAACGCGCCGGCCGACCCCGGCACCATCATCTCGGAGCATCCCAAGAAGGGCGAAAGCGAGCCGATCATCACCGGCGTGTCCGGCAAGCGCGGTTTTCTGGCAATCAACGTGGCGCGCGACCGCACCACGAGCCGCATCGGCTTCATGCGCCGCGCCCTGTCGGTGTTCGAGCGCTACAACGTGAGCGTCGAGCACATGCCCACCGGCGTGGACCAGTTTGCGGCCGTCGTGCAGGCCGAGGACGTGCACGACTCGCTCTACTCGCTCATCGCCGACATCCAGGACGAGGTCAAACCGCTCGAGATCGAGGTCGTCGAGGACCTGGCGCTCATCGCCACCGTCGGCCGCAACCTGCACGGCCGTGCCGGTGTGGCCGGTCACCTGTTCGGCATGCTCGGCCAGGCCGGCGTGAGCGTGCGCATGATCACGCAGGGGTGCGACGAGATCAACATCATCGTGGGTGTTGAGGAGAGGGACTTCGAGACCGCGATCCGCACGATCTACAAGGCGTTCTCGGACGAGAACGGCATCGTGGAGACCTCCGAGCTCGAACCGACCCCGCAGCCGTTCTAGCCGATCCCCCGATGCGAAATCACGTCTGACCTGATTTCACATCTTCACATCGACCTCGTGTCATCTACGGAAGGAGACCGTAATGAAGCAGTACACCGTCGCCATCCTAGGCGCCACAGGCGCCGTGGGCACGCAGATGATTCAGTGCCTGGCCGAGCAGAACTTCCCGGTCGGCGAGCTGCGCCTGCTGGCCAGCGCGCGTTCCGCGGGCAAGCAGATCGAGACCCCCTTCGGCACGGTCACGATCGCCGAGGCCGGACCCGACGCGTTCGCGGGCTGCGACATCGTGCTCGGTGCCGTCGAAGACGACCTGGCGAAGGAGCTGCTCCCGCATGCCGTCGAGGCCGGCGCGATCGTGGTCGACAACAGCCATGCCTTCCGTTTGGACCCGGATGTGCCGCTGGTCGTCCCCGAGATCAACGGCGAGGACGTCGCGTGGCACCACGGCATCATCTCCAACCCCAACTGCGCGACGATCATCGGCCTTGTGCCCACGTGGCCGCTGCACAAGATCGCCGGCGTGACGCGCATGGTCGTGTCGACCTATCAGGCCGCGAGCGGCGCCGGTGCGCCGGGCATGGCCGAGCTCGAAGCCGAGATCGCCGCCATGGGCAAAGGCGAGCCCATGCCCGCGCCGCGTACGTTTGCCGCGCAGCTCGCGAGCAACCTCATCCCGCAGATCGGCGGTTTCGATCCCGAGGGCTATACCTCCGAGGAGATGAAGCTGCAAAACGAGGGCCGCAAGATCATGCATCTGCCCGAGCTCCGCGTGAATTGCACCTGCGTGCGCGTGCCCGTGCTGCGCTCGCATTCCGAGAGTATCACGCTCGAGTTCGAGCGCGACATCACGCTCGACGAGGCACGCGAGGCGCTCGCCGCCGCTCCGGGCGTCAAGCTCGTGGACGATCGCGCCGCCGCGAGCGCCCACGACCGGTTCCCCATGCCGATCGACACATCCGACCAGGACCTCATCTGGGTCGGCCGCCTGCGCCGCGACATCTCCAACCCGCACGCGGCGCGCGGCATCACCTTCTGGTGCTGCGGTGACCAGATCAGGAAGGGTGCCGCCACGAATGCGGTGCAGATCGCGAAGCTGCTGACGGAGTAATTCCCTTCGGCTGAGCCCCGGCATCTCGCCTCGCGCAGGCCCTCGGCATGCGGCCTGTGGAATGTGCGCGGATCGAGATGCCGGGGGCCCAGCTCTGCAATCGACTCGTGCGGCAGCTTTGCGGGCTGCTTGCGCGTGGAGACTCCCTTGGACTTGGACGGAGGGGCAAGATGGTGCGCGGCCTTACGGCCGCGCTTTTTTATACTGTTTCGGTGCACGATAACGAGGGAAGGGAAGTCGCGCTCGATGTCTTTGGCCACGACGATGCCGATCATGATCACGCAGGTGGTCGCCATGTTCATCATGATGATAGTGGGCGGCGTGCTCTTCCGGAGCAAGATCGTCGACAATGCAGGTTCCGCGCAGCTGGCGAGCGTGGCGCTGTATGTCGCGACGCCCGCGGTCATCGTGCAATCGCTCGCCGGCACGTTCAGCCCCGACAAGCTCATGGCGGGCATCGCCTGCGCGGTGCTCTCCGCCCTGCTCACCGTTCTCTCGGCGTTCGTGGCGTGGCTCGTGTTCCGCGAACACCGGCGTATCGCCCAGCTCGGTGTCATGATCTCCAACATGGGTTTCATGGGCATCCCGCTCGTGCAGAATGTGGTGGGCGAGCAGTACGTGTTCTACATCTCGGCTTGCATCGCGGCACAGGTGCCATTGCTGTGGACCTATGGCTTGTGGCTCGCCTCGCAGGACATGTCGACCATCTCGCCCAAGCGCATCGCGACCAATCCTTCGATTCTCGCCGTGGCGGCGGGCGTCGTGCTGTTCCTCTGTTCGATCGACCTGTCCGGTGTGATCCAGGTCACCGCGCAGGACCTGGGCAACCTCAATACCGGGCTGGCGATGCTCGTGCTGGGGACCTATCTTGCCCAGACGGATTTCCGCAGCCTGCTCAGGGACGCCAACCTGTACGTCGCCAGCGCGCTGCGCCTGGTGATCGTGCCGGTCATCATGATCGCCCTGCTCGTGTTCGTGCCGCTCGATACGACCGTCAAGCTCGTGGTGGTCATCGCCGCCTCGGCGCCCTGTGGGACGGTGGCGGGGATGTTTCCCCAGATGTTCGGCGGCGACTATCGCTTTGGGGCGGGGCTGGTCTCGCTGTCCACGCTGCTTTCGCTCGCGGTCATGCCGCTCGTTCTGGCTGTGGCGCTCGTGCTGTTCGCGTAGGCGGGCGGCTAGGAGCCCGTTGCCTGGATTTTGGCTACCGTACAGGCCGTTATGGCCGCTCTTTGAGCATCCGATAGCATGTTGCGGCCTGCAGGGGGGTCGATTATGCAAAGTGAGTGTTTTGTTTGGGATATCGCGAGTACACCAGATCACGGCAAGGCTCTGAGCTGGCAATTTATCGCAATGAGTTGCCGGTATACTCGGCAATCCCGAATGTAAACACTCACTTTGTGAAATCGTCGATATCCCGTCGTTTGCTTCATGCCAAAATGCTGCCGAAATGGCCGGTCTGGCCGTTATGGCATGTATGCATGGGGAGAAAACCCCATCGTATAAGGCGTCCGTGAGGAAAGACGCATGCACGGCGGGCTCAAGTGGCGCCCACCGTGCATCTACTCCACGCTCTTGAGCGCCTCGATCATGTCGATGCGGTTGAGCGTGCGGTTGGTGATGAGGTTCACGACCAGCGCGAACACGAGCGGCAGCACCGCGGCGAGCACGTAGCTCACGGGCGTCACGGTGGTGAGGAAGCTGATCTGCGGCATCTTGAGCGCATGCAGAAGCACATCGCCCAGCACGTAGCCGAACGGCAGACCGCACACGATGCCGATCATCGTGAGGATGATCGTCTCCTTGTTCACGTAGTGGTGCACCTCGCGCGGGCGGAAGCCGAGCACCTTGATGGTCGCCAGTTCGCGCTCGCGCTCGGAGATGTTCGTCGTGGAGAGCGTGAACAGTACCGCGAAGGCGAGCGCCGCCGCCATGCCGAGCACGATGGCCACGACGGCGTTGATGAGCATGAACGACTGCGAGAAGTCGTCGGCGAGCTCGCTGGTGCTCGTGACGGACAGGAAGCGCGAGTCGTTCGAGAGCTCGTCGGCGAGGGTGGTCTCGGCATCGTCGACGGTGCAGCGGATCAGCATGCCGTTGGCCTCGAACGCGCCATCGTCGGCAAGCGCGCTCGCCCGGTCGCCGAAGGCCTCGAGGTAGGCGGTCCGGCTCATGTAGATGTAGTTGCCTAGGAAGTTGCGCGCGACGGATGCGACCTCGACTGTCGCCTGCTCGAGCTCGGAGTCCTGCACGTCCACGCTGTCGTCTGCATCGAACCCGAGCACCTCCGCGGCGTTCTGTGTGATCACGGCACCATGGTCGGGCAGATCGCGGCTCGCCTGCGTCGCGCGATCGGTGATGCTGATGAAGCGCGACAGCGTATCGCTCGTCGCGTACTCGTCGGGCAGGACGATGAGCTGCACGCTCTCTTCGCCGTCCGCGAACTTGAGCGTCGTGGTGTCGATGTAGATGCGCACAAGCTCCTCGACGCGCGCGTCGTCGCTAAGCTCTTCGGAGGTCGCGTCGTGCTCTCCGGATTCGGTCACCGCCATGATGCCGTAGTGCGCGATGCGCTCGTACTGCTCGGGCACGAGTTCGGCGACGGAGTCCTTGATGGCGAAGCCGCAGACGATGAGCGCCGTGCAGCCGAGGATGCCCGCGACCGTCATGAAGAAGCGCCGCTTGTAGCGGAAGAGGTTGCGTGCGGTGACCTTATTGAGGAAGGACAGGCGGTGCCAGATGGCGGGGATGCGCTCGAGCAGGATGCGCGAGCCGGATTTGGGCGCCTTGGGGCGCATGAGCTCGGCGGGCGTGCGACGGACCTCGGAGTGGCAGGCGAGGTATGCCGTACCGCCGATCGCCACGATGAAGATCGCCATGCCGCCGAAGCCTCGTAACGGCTCGAACGCGAAGGCGTAGCCCGGCAGCAGGTACATGATATCGAAGATGGTGAAGATGAACGCCGGCAGGGCGATGAATCCCAAGAACAGGCCGACTACGCCGCCGCCTGCGCACGCGGACAGCGCGTAGACGAGATACTTGGCGTAGATCTCGCTGTTGCGGTAGCCGAGCGCCTTGTACGTGCCGATCAGCCCGCGCTCCTCCTCGACGAGGCGCGTGATGGTGGTGAGCGACACGAGCACTGCGACCACGAGGAACACGATGGGGAACAGCGTGCCGATGGCCTCGATGGAGTCGGCGTCGCTCGAGATGGACGAGTAGCTGGACAGCGAAGAGCGCGTCTGCACGTACCAGGTGGCGGTGTCGATGTCGTCGATCTCGACCTGCGCGTCGGCGAGTTCGGCCTCGGCCTCGGCGAACTGCTCATCGGCCTCGGCGCGACCCTCCTCCCATTCGGCCAGGCCGTCCTGGTACTCCGCGAGGCCGTCCTCGTATTCGGCGCGCCCCTGGTCGAGCTCGGCCTGCGCGTCGATGAGCTGCGCCCGTGCGTCGGCGAGCTGCGCCTCAGCGTCCTCGAGCTGGGCGCGCGCCGCGGCGAGCTGCTCGTTGAGCTGGGCATATGCGGTCTTGCGTCCCGACGCCATCTGAGCGTCGAGCGTCGCCTGCGCGGAGACGCGCTGCTCGGCGATCGTCTGGTCGAGCGTGTTCAGGGCGACGGCGTACTCGTGATCGAGGCGGGCGTCGAGCGTCGCCTGCGCGTCGGCGCGCTGCTCATCGATCTGATCCTCGAGCGTATCGAGGGCGCCGGCGTATTCGGAGGCGAGGCGCTCCTCGAGCTGCTCCTGGGCTTGCTCACGGCTCGCCTCGATCTGCGTGTCGACCTCGTCGAGCGCCTCGTCGTAGGCTGCTGCGAGCTGCTCGTCGAGCGTTGTCTGCGCCTTCTCGCGCTCGGCCTCGATCTGTTCGTCAGCCTCCGCGTAGGCCGCCTCGATTGTCGCCTCGAGCTGTGCCAAGGGCTCGCGAAGCGGCGTGGCCTGCTGCTCGAGGGCCTCCACCTGCGCGGCCAGCGCTTCCTCGCCTCCGAGTGCGTCGACCTCGTCGATGATGGGTTGCAGCTCGGCCTTCCGCGCATTGAGTTCACCGATGAGGGTGGCGTTTTCCGGATCGTCGGGGTCGAGGCCTTCGAGCTGCTCATCGATGGCGAGGATCTCCTGCTCGGCCTCTTGATACGTCTCGATGGTCCCGCGGAGGTTTTCGAGTTGTTCGTCGATCGGGGCGAGCGTCGCGGCGAGCTCATCACGCTTGGCGATGACGCCGTTCGCCTCGAGTTCTTCCTCCACCGCGGCGTATGCTTCCTCACGTGCGGCCTCGATCTGCCCATCCAACTCGGCCTCGGCCTCCTCGCGCTCGGCGGCGAAGCGCTCATCGAGCGCGGCGACCGCCTTGTCGCGTGCGGCCTCGATCTGCCCATCCAACTCGGTTTGCGCGTCCTCGCGAGCCGTGGCGAAGCGCTTGTCGATGAGCGCGAGTCCTTGGCGGTAGCCTTCGGCGATGCCGGCGTCCAGCTCGGCTTGCGCCTGCATGCGCGCGAGCGCGAACTGCGTTTCGAGTTCGACGAGACCTTCCTGGCGGCCCGACGCGATTTGGCTGTCGAGCAGCGCCTGTCCTTCGTTCAGCGCGTCGGCGAGCGTCCGCTCCACCTCGGCACGGCCGTCGATGGCGCCCTGCTCGTAGTCGTCCCAGCCGTCGGCGAGCTCCGCCTCGCCCGAGGCGATCTCGTCCCAGCCGTCATCGATCTCGGCCTGGCCGTCGGCGAGTTCGGTCTCGGCATCGGCGAGCTCGGCCGCCGCGTCGTCGAGTTCGGCCTTGCCGTCCGCGAGCTCGGCTTCGGCGTCGGCGCGCTCGGCCTCGTACTCGGCGCGCGCATCGTCCAGTTCCGCCTGGGCCTCGCCCTTGACGGCGAGGGTTCGCGCGTCCTCGCGGTCGGCGCGGATCTCGTCCTCGATGCGGTCGACGACCGCGTCGACGCACGCGGTGTAGGCGTCGGAATAGGTCGCCAGGTCCGCGGCGCCCTTAACCGTCAGGTAGGCGACCGTGTAGGTGTCGGTGTCGAGGGCGTCCGTGGTGACCATGAACGTGTAGTCCGAGCTCGAGCTCGACCGGAACGACAGTTCGGGATTCGAGACGTCCGCGGCGTCGGTGACGATCGCGCTGATGCGGTAGGGATGCCGCGCGAACACGGCCTCCTCCTCATCCTCGGCTTCGTCGATCTCGACGACATCGCCGATCCCAAGGCCGCTCGCGTCGACGAACTTCTGCGTGACGGCGACCTCGTCGGCGCTTGCGGGCAGCGTGCCCTCGAGCACGTACGGCTCGTTGATACCGCTGTCCGAGATGGCCTTCACCTCGACCGTGGCACGCGCGCCATCCACGTCGAGATGGGTCGCCTCGCTCCAGCCGCCCTCGGCCGATTCGACGCCCTCGACGCCGGCGAGCGCCGTGATGTCGTCATCGTCCAGGCCGAGCGTGGAGAGCACCTGGATGTCAAAGAGCCGCCGGTCGTCGAAGAAGCGGTCGGCGGCGTCGCGCAGGTCGGTGCAGTATGCGCGCAGGCCGCAGAACATGGCGACGCCGAGGGCGCAGATCACCGCGATCGACACGAAGCGCTTGAGGTTGTTGCGCACCGTGCGCGCTATGTCCGAGTGATACGCCGAGGCCATGTCCGTCCCCTACCACTCGATATCCGCGATGGGGGTGGGGGAGGGGTTCAGGGTCATCTCGGTCACGCGTCCGCTCTTAAAGCGGATCAGGCGGTCGGCCATAGGTGCGAGCGCCGAGTTGTGGGTGATGATGATGACCGTGATGCCGTCGCGACGGCAGGTGTCCTGGAGCAGCTGCAGGATCTGCTTGCCCGTCTGGTAATCGAGGGCGCCCGTGGGCTCGTCGCACAGCAGCAGCTTGGGGTTCTTGGCGAGCGCGCGGGCGATGGCGACGCGCTGCTGCTCGCCGCCGGAAAGCTGGGCGGGGAAGTTATCCATGCGCTCACCGAGGCCGACGTTGCGCAGGGTGGTCGCCGCGTCGAGCGAGTCAGGGCAGATCTGGGCCGCGAGCTCGACGTTCTCCAGTGCGGTGAGGTTGGGCACGAGGTTGTAGAACTGGAAGACGAAGCCGACGTCGGCGCGGCGGTACTCGACGAGCTCGGCGTCGCTCGCGCCCGAGATGTCGCGGCCGTCGACGCGCACCGTGCCGGCGGTGGCGGTGTCCATGCCGCCCAGGATGTTCAGGGCGGTCGTCTTGCCGGCGCCCGACGCGCCCAGGATCACCGCGAGCTCGCCGCGCTCGACGGCGAAAGTCGCGCCGTCGAGCGCGTGGATCTCGGCGTTGCCCTCTCCGTAGACCTTGAGGACATCGGTGAATTCGATATAGGACATGAGGGTCGACGCTCCTCACATTACTCGACATCGTGTTGTCTACTACGCAGTATAGTGAAAGCGGACAGAGCCGACGAGGTCCGCTCGACACTCGCGCCGGAATTGTCGAGCGACGTCGCGCGGGTGCGGGGCGCCCGCGCGCGGCGTGGGGCGGCCGGCCGCGTGGCGGTCCATCGCGGAAGGGAGCAACCGATGAAGAAGCAGCCGCAGGTCACCGAGCAGACGCGAGCCAACCTGACCCAGGCGTTTTGGGAGCTGTACCTGGAGCGCCCCATCGAGAAGATCACCGTGCGCGAGATCGCCGAGCGCGCCGGCTACAACCGCGCGACGTTCTACCTGTACTTCCGCGATGTGTACGACCTGTTCGAGCAGTTGGAGGACGAGATTCTGTCGCAGGTCCGCGTGCTGGTCGACAACCGCCTGCTCGCGGGCGATACGCTCGATTTCTCCTGTCACATGGGGTTCATCGTGGGGCTGGCGCAGCGCTTCGACGGCTACATGCCGCGTCTGATCGCCAGCGACCCGTCGTTCGGCGAGCGTCTCAAGGAGATCATCGCGCCGCTGCTCGACCGTTTTATCATCCGTGATGCCGATCTTTCCGAGTCCGAGCAGGCGATCGTGCGCGAGTTCTACCTGTCCGGCCTACTCGGTGCGATCGGCACGTGGCTGTCCGCTCCCGGCTCCATGCCCATCAACCGCCTGATCGAGCTTATCGTGGCCGTCGTCCTGTAATGTCCCAAAAGGGGCCAGGAGAATTTTGGGACATGTCGCGGTTTGGCGGCGCACTGTGCGTGCAGATACGGAACGCGGCAGGCTCGACTGTGCGCCTGTGGAACGTTTTTGCCCCCAAAACGTTCCAAAGGTGCACACTCGTGTCCCAAAAGGTGCCAGGAGAATATTGGGACATGTTTACGCACGGCGCGGCTAGCGGGTGGGGTCGAGCGCCGCGGTCGGCTCGTCCGCGGTGCAGGGGCACGTCCCGTCGCCACCGTAGCGTGCGAGGCACACGACGCGCATGACGTATTCGATGCCCTCGGAGCATGCGGGTGCGCAGGCCGCCGCGGCTCGCGCGATGTCCTCCTCGGTTGCCGATGGGCCCCAGGTGGCACCGAGCCGACGCGCTCCGTCGCGAACCGCGCGACGGCGGAGAGTCACCCGGTGCTCGGCACGTCCGAAGCGGCGTTCGTCTGGCTGGCGGGATCGCCTGTCCCTTCTTCGTTTTCACGGTCCGGCTGTTCACGCTCGGCCTGCCGGTCATCGTCGGCCGTCTGGCGCGAATCATCCGGGGCCTCGTCGGGTTCGTCGTCGGAGGCGCTTGCCTGCCCCGAGCCCGATGCGCGTGCGGGTGTCACGTCGATCGGCAGCCAACCCGCGCCGAACAGGTACACCTCGGTCCACAGGTGCAGGTCGCAGTTGGTTGCCAGATAGGGGCCGTCCTGGGCTTGGACGTCGCTTGCGCGGTAACCGAGCACCAAACGCGAAGGGACCCCGAGCCCGCGACAGAGCACGGTCGCAGCCGAGGCGAAGTGCGGGAAGTAACCCCGCCCGCTCTCCAAAAAATCTCCGACGACCTGCATGTTCCCCGTCCGTCGCCGTCGGGTGCCTCGAGGTCGTACACGAACCGGTCGTCCTCGAAATACTTCAGTGAAAACGCCAGGGCGGCGCACTCGTCCGCAAGGGTCTCGCAAGTCTCCCCGACGCCTACCTCATGCGCGCGGTCGACGACGGCCTGGACGGCCGCCGGAAGATCGCCGGGAAGCGCAAGGCAGCGCTCCCGTGCAACGCGGTCCGCGTCACCGGACTCGTCGGCGTGCCGCGCCAACGAGTGCACGTCGATGTCCAGCGCCTCGTCGAGCGCATCGACACTGCCGATCGGCTCCACATACGCCGCGGTCGCCGTGTACAGTTGGCCGCGGTGTCCCAAAAGGGGCCAGGAGATTTTTGGGACACGCCTGGGACGAAATCGCCTGTCCCCTTTGTCCCACCTGGGACATGCCGCGTTCCCGGCGCCGTGCCCGTCCGCCGTTATTCGACGTGCGCGATGGAGCGATAGTAGTCGCCGATGAGTTCCATGAGGTACTCGGTGAACGCCGCGTGGTGCCGCTGGGGGAGGTAGGACAGCGAAAGCTGCAGCGCAAGGTGCTCGTCGCCGATGAGCAAGGGGAGAATCAGCAGGTCGTCTGGTTTATCCGGCATGTCCGCGATCAGGCTCGTGGTGGTGGCGAACGTCGCGGGTCCGCCCGCGCAGCACATGCCGATGCCGATGCGGAAGTTCGATGCGGTGATGACGACATTCGGCTTGGTCCCCGCGGCGCGATAGGCGCGGCGTACGTAATCCGCCACGCGGTTGTCCATCATGCATATGGGGATATCGGCCAGCAGCGGGAGGTTCGCCTTGCCGTCGAGCTCGCGTTCGACCTGCTCGGCGTGCTCCCCGTAGGTTTCTTGCAGGATGGTGCGCCTCACGCAGAGGTAGATCCGGTCTTTGATCAGGTTGCGCCGACAGAGGTCGGCATCGCTGTCACCGATGGTGATAGCGAAGTCGATCCCGTCTTCCAGCAGGTAGGATTCGAGCGTGGGCGTGGTCGCGTTGACGACGTTGATGGTTGCGTTGGGGTATCGCTGTCGAAACGCTCGGATGACGTAGGGCAAACATGACGCTGCGCGCATGGCACTCGCGCCCATGCGGATGCTCCCGCGCGTCCCGTCCTTGATCTCAGCAATCATCCGCAGCACGTCGACGTCGCTTTCGCATACGCGCTTCGCGTGCTCGTAGACGAGCTTGCCCGTCGGAGTGAGCGCGGGGGTGGGACTCCGTTCGATGAGCTTGGTCCCGTAGTAGCGCTCGAGCCGAGCGAGGTGGTTGCTCAGCGTCTGCTGGGAGATGAACAGCCGCTCGGCAGCGTGCGTGATATTGGGCTCCTTTGCCAGCTCGGTGAAAAAATACAGGCTCACGGTATCCATAGTCCCCGCCTTCAAACTCGTATGATTTCATCATAACAAAAAGTCTTTGTAGTAGGTACGAATCATTACTGTTTCACTTTGTGGCACAGGAGGGAAATAATGAAACTAAGAACTTCGTCTTATCGCGCGAAGGCGAGGTGCATCCACGATAACGGGCACTCGATGGAGGTGTTCATCGAGTGCCGGAAACGGAAAGTGAGGGCAGAAATGGCAAAGATGCTGACGGTCGACGACGTGTTCGAGATGTTCCCCCAGCTGCATCAGGTCGAGAACGCCGAGCTGGCGCAGAAGGCCGCCCAGATCTGGGTCGAGGCATTCGACAAGAGCTCCTGGGAAAATGTCGATGATGCGCAGTTCGCCACGCGTGCTCCCGGAGTCTCGCTCGTCAAGCACACGCAGGGCGTGGTGGAGTGCTCCGTGAACGTCGCCCAGGCGGTTGCCAAGCGCCACGGGTACGTGATCGACCTCGACACGGTGATCGTCTCCGCCGTGTTGCACGACGTGTGCAAGCTCGAGGAGCTGGACATGGGCCCGGACGGTTCGGGCTCGAGCGTCAAGAACCATGTCGGCAAGCTCTACCAGCATGGTTTCCTGAGCGGTTACTATGCGCAGAAGTACGATCTCCCCACCGAGATCACGGCGATCTGCGTGGCCCACAGCGGCCAGTCCAAGGTCATCCTCCATTCCATGGAGGCCATGATCGTCATCTACGCCGACCTTATGAACGCGGACATCCACTTTGCGCATGCGGGCGTCACGCTCTGCATGGAGGTCGACTAGCGGAATCTGGGGCAGCAGCTTGTCTGCTCCATCCCGCGCTGGAGGGAACGGGTGCGATCGCACCGCCCCTCCCGTGATCCCTAGCGAATGCGGCTAGGCCGCAATCCCTGTGCATTCACAACCTACGTTGGATCAGGACACCGGTGATGCGGTGCCCTAGGGACCCTTCTGTCTGAAAAGGAGTATGTCATGTCCATCGGAAACAGGGTTTTCCTGCAGCGGAACCTACCTCCCAAGGAGCTCGTCGACGCCTACCGCGAGCTGCCGGCTGCCAACGTCGCCGACAGCATGGGCCGTCTGTGCGCGCTCTCGCCCCAGATCAAGCGCCTGTCCCGCGCCGGCGGCAAGATCATGTGCGGCGTGGCTCTCACGGTCAAGAGCCGTGGCGGCGACAACCTCATGCTGCATGAGGCGATGAACATCTCGCAGCCCGGCGACGTCATCGTCTACTCGGGCGATTGCGGCCGCGAGCGCGCCATCATGGGCGAGATCATGTACCGCTACCTCGAGGGCTTCAAGAAGATCGAGGGCGTCGTCATCGACGGTCCGATTCGCGACATCGATGCCATCTCCGAGGGCGAGCTGCCCATCTACGCGACCGGCACCACGCCCGGCGGCCCGTACAAGGACGGCACCGGCGAGGTGAACGTGCCCATCTCCTGCGGCGGCATCACCGTGAACCCCGGCGACATCATCCTGGGCGATATGGACGGCGTCATCGTGATCCCGCGCCAGGACGCCGCCGAGATCCTCGAGAAGGCCCAGAAGCTCGCCGCCAACGACCACATGAAGGCCGAGAACTCCGCCAAGGGCACGGTCAACCGCCAGTGGGTCGACGACCTGCTCGAGGCCAAGAAGGTCGAGATCATCGACGGCTCCTACTCCGCATAGCGCCCGTCGCGCCTAACGAAAAGGATTCCCATGGATAACAAAATGAAGATCATCCTGAAGATGATCCCCGTGCTGGCATGCATGTTCATGCCGCTCGTAGTGCCCGCCCCCGTCGGCCTGGACGTTGCGACATGGCATGTGGTCGGCGTCTTCCTATCCCTGCTGTGCGCGCTCGTGCTCAAGCCGTTCAGCGAGGCGGTCGGCAGCCTGATCGTGCTCGGTCTCGGTACGCTTGTCGTCGATTCCCCTTCGACGATCTACCAGGGCTTCTCGAACGAGACCGTCTGGTTCATCTGCAGCGTGCTGCTCGCTTGCAGCGCGTTCCAGCGCACCGGCCTCGGCAAGCGCATCGCCTACTTCCTGCTGCGCAAACTCTCCAGGATCCCGTTCGCCCGTTCGGTGCTCGGCCTGGGCTACATGGAGATGCTCGTCGACCTCGTCCTGAGCCCCGCGACCGGCTCCAACACCCCGCGTTCGGCCATCGTGTTCGGCGTGTTCGGCGGCATCGCCGACTCGCTCGGCTCCACGCCCAAGAACGAGCCGCGTAAGATCGGCGCCTACCTCGAGCTGCTCGAGCATGTCGTGACCATGGCGACGGCCGTGCTCTTCCTCACCGGCCAGGCCTCGAACTCGGTCATCGCCTCGACCATCTACGAGATGACCGGCATCGAACTCACCTGGGGCCTGTGGTTCCAGTGCGCATGCGTTCCCGCGATCGTGATTCTGCTTCTCGCTCCTGCCATCGTGTACTTCGTCTATCCGCCCCAGATGCGTCGCATCGAGGGCGTCGAGGACCTCATCAAGCAGGCGACCGACGAGATGGGTCCCATCAGCGGTCGCGAGAAGAAGCTCCTCGGCCTGTTCGTCCTCGCCATCTTCGGCTGGACCGTCGGTTCGAGCATCGGCATCAGCACCAACGCCGTCGGCTTCATCTTCCTGGCGCTCGTCCTGCTGCTCGGCGTGCTCGACTGGAACGATCTCATGGCCGAGAAGGGCGCATGGAGCATGCTCGTCTGGTGCGGCGCGTTCTTCGGTGTCATCGCCGCGCTTTCCGCCGGCGGATTCCACGAGTGGCTCGCTGCTCAGATGGCCTCTGTGCTCGATCTGTCGCACATCAACGAGTGGCTCATCATCGCGGTGCTGCTGCTCATCAGCTTCCTGCTCAAGTACTTCTTCGTTTCCAACGCCACGCATGTCGCGACCATCTACCCGGTGATCTTCACCCTGGCTTCGACGACCGGCGTGAACACGATGGTGCTCGCCCTGTTCCTTGCGTACTTCGGCGGCTACGGGTGCCTGCTCAACAACTACGGCAATGGCGCCTCGATCTACCTGTACAGCAATGGCTACGTGAGCATGAAGGATTGGTACGTGCGCGGCACGCTGATCCTGCTCATCATCATCGTGATCTTCACTGCATTCGCCCTGCCGTGGTGGAAGTTCCTCGGTATCTGGTAAGGGCTTCCCACCTGCAAGGATGTAACACGCAAATCTTCTAGGAAAGGATCGAACATGTCCCGTATCGTTCTGCTTCCCCAGCTTCTTATGCCCGATGCGCGAAAGCTGCTCGAGGACCATGGCTGCACGCTCGTCGACGGCCACGGCTTCACGACCGAGGCGGTCATCGACGACATCAAGGAGTATCGTCCCGACGCGATCATCATCCGCATCACCAAGATGCCGCGCGAGGTGTTCGAAGCCGCAGCGCCCAACCTCAAGATCCTGTCCCGCCACGGTGCCGGCTACGACACGGTCGACCTCAAGGCGGCCAAGGAGTTCGGCGTCACCTGCACCTATGCTCCCGTCTCCAACAGCACTTCCGTTGCGGAGACCGCCGTGCTGCACATGCTCTACATGAGCCGCAACATCAACCGCCATCGCAAGATGCTGCTGGTCGACTACTACGATGCCAAGCTCAAGACCCCGATGAGCACCCTCAACGGCAAGACGGTCGGCCTGATCGGCTGCGGCAACATCGGTAGCCGCGTCGCCAAGCGCTGCCTGGCCATGGAGATGAACGTGCTCGCGTACGATCCCTTCAAGCCGGCGTTCGACTTCCCCGACGGCGTCGAGGTCGTCCGCGACCTGGAGCGCATCTTCCGCGAGAGCGATTTCGTGTCGCTGCACGCGCCGAACACCTCGCTCACCCGCAACATGGTGAACGCCGAGACGCTCGCCCTCATGAAACCCACCGCGTTCCTCATCAACACCGCTCGCGGAGCCTTGGTGAACGAGGCCGACCTGTACGACGCCTGCGCGAACCACCGTATCGCCGGTGCGGCGCTCGACGCCATCGCGCATGAGCCCATCGAGCCGGACATGCCGCTCGCCACCCTCGACAACGTGCTCATCACCCCGCATATCGGCGGTGCGACGCACGAGGCCGCGCTGCGCGCGTCCTACATGTCCGCCATGGGCGTCGTCGAGTATTTCGAGGGCAAGTCGCTCACCTGGCCTATCCCGGATATCGACTACGAGACCGCGACGCAGTACATCGACGTCAAGGTCCCCGATCGCAAGCCCGCGGGTATCTACGACTACTAATGGTTCGCTGACCGTCGTCCCGCCCGGCCGCATTCCAACATAACCGGGCGGGATGGCTTCAAGCGACGCGGCGGGCGGTCGAGGGGACTGCCCGCCGCGTGATATCGTGCCGATCTATGCGGAGGGACGATGGAAAAGAAACATGTGAAAGTCCAGTGGGCCGTCGCACTCGGTGCGGCGGGCGCTTGGTTCGGCCAGCACTGCGGAGCGGGGTTTGCCTCCGGTTTGCAGGAGATCACCTACTTCGTCAATGCCGGATGGCTGTCCGCGCTCACGACGCTCGTGCCGATGGTGATCATCGGTATCGCGTTCTACTTCATCGGTGAGTATGCGCGCGAGATCCGTGCGGGGAGCTACAAGGACGTTGCCACGACGCTGTACTCCAAGAGCAAGATTGTCGGCAACGTCATGCTGCTCATCTTCGACCTGATCGTGATGGCGAGCGTGCTCGTTTCGAGCAGCAGCGTCATGGCGGGCGCCGGCGCGCTGCTCAACGAAACGCTCGGCTGGGACTACACGGTCGCGACGATCGTGTTCGCCTGCGCCATCGTCGTGATCTCGATGTTCGGCGCGCGCGTGCTCGCCGAGATCAACCTGCCGATGTCGGTCATCCTGATCGGCGGCTTGCTCATCATCGCCCTCGCGCTCATCGGTGCCAACGGGGGCAACCTCGAGGCGATCTTCGCCGCGGGGGAGACCTTCGGCGCCGAGCCGGTCGATATCGTCGGCAACGTGCTGTACTACACGTGCATGCAGACCGGTTTCGCCGGAGCCTACATCGCGATCGCGGGACAGTTCACGTCTTCCAAGGACAGCAAAGTCATGGCCGTGACGGGTATCATCGTCAACACCGGCATGCTGCTGCTCGTCTCGATGGCGGTGCTTTCCGGTATGCCGGGCATCGCGCAGGAGGACATCCCAATCCTCATCATGGTGCGCGACTGCTTCGGTTCTGGAAGCGTGCTGTTCACGTTCTACTCGATCAGTCTGTTCCTTGCGTATGTCTCGACCGCCGACGTCGTGGCCGCCACGTCCCGCTTCGGCGTGCTCGTGAATCGCAAGAAGCGCTACAACCAGGTCGTCGTCGACGCGATTCTCGCGATCATCCTGTTGGCGGCTTCGTTGCTGCTCGCCCAGCTGGGCATCCGCACGCTCGTCGAGGTGGCGTACCGCGCCCTCGGCCTGCTGCGTGGCCCGGTGTACCTGATAGGTGGTTTGATTTTCGCGCCGATCCGGTTGTGTCAGATCAGGGCTCGCCGTGCGGCGGAATCCGCCTCGCTCGAGCTCGAGAGCGCCAACTGATCGCCTCGCCGCGTGGATGCTTTGGAGGTGGGCTATCTTGCATGTTTGCACATGCGAGTATCGATGCCTTTCCTTTCTCCCCCTGATGCTCGGAATGCGATGCATGTGCACGCGTCTCTCCGAATGCTGCCCGTGAGGTTCCCTGAGCAAGATGGCCCACCTCCGGAGCGTCCACGCCATTGCATACGATACCGCCGCCCGGGATGCCACGGCCTCCCGGGCGGCTCGTTGTGCGACGCAATGTCCCAAAAGGGGCCAGGAGCATTTTGGGACATTGGGAACGCTGCCCGCACCGGCTGTGCGCTTTCGGGACGAAATCGCCTGTCCCCTATGTCCCGCCGGCAGCCCTTCCGCAGATGTGGCGAAACCCCGCACGATGGTTGAACGGGTTGCCGCATGCCGCCCGCGCGCTAGACTGGTGCCGACCGGGTCGCGGCGCAACGACCGCGCGGACAGAAAGGTACGCACCATGACCGAACAGACCGATCGGGCGGTACAGGGGCTCATCGACTTCATCGGGCACAGCCCCAGCATGTTCCACACCGTGGCGACGATTCGCGCGCGCCTCGACGACGCGGGTTTCACCTATCTGCCCGAGGGGGCAGCGTGGTCCATGGAGCCGGGCGGAAGCTACTACACGCAGCGCAACGGCTCGAGTATCATCGCCTGGCACGTCGGCCGCGAGCTGCCGCAGGACGGCTTTCATTTTCAGATCGCCGCGTCACACGCCGATTCGCCCACCTTTAAGCTCAAGGCCGTCTCGGAGCTGGCCGGTCCGGGCGACTACCTGCGTCTGGACATCGAGCCGTACGGCGGCACCATCGACTACACCTGGTTCGACCGTCCGCTGTCGCTTGCGGGGCGCGTGCTCGTGCGCGACGGCTCCCGCGTGGAGAGCCGCCTGTTCGCGCTTGATCGGGACGTCGCGCTCATCCCCAGCCTCGCCATCCATCTCGACCGCAGCGTCAACGACGCCTTCTCTCCCGATCGCGCGGTCGATCTGTACCCGCTCGCGTCGGCGGGCGAGCTGACGCACGGCGCGGTGAACACCCTGGTGGCCGAGGAGCTCGGCGTCGATCCGACCGCCATCCTCGCCCGGGACCTGTTCTTGGTGAATCGCCAAAAGCCGCAGGTGTGGGGTGCCGCCGATGAATTCATATCGGCGCCTAAGCTCGACGACCTCATGTGCGCGTACTGTTCGCTCGAGGCGTTTTTGGCGAGCGGCAACGAACGCGACATCTCGGTGTACGTGTGCTTCGACAACGAGGAGGTCGGCTCGCACACCAAGCAGGGCGCGGCATCGACGCTGCTGCGCGACACGCTCGAGCGCATCAACGCGCGCATCGGCCGCTCGCCCGAGAGCCTCGTGCGCGCCCTGGCTTCCTCCATGCTGGTGAGCTGCGACAACGCGCACGCCGTGCACCCCAACCATCCCGAAAAGGCCGACGAGGCCAACGACCCGCGCCTGAACCGCGGCATCGTCATCAAGGAGGCCGCCAACCAGCACTACTGCACCGACGCGTTCAGCCGCGCGGTGTTCTCCGCCGTGCTCGATGACGCGGGGGTGCCCCATCAGACCTTCGCCAACCGCAGCGACATGGCCGGCGGCTCGACGCTCGGCAACATCTCCAACGCGCACGTGAGCATGCACGCCATCGATGTGGGTTGCCCGCAGCTCGCCATGCACTCGAGCTACGAGACGGCTGGCGCCCGCGACGTGCAGCTCGTCATCGATGCGCTGACGGCGTATTTCAACACCGATATTCAGATCGACGGCGCGGAAGCTGCGGTTATTGCGTGAGTTGATGCACGGGGCTCACATACCGAGGGCCGCGCATCCGTTCGGAATGCTGGCGATGGCACAAAATGAACGGTTACTGACATGCCGGGCCGTCTTCAAGGGGGCTTTGGGGCACGACCGTGCTTGCTCAGAACAAAGCGCAATGAGTGCGTCATCAAGCAAGATAAAAAAGTACATATAAAATAATAGGCGGCGATATCGCGGTGCGGTATCGCCGCCTGCATACGCCCTCAGAGGCCGAGATCCCGACAGGAATCGTTCGTTCGTGACCACGGGCGCCGCAACGAGCGGTCACGGGTGCCCGCAAGACGGGCTATCGACCTTGCGGGCACCCGATGAGAGGCGTTCGGTCAAATCAGCGCACGAAGTTCGTCCAGATGCCGGCCTCCTGCTCGGGCAGCCCGATGCCGGCGGCGCGTCCCGCCTCGATGCACTTGAGCATCCACGCCATGTTGCGCCCGAGTTGGCGCATGGTCCACAGACCCTCTTCGTCCTGCTCCACCTGCTCGGCGCCGTTGCCGTGGACGTTGTTCCAGTAGCGCGAGCTCACGATGGGCATCTGCGAGATGGTTAAGAACTTCTGGATATCGTCGAGGGCGGCGGTGGTTCCCGCGCGGCGTGCGCTCGTCACCGCGGCGGCGGGCTTATGCGCGAACACGTTCGGCTGTCCGGCACGGCCGTTGGAGTAGAACAGGCGATCCATGAAGGCGAGCAGCGACCCTGCGGCATGGGCGTAGTGGACGGGCGCGCCGAACACGAAGCCGTCAGCCTCAGCCGCCTTTGCGCGAAACTCGTTCACGACGTCGCCGAACACGCAGGCGCCTCGGGCGTTGCATCCGCCGCAGGCGACGCAGCCGCCGACCGGCTTGGCGCCGATCCAGAAGATCTCGGCTTCGATGCCGCAGCTCTCCAGTGTGCGGGCGACCTCCTCGAGTGCGCGGTTCGTGCAGCCCGCCTTGTGCGGGCTTCCGTTGACCAACATGACCTTCATGCGAATCCCTCCCAGGAAATCTCGTCGGTACTGGCGCTTCGCTCAGTGCTCGACCTCGTTGCGCAGGGGCTCGCCGGCGGCCAGGTGCCGCAGGTTCTCCGCGGCGATCGCGGCGATGTTGTCGAGCACGGTGTACAGGTGGAACTGTCCGGCCACATGCGGGGTGATGAACAGGTTGGGCGCGTCCCACAGCGGACTGTCGGCGGGCAGGGGTTCGGGCGTGGTCACGTCGATGGCAGCGCTGGCGAGCTTGGTGCTCTCGAGCGCGGCGATCAGGTCGTCCTGCACGACGAGGTCGCCACGGCCGCCGTTGACGAAGTAGCAGCCCTGCTTGCACGCATCGAAGAACTTCTTGTCCGCCAGACCGCGCGTCGCATCCGAGCTCGGCAGGAACGATGCGACGACGTCGGCGTCGGGCAGCAGGTCGAACAGCTCGTCCATCGTGCGCATGGCCTCGAAGCCCTCGGGCACCTCGCCCACATGGCGGCGCAGGCCGCACACGTGCGCTCCCATGGCCGAGCAAAGTCGTGCGAAATGCGTGCCGATGTCGCCTGCGCCCAGCACGAGCACGCGCGTGTTCGCGAGTGTGGTGACCGGGCCACGGTCGGTCCATTCGTGCGCGCGCTGGTCGTCGCGATAGCCGATCAGGCGTTTCATGAGCGCGAGCAGCATGGCGAACATGTGCTCGGACACCGCCTGGCCGTAGGCGCCGACAGCGCAAGTGAGTCTGACGTCGGCGGGCACCGTCCCCGCGGGGTTGACGTAGTTGTCGTAGCCCGCCGAGTTGAGCTGCAAAAGCTTGAGGTTGCGCGCCGCCGGCAGACGGTCGGGCGCCAGACTGCCGATGATGGCGTCCGCGGTGGCGATCTGCTCGTCGGTCACGTTGGCCTTGGTGGTATAGACGAACTCGGCATCCGGTGCGCCCGCTTCGAGGGTCGCGCGCTGTCCGTCGTGGAAGGGCAAAAGGACCAAGACGTTCATGGGACCTCCATTCGGATCGGTGCAGATGGCCGCGCGTCGCGTGTCGTGCGCGCCGTATCAGTATAGCGCTCGGAACGCGGTTGCCGATATGGTCCGAAACCCACCGTTCGTCCAGTGCGTCTGTGCCGACAGCTGCGATCAGCCGAGCAGCTCCAGCGTGTCGGCGACCATGGCATCGATCGCCATGCCGTTGTGCGCGAGGAGCGCGTCGGGGTCGTAGCGGTCCGGGAACCCGGCGTGCACGCCGTGGCAGCGTACGCGCACATCGCACGGACCTAGATAGCGCGCGATCTTCTCGCCCCAGCCGCCTTCGAGTACGCCGTCCTCGAGGGTCACGATGAGCCGATGCGTGCGCGCGAGCTCGTCGAGCAGCTCGCGGTCGAGCTCGTTGATAAAGCGCGGGTTCACGAGCGTGGCGCGGATACCGGTGCGGCGCTCGAGCTCGTCGACGAGCAGCATGCCCTTGCCGAAGAAATCGCCGAGCGCCAGGATCGCGACGTCGGAGCCCTCGCGCACCACCTGGTAGGAGGCGGATGCGTAGTCGCGCGCCACCGCGCAGGGCGCGGCGAGGTCGACGCCTTCGGGTATGCCGGCGGCCTCGGCGGCAGCGACCGGAACGCGGATCGCGACGGGCATCTCGCGCTGGTCGAGCGACCAGTCGAGCATGGCGAGGTACTCCTCGGCGCCGGTGGGGGCGAGGTAGCGCAGGCCGGGCATGTCGCCGAGCATGGCGATGTCGAAGAAGCCCAGATGCGTCTGGTCGGTGTTGCCGTACACGGACGAACCGTAGACGAGGATCGTGGCGGGGGCGGCGTTGAGGCACAGGTCGTGCCACAGCTCATCGTAGGCGCGCTGCAAAAACGTGCCATACAGGCCGAGCACCGGTTTGGCGCCCGCCTTGGCGAGCGCGGTCGCGTACGTGACGGCGTGCTCCTCCGCGATACCCACGTCCACGAACTGCGAACCCGCGGCCGCTCGGCGTTCGGGTGTGAAGCCCATGATGTAGGGGGTCGCGGCGTTCACGGCGACGATCGAGCGGTCGCGTTCCATGCGGGGAATCAGGTGGGTGGCGGTGAGCTCGGCGTAGTCGACGTGCGCGATGCCGTGCGCGGTCGTCTTAGCGCCGGTCTCGATATCGAAGGGGCCCACGTGGTGCCAGGCCTCGGGGTCGGCCTCGGCGGGCGCGAAGCCCAGGCCCTTGACGGTATGCACGTGGAGCACGATCGGGTGGTCGCAGCCGCGCAGCTCGGCGAGAGTGTCCACCAGGGCGAGCACGTCGTTGCCCGCCTCGAGGTAGCGGTAGTCGAGGCCGAGGGCGCAAAAGAAGTTGTTCGCGGCGCGACCCTGCGTGGCTCGCAGCTCGGCGAGGTTGCGGTATAGGCCGCCGTGGTTCTCGGCGATGGACTGGTCGTTATCGTTGATGACGATGATCAGGCCGCCGTCCAGCTCCGCGGCGTTGTCGAGCCCCTCGAACGCGAGGCCGCCCGAAAGCGACCCATCGCCGATCACGGAGACGACGTCGTAGCTCGCGCCCATGAGATCGCGCGCGTGCGCGAGGCCGACACCCAGGCCGATGGAGGTTGATGTGTGGCCCATGGCGAACAGGTCGTGCTCGGATTCGAGCGGATTGGCGAAGCCCGAGGCGTCGTGGTAGTGTGCCGGATCGATGAAGCTCTGCGCGCGGCCGGTCAGCACCTTGTGCGCGTAGATCTGGTGCGAGACGTCGAAGACGATCTTGTCGCGCGGGGAGTCGAACACCCGGTGCAAGGCGACGGTGAGCTCGATGACGCCGAGATTGGGGGCGACATGGCCGCCCACGCTCGCGGACGACTCGAGCAGCGCCCGACGGATCTCCTGACACAGGTCGGGGAGAGCGTCGCGATCGAGATGCTTGATATCTGCCGGTGATGTGATATGCGAAAGATACATCCGCGCGCCCCTCCCTTCGATGTCCGTTTGGCATGCATCGAACGCGCTTGCGTAGCCAACCCAGTGTCTCACACTTTTCCGCGGGATGCGCGATATCTGTGCGAGCGACTCCACGTCGTCGGTGGCCGGAATCGACGTTCGCACCGTTGAACGGCGGTAAACGCGTCGCCGTCGTCCTCGTGTTGATTACGTGAGCGCGCGGCCGGGCGGCTGAGCGCTCCGGCTAGCCTACGATGAGCTGGACGAGCTTGATGAGGGCGATGAGGATGGAGCAGCCGGCGACGATCGTCTTGAGTGCAGCCGCGTCGATGCGGTGCGCGTTGGCGGCACCCACGAGGACTCCCATGCCATGGGCGATCAGGGCGGCGGGCAGCAGTGTCCACACCTCGATGCCGATGGAGCCGCCGGCAAAGTATCCGATCGCGGCGGGGATGCCCAGGATGCCCGACACGATGAAGGCGGCAAACGACAGCGCGAGGCTCTCGATGGGCGTCAGGCCGAGAAAACCCGCGTAGAACATCGGCAACAAAAAACCGGCGATGCCGGTCAGGCCGATGCAGGCGCCGACGAGCGCGTTCATGATGATGGCGAGGAGCAGGGTCATAGGGGCTTCTTCTCATGGGATGGGTCAGTTGGGGACGTGTTCCGTTCAACCCATTCCGGGTTGGTTGGGGACGTGTTCCGTTCAACCCATTTGCGTCGGTGTGAATAAACGTCTGACGTTCTTCACCCGCAGGGCGGATCGCAGAGGTGTTCTTTTATTGTTTCCGGCAGATGACAAATGTGCTACGTCTTCTTTTCCATGCGATGGATTTCGGCGTCGAGCGCGTTGCGCCCCACGTCGCCGTGGCACGATACACTCGAGCGCATCGTGCGCCCATCGGATTCGAGGATTGCGGAGGCGATCATCATGGGATATATCCGACAGACTGGCGACGTTGCCGCAGCGGATGCGCAACCTGCCTGGCAGCCGAGGGGGATCGAGTTTCCCGCTCGTCGTGACGGGCGTCGCGAGGAGCGGGAAGCCGCGGTGCCGTCCATGGCGTACCTCTGGTCGATGTCGATCTTGGCCGACTAAGGGCTCTCCCAGATGAGCATGTGAAAAAACATCAGGCGTTTTCTCACATCACTTGATGAAGCCACCCCCGCGGAACATGAAGCCGGCGCTGCGTTCGAACTTGAGGTAGGCGTCGGTCTTGTGCGACTTGAGGGTGATGAGGCACAAGGGGATTTTGACCGTCTGCGAGGGATCGATGCTCACGAGCGTCATGTAGTCCTGCACGATCTGCGAGAACGGTAGGTAGGCGGCGAAGGCAACGCCGTTTCGCTCGGTGAAGAAGGCGTCGATCTCGTTGTCGGGTGTCTCGGGCGTGAACGTGGCCTTGGGCGACTTGAGGCCGCGCTCACGGTACATCACGTGGATAGAGCGGTTGAACTCGTCGTAGGTCTCGGACCAAACCACCGGATAGCGGCGCATGTCCTCGAGCGTCACGACGCCCTTGCGCGCCAAGGGGTTGGTCTTGGCGACGACGATGCCGGTCGGTAGGCTGCCGATCTTGAACATATCGGTGTCGGGGCTCGTGTACTCGCCGAGCGTGCAGGCGACGTCGATCTCGCCGCGGCGGAGCGCCTCGATGGCCTCGCGGCCGCCGGTCACGATGATGCTCACCTTCATCTTGAGGTGCGCGCTCGTGAACTTCTCGAGATTGATGATGAAGCTCTGGCGGTTGGCGAACTCGGGGGAGCACAGGGCGACGAGCATGGTGTCGGGATCTTTGTCCGTGGGGAAGCAGCGGGCGAAGTCGTCGAGCTCGTCAAAGGCGGCGAGCGCTTTGCGCGCGTGATCGTAGAAGCCCTGACCGATCGCCGTGGGTTTGACGCCGTGGTTGCCGCGGACGAGCAGGCGGGCGCCGAGCTCGTTTTCGAGCTCGGAGATGGCCTTGGAGACGGCCTGCACCGTCACGAACCTACGCTTCGCCGCAGCGGAAAGCGACCCGCCCTCCAGTGCGAACACGAAGTATCGAATCTGTCGTATATCCATGATCACCGTGTGTTTCGAATGTGCGACGGATTATCCGTCTGGTCATACATGGTAACAATATGATGAATGCACGCTGTTCGGCTAGCCGTTTTGCGGGTATTCAACCACACGTAGAAGTTGGCCGTCCACCGGTAAGGGGGTGGAAAAGAGCAGGTCGATGGTGGACGCATTCGAAGTGCCGAAAACGTCGGCGATATTCGGAGATATGCATCCGCATGACTGCTCGACGGGTACCATCTTGACATGTCGCCGATACGGATCCGCGATGCCGTCCCGTGCGTTCGGGATACGTATGCGGTATGCGATGGACAGTGGAGGAGGTCGGTATGATCGATGCCGAAATGATGCGCGCGCTCGCGTGGGCGGCCATCGGCTGCGGGTTCACGTGGCTCATGACGAGCGCCGGGTCGGCCGTGGTGTTCTTTTTCCGCAGCGAGCGCAAGCTCATGCACCACATCTTCTTAGGATTCGCCGCCGGCGTGATGATCGCCGCGTCCGTGTGGTCGTTGCTCAATCCCGCCATAGAGCAGGCCGAGGAGCTCGGCCAGATCGGGTGGATCCCGGCGGCGGGCGGCTTTTTGCTCGGTGTCGCCTTCTTGGTGCTGCTCGATTCGCTGCTGCCGCACCTGCATGCCGGGGCCGACGAGCCCGAGGGCGTGCCGAGCGACTGGAAGCGCACGACGCTGCTCGTGTCCGCCGTGACCCTGCACAACATCCCGGAGGGTATGAGCGTGGGGCTGCTGTTCGCGATGGCGGCGCAAAACGCCGGCGCGGCAGGCGATGCCTACCTGGGCATGGCCGTCGCGCTTGCCGTGGGCATCGGTCTGCAGAACTTCCCCGAGGGTGCGGCGGTCTCGCTGCCGCTCGCGCGCGAGGGGCTTTCCCGTCGGCGGGCATTTGCCATGGGCAGTCTGTCGGGCATCGTGGAGCCGATCTTCGGCGTCCTGGTCGTGCTCGTGTCCGGCTGGATCCAGCCGTTCATGCCATGGTTGCTGTCGTTTGCCGCCGGCGCGATGATCTACGTGGTGGTCGAGGAGCTCATTCCCGAGGCGCATCTGGGCGAGCATTCCAACGTCGGGACGTTCGGGGTCATCGCCGGCTTCGTGATCATGATGGTCCTCGACGTCGCCCTCGGCTGACCTGCGGTGACAGGATGTGGGAAAATGGTGCCTGCCCCTACTTTCCCACGGGAAAATAGGGGCAGGCACCATTTTCCCACGCTCCCATTGATTGGACGGTATCTGTGATCAAGCTGTTCGCCAGCGACCTCGACGGGACGCTGCTCAACGCGTTCCACAAGGTCGATCGCGTCATCGCCGACGCGATCCGCGAGGTGACCGATGCCGGCGCGCACATGGTCATCGCGACCGGGCGCACCATGCTCTCCAACCGCGAGTACGGCTTTGACGGTCTGCCGATCGAGATGTGCAGCGCGAATGGTTCCATCGTGGTCGGGCGCGAGGGCGTCCTCAAGACCTTCCCGGTCAATCCGCAGCTGCTCGAGGAGCTCGTCCCGGCTTTTCCGGACATCTGTTTCGACTGCATCGCGCTCGAGGGGACCTTCGCGACCGGTACCGCCGAGATGCGCATGGCCGGATTCGCCTCCGATCCCTGGTGGCGCCAGATCGCCATGCGCGGCATGCGCCAGGTGCTCCAGCAGTCCATCTCCTTCGAGACGTCGCTTTCCGACCTGCTCGACCGCGAGGTGCTCAAGGTGAACTGCCGTGTTGCCGACCCCGGCCGTGCCGAAGATCTAAAGGCGTTTCTCGCCGAGCATGCCGATCTGGTGGTGAACGCCCCCTTCTCGCCGGTGATGTTCGAGATGACCGATCCGGCGGTGAACAAAGGCGCGTCGATCGCGTGGCTCGCGCGCCACCTCGGCGTTCGTGAGGACGAGGTCGCGGTCTACGGCGACGGCGGCAACGACATCGCCATGCTCGAGCGCTTCGAGCACGCTTACGCCACGGCTAACGGCAGCACTGCCGCCAAGCGGGCGGCGCGCCATACGATCGGCCGTTGCGCCTTCCACGCGGTCCCGCGCCATATGGTCACCACCGTGCGCGAGCAGCACCGCGGCCCCTCGCATACCATCATCGAGTAGCGACAAGATGGCGCCGGGTTCAATCTTGTTGGTTGGTGCCCGGTGCCATTTGGCGACAAGATGACGCCGAGTTCAATCTTGTCGCCTAGCAGTTGCCGGTGAAGACGTGCTCGAGGTGCCGCCGGGCGACGTCTGCCAAGTGGTATACGGCTTCCACGGGCGTCGGCCCGCGGTCGGTCATGTGCCAGCGCGGGAAGAACCGCGTGACGTGGTAGGTGACGGCTTCGTGCCCGCGTCCGTCATCGAGGGTTGCGAGCCAGCGCGCGGCGGCATCGATCTCGTCGTCCGTGTCGTTCATGCCGGGCACGATGAGCGTGGTGACCTCCAGGTGGCAGGCGGGATCTGCCGCCAGTCGCGCGATGGTCCCCTTGACGCACTCGAGTGCGCCGGGCGCGCCGCCGCAGGTATCGTAGAACGCATCCGTGAAGCCCTTGAGGTCGATGTTCGCCGCGTCGATGAGGCCGGCGAGTTCGTCGAGGACGTGCGTCTCGGCGCAGCCGTTGGAGACGAGCACGTTCACGAGGCCGTGTTCGCGCGCGAGTCGCGCGCAGTCGCGCACGTATTCCCATCCCACGAGCGGCTCGTTGTAGGTGTAGGCGATGCCTGCGACGCGCGGGTCGTGCGAGTGCGCATCGAGCGTGAGGTCGACGAGCTCTTGTGGCGAGATCTCGCGCCACGGTACGTCGGCGGCGCCCGCCTGTGAGATATCGGCGTTTTGGCAAAACGGGCAACGCAGGTTGCAGCCGTAGCTGCCGACCGACACCACGAAGGTCCCGGGCATGAAGCGTACGAGCGGCTTCTTCTCGATCGGGTCGAGCGCAAGCGAGGTCACGCGGCCATAGTTCTCGGCGACGACGGCCTCGTCGCGGTTGCGCCGCGCCCGGCAGAATCCGGGCTGCCCGGACGCGAGCCGGCAGTGCCGCGGGCACGCGGTGCAGGTCGTGCTCATAACGCCTCCAAACACGGTGGGAAAAAGGGGACAGGCACCTTTTTCCCGCTACAGATGGCGGGTGACGGTGAAGCGCTCGAGCGTGACGCTCGATTCGTCCAGATTGATGCCGCCCTTGCGTGCCGCGATGCGCAGCTGCTCGTCGACCGTGTCCACGCCGTCGAGGTCGGGCAGCAGCAGACCGCGTCGTCCTCGGCTCGCGCTCACGATCACGCCGTAGCGGGCGGGGTCGAGCTCCTCGGGTCCGGAGATGCGCTCGGGTGCCGACAGGACGTCGACGTCGTAGACGAGCTCGGCGAGTTCATCGGCATCCACCGGATCGAAACGCGGGTCGCGGCATCCCGCCGAGACGGCGTTCGCGCAGATTTCGGCGGCAAGCGTGTCCCGCGTGGGCAGGATGGTCCCGATGCAGCCGCGCAGCTGGCCGTCCTTCTTGAGCGATACGAACGCGCCGGCGGCGGTGGAGAACAGCTCGTCGGGAAGCGCTGCGGCAAGGTCGTCAGGCAGGTCGCGCGTCGGATCGACGCGGACGCCGTCACGCACATAGGATTCGAGCGAGAAGCGCGCGAGGCGTACCCAAGGGCTTTCGGCTGTCCTGCGTCGCATCATGCCCTCGGCGTGCCACGTCGCGTACTGCTCGTCGATCGCGCGCGATCCGTCGGATCCGACGGCGCCTGCGGGCGTGAACGCGGCGACGCCGTATCCCACGCCGAAGGGTCCCTCATGCGAGAGCACCTCGGCACGCACTGCCGTGCGGTCGAGTGCGCCCGCCATGATCTGGAACGAGCGCAAGCCGCATTCGGCGGCACGCTCGCACATGCCCGGATCGGCGGTGAGCAGGGCGAGGAAATCGCCAGCCGCGAACGCCTCGCAGACGTAGTCGTCGAACACGGGACCGTCCGCCGCGAACCCGTACGGCCCGTCTTCGGCAAGTTTATGCGACAGGTCGCCCGAGGCGATGTAGACGCAGCGGCGGTCGAGATCCTCGGCGGCGCGCTGCACCAGCTTGCCCAGGCGATAGTGATCGAGCGGGGAGAGCCCGGATATGCCGATGCGCACGATGCGGTAGGCGTCGGGCTCGCAGCCCGTTTCACGGCGGTGCTCGTACTCCTCCTGTACGAAATGCAGCGGGACGAGCACGCCCCAATCGAGGTCGGGGACGCGCTCGCCGGCCGTTCCCGCGGGGACGTTCTGCTCGTCCGCCAAGCGGCACAGGGTGTCGACGAACTCGCGGTCGTAGCGCACACGGCTTCCGTCGGCGCGGTCGCCGAACTGGGCAAACGTTCCGTGCGCGCCCTCGCCGCCCGAGATGTGGAGGTAGTCGAGATAGCACGTCGCGTGCGGACTCGAGATCACAATGGTCCGGGGTGCAAGGTCGGCGATGCGGCGGGCGACCTCGCGATACGCGTCGACGGTTGCCCGGATACCCGTCTCGCGGCCACCTCCCACACCGGGGACGATGAGCGGCGGATGGGGAACGGCGAAAGCGGCGAGGACGGACATGCGATCATCTCCTTATGCGAAGGCATATCCCCAGTATGCCCACTTACGAGCGATAGGATGGCGACAGGATGGGGCCGGGTTCGATCTTGTCGGGGTTCGATCTCGTCACGTGCGCGCATTCGATCCGATCGGCAAGATCAAACCCGGCCCCATCCTGTCGCTTGTGCAGAGACCGTGCCGGCGTGGACCCACGGTATATTCATGCACACGGTGTGCAATAATGCACACAGAGTGAAATTGCAACCGAAAGGACTGCATGGCTCAGGCCGACTACAAGTGCGACCGCCGCTCGCGCCGCTCGCAGCACGCGCTCATCGGTGCGCTGACCGAGCAGCTCGGCGAGGGCGAGGACCTCTCCCGCATCACGGTGGCATCGCTCACCGACCGTGCGGGCCTTACGCGGCGCACGTTCTACACGCACTACAAGGACATCCCCGATTTCGTCGAGCAGGTCGAGACGGCGTTGCTGCACGAGATCCGCAGCCGCATCGAGCGCATCGGCTCCGCGACGCTGCCGGAGCTCTACCGCAACATCGACGAGCTCGAGCCGGCGCCCGGCTCGGTCGAGCTTCTGTGCTACCTGCGCGACAACAGCGAGCTCATCGGGTCGCTGCTCGGCTCGGGCGGCGATCCCGCCTTCATCAAGAAGCTCATCGACCTCGCGCGCGCCACGGTGGCCGATCGCATGCAGACCGGCATCTTCCCGGGGGCGCTCGGCGCGTTTTTCGACTACTACCTGAGCTACGTCGTCACCGCCGAGGTGGGCGTGGTGCAGCGCTGGTTCGAAAACGGCTTGCGCGAGAGTCCCGAGACCATGGCGCGCATCATGACGGTCATCGCCTTCGTGCGCCCGGGCGACCTGTACGGCAAACCCATCGACATCAACGTGCCCGCATACGGCATGAAGCTCTTGAACCTGCAGCTTGAGGAACGGAAAGGACGCACCCATGAGTGAGGACATCAAGATGGACGGCGCCACGGTGCCCGAGGGGGCCATCTGGAACCCGGACAACGTCTACGGAACGCTGCATCTGGGCATCGACGTGGGATCCACCACGGTCAAGCTCGCCGTGCTGAACGACGACAACGGCATCGTCTACGCCAAGTACCAGCGCCACCACACCGACGTGCGCGCCTGCGCGCGCGACCTGTTCGCCGGCGCGGTCGGCCTGCTCGGCGACACGCCCATGACCTGCGCCATCACCGGTTCGGGCGGCCTGTTGCTCTCGCAGTGGCTCGGCCTCGAGTTCGTGCAGGAGGTCATCGCGAGCAAGCGCGCGGTGGAGACCCTCATCCCCGCCACCGACGTCGCCATCGAGCTGGGCGGCGAGGACGCCAAGATCATCTACTTCGACCAGGGCATCGAGCAGCGCATGAACGGCACGTGCGCCGGCGGCACGGGCGCGTTCATCGATCAGATGGCCACGCTGTTGCACACCGACGCCTCCGGCTTGAACGAGCTCGCGAAGGGCGCGACCACCATCTACCCGATCGCCAGCCGCTGCGGCGTGTTCGCCAAGACCGACGTGCAGCCGCTGCTGAACGAGGGCGCCCGCCCCGAGGACGTCGCGGCCTCCATCTTCCAGGCCGTCGTCACGCAGACCATCTCCGGCCTCGCGTGCGGCCGTCCCATCCGTGGCAACGTCGCCTTCCTCGGCGGCCCGCTGCAGTACCTCTCCGAGTTGCGCCACCGCTTCTACATCACGCTCGAGCTCGACGAGGCGCATCGCATCGTACCCGAGAACGCCCACCTGTTCGTGGCGAGCGGCGCCGCCATGGCCCGCGAGTCCGATAAGCTCTCCACATTCCCCGAGCTCATCGCGGCCATCGATTCGCTCGGCGACACGCAGGGCTCCGAGGTCGCGCGCCTGGATCCGCTGTTCGCCGACGACGAGGCGTACCGCGCCTTCAAGGACCGCCACGACCGCGAGGTCGTGCCCAAGGGCGATCTTGCGAGCTACGATAGCCGGCGCGTGTTCATCGGTATCGACGCCGGCTCCACCACGATGAAGGCGGCGATGGTCGGCGAGGATGGCCAACTGCTGCACACCTGGTACGGCAACAACAACGGCGACATCCTGGGTACCGCCAAGACGATCATGGCCGACTTCTACGCGCACATCCCCGCGGGCTGCACCATCGGGCACGTGACCACGACCGGCTACGGCGAGGCCCTGCTCATCGAGGCGCTCAAGGCCGATTCGGGCGAGATCGAGACCGTGGCGCACCTGCGCGGTGCCAAGGCCTTCCTGCCGGGCGTCGAGTTCATCTTGGACATCGGCGGCCAGGACATGAAGTGCCTGCGCGTGCGCGACGGCGTCATCGAGCACATCATGCTCAACGAGGCGTGCTCCTCGGGCTGCGGCAGCTTCATCGAGAGCTTCGCCGTGTCCATGAACATGGACGTGCGCGCCTTTGCCGAGGAGGCCATCCGCGCCAAGAACCCGGTCGATCTGGGCAGCCGCTGCACGGTGTTCATGAACTCCCGCGTCAAGCAGGCGCAGAAGGAGGGCGCGACGGTGGGCGACATCGCCGCCGGCCTGTCCTACTCCGTCATCAAGAACGCCCTGTTCAAGGTCATCAAGCTGCGCGATCCCAAGGAGATCGGCACCAAGGTCATCGTCCAGGGCGGCACCTTCATGTCCGACGCCACGCTGCGCGCCTTCGAGCAGCTCACCGGCGTCGATGCCATCCGTCCCGACATCGCCGGCTGCATGGGCGCCTACGGCGCGGCCCTGCTCGCACGCGACCGTGCGGGCGAGACGGGCACCTCGACCATCCTCACGGCCGACGAGATCGCGACGCTCACCGTCACGCAGAAGCACGCCCGCTGCGGCCGCTGTTCCAACAACTGCCAGCTCACCATCAACGACTTCGGCGGCGGCCGTCGCTTCATCACCGGCAACCGCTGCGAGAAGGGCGCGGGCCATAAGAAGACCAAGACCGAGGCCCCCAACCTGTTCGCCCGCAAAAACGAGCTGCTGTTCGACCGTCCCGTGCTCGATGAGGCCGACGCCCCGCGCGGCACGGTGGGCATCCCCCGTGCGCTCAACATGTACGAGAACTATCCGTTCTGGCACGCGTTCTTCACCAAGCTGGGCTTCCGCGTGGTGCTGTCGGATAACTCGAGCAAGAAGGTCTACGAGGCGGGCATCGAGTCCATGCCCTCGGAGTCCGTGTGCTACCCGGCCAAGCTCTCCCATGGCCACATCATGAACCTCATCGACAAGGACGTCGACTTCATCTGGATGCCCTGCATCCGCTGGGAGCGCAAGGAGGACGAGGCCGCGGGCAACTGCTACAACTGCCCGATCGTCATGAGCTACCCCACGGCGCTCGGTCTGAACATCGACGATATCGCCGCCAACGACGTCGAGTTCATGTACCCGTTCGTGCCCTATCACGACAAGGTCGAGCTCAAGCGCCGCCTGTACCAGCTCATCGCCGTCGACCGTGTGGCCGACGCCGAGGCCGGTCGCGGCCGCGTGCGCGGAGCCAAGATCACCCGCTCCGAGATCGACGCCGCGGTGAACGCCGCCTACGAGGTCGACGCCGCCTTCCACGAGCAGATCCAGACCATGGGCGAGGAGGCCATCGCTTGGATCGAGGAGCACGGCGGCCACGGCATCGTGCTCGCCGGCCGTCCCTACCACAACGACCCCGAGATCAATCACGCCCTGCCCGAGCTCATCTCGAGCTTCGGGTTCGCGGTGCTCACCGAGGATTCGGTGGCGCATCTGGTGAAGCCCGACCGCCCGATCCGCGTCGTGGACCAGTGGATGTTCCACAGCCGCCTGTACCGTGCGGCCAAGCTCGTGACGCTTCGCAATGATCTCGACCTGATCCAGCTGAACTCCTTCGGCTGCGGTCTGGACGCCCTCACCACCGACCAGGTGCAGGAGATCCTCGAGGGTTCCGGCAAGATCTACACCGTGCTCAAGATCGACGAGGTGTCGAACCTCGGCGCGGCGCGCATCCGCGTCCGCTCGCTCATGGCCGCCCTCAAGGATCAGGAGGCCGAGCGCGCCGCCGAGGCCGCTGCCGCCGGTGAGGCCTACGAGCTCGGTGATGCTGCGCCCGTGGCGCCGAGCGACGACGCCCCGGCGTTCGCCACGCACAAGTACGCGCTGTCCGCGCAGCGCCGCGCCAACTCCGCCGCGTTCGAGAAGGTGCCCTTCACCGAGGAGATGCGCGATGCGGGCTACACCATCTTGTGCCCGCAGATGGCGCCGATCCACTTCGATTTGGTGAAGGAGGTCATGAAGGCGGGCGGCTACAACTTCGAGCTTCTGCCCTCCACCGATCGTGGCGCCGTCGAGGCCGGCCTGCGCTATGTGAACAACGACATCTGCTATCCGTCGATCCTCGTGACCGGCCAGATCATGGAGGCGATCGAGAGCGGTCGCTACGACCTGTCCAAGACCGCGGTCATCATCTCCCAGACCGGCGGCGGCTGCCGTGCCACCAACTACATCGCGCTCATCCGCAAGGCGCTGCGCGAGTCCGGCCATCCCGAGATCCCCGTGATCAGCTTGGCCGCCGTCAAGCTCGACGAGTCCAATCCCGGCTTCAAGCTGTCGCCCGGCCTGCTCAAGGCCGCGGTGTACTGCGTGCTGTTCGGCGACGTGATGATGCAGATGCTCTACCGCTGCCGCCCCTACGAGGCCACGCCGGGTGCGGCCAACGCGCTATTCGAGGAGTACATGGCCCGTGCCCGCAAGCTCGCGCCCAAATTCACGCGCCGCAGCTTCACCAAGCTCTCGCGTGAGGCCATCCATGCCTTCGACACCATGCCGCTCGTCGGCGAGGGCTCCAAGCCGCGCGTGGGCGTGGTCGGCGAGATCCTCGTCAAGTTCCATCCCACCGCGAACAATCACGTGGTCGAGGTCATCGAGAACGAGGGCTGCGAGGCCGTGGTCCCGGGCCTGCTCGACTTCTTCCTGTACTCGATGAGCAACGCCAAGGTGCAGAAGGACGAGCTCGGTAGCTCCGCGGCGTCGCGTGCCGCGATGGACGCGGCGATCGCCGCGGTCGACTGGATGCGCAAGCCGGTCGACGACCTACTGGAGAAGTCCGTGCGCTTCGAGCGCCCCGAGCCCATCTCCGTCATGGCCGAGAAGGCCAACACGGTGCTGTCGCTGTGCAACAACATGGGCGAGGGCTGGTTGCTCACCGCCGAGATGCTCGACCTCATCGATCACGGCGCGCCCAACATCATCTGCACGCAGCCGTTCGCCTGCCTGCCGAACCACGTGGTGGGCAAGGCCGTGATCAAGGAGCTGCGCCGCCTGCATCCCGAGAGCAACATCGTGGCCGTCGACTACGACCCGGGTGCCTCCGAGGTGAACCAGCTGAACCGCATCAAGCTCATGATCTCGGTCGCTAAGGAGAACATGCGCGCGGGCAAGGGCTTCACGATGGAGCACATCAAGCCGCTCGAGATGGATGCCGTGGATTCCAAGTTCCGTCCGCATCACGACGAGGACGAGGGCGTCTCGGGTTCCTGCACCGCCTGCGGCGCGGTGAGCGAGGAAGCCGTGGCAGCCGTCGCCGACCGCCTCATGGGAAAATAGGGACAGGCACCTTTTCCCAGCTGCGCCCCGCCGGGTCCGTATCCGGCGGGGCGCCTTTTCATGTGCATGTTGATGGGAAAATGGGGACTGGCACCTTTTTCCCGCTATTTGCGGTTCGCTGTCCAGAGCAGGGCGAGGCCGCGCAGCGTGAGGGTGTCGTCCACGGTCGCGTCGTGACGCAACAGGGCGGCGATGGTCGTGGCGCCCTCGCCGGTCACGATGACGGTGGGATCGGCGAGCTCGGCCTCGGCGATCGCGGCGTCGAGTAGCCCGTCGATGCGCGCGACCTCGCCGAAGACCACGCCCGACTGCATGGCGGTACGGGTGTTGCGGCCGATGACGTGCGCCGGCGCGCGCAGCTCGATGATGGGCAGGCGCGCTGCCGCCTCGGCGAGCGAGCGGGCGCCGAGCGCGACGCCCGGCGCGATGATGCCGCCGGCGAATGCTCCCCGCTCATCGATGATCTCGAAGTTGGTCGTGGTGCCGAGGTCGACCACGACCACCGGTGCGCCGTAGGTGGCCCGTGCGGCGACCACGTCGGCGATGCGGTCCGGTCCTACCTCGGACGGGTCGTCGTAGCGCATCTGCACACCGGTCTTGAGGCCCGGCCCCACCACGAGCGGCCTCCTGTCGCAGAGGGCGGCGAGCGCCTGACGCCAGGTGTCGGTGAGCGAGGGCACCACGCACGAGAGGATGGCGCCGTCGATGGCGCGGGCGGCGAGCAGCGCGAGCGCTTGGCGCACCTGGATGCGCGCCTCGTCGCGGGTGAGCGGCTGCCGGGTCGTGAACTCGCATGAGCCGAGCAGTTCGGGTGCATCGCCGCCGTCCGCGCCGAACAGCCCGAACCGCGTGGTGGTGTTGCCCACGTCGACCGTCAGAACCCGCTCCATATCATCCTCCCATGTAAAAAACCCCTGGGGTAATTCTACATGGTGCCCCGAGGCTCGTAGGCATTGTATAATCTCACGCGTCCGTTCCGTAACCCGACTTCCCGGTTCGAGGGGAAGCGGATATACGAGGGAGAACAACATGAGCTCTACGAGCGACCGCGCGGGTCTGCGCGGGCAGCTGTCGGCAGCCGGCATCCTGATCGGCTGCGTCGGCTGCGTCATCATCACGGCGTCGTCGGTCTACACCGCCCTCAAGATGGGCTCCCTGCCGTGGCCGACCATCTTCACCTCCATCACCGCGCTCGTCCTGTTGCGCGCGGTGGGCAAGACAAGTCTCAACGAAGCGAATATCACCCAGGTCATCATGTCCGCCGGCTCCATGGTCGCGGGCGGTCTGGCCTTCACCATTCCCGGCATCTGGATGCTCGGCATGACCGATCAGGTGAGCTGGGGCGAGATGCTCGCGGTGGCGCTCGCCGGTACGTTGCTCGGCCTCGTGTGCACCGCGCTCATCCAGCGGCACTTCGTGGAGGAATCCGACCTCGAGTACCCCATCGGCACCGCTGCGGCCGAGACCCTGCTCGCCAGTCGGGACGGCGGCTCCACCGGACGCAAACTCTTCGGCTCCATGGCGATAGCCGGTCTGTGGTGCGTGGTGCGCGATGTGCTCGGTCTCGTGCCCTCGCTCGTGCTGCAAGTGCCGGTGCCGGGTGTGGCATTCGGCATCCAGAACTCGCCGATGCGCTGGGCCGTGGGTTTTCTGGCCGGTCGCCGTTCCATCATCTACTGGGCGCTCGGCGCCGTGCTGGGCTGGTTCGGCATCGTGGTCGGCGGCAACGCCGTCGGTCTGTGGAATGCGGAGACGGCGCAGGGAATCGTGAGCAGTCTCGGCATGGGCCTCATGATGGGATCCGGCGCGGGTGTGGTCATCCGCGACATCGCACTGCCGGTGCTCCGTCGCGCGCGGGTCAAGGCGGCTGCCCGCGGCGGTGCGTCGGCAGGTGAGCCGGGAGCGCGCTCGGACGCGCCGCGAGGCTTCGTGTCGCGGTTCATCTCGCGCTACGACGCCGGCGTGCTCGCGCTCATGGCCGCTGCCTCGGCGCTCATCGTGTGCTTCGTTCTCGATCTTGGCCCTGCGGTCGCCGTCGTCGTGGTGCTGCTCGCCTTCGTGACGGCCATCATGAGCGCACAGTCCGTCGGTCAGTCGGGCATCGATCCCATGGAGATCTTCGGTCTCATCGTGTTGCTGTTCGTGGCGGCGTTTTCCGAGGCCACGCAGGTGCAGCTGTTCTTCGTCGCGGGCATCATCGCCGTCGCCTGCGGCTTGGCCGGCGATGTCATGAGCGATTTCAAGACCGGCCAGATCATCGGCACGAGCCCGCGTTCCATGTGGTTCGGCCAGGCGATCGGTGCGGTGCTGGGCACGTTCGTCGCCGTGGCGGTCATGGTCGCGCTCGTGACGGCCTACGGACCCGAGGCGTTCGGCACGGATGCGCTGTTCGTGTCCGCCCAGGCCAACGTGGTCGCCACGATGGTGTCGGGTATCCCGAGCGTGCCGGGCTTTGCGATCGGGCTGCTCGCCGGTGCGGTGCTCTACGTGGCGGGCATCCCCTCGATGATGCTCGGACTCGGCGTGTACCTGCCGTTCTACATGTCCATCTCGACCGTGCTCGGCGCCGTGGTACGCTGGGTCTACGACCGCGTCTGCGCCGCCCGCGGGGCGGATACGGAGGCCTCGGAGGAGGCGGGCGTGGTCGTCGCCTCGGGCGTGCTCGGCGGCGAGTCCATCGTGGGCGTCATCGTGGCTTTCGCGACCGTGGCGACAGGTCTTTTGGGCTAGCCGCACAGCCGTTTTGTGGTTCGTTTTTCCGTTTGTGGTCACGAGGACACGATTACTGTCAAACGAGACCCCCCGAACGCGTTTCCGGCGGCCCCGCTCGTATGTCATTGTCGTGCAGGCGGGCAAAAAAGCGCAGGTCGCTCACATTGCATGTACGTGCGGGCGGGATTACGCGGCACCGAACGGCCCCCAAACGCCGTCCGCAGGGGGTTCTCGGGCGCCCGGAACGACAGGAAACGTGTCCTTGTGACCACATCGGCGTTCACGAACGTGCCAGTGCGCCGACACGGGCGTGCCAAGGGCAGTTGCGTGCCCGGATTCCGTCGGGTCGCGATGAATTCGGTGCTGCGGTATCGCGCGGCTTCAGGTGGGTATCAGCTTGTAGTACCATAACGGATACCTGCGGGCCGGTCGCGCCCGCCCGCACGATCGCATAGGAAAGGAGCCCCCTGTGGCTGTCAACGAGAAGCTGCTGCTTGCCGTCCTCGAGGAGATTCGTCCGAACCTGCAGGCCGACGGTGGCGACATGGAATATCATGGCGTCGACGAGAACGGTGTCGTCTCCCTCGAGCTCACCGGTCACTGCGCCGGCTGTCCCATGAGCCAGCTCACGCTCTCCATGGGCATCGAGCGCATCCTGAAGGAGCATGTGCCCGGCGTCACGAGCGTCGTGGCCGTCAACGAGATGGGCGGCGACATGTCCGATCTGTACGACGAGTACGCCCCGTTCTAATCGCGGCGTCAAACGACCTGTGCGCGATGCGGCCACCCCACCGTGGCCGCATCGTCTGTATAAGGACCGAATACGAGGTGCGGCGGTTCGCCCGCTTTGCTCCACATGGGCGCCATGCCGTCTCGGTTCCGTCCCGCTCGAAGGGGGTATCGTGCTCAACGAGCTCTACCATAGCCTGAATCCCGTCGCGTTCTCGTGGGGGCCGATCACGATCTACTGGTACGGCTTGGCCTACATCGTCGGTTCGATCCTCACGGCGATCATCATGTACCGCGCCCAGCGCCGCTGGAAGCTCGGCGTGTCGCTCGAGGACGTGGTGACGGTCATGACCGGCGTCGTGCTCGGTCTCATCGTCGGAGCGCGCCTGTTCTACGTCGTCTTCTATGGGGCGGGGTACTATCTCGAGAACCCGCTGGAGATCTTCGCGCTCAACCACGGCGGCATGAGCTTCCACGGCGGCTTGGTCGGCGGCATCGTGGGCGGCGCGCTCGTGTGCCGTCTGTATCGCCTGTCGGTGTGGACCATCGCCGATCTTGCGGTGATCGGTGCGCCGGCGGCGCTGTTTTTGGGTCGCTGCGCGAACTTCGTCAACGGCGAGCTGTGGGGCAAGCCCACGGATCTGCCGTGGGGCGTGGTGTTCGAGAGCGGGGGAGACGTCGCGCGGCACCCCTCGCAGCTGTACGAGGCGCTGCTCGAGGGCGTCGTGCTGTTCTGCATCATGCAGGTGCTCTCGCGCCGCACGCCGATTCCGCCCCAGGGGACGTTCATGGGCGTGTTCGTGGCATGGTACGGCGTGGCGCGCATCCTCGTCGAGTTCGTGCGCGTGCCGGATGCGCAGCTCGGTTACCTGTTCGGCGGCGTCATCACCATGGGTCAGCTGCTGAGCGTGCCGCTCGTGGTCATCGGTGTCGCCCTGATCGCGTACGCGCGGCACGCCGACAGGCCGCAGCGCGCCTATATCGAGGAATGAGGGTTATAGGGATATACGGGTGAGATGTCTGCTCGAAAGGCGATCGGGTATCGATAGCCTCATGCGAACGCGTGGAATCGGGTCGGACGTTTTTCACGCGCAGCCTACTTCCATGCGGTTGTGTCGGGGGGATGACCGAAAGGACGATACCGAATGGCATCACGCGACACCTGTCGAGATCTCTGCGTGCGCGAGCTGCTGCTCGCGCGCTACCGTCCTGCCCAGACGGCGGCGGCCTGCGCCCTGGCGCTGCTCGTGGCGATCACGGTCTCCCTCGATCCCGCTGCTGCCTCCTTTGAGGCGATCCGGCGCATCGACCCCGATACGACCGGTGCGCTCTATATCTGCTACGAGGTGCTACTTTCGTGCTCCGGGCGCGCATCGGCGCCCGTTTTGCTCGCGCTCGCCGGTCTGGCGGTGCTCCCCATCCGCGCCGTCATGTTCGGCATGCGGAGCGCCCGGAGGCCTTCGGTGCTGCTGCCGGCGATCGGCTTTGCCTGCTGCATGGTGGTCGGGAAAAGCTACGATACGACCGGCGATGCCTCGTTGGCGCTCGGCGGTGCGAGCCGCGTCATCGAATCGCTCGTCGCCGCAGCGGGCTGGTGCATCTTCGGCATCGTCGGGATCACCGTGCTGTTCGAGCTGTTCGACTACGTACTGCGGCGCCGGGAGCGCGCGGGCGCACGGAGTGCGGGCGCGTTCGTGAGCGCCGCGCGGCGCCTGCTCGATCGCCATCCATTCGCCGTGCCGTGTATTGCGCTGATCGTCGCATGGCTGCCGACGCTTGTCGCCAGCGCTCCCGGGGTGTTCATGGGCGACACGGGCGACCAGATCCGTCAGTGGTTCGGCTTGCCGAGCGGGACGAGTTCGTATCTCGAGCTGCTCGATCCGGACATGCTTCTCAACGGCCATCATCCCGTAGTGCATACCGCGATCCTCGGCGGATGCGTGCAACTCGGTATGGCGATGTTCGGCGACGAGAACGTCGGACTGTTCATCTACACGCTTGCGCAGTTCACGGCGACCGCCGCCTGCGCGGCGTACCTGGTGTCCGCGCTCAAGCGGCTCGGCGCGCCTGCGGGTGCCCGCGCGGTCGTACTCGCGATCTTCGCCCTGGTGCCGCTGTTTCCCAACTATGCCGTGCTTGTCACCAAGGACGTACTGTTCGCCGACGCCTTCGCGCTGATGGTGGCGCAGGCGGCCATCCTGTTTGCCGCCTTGCCGCGCGCCGGTACCGTGGAGGGCGCGCCGCGTTGGAGCCTCCGCGATGGGATGCTGTTCATCCTCGCCTGCACGGGAACGGCCCTGCTGCGCAACGGCGGCGTGATGTTCCCGGCCGTCATCTGCGTGGCGCTATCCGTGATCGGCTTTCGCGCCGCCCGCCGCACCGAAGGATCCGTCGCGGGTGCGCACCGCCGTATCGCCTGCCGTGCGGCCGCCGCGCTGGTGGTGGCCCTCGCCGCGCAGGTCGCTCTCGCCGCCGTCGTCATGCCGGCGCTTCACATCACGCCGGGCAGCCGTCGCGAGGTGCTTTCCGTCCCGTTCCAGCAGACGGCGCGCTACGTGGCAAAACACGACGGGGCGAACGCCGGTATCGCGGATGGCGCCGCGGATGGATCGGTGAGCGCGGAGGAACGCGCGGTCATCGACCGCGTGCTCGGCTATGACACCTTGGCGTCCCGTTACGTGCCGACCAAGTCAGACGCGGTCAAAAACGGCTTCAACGAGCGCGCGACATCCGACGACCTCGCTGCGTACCTGCGCGTATGGGCGGCGCAGCTGCTTCGCGACCCGGCGTGCTACCTCTCGGCGACGATCGCCAACTACTACGGCTACTTCTATCCGAGCGAGCGGACGCCCTGGATGTACACCACCGCGTCGAGCGATACGATCATGGCGCGCGAGGAGAACCGCGCGCAGTTCGACTTCCATCGCCGGTCCACGCCGGTGTCCGAGGCGCTCGGCCACGCGGTCGACCTCTACCGGACGGCATGGTTGCAGCTGCCGGTCCTCTCCCTGGCGATGATGTCGGCGCCGTATGTGTGGCTGCTGGTGCTGCTGTTCGTGTATCTGGCGCGCGAGCACCGCTGGCGTTCCTGCGTGCTGCTGCTGCCGCTCGCCGCAGTGCTCGCCGTGTGCCTCATCGGCCCCTGTAACGGATCGACCTACCTGCGCTATCTGTATCCGGTGATGTTCACGCTGCCGTTCGCCGTCGTCGCGGCGCTCAGGGCGTGAAAACGGGTCGGGGATCGGCGCGCACCGACCCCCGACCCGGATCCATCCGATTTCACGCGCGCTTCGCCGTCACGCGAAGAGCCGGCGAATCGCGTCCCGTCCCTCACGACTGCAGAATAGGATCGCCTCGTCGCCGGCGTGTAGCACTGTCCGGCCGTTGGGGACGGTGAGGTTGCCGCCGCGCTCGACGGCGACGACGATCGTCTGCGCGGGGAACGCGATGTCGGCGAGCGATGTGCCGTCGACCTTGGAGCCGGGGTTCACCGTCGCTTGGACGATGCTGTGCTCGTCGCGTCCGAGCTTCATGAGGGTGAACATGTCGCGCAGATTCATGCCCTCGTGGATGAAACGTACGGTGATCTCTGCCTGGTTGATGGCCACATCGACGCCGTTTACCGGCGTGAACATCCAGGCGTTTGCCGGGTCGTTCACCCGCGAGATGACGCGCGGGACGGCGAACTCCATCTTGCCGAGCATGGCGATGACGAGGTTCACCTCGTCATCGCCCGTCACGACGGCGAGGGCGTCCGCCATGTGGATGCCGGCGCGCTCGAGCACGAGTGGGTCGGTCGCGCTGCCCTCGATCACGGTGCATTCCGGGCACGTGCGGCGCAGGCGTGCGATCGCTTTGGGACGGTTCTCGACGATGGTGACCTTCTCGCCATCGCCGCAGAGCTGGGATGCCAGATGGGCGCCGACCTTGCCGCCGCCCGCGATGATGATCTGCATAGCTATCGCCTACTCTCCGATGCCGAGCATCTGCTTGAATTTCCGACTTGCCGAGGCAGCGACCGCCGCGTAGACGATGTCGCCGTCGGCGAGAATCGTCCCCTGTGTGGGGATGAACGTCTCGTTGTCGTGGGAGACGCCGACGATCTGCACCTCCCCGACGCTGGTGATCTCGCGGACGGTCGAACCAGCCAGCAACGGCGGCACGTCCGCGCGCACCAGGCGCACCTCGCCCGAACCGATCTCGAACACGCCGTCGAGCTGTCGATAGGTGAGCAGCTCGCAGATGCGCGAGATGCCCCAGGCGTTGGGCGAGATGGTCTGGATATCCAGACGCCGATACGTTTCGGCCTTGGAGAGGTCGTGCAGGCGGGCGATGACGCGCGGGACGCGGAACATGCTGCGCGCGATGTGGGCTACGACGATGTTGGCCTCGTCGGATCCCATGCACGACACGAGCGCGCTCGCGCGTGTGATGCCCGCCTCCTCCAACACCGCGCGATCGAATCCGACGCCGCAGATCCGGGCGCCTTGGAAATCGGGTCCGAGCGCGTCGAGGGCGGCTTGGTCGCGGTCGACGGCGGTGACGTCGAATCCCTGCCGTGCGAGGCGCTTGACCAAACCGGATCCCATGAAACCGACGCCAACGACGATCACGTTCATCGTGCACCATCCTTACGAAGAGGGGAAAAAGATTTCATCATGCGATACTCGGCGACGCCGCGGCGTCCTTTTCGGGGATGCAGCTGCCGGGTCGTGCGCCTCAGGGGCGCCGGCGATCTCATAGCGCACCACCTCGTTTCGCGCGTGTCGCGTCGCGGTGGCGCAGCCATGCCTTGCGCGCCTCCTCGATGGCGATCACCACGGGCGGGATGCAGCACAAGAAGACGTAGTCCTGCCATGCGAGCGGTGTCGTGTTGAACACGCCTTGCAGCGGAGGGAACATCGTGAGGAACACGATGAGCGCGACCTCGAAGACGATGCCGACCAAGATCTTGCGGTTGGAGAACAGGCCGACCTTGAACACCGAGGTCTTTTCGGTGCGACAGTTCATGACCTGGCCGATCTGGGCGAAGACGATGCCGGCGAGCGTCATGGTCGTCGCCTGGATGTAGACCGGGTCGGTCTCGTCGCCCAAGCCAGCAAGCGGCACGTCGGGCCAGCCGTTGAGTACGTTGACCAAAAAGTACCCGATCATGGCGGCGACCGAGCCCATGAGGCCGTACCAGAGGAACGCCTTGACCAGCACGCGACGGTTGAGCAACCGTTCGTCGGGGTCGCGCGGCGGCTGGTCCATGACGGTCCGCTCGGGCGGTTCGGTGCCCAGGCCGAGTGCCGGCAGCATGTCGGTGCCCAGGTCGATGGTGAGGATCTGCATGGTGGTCAGTGGCAGCGGGACCGCTCCGCCCGAGAGCAGATACACCGCGTTCGGCACGGCTTCCGGCGCATTGGAGTTCAAGATATAGAGCAGGAACTTGCGGATGTTGCTGTAGACGGCGCGTCCCTCCTCGATCGCGGCGACGATCGAGGCGAAGTTGTCGTCGGTCAAGATCATATCGGCGGCTTCCTTGGCCACGTCGGTTCCGGCGATGCCCATGGCCACACCGATGTCGGCCTTCTTGAGTGCGGGCGCGTCGTTCACGCCGTCGCCGGTGACGGCCACGACCTCGCCCATCTCCTGCAGGGCCGAAACCACGCGCAGTTTCTGCTCGGGTGCCATGCGGGCGAAGACCACCTGTCCGGCAAGACGGCGCTTGAGCTCGTCATCGTCCATATGCGCAAGCTCGAAGCCCGATATGACCGACAGGTCGTCGCCGTCCACGATGCCGATGCGACGAGCGATGCTCGCGGCGGTGAGCCCGTAGTCGCCGGTGATCATGACGATGCGGATGCCGGCTCGGCGGCATTCCGCCACGGCGGCCGCAACCTCGGGGCGAGGCGGATCCATCATGACCTCGAGGCCGACGAAGGTGAGGTGGCGCTCGACGGTATCGGGCGTGTAGGCGCTCATGGCCGCCGGCACGCCCTCGCGCGCCGCCTGGGCGCCGAGGGGGCGGTATGCCACGGCGAGCACGCGCAGGCCGTCGGCGGCGTAGGCGTCGTTGGCCTCCATGATCCGCGTGCGGAGCTCCTCGGTCATGGGCACGGCCCGTCCGGCGACGCGGATCGTGTCGGCGAGGCGTACGACCTCGTTGGGCGCGCCCTTGGTAAAGGCGATACGCGTGGCGCCGTCGATGGGGTCCTCGAGCGCATGCACCGTGGTCATGCGTTTGCGGCGGCTCTCGAAGGGCAGCTCCTTCACGCGGGGCATGCGCCGCTCGACCTCGGCGGGATCGATTCCGCCTTTCTGCGCGGATACGATCAGGCACGCCTCGGTGGGGTCGCCGTAGACCTCATAGCGCTGCTCAGGGTTTTCCGGTGCGCGCAAGCGCGCGTTGCCGCATAGAAGGCCGCCTTCGAGCAGGAGCTCCAAGTCGGGGTCGTCCACGGCGCGATACGTCGTTCCCTGCGACTCGATGGTGCCGACCGGCGCATAGCCCACGCCCGTCAGGTCGTATTCGCGCGTCGCGGTCCACAGGTGGTTGACCGTCATCTCGTTTTGTGTGAGCGTGCCGGTCTTATCGGTGCAGATGACGCTCGTCGATCCGAGTGCTTCGACGGAATTCAGCTTCTTGACCAGAGCGTTTCGCTTGCTCATGCGCTGTACCGCCATGGCCAGCGACAGGGTCACGGTCGGCAGCAGGCCCTCGGGAATGAACGCCACGACCATGCCGAGCGCGAAGATGAACGAGCTCGCGAACGGCTCGCGCACGACGAACATGCTCAAGGCGAAGAAGATGAGGCCCATGCACATGGCGAAGACGGTGACCTGCTTGGTCAGACGGTCGAGGTCGCGCTGAAGTGGGCTGGGCGCCTCTTGCATGTTCTGGGTGAGGCTCGCGATCTTGCCGAACTCGGTGTCCATGCCGATGCGCATGACGACGGCGCGCCCGTTGCCCTCCGAGACGCTCGTGCCGGCGAACACCAGATTGGGTATCTCGGCGGGCGAGAGACCTTCCTCGAGCACGGCGTCGGCGACTTTGCGCGAGGGGTTCGATTCGCCGTTCAAGGTGGATTGATTGACCTGCAGGTCCGAACTCGCGATGACGCGGGCGTCCGCCGAGATCCTATCTCCCTCGGCGAGCAGCATGATGTCGCCGGGGACGAGGTCCTCTGCCAAGATCTTCTGCTCCTGCCCGTCGCGGATGACGTCGGTGTAGGCGGGGAGCATCTTCTTGAGCGCTTCGGTCGCCTGGCTCGCGCGGGCTTCCTGCCAAAAGCTGAAGACGCCGTTGATGATGTTGACGAGCCATACGGCGACGCCCAGTTCGGGTAATCCGGCGATAAAGGCGATGGTGCCCGCGACCCACAGAAGGATCGCCATCAGGTGCGTGAAGTTCGACAGGAACGCCAGCACAGGCGAGCGTTTCTTGCCCGATTCGATCAGGTTCTTGCCGTACGTCGTCTGGCGTCGCGCCGCTTCCTCCGAACTCAGCCCGCCGGTGTTAGCCGAAAGCCGTTCGAGTGCCTCTTCGATTGTCGCGTGTCTGATTGATTCCAGCAGATCGCCAGCGTTCGCGTTTGCCTGCGCATGCGTGCTCGACCCCAGGTGAGGGTCGGGATCTTGGCTCATCGCCGCATGCGACGATGCGTCGTTCGGTCGTTCCATGAGACCTCTCCTTCCCACCGTTCGGAGCTGAGCGCTCCGGCGGAAAAGCGGAATACATGGCCACAGGGTTCGCGCGACCTCCCTGTGGTTGGCACGCATCATAGCCATGTGGTGTCAACCATGCAACAACTTTTTTGGAATGGAGTTTCTCCTTGCGTTTAACGGTATGTCGACGGGTGAAATCACGTCTTGCGCGAAATCGCGTCCTGCGTATTCGCACATGAGTCCTGCGGGGCCCATGTGCGAATACGCAGGACGCGATTTCGCGTCGATCCGGTTCGAAGCGGGCGTCTGCGCCTACTCGTCTTTGGTGGAGATGAGCAGCAGGATGCCCGAGATGAAGTTGCAGAAGATGAGCGTGCAGATGCCGAAGGCCATCGTGTTGGACTTCTTGCCCTTGTAGATGTTGTATGCGTGGACGGTCATGGGGACCATCCAAATGAGCGGGACGATCATCCATCCGAAGCCGACGCACGACAGGATGCAGAAGATGAACGCCACCATGCGCAGCGTCGTGTCGTTGGAGTTCGCGGGCTGCACGGGGGTACCGTATTCGACGATGGGCGAGGAGGATGCCTGGTCGTACGCGTAGGTCTGGCTCGGCTCAGCGTTCGGCTGCTGGGGCCGTGCCGTCGTGGTCGCCTGCGGGGCGCTCGCGGCGGTGGTTGCGCGGGCGGCACCGGGGAAATCGGGAAGCGGTTTTCCGCAGCCGGCGCAGAACTTGGCGTTATCGGGATTCGGATGACCGCATTGAGGGCAGAACATGGCGGTGGCTCCTTCCATGAGGCACGCGACGGGAAGGCGCTTCCCACCCGTCGCGTATAGCCTACCACGTGCAGGTCCTTTCGCGGCGGATGGAGTGCTCGACAGGCGGATGGGTTTACGGACAGTTGACAATGCCCTTCCTCGCGTGAAACCAGGTCCGCCGTTCTCCCGGGCGTGCCAAGGTGTCATGTGCAAAGGCGTCAGACGTGATTTCACGCGCCGGCCCTCCCGACAGGGAGGAGGCCGTTCGACCTGATCGTGCGCGCTCTGGTTTCACATAACCTGATGTGGGGCGGTCCGTGCGCTTTGCGTGGCAACGGCGTCGGGGTCTTTTGCTGCAGGGGCATTCGGTATATCATGCTTGAACGTGTGTTTCTATGGGCCGTCCGCACGCCCGCGCGTGTGCGACGGTAGTATGAATTCGAAGGAGCCTCGCATGTCAGGACACTCTAAGTGGGCCACTACCAAGCATCGCAAGGGCGCGCAGGACGCCAAGCGCTCGGCGCTCTTTTCCAAGCTGAGCCGCAACATCACCGTTGCCGCCCGTCTCGGCAACGACCCCAACCCCGATAACAACGCCAGCCTCGCCGCCGCCGTGGCCAAGGCCAAGGCGCAGTCCATGCCCAAGGACAAGATCAAGAGCGCCATCGACAAGGCCTTCGGTGCCGGTGCCGATGCCGCCGTCTACGAGAACATCGTCTACGAGGGCTACGGTCCCGCCGGTGTCGCCGTCTACGTCGAGTGCCTGACCGACAACCGCAACCGCACCGCCGCCGACGTCCGCTCCGCGTTCAGCCACGCGGGCGGCAACCTCGGCACTTCCGGCTCCGTGGCGTTCCAGTTCGAGCGCAAGGGCCAGGTCGTCGTCGCCAAGGAGATCGTCGATCCCAACGACAAGAAAGAGAACATGATGGCCAACGGTGCCGCGGGCGACGAGGAGGAGTTCATGATGGCCGTCGCCGAGGCAGGCGGCGACGACTACGAGGATGCCGGCGAGGAGTGGGTCGTGTGGACCAACCCCGGCGACCTCATGGCCGTCTCCAAGGGTCTCGAGGAGCAGGGCATCGAGGTCAAGGGCTCCGAGCTCACCATGGTCCCCACCACGCCGACCGACGTGACCCCGGCGGACGCCAAGAAGGTCCAGCGTCTCATCGACCGTCTCGAGGACCTCGACGACGTCCAGGACGTCTACCACACCATGAACATGACCGACGAGGTTGTCGCCGCCCTGGAGGAGGAGTAACCTCCAGCCGGCCTCGTCCCCGCGCGGATCGAAGCCAGAATCGAGCCGGGTTCGCGACGCCGTTCGTGAGCCCGGCTTTCCGTTACCGGTGCGTATCGCGGGCGACGCCCGTGTAAGAAGGGGCGCGCCGACGGGTATACGTACATCTATGGGCGACCCCGCTCGGCGGTCGCGACGATCGGAAGGAGCACGGCGGTGCGAGCGCTCAGGAACATCCTCGCCACCATTCACCTCTTGTCGGGTGTTGCCGTCCTCGGCGCCGCTCTCAGCTTGCTGACGGGTGTCATGAGCGATCGCGTGCGGGTCCTGCTCGAGAGCCCTGCGGGCCGTATCGCCGCGTACGTGGCGATCGGCATCCTCGGGCTCGGCGTGCTCGTGAACGTCATCGCGACCTACGCGCGGCGTCCCGATCCGACGTGCGTGCATCCCGACGGCAATCCGAACGTCGAGGTGAGCCTGCAGGCGCTGACGTCAGCCGCCACGCGCGCGGCGGCTGCCGACGACGTGCTCATCGAAGGCGTGGAGGGCCGCATCATCGGACGCGACCACGACCGTGCGCGCCTGCTCGTGGAGGCGATCGCCTTTTCCGACGAGGGTCTCGACGGGCTCGCGCGCGGCATACAGGAGCGCGTGACCGACGCGTGCACCCGCCTGCTCGGCACCGCCGGCATCGAGGTACGCGTTCGATTCCTGCCCAGCAAGACCACTATCATCACCAGGGAGGTTCCAGATGAGCGATAAGACCGCTCCCGATGGGCGCAGATCGTCCGCGTCGCCCAAGCTGTCCATCGAGCAGGGTCCCGTCGCGGACGAGGCGACCGAGCCGATGGAGGAGCCCAAGCGCCGGGCACATCGTCTCGATGCGGACGCCATCGGGTTCATCAAGGGACTCGGTGCCGCGGTGTGGGCATATGCCGATTCGCACCATTACACGGTGCTCTACGGTGTGATCGGGTTCGTCCTCGCGGTGCTGATCCTGACGATTGGCCTGTGGGCGACCATCGTCATCGCCATATTCGCCGGTGTGGGTGCCACGCTCGGCCAGATCCGCGATGGCGACAACGGCATCGTGAACTTCTTCAGGCGACTGTTTTCCGGCAAGCGCTAGCGCGCCGCACGTACACCGAAAGGGGATCATCTCATGAGCGATGAACTGAAGATCGAGGTTGCGCACGAGGACGGGACCGACGAGCGCATCGAGGGCGCCGTCGAGAACACGGCGGATGCGGTCGTTGACGATGCAGCGGATACCGGCGATGAGGTTGTGGAGGTAGCCGACGAGGCGATCGATGCCGATGAGGATGAGGATGAGGACGAGGAGCTCGACTCCGAGGATTCCCTCACCTATTCCAACGGCGTGATCGAGAAGATCGTCGCGATCGCCACGCGCGAGGCCGCCCACGTCCTGGGTATGAAGGGTAACCTGATGCACTTCGTGCAGGAGACGCTCGGCGCCGAGAACCTCACCAAGGGCGTGTCGGTCGAGGTGACCGACGACAATCGCGTCATCGTGAACATCTCGGTGATCATCGAGTACGGTGCCTACGCTCCCGCCATCTTCGAGGACGTGAAGACGCGCGTGACCGAGCGCCTCGAGTCCATGACGGGCCTGGAGGTCGCCGGCATCAACCTGCGCATCGAGGATGTCATGACGCGCGAGGAGTACGCCGCGAGCCACAAGCATGCCCAGGAGAACGCCGAGTAGGTCGTTTTCGGGTACGCTGCTTCGATCTGCTGTTCTGTCCGGCGCGGCGGAGCGGGGATATCCCGTTCCGCCGCGCCGTTTCCATGCGGCAGTGTCCCAAAAGGGGTCAGGAGAATTTTGGGACACGTATCTGCACAGGCGAGGGTATGTCCCAAAAGGGGCCAGGAGAATTTTGGGACATCAAAGGGGCTGGGAGATTTTCGGGCCCATGTTCCATAGGTACATAAACGAGGGAATGTCGAGCTGAGGTATAACGGGCGGACTGCCCGCTCGGCTGCTCTGTCACATTTTCGGCTGCGTACTTGCATCGGGTAAAGCGCCCTGCTACCCTAAATCCCATGTTTACGTTTGCCGCACATATGATGATGGTCATGGAGATGCCCTCGCCCGGGCACTTTGCCATGCCGAGCGCATCGCTCGCGCATGGGGAGACCGGGCGCCTTCGTTAGGTCGTCTCCGGCGGGAGGCGGCCCGCCTTCTTGCTTCATCCATATCATCGAGCGGAGCCAATCCCGTGATCAGTATCCAACACGTGTATAAATCGTTCGACCTGCCCAAAAAGGGCTCGGGTCGTGTGGCGCGCGAGTCGGCCGACGCCGTCTCGCTCGCTTCGGCGCAGGGGTCCAACCTTACGATGGCAGCCGCCGCCGCGACCGCGGCGACGTCCGAGGCGGCGGAAACCCTCGCCGCACCCGACGGTAAGGTCCATGCGCTGGAGGACATCTGCCTCGATATCGCCGACGGCGACATCTTCGGCATCATCGGTATGAGCGGTGCCGGCAAGTCCACGCTCGTACGCACCATCAATCTGCTCGAGCGGCCGACTTCCGGTTCCATCGTGGTCGACGGTCTCGACGTGACCGGGCTGTCCGGTGCCGCGCTGCGCAGCTACCGTCGCCGTGTTGCCATGATCTTCCAGAGCTTCGGCCTGCTTGCGCAAAAGACCGTCCTCGACAACGTGTGCTTTCCGTATCTTGCCGCCAACGGCAAGGTCACCGCGGCGGATCGCGATCGCGCCCTGGCCCTCCTCGACCGTGTCGGTCTGCGCGAGAAGGCATCGTCGTATCCCTCCCAGCTCTCCGGCGGCCAGCAGCAGCGCGTCGCCATCGCGCGTGCGCTCGCCTGCGAACCCGAGGTCATCCTGTGCGATGAGGCCACGAGCGCGCTCGACCCCAAGAGCACCAACACGATCTTGAAGCTCCTGCGCGACATCAACCGCGAGACGGGCGTGACCCTCGTGGTCATCACCCACTCCATGGACGTGGTGCAAAAGATCTGCAACAACGTCGCGGTGCTCGAGAGCGGGCACGTGGTCGAGCAGGGGAGCGTGGAGCGCGTGTTCGCCGACCCCCAGGCCGAGGCGACGCGCGTGCTGCTCGGAAAGGTGGAGTGGGATGCTTAACGAGTTTCTCTCCGAGTACGGTGCCCTGCTCGCCCAGGGCACGCTCGATACCTTCATCATGCTGTTCCTGTCCTGCGCGATCGCCTACGTGATCGGTATCGTGCTCGGCGTCATCCTGCATCTGACCGCACCCGGCGGCCTGCGGCCGGCGCCCGTCGCCAACGCCGTGCTGGGCTGGATCGTGAACATCGGGCGCTCGATGCCCTTCATCATCCTGCTCATCCTGCTCATCCCGGTGACCCGTACCGTCGCGGGGACCATCACGGGCGTGCGCGGCGTCATCGTGCCGCTCGTCGTGTCCACCGCGCCCTTCGTGGCGCGCATGATCGAGCAGTCGCTCGCCGAGGTCCCGCGCGATGCGGTCGAGGCCGCCGAGGCCTGCGGCGCGAGCGTGCCGCGCATCGTGTTCTCCGCGTTGCTGCCCGAGGCGCTGCCCTCCATCGTGCGCGGCGTCGCCGTCACCCTCATCGCCGTGCTGGGCTACACCGCCATCGCCGGCGCCGTGGGCGCGGGCGGCCTGGGCGATATCGCCATCCGCTACGGGTACTACCGCTATCAAAGCGAACTCATGATCATCACGGTCGTCCTGCTCGTGATCGTGGTCCAGCTCATCCAGAGCATCTGCGATCTCATCGCCCGCAAGGTCGACCACCGCTAGGGCTCACCGTCGCCAGCCGTTTCCATCCTTTGCATCCAAGAAAGGGGTTTCCCATGAACACCATCTCGAACATCGACCTTTCCCGTCGCAGCGCCCTCAAGGCCGCCGTCGCCGGATTGGGGCTAGTCGGCCTGACGGGCCTTGCCGGTTGCGGCTCGAGTGACGCCGGCACCGACGAGGCGGGTAGCACCACCGCCTCGGGTACCACGCTGACCGTCGCCGCATCGCCCTCGCCCCACGCCGAGATCCTGACCGAGTACGCCGCGCCGCTTTTGGCCGAGCAGGGTATCGAGCTCGTGGTGAAGGAGTACACCGACTACATCATCCCCAACCAGGTGACGAGCTCCGGCGAGGTCGACGCCAACTACTTCCAGCACATCAACTACCTCAACAACTACAACGAGGAGAACGGCACCGATCTGGTGAACGCCGGCTCCATCCACTTCGAGCCGATGGGCGTGTTCGCGGGCAAGTCGGACGACATCGCCAACGTGGCCGACGGCGCCAAGATCTCGGTTCCCAACGACCCCACCAACGAGGGACGCGCCCTGCTGCTTTTGCAGGACCTGGGGCTCATCACCCTGTCCGAGGATGCCGGTATCACGGCCGCCAAGAACGACATCGTCGACAATCCGCACAACCTCGAGATCATCGAGCAGGAAGCCGCGATGCTGCCGAGCACGCTCGCCGATGTCGACTTCTCGGTGATCAACGGCAATTACGCCATCGACGCCGGTCTGTCGCTGCGCGACGCGGTCGCCTCCGAGGATCCGCAGTCCGAGGTCATCCAGACCGAGTACGCCAACATCATCTGCACGACGCCCGACCACGAGGGCAGCGAGGCGGTGCAGGCGCTCGTGGCTGTGCTCACCACGGACGATTTCAAGGCATATCTGGACGAGACCTACGACGGCGCGGTGCTGCCCGCCTTCTAAGGTCGAGTCGCCTCCTGTTCCAGACGCCCGCCATGGCGCCCGGGGATGTTTCCCGGGGCTGCCCGGCGGGCGTTTCGCGTTGCGTGGACGCTGGCGGTCCGGTGCGGGCGGAGCGCTCTTCCCGAGACGGCCGAGGTTCGCTCGCTTCCGTCGCGTCGGTTACGCGTTCCGTAACGTTGGATGGGCACGCACCGTCCATCTGTCGGATGGCGTACAATGACGGGACGCCCCGGGTACCGGCTCGGTATCCGTGAAGGAAAGGGGAGACGATGTTTTGTAACCGATGCGGCAATCAGATGGACGATGCCGCCCGCTTCTGTCCCGCGTGCGGCGCGCCCAATGCGAAGCTGGCCCAGCAGGAGGCTGCCGCTGTGAGCGATAGCCAGTCCCAGCAGCCCGATCCCGCAACCGCTCAGGCGCACCCTCAGCAGCCCGGATCCGCCACGGCGGATGGGCGGACCCAGCAGGTGCCCGCTCCGGACGCCGCCGCGACGGCGCAGGTTCCGTCGGCCTTCGATTGGAGCGCCACGCCGGCTTCGACTCCGTCGCCGGTGCAGACGCCCGGCGGCTTTTACCCGAAGGGCTGCCTTGCCCAAGCGTTCGACGATATCACCAAGGTGCCCGGTGCCATGAAGCGCGTGATGCAGATCGCGTTTCTGCCGGCGATCATCGCGCTCGTCTCGCTGCTCGTGCTGATCATCCCCGTCATCGGTTGGATCGCCTGCCCCATCGGGCTTGTGATCTCGTGGATCGCGGGCATCTGCTGCAACGGTTACGCGATCGAGTGGGGCCGCGAGCTGTCGCGCGGGCGCGGGTTCGACACGAACGCCTCTATCCTGCGCACGTCGTTGTTCTCGCTCGGCTTCTTCAGCAGCTCGCTTTCGGGCGCGCTTTCGCTTATCGCTTTGCTGCCGTCGCTGATCGCCCAGCTCCTGATGGTGCTCGGCGGAGCGGCGAGCATCGGCGCGTGGGCGTACTCGAGTTCATACGGCTATGGTGACACGATGGGCGGCCTTTCCGGCATCCTCATCATCCTGTCGCTCGTGACGATGCTGCTCTACATCGTCTCGTTCGTGCTCGGCATCCTGTTCACCATGTTCTCGGATGCCGCCGTCATGCACCTCGCGGTGACGGGGCGCGTGGAGTCCGCCTTCTCGTTCGGCAAGGTGTGGCAGCCGTACAAAAAGCAACTCGGCAAGCTGTTCTGCGCTTCGCTGCTGCCTGGCATCATCACCGGGGCGATCCTGGCGGTGGTCGTCTTGATCCTCGTCGGCATCCTGCTCGCCATCGTCGCCGGCTCCGCATACAACGGCTATTACGGATCCGGCATCGCCGGCGCGCTGCTCTCCGGTGGTTTCGGCATGATCGTGGTGCTTGCGCTGATCGTCTTCGTCGTGGCCTTCATGGGCGCGTTCACGAGCATGCTCAAGTACCGCGCCGTCGGCTACTGGGCGCAGCGCTATGCGGATGCATGGACGCACGAGGGCGACGAGGACTATACCTTCCGTCTGCCCGGCGGCCAGACCGTGTAGCAGACGGCCGAGCCGTGCCGAGCGGCCCTGTCGTCCGGTGCGCTTTGACAAAAGCCTGATATCCGGAAACGGGAACGGGGACGTGGCGATGGAGCCACGTCCCCGTTTGCCGTCCGGTGTCTCATCCAGCTTCTATTCGGCGAGGAAATCGATCGCGTATCGTGCGGCGAGCATCGCACCGTCGACGAGGGCCGACTCGTCGATCGTATAGTGGCAGGAGTGCTGCGGCCACGTGGCGCCGATCGCGGGGTTGCGCACGCCCACGAATGCGAGCACGCCGGGAACCCGTTGTAAGTACAAGGAGTAGTCCTCTCCCGAAAGCGTTCCCTGGTAGCGGCCGATCGCCTGCTCGCCGAGAACCTTGACGATCGCGGCGCGGCAGCGCATAGAGGCGGCCTCGTCGTTGATCACGGCGGGGTGGGCGACCGTGTACTCGGTGAGCTTCGCCGACGCGCCGAGGGCGGCCGCGGTGTTGGCGCAGATGCGTTCGATGAGGGCGGGCATGCGGTCGTGCGCCTCGTCGGTGTAGGTGCGCACCGTGCCGGTGAGGTAGGCCGATCCGGCTATGACGTTGCGCGCGGTGCCGGCGTGGAGCTCGCCGATCGTGACGACGGCGGGCTCGTAAGGGGACAGATCGCGCGAGACGATCGTCTGCAGGGCGCCCACGACCTGGGATGCCGCCACGACGGCGTCCACACCGCGCTGCGGCAGCGCGCCATGGGCGGACGCGCCCTCGATGTCGATGCGGAACCAGTCGGTATTGGCCATGCGGGGGCCGCTTTCGCAGGAGATCTTCCCCGCGTCGACCTCGCTCCACACGTGCATGGCGAAGGCGCCGTCCACGTTGTCGAGCACTCCGGCGTCGATCATCATCCGAGCTCCTGAGCCGTTTTCCTCCGAGGGTTGGAATACCGCACGGACCTCGCCGTGGAGCTCGTCGGTCATGTGGGAGAGGACGTGCAGCGCCCCGAGCAGCATGGCGATATGGCAGTCATGGCCGCAAGCGTGCATGACGCCGTCGTTTGCGCTCGCGAACGGCGCGTCGGTGCGCTCGGCGACGGGGAGGGCGTCGATGTCGGCGCGCAGCATGATGCGGCGGCGCGCCGTGCCGTCCGCGCTATAGGCGTCCTTCGCGGTGCCGTGCAGGGTGGCGACGAGACCGGTGGCGAGCGGTCGCTCGTAGGGGATGTCCATTCCGTCGAGCGCGTGCGCGATGTCGTCGGTGGTGTGGAACTCCTGCAGGCTCACCTCGGGATGTTTATGGAAATGGCGGCGCCACTCGATAATGCGCGGCTCGAGCTGGGCAGCGAGTTTTTGGATGGTAGCGGTGGTGGTGTCCTCGGTTTCCATGGCGTGTTCCCTTCGCAACGGCACCTCTATACAGAGCCATTGTACCGACGTCGAGCCGCCCGCATATGAAATTGCGTCGGACGTTATCTCACGCCCATGCGAACAGGTGAAAAAACGCCTGACGTGATTCCACGTATGTCGGAGGGTGACTGAAGAAATCTAAGTGCCGAGAATTTAGATTTTTTGCCTTTGCGTTGTATAAGTCGGACAAGGTGGGTATTATTCTTGGCGTACGTAAGGCAAGGGCCATGGTGGGCGCTGCGAATGCGCCGCATGGTCGCACAAAGGAGGAATCAAGCATGAGCCTTAAGCCGCTTGGAGACCGCGTTCTGATCAAGCCGGATGCAGCCGAGCAGAAGACCGCTTCGGGTCTGTACATCGCCAGCAACGCTCAGGAGAAGCCGCAGCGCGGCGAGATCGTCGCGGTGGGCGCCGGCAAGCTCAACGACAAGGGCGAGCGCGTCCCGATGGATGTCAAGGTCGGCGACCATGTCATCTACGGCAAGTTCGGTGGCAACGAGATCAAGGTCGACGGCGAGGACTACCTGCTCATGCGCGTCGACGATATCTACGCCGTCGTCGAGTAGACGCCCCGCGCAGTAGATCAGCTCAACAGTTCATCTTTTGGAGGAATACGAAATGGCTAAGAACATCACGTTCGATACCGACGCGCGCGCCAAGCTCGCGAAGGGTGTCAACACCCTGGCCGCCGCCGTCCCCGTCACCATGGGTCCC
>CAZRPL010000007.1:0-8685 GCA_964602045.1 uncultured Collinsella sp. | reverse complement strand
GTGGGCGACGGCACCACCACCGCGACCCTGCTCGCCCAGGCCATCGTCAACGACGGTCTGCGCAACGTGGCCGCCGGCGCCAACCCGCTCGCCATCCGTCGCGGCATCGACAAGGCCGTCAACGTCGCCGTCGAGGCCATGAAGGATCACGCCCAGCCGGTCGAGACCAAGGAGCAGATCGCTTCGGTCGGCACCATCTCCGCGGGCGACCCCAACGTCGGCGCCAAGATCTCCGACGCCATGGACGTCGTGGGCAAGGACGGCGTCATCACCGTCGAGGACGGCCAGACCTTCGACATCACCATCGACACCGTCGAGGGTATGCAGTTCGACAAGGGCTACGTCTCCGCGTACTTCGTCACCGACAACGACCGCATGGAGGCCACCCTCAAGGATCCCTACATCCTCATCACCGACCAGAAGATCTCCAACGTCCAGGACATCATGCCCGTGCTCGAGGCCGTCTCCCGCGCCGGCAAGAGCCTGCTGATCATCGCCGAGGACATCGACGGCGAGGCCCTGCCCACGCTCGTCCTCAACAAGATCCGCGGCGCCCTGAACGTCTGTGCCGTCAAGGCCCCCGGCTACGGCGATCGCCGCAAGCGCATGCTCGAGGACATCGCCGTGCTGACCGGCGGCCAGGCCGCCCTCGACGAGCTCGGCATCAAGGTGGGCGACATCACCGCCGACATGCTGGGTACCGCCAAGTCCGTCACCGTCTCCAAGGACAACACCACCATCGTCGACGGTGCCGGTTCCAAGGAGGCTATCGCCAACCGCGTCGCGCAGATCAAGGGCGAGCTCGAGCACACCGACTCCGAGTTCGACCGCGAGAAGCTCCAGGAGCGTCTTGCCAAGCTCTCCGGCGGCGTCGCCGTCATCAAGGTCGGCGCTGCGACCGAGACCGAGCTCAAGGAGATCAAGCACCGCGTCGAGGACGCCCTGCAGGCGACCCGCGCTGCCGTCGAGGAGGGCATCGTCGCCGGCGGCGGCGTGGCCTTCATGGACGCCATCCCCGCGCTCGACAGCATCGTCGTCGAGGATCCCGAGGAGCAGATCGGTATCGACATCATCAAGAAGGCCCTGACCGCGCCGGTGGCCACCATCGCCAAGAACGCCGGCTTCGAGGGTGCCGTCGTGGTCGACAAGGTCGCTTCGCTGCCCGCGGGCGAGGGCCTCAACTCCGCCAACGGCGAGTGGGGTAACATGATCGCCATGGGCGTGCTCGATCCGGTCAAGGTCACCCGCACCACGCTCCAGAACGCCGCTTCCGTCGCCTCGTTGATCCTCATCACCGAGGCCACCGTCACCGACGTCCCCAAGAACACCGCTCTTGAGGATGCCATCGCCGCTGCGACCGCCGGTCAGCAGGGTGGCGGCATGTATTAAGCCGCATAGGGGATAACCTCCCACCGGAAGGCCCCAAGGCCTCTCCTTCGCCGGTTCTCGCGCCTTACGGCGCTGTGGAATCGCTCAGGAGAGTGCCTTGGGGCCTTCCTGCGTTTACCCCCTTGAGGGCGGCGGGCGGTGAAGGGGGTGTCCCAGGGTGTTGCCATGGGTTGGAGCGTTGACGGGGCAGGGGCGGCCGCAGCTTGAATTGTCGCCGTGGCTTTATGCCGTCGGTGTTACCATGCCGTTGCATCTTGGGTCGCCTTGGTTCTCAGGGAGGTAGTTCGGGCATGGCCGAGGATTGGGACAAGCCGGAAGAGGGCACCTATGTGCGCGATGCGCAGGCGCGCGCCGCGCTGAAGGAGCGCGAGCGCAAGGAGGGGGCTTCCGGGAAGCACCGGCGCATCAGCGACGCCCCCGTGGTTGCCGATGTCGTCGCCGAGATGGAGCACCTGCGCAGCTTGCGTCGCCGTCGCATCGTCCGTCGCGTCATCACCCTGTGTTTCGTGATCGTCTCCGCTCTGCTTCAGGCCTATGCCATCCAGGTGTTCGTGCAGCCCGCGGGGTTGCTGTCCAGCGGGTTCACGGGTCTTGCCATCCTCATCGACCGCATCACCTCGCTGTTCGGCTTCAGCTTCCCCACGTTCGTGGGCATGGTCGTGCTCAACATCCCCGTGGCGCTCGTGTGCTGGAAGAGCATCAGCCGACGTTTCGTGATCTTCTCGATGATCCAGGTGTTCCTCGCCAGCTTCTTCTTGAGCCAGATGCGCTTCGAGCCGATGCTCGACGAACCGGTGCTGCTGGTGGTCTTCGGCGGGTTCATCTACGGCCTGTCCATCGCCATCGCGCTGCGCGGCGGCGCGTCGACGGCGGGCACGGACTTCATCTCGCTCATGGTCTCCAACAAGACCGGCAAATCCATCTGGGGCCTCGTCTTTGCGGGCAACTGCGTCGTGCTCTTGATCTTCGGTTACCTGTTCGGATGGACCGCCGCCGCGTACTCCATCATCTTCCAGTTCATCTCGACGAAGACCATCGAGATGTTCTACCACCGCTACGACCGCATGACCCTTCAGATCACCACGAAGAAGCCCGATGACATTCTCGAGGCCTACCACGATGCGTTCAAGCACGGCTCCTCGTGCTATGAGATGATCGGCGGCTACAGCCGCAAGACGTTTTGGCGTATCGAGACCGTCGTGTCCTCCTACGAGGTGGGCGAGATCGTGGCGCTCGTGCGTGCGTATGACGACCGCGCGGTGATCAACGTCTTCCGTACCGAGAGCTTCTTCGGCCGCTTCTATCGCGGTCCGGTGGACTGACGAACCCCGACGGGCCGCCTTGGCGATGCGGTGAATACGACCGGCGTGGTCGCAAAGTGGTGCGCAGCGCATGCATTCCCGCTAAAATAGAAGGTCGCATGATACGCATTTTGGACCGGCGCACCGCGCCAGGGGAGTGTTCGCATGGCGCAACAGCACGATCTGTTCGATGACATCATCGATATCAGCAAGGGTATCAGCGCCCTCAAGAACCCGCTGGGCGGCGTGACCGATGCCCTGATGGGTACCGAGGGCGACGGCGCCCCGCATTGGAACCCCGCGGATTACAAGGATAAGCCGCGCGCCAACTCCATCCCGTGCCTCGTGTGCAACTACGAGAAGAGCAGCTGCACCGCCTGCATGGACGCCTGCCCGGTCGACGCGATCGAGATCGAGGACTTCAGCATCGACATCAAGGACAGCTGCCGCAAATGCGGCCTGTGCGTGAGCGTGTGTCCCACCGAGGCGTTCGTCACCCAGCGCCTGACGCCCAAGAAGCTCTATGATTCCATCGCCGGCGCCGCAGCGGCGTTCAACACGGCCTACGTTACCTGCACGCGCGCCCTGCGCCGCGTCCCGCGCGAGAACGAGGTCGTCGTGGCCTGCATCGGCGACGTGCCGCCCGAGGTGTGGTTCTCGGTGATGGCCGACTATCCCAACGTGAGCGTCTATCTGCCGCTCGATATCTGCGAGCGCTGCCGCAACACCACCGGCGAGGAGATCTTGGGCAACTCGATCGCCACCGCCGAGGAGTGGGCGGCCACCGGGCTCGGTCTGGAGGTGGACTCCAAACAGCTCACGTGCGTCAAACGTCGCGAGTACGAGCGCAAGGAGTTCATGGACAACATCATGAAGACGACCGGCCTCGCGGTGAGCAAGCTCAACCCGGCGACGGCGGCGGTCGCGTCGGTCACGCAGCGGCTGCGCGATCATTCCAAGAAGATCACCGAGCTCGAGAAGACGCTCAAGGCTGCCTGCGGCACGACGACCCAAAAGCGCCGTCGCCTGCTCATCCAGCGTCGGCAGCTGCTGCTCTCCACGCTGCAGTCCCATCCCGAGCTGGCGGAGAACATCCAGGTGAGCACACCCGAGTGCGACTTCGACCGCTGCACGGCGTGCGGCGAGTGCGTGAAGAAGTGCCCGACGCACGCGACGGATCTGCTCGGCTCCGGGCGCTTCGTCGTCGAGCCCGCCTACTGCGTGGGCTGCGGCCTGTGTGCCGAGGTCTGCGAGGAGCACGCGATCAAGATGGTCGAGCACGACGCGAGCGACCTCGTGGTTCCCGATGAGGGCGCCGAGCGCCGCGCCGCGGATGCCGCGAAGGCGAAGCTCGACATGGAGAAGACCAAGGCGGAGGCGAAGAAGACCCTGAACAAGGTCCTCGACGGCGTGGAGAAGCTGGCGGAGTAGGGGCGTCTCGTCCGGGCACCGGGTCGGGTTCCGGCGGGTGCCGCATCCGATCGGCCTGCAGGGGCGGCCGCGTCCACCGGGGCGGCCCGGCTGCGTATCCTGCGCCGTACGGCGGCGGTCCATTCCAAGGTCGTTCGATCCCGTTCACGCCAGTCTACTGAAACGGGAACCATAAATAGTTTAGTATATCATCAGAAAGATGTACTGAGGCCTCCATATGCGGTTTTACGCAATGTGAAAATCGATAGAAGCGCTTTCCAGCGCATCTTAGTCTGTGGTTATCGGCTCTCCTACGATGAAAGAAGAGGGGTAATCATGGAAAAGAAAGCCGTTGTGATCGCAGGTGCCGGGAGTACGCACACTCCCGGCATCATCCAGAGCCTGCTGCAGAAGAAGCAGGAGCTCCCGCTGCGGAAGCTCGCGCTCTACGACATCGATGAGCAGCGCATGAACCTCGTGTACGACATCATGCGCCAGTTCATCGAGCAGGAGGCGCCCGACCTGGACGTCGTCGTGACGACCGATCCGGAGACGGCGTTCACCGACGTGGACTTCGTGTTCGCGCAGATCCGCCAGGGCGGTCTGGCGATGCGCTCGAGCGATGAGAAGATCCCGCTGAAGTACGGCTGCGTCGGCCAGGAGACCTGCGGCGCCGGCGGCTCCATCTCCTACGGCATCCGCTCGATCCCCGGCGTGTTCGGCATCGTCGAGGCTGCGAAGAAGTACTCGCCGAACTGCTGGATCCTGAACTACTCCAACCCTGCCGCCGTGGTCGCGGAGGCGACGCGCCGCGAGTTCGGCAACGAGCGCATCCTGAACATCTGCGACATGCCGACCGCGATCCTGCTGTCGTACTCCAAGATGCTCAACCTGCCCAGCTGGCGCGACCTCGACCCGTGCTACTTCGGTCTCAACCATTTCGGCTGGTTCACCGAGGTCTATGACAAGCAGGGCGTCGACCGTCTGCCCGAGCTGCGCGAGATGATCCTCAACCAGGGCATGGCCGTCAGCGACAGGCACCACAAGGACCCGGATTGGATGCACACCTGGGCGCAGTACGTCGAGATCGTCAAGGACTATCCCGAATACCTGCCCAACAGCTACCTGCAGTACTACCTGTACTCGCAGGATATGGCAGCCGGTATGGACCCCGAGCACACCCGCGCCGACTCGGTCATCAACGGACGCGAGAAGGAGATGTTCGCCGAGCACCAGGCCTATCTCGCCGACCCCGCGAACTACAAGAGCCCGATCCAGAGCTTCACGGTCTTCGGGGACTTCATCGTCGACGCCGCCGCCTCGATCGCCTACAACAAGGCAGAGCGCTACCTGGTCATCGTCGAGAACAACGGGGCCATCCCCAACCTGCCTGATGACGCCATGGTCGAGGTCCCCGCCTATGTGCGCTCCTGGGGTCCCGAGCCGGTGCGCCGCGCCCCGATCTCCACGTTCTACAAGGGCCTGATCGAGGAGCAGCTCGCGAGCGAGAAGCTCGCGGTCGACGCGTACTTCGAGCATTCCTACCAGAAGGCGCTCGAGGCGATCGCCGTCAACAAGACGATCCCGTCCACGATCGTGGCCCGCAAGATCCTCGACGACCTGATCGCCGCCAACGGCGATTACTGGCCCGAGCTTCACTAGAGAGGAGCCGCTACCCATGGGAAGCAAACTCTACAACGGATTCCAGAAACTCGGTAAGGTCCTGATGGCGCCGGTGCTCCTGCTGCCCATCTCCGGCATCCTGGTGGGTCTGGGTTCCGCGCTGTCCAACGCGAACCTCATGGAGCTCGCGCCCTTCCTGGCCTCCGAGCCCATGGTCATCTTCAGCACGCTGATCAAGGCAGCGGGCAACGTCGTCAACAACCACATCTCCGTGCTGTTCGCCATCTGCGTCGCATACGGCTACGCCCGCGCCGAGAAGGCGACGGCGGCCCTGTCGGGCTTCCTCGGCTACATGACCATGAACACCATCATGGGCCAGCTGCTGACCCTGCTCGGCGTGATCGACCCGGAGAACCTGTTGACCGGCCAGAGCTCGATCCTGGGCGTGGTGACGCTCGATACGGGCGTGTTCGGCGGCATCGCCGTCGGCTTGATCGTGTCGTGGCTGCACAACCGCTACTACAAGATCCAGCTCCCGCCGGTGCTCGGCATCTTCAACGGCACGCGCTTCATCCCCGCGATCACGATCATCGTGGCGAGCCTGCTGGGCTGCGTGCTCTCCGTCCTGTGGCCGCCCGTGCAGAACGCCCTGTCCATGATGTCGACGTTCATCGACTCCACGGGCGTGTTCGGTGCGTTCATCTACGGCCTGTCCGAGCGCCTGCTGCTCCCGTTCGGCCTGCATCACTTCATCTACCTGCCGTTCTTCTTCACGTCACTCGGCGGTACGATGACCGTCGACGGCCAGACCGTCGAGGGCGCCGTCAACATCTACAACGCGATCCTCAACACTCCCGGCATGATGTACGACATCGATGTCAGCAAGTACGTTATGAACGGCAAGGTCCTGTTCGCGATGTTCGGCCTGACGGGCGCCGCCCTGGCCATCTGGCGCTCCTCGCTGCCCAAGAACCGCAAGAAGACCGCTTCCCTCATGATCGCCGCGGTCATCCCCGCCGCCTTCATGGGCATCACCGAGCCGCTCGAGTACTCGTTCCTGTTCGTGGCGCCGGTGCTCTTCGTCGTCCACGCGTTCCTGTGCGGACTGGCCTATGTGCTCACCTACCTCGTGCAGTTCAACGTACCCGGACCCTCCGCGTTCGGCGGCCCGTTCCTATCATGGATCTTCAACGGGATCATGAACGCCGACAAGGGGTCCAACTGGCTCTGGCTCATCCCGCTCGGCGTCGCGTACTTCGGCCTGTACTACGCGCTGTTCCGCGCCTTCATCAAGAAGTTCGACTTCAAGACGCCCGGTCGCGAGGACGACGCCGGCGATGACGCCGCGGACTCCGCGTCCGCGGGCGCCTCGCAGACCAACGAGCTCATCCCGCAGATCGTCGAGGCCGTGGGCGGCAAGGACAACATCAAGAGCGTCGACGCCTGCTTCACCCGCTTGCGTCTGAAGCTCAACGACGTGGGTCTCGTCAAGGAGGACCCGTACTTCAAGGAGTCGCTGGGCGCGAGCGCCATCGTGCACGTGGGCGACGGCGTCCAGATCGTCTACGGTAACAAGGCCTCGGTCTACAAGTCCGAGATGAGGGAATACCTCGGTATGGAGTAGGTTTCCGAGAACCGGTCGGGGGCGGCGCTCGCGTCGTCCCCGGCTTCATGCAGGAGGGGGACCACGTGTCGATGTACGAGATCTATTCCAACCTGCGCACCTGCATCGAGGGCATCGGTCAAGCCGGGGGCATGGACTCCCACATCGCCCTGTACGTGCTCGAGCACCATGAGGAGGTCCCGCGGATGGCCATCGGGGACCTCGCGCGGGCATGCAACACCTCGATCGCGACGATATCGCGGTTCTGTCGCCGCGTGAACGGCTCGGATTGGCGTACCTTCAAGGACCAGATGGAGGAGTACGGGGCATGGCTGCGAAGCGACTCGTCCGTCTCGCGCTTCCATGACCGGATCGATATCCCCTGGTACTTCGATACGCTGGAGGCGAGCCTCTATCAGACGCGCCGGCTGCTGACCGACGGGGTCCTGGAGCGGGCGGTCGACTGGCTGTCTGAGGCCGCGAACATCTACATGTACGGCAGCTCGTTCTCCAACATCGCCGCCCGGGAGGCCTGCGAGAAGCTCAACCGGATCAACCGCCTGTGCTTCTCGTTCTCCACGGTGAAGGACCAGCTGGGGTCGCTCGTCCACCTCAAACCCGATGACCTGGTCATCTTCATCTCCTTCTCGGGCACCACGGCGCATATCCGGAAGCTCTACCTGCGGGCCAAGATGGTCGGTTGCCGCATCATGTGGATTTCGGGCAACCAGGCGCTCGTGCGCGAGGGGTCGAGCCGCGAGATGCTCGTGGCGGTGAGCCCGCTCGCGCTGCACGAGTACCGCACCTCGCTCGTGGAGGGGATCAGCCTTCGCTGCGCCATCGACGCCCTCTACATCAGCTACACCAACCGCCTGCGCTCGGTCCGCCCCGAAACGGGCGACGCGCTGCCCGCGGGCGGCGGGGATGATGGGGGGCTTGGGTGATGTGGCCTCGCGCCGCACGGCTATGGGCTATGATGTTCCCGAAGGCTCTGGCGCCCCGTCGTGTCCGGCGAGGCGCTTTCGTATGAGAGAGGGTACATCGTGGCACTTTCAATCGGTATCGTCGGTCTGCCCAACGTGGGCAAGTCGACGCTGTTCACCGCGCTGACCAAGAAGGGCGGTCTGGCCGCCAACTATCCCTTTGCCACCATCGACCCCAACGTCGGCATCGTGGACGTGCCCGATGACCGCCTGGGCAAGCTGGCCGATATCGTGCATCCCGGCCGCATCGTGCCGGCGACCGTCGAGTTCGTGGACATCGCGGGTCTCGTGAAGGGTGCCAACGAGGGCGAGGGTCTGGGCAACCAGTTTCTGGCCAACATCCGCGAGACCGACGCCATCTGCGAGGTCGTGCGCT
>CAZRPL010000006.1:33153-78668 GCA_964602045.1 uncultured Collinsella sp. | reverse complement strand
GCTTAGTGCGCTCGAACTTTTCCTTGGCCATGAAGCCTCCTCCTTAAGGTCGTCCCCGATGGGACATGCCTTTAAACCTAAGTGGCCTCCCTAGATTCTAGGAAAGCCACCGTGTTACCTGGTAGCGGTGACTGGATTCGAACCAGTGACGCCACGGGTATGAACCGTGTGCTCTAACCAGCTGAGCTACACCGCCGTACTGGAGCCTGCAACCAGACTTGAACTGGTGACCTCTTCGTTACCAACGAAGTGCTCTACCGACTGAGCTATACAGGCAAGAACTGGTGGGAGCTATAGGATTCGAACCTATGTAGGCATAGCCAACGGGTTTACAGCCCGTCCCCATTAACCACTCGGGCAAACTCCCACTGTGTCCTCACTCGCTTGCTCGGCTCAGCCGCGCTCACGAGCAAAAGGATATTACGACGCGCGAGGGCTGGATGTCAACCAGAATTCTCAAATACACGGTGCCGGGCGTATCCTATTCCCTACCGTACCTGTTCTGAGCTGCGGTTTCGTCGCTTTGCGACATGGATGTCCTGTGAAAACGCTATGAAAGGACGCGGGTGTTTTCGGATCGGGGTGACACCCCGTCGTGGGATGGTGCGGGACGGGCGGAGCGCGCCCTGAGACGTGTGCATCCCGACTTGGAGCGAAGCGGGCCCGGCGCCGCGACGGCACCGGGCCCGAAGCCTTCCTATGGAGCCAGCGACAGGAATCCGCGCGGCTTGGCGCCGCGCGTGCGCTGCGGGCGGCGTGCGCCGCCCTTGTGTGCTGCGCGGCCAACGGCTCGCGCCGTTGGCTTCGCTCCGCACCCGGAACCGGGTTCGATCCCTGTCGGCGTGTTGACGAAGCGGGCCCGGCGCCGCGACGGCACCGGGCCCGAAGCCTTCCTATGGAGCCAGCGACAGGAATCGAACCCGCAACCCAGTGATTACAAATCACTTGCTCTACCGTTGAGCCACGCTGGCACGCTTGGCGCTCGCGCGCGAAGCTTCTACAGGATACTGAAACGCGCATGCGTCTGCAAGACGCTGCACGTGCGTCACCCTTCTATATATGTAGGGCTACGCGTTGCGAAGTGACTGAAGCTTGGCCAGGCTCTCGGGTGACAGGCGGCTGCCGAGCGTCATCTTGACCTGCGGTGCCCCCTCAGCTTCGGCCACGTCGGCATCGACCTGCCTGATCTCGTCCACGAACATCCGCGCCGAGATGCGCGCCACGCCCTTCCCCATCACGGTCGCCTGGATCGTGCCGTCGCTGGTGACCACGGTGCAGGCGCGGCCGGCCTCACGCGCCTCGGTGCACAAGCGCTGCACCACGGTGTCTGCCGACACGCCTGTCGGCGAGAACTCGATGCGCACACCCGCCTGCGGCAGGTTGGGACGGTCGGACGAGACGTTACCCGCCCCGTCGAACACGATGACGGGCTCGTAGCGCCCCTGCGCGAACGCTGCGACGTCGGCGATCAGCGAGGTGCGAGCACGATCGTACACGTCGCCGGAGTACGGATCGTCCGAGTGGTCGAAGATGAGCCGCTCGTAGCGCGGCGTCGCATGGATCACGTTGTAGCCGTCGACCACCAGCAACTCGCGCTGGCCGCTCACGTTAGAGCCACGCGGGACATCCGGCGTGGAGAACGCGGCGGAAAACGCGTTGCCCACGCCGTAGGTACTCGCATCGACGAATTTCTGCGCGGAGCCCTCGCCGAAGCGCTTCGCCTTGGACTTGGCCCGGTTCTTCTTGGTCATCTCATCCTCTCGCGTGAAATGTAAAATAACCCCAGGGGTTATTTTACATTCTGGCGCATCCACTCAAAGCACAGGGCGGTTGCCGCCTGGGCCACGTTCAGGCTCTCGGTCTCGCCGCGCTGCGGTAGCTTGGTCAAAAAGTCGCACGTCTCGAGCACGAGGCGCGAGATACCATCGCCCTCCGAGCCCATGACGAGCGCGATGCGGCCCTGCATCGGCGCATCCCAGCACACCTGCTCGGCGTGCTCCGAGGCGCCGCAAGCCCAAAAGCCAGCTTCTTTAAGATCCTCGAGAGCGCGCGCGATGTTGGGGACCTGCGCGATGGGCAGGTGCATGACCGCGCCGGCGCTCGTCTTGTAGGTGGCCACGGTCACCTCGGCGGCGCGCTTGGACGCGATGACGACGCCCGCCGCACCCACGACCTCGGCCGAGCGCACGATGGCGCCGAAGTTGCCGGCGTCGGTCACGTGATCGAGCACGACCACGAGCGACGGTCCGTCGCCCGCACGGGCGATGATATCGGCGAGGTCGGCATACGGATAGGCACCGACCTCGAGCGCGATGCCCTGGTGAGCGCCATGGCTCGAGATGGCCTCGAGCTGATCGCGCCCCACGAACTGCACGGGAATGTTCGCCGCGTAGAGCGCCTCGACCAGCTGGTTGAGCGTCACGTCCTTGGACGCGCCCTCGCCCACGAGCGCCCGTTTGATCGGAAAGCCCGTGCGCAGGGCCTCGGCTGCCGCGCGGCGTCCCTCGATGAAGTTGCCCACGGGACGGGTTGCCGCCTGCTGTGCACGCGACTGCCCGGCGCGCGCGTCGCGGCTGGAACGTTTCTGGTCACCCTTGGGTCCGCGCGCCTGATTTGGCCTGCCGGTGCGGGACTGGCCCGACTTTGCGGTGGGACGACCCTGGTTCTTCCGTCTCTCTGCCATGGAGTCTCTTTCTCTCGTTGCCGCACCCAGTATAGCGTGAACGGTTCGACGAGCTTGCGAGACGGAGTGCGATGAGCTAAGTGAAGTTACACCTAATGCAATAAAACCCCTGGGGTTATTTTACGCGCGCCTACATTGAATTGTGCAAAGGCTGTTGCACAATTTCCCATTCACTTCGTACGCAAACCTAAATTGCATACTCCATGAAAAAGCCGCCCTTCCTTCTGGAACGGCGGCTTGTCTTGCGATGTAATAAAACCCCTGGGGTTATTTTACGTGCTTGATGCGGGAGCCGGCGGCGGTATCCTCGATCATGAGGCCCATATCGCGCAGCTGGTCGCGGATAGCATCGGCGACGTCCCAGTTCTTGGCGGCGCGCGCCTCGGCGCGGGCGGCAAGGATGCGCTCAGCGGCCTCGTTCACGTCGTCGCCCGTGTAGGCGCACAGGCCCGCGGCCACGCCGAGCAGCCCGACCGGCAGCTCTTCTTCGGGCTCCGGCAGTTCGATACCCAGAATCGCGAACGCACCGGCGATACCCGCGGCGGCGCCGGCGACGACATCCGTATCAACCGCCGAGCCAGCCTGATCGAGGTACGTGTTCGCCTCCGTCACGAGCTGGAAGTACGCGGCCACTGCGCCCGCCGTGTTGAAGTCATCGTTCATCTGCGCCTCGAACTCGGCCTTCGTCGCGTCGACGGCAGCATCGAGCTTCGCCGCGAGCTCGGCATCCGGCTGACCCTCGGCATGCGAAGCTGCCCAGCGCAGATTCTGCACCGTACCGGCGATGCGCGCGAGTGAGTTCTCGGCGCCCTCGAGTCGCTCCCACGAGAAATCGAGCGGCGAGCGGTAGTGCGTCTGCAGCATGAGCAGGCGAAGCGCTGCGGCGGAGTGTTTCTCGAGTACCTCCTCGAGCGTGAAGAAGTTGCCGAGCGACTTGCTCATCTTCTCGCCGTCGACGAGCAGCATGCCCGTGTGCATCCACGTGTTCGCAAAGCCCTCGTGCCAAGCGCAGGTCGCTTGGGCGCACTCGTTCTCATGATGCGGGAAGGCCAGGTCGGAGCCGCCGCCATGGATGTCGATCGGCGTGCCCAGGTAGCGGTGGACCATCGCCGCGCACTCGGTATGCCAGCCGGGACGACCCTTGCCCCACGGTGAGTTCCACATGGGCTCGCCGGGCTTCGCAGCCTTCCACAGGGCAAAGTCGAGCGGGTCGTTCTTGTCCTCGTTCTCCTCGATGCGCGCGCCCACCATGAGGTCGTCGATCTTTCGGCCGGATACCTCGCCGTAACTCGGGTCGCTCCGCACCGCGAAGTACACGTCGCCGTTGTCGGCCGCATAGGCGTGCCCCTGCTCGATGAGCGTCTTGATCATGCCGATCATGGGACCGATCTCCTTGGTCGCGCGCGGGCGCACGTCGGGATCCATCACGTTGGCCTTGTGCATGACGGCGATGAACTTGTCGGAAAACTCGCTCGCAACCTCCTCGGCCGTGCGGCCCTGCTCGTTGGCACGATTGATGATCTTGTCGTCCACGTCGGTGAGGTTCTGCGCGAACGTGACCTCGTAGCCCGCGGCGATCAGCCAGCGACGAATGACATCGAAACTGATGAACGTGCGCGCGTTGCCGATGTGGATGTTGTCGTAGACGGTGGGGCCGCACACGTACATGCGGACCTTGCCCTCCTCGATGGGCTGGAAGTCTTCCTTCTTGTGCGTGCTGCTGTTGTAGATCTTCATGGTTGGAACCCTTCTGGGGAGGTCTGCTGGATTCGCCCGGCGCTCGGGCAGTCCTGACTCGCGACGAAGGCGCCGCTGGCGCCTTCTGCTCGTGCGGAACTCGCGGCGGGCGAATCCAGCAGACCTCCTTGCATGTCGAATCAATAAAGGCGACTAATCCCTGCCCTCCTCGATGAACCTTGCGGCCCATCGAGGAGGGCAGCTCCTTAGCGGAGAGGAAGATGGCGAATTCAGCGGAGCTGAATTCCCAGTACTAGATACATCGTGTGAGAAGGCAGACGGCCCAGGCGCCGATACCTTCGCCTTGGCCCTCCCAGCCAAGCTGCTCGGTGGTGGTGGCCTTCACGCCGATCTGCTCGACGTCCACGCCGAGCGCGCGAGCCAGGTTGGCGCGCATGGCATCGCGATGCGGGGTGATCTTGGGAGCCTGCGCAGCGATCGTGCAGTCGGCGTCCACGAGCTCGAAGCCCCGCTCGCGGGCGAACGCCATCGCGCGCTCGAGCAAAACGAGCGAATCCGCGCCCTCGTAGGCAGGGTCGGTATCGGGGAACAGCTTGCCGATATCGCCTCCACGGCACGCACCGAGGATGGCGTCGGCGAGCGCGTGCGCGAGCACGTCGGCATCCGAATGGCCGAGCAGGCCTTTCTCGTACGGGATGTCCACGCCACCGATGATGCAGCGTCGTCCTTCGACGAGTCGGTGCACGTCATAGCCATGTCCTATGCGCAATGCGGGCAGCTGCATGAGGAGCCTTTCTTACTCGCAGATCTCAAATCAGCATCATAGCATGCGCCGCACACCGCGCACGATGCGCACGAGCGCGAAAACGCCGCGAAACAACCCGCTCGCACATGAAAAGACGGTTAAAACGACCTGCATGATCGCTCTACAACTCACACTTTTGCGAAGTGAGTGCTTCGTTTTGAAAACCGTTTGTATACCGTGCTTATAGCAATTCATCTACCTGCAGTTTTGTTTCATCAGCATGCCGCTATACTCGACAATTCCAAAACGAAGCACACGTTTCGAAAAATCAGCCCGGCAGCATGGTGCCAGCACGCACGAAGGACGTGAATGCCTGGAAAACCCTACCCGCGCGCCCGCAGCATGGCCTCGATGGGCACCAGATCCTCCGGCAGCGTCACCTTGAGGTTGTCGCGTGGACTCTCCACCACGCGGACACGCCCGCCGGCACGCTCCACGAGCGAGGCGTCATCGGTTCCCACGAACCCCATCGCGTCGACCACGTCGTACGCGCGGCGCAAAGCCTCCACCGAAAAGACCTGCGGGGTCTGCACCGTCCAAAACCGCGCGCGATCGGGCGTGTCCACGATCACGCCGTCCTCCACGACCTTGAGCGTGTCGACCGCGGGCTGGCCGCAGACGACCCCGTCGAGTGATTCGTCATCGCGCAGCGCGGCGATCGCCTCCTCGATGGTCGCGACCGCGATCAACGGGCGCGCGCCGTCGTGCACCGCCACGTAGCGCATCGACGTCGGCGCAGCACGGAGTCCGGCGCGCGTGGAATCCTGGCGCGTCGCGCCTGCGGGCGCAAAGGTGATGGGCGTTGCGAATCCGAACGGCTCGATCGCGCGGCGGCGCACCTCGTCGGTCTGGACGGCGGGACACACCACGACGATGCGGCCCACCGAAGGTGCCCGGTCGAACGCCTCGATACACCAAGACATGAGCGGCCTGCCGGCGACCTCCATGAGCTGCTTGCCGCCGGGATTGCCGAAGCGCGATCCGCTGCCGCCGGAAACGATAACAGCGCAAACGTCGGCTGCCACCTTAGGCTCCTTCGCGCTTGCCCTGCATCCGTGCGAGCGAATCCGCCAGGATCGCAGGGTTGTTGACGCCGAAATCGCCCAAGCGGGCCGGGTCCTTTTGGATGTCGCCCATGAGCTCCTGCAGCGAGCCGTACTCGTCCACGATCTTCTCGGCCACGCCGTCGCGAACGACCGACACGCGCGACAGCGTGCGCAGGCCGAGCGGCGTCATGATGGAGTCCTCGTCCAGGTCGTCGAAGCCCAAGGCGCATGCGACGCGCGACGGATTGGACAGCTCCTCGGGCGTCATCTCGCTGAAGCGCTTACGGATGCGCTGGGCGTTGTCCTCGGAGGAGTCGCTCGCGTAGTCGCGGATCATCAAGTCGTATTCGGTGTCCATGCTCGTGCCGGCGAGCTGCTCCATCTGCATCTGGACGAGCTTTCCCTGGTTGCCGAGCTTGACGATGCAGCGCTTGAGCTCGGTTTTAGCCTGCTGCATGATCTCGAAGCTCGAGAAGATATCGGTGATGTCGGCGAGCGTGACGTAATCGTCGAGCTCGAGCGCGGTCAGGCGCACGAGCGAACGGTCGAGCGTACTGCGCGTGGTCTGCAGCGTGGCGATGAGCTGGTTCACCGAGCCCATGATGGTCGACACGGGCTGCAGCTCATAGGCCTTACCCTTGACGTACACGTTCACCACCGAGCGGCGCGACGACACCGAGATCATGATGGCGTCGGTGAGCACGCTCATACGGGCGGCGGTGCGATGACGCATGCCGGTCTCGCTGGTCGCGAGCGACGAGTCGGGGTTCAGGTGGAAGTTCGCACGGAGGATATGCGACATATCCTCGTCGATCACCACGGCGCCGTCCATCTTGGACAGCTCGAACAGACGGTTGGACGTGAACGAGATGTTGAGCGGGAAGCCGTCGTTGCCGGCCGCAAGCACGTTGTCGGTATCGCCGACGCATATCAAGGCACCCAGATGGCCCGCGATGATCATATCGAGAGCGGTTCTGATCGGCTGGCCGGGAGCGGTCAGCCTGATCGCCTTGTCCATGCGCTTTTGAATCTCTTCCTTATCCAATGTGCTACCCCGTCTGCTTCGTTTTCCCAGTCATGGATGTATTGTCTCATGCCGAACACGCACATATTCACACGATTTGAAACTCAAAGAAAAACTGACGTAGAGCTGACAACATATTGAAATGCAGCTGTAACGGGACGGCCATCCGAAGCCCAGAGCCTCTCCGGAGCGCAGGCGGGAGCGCGACAAGTTGGTGCCGGGTGCAAACCCGTCGCAGTTGAGCACCTGGCAGAGCGCGAAACCCCACGGAGTACGCAAAATACGGTTTATTCGGTTTACGATTCGGTTTTAGCGGCACCTGTAGAACAGACGACAGAATAGCCACCTTCCCTACCTGCGAAAACGTCAACAAGCTTGGATGGTCTACTCGAAGGAGGGACCAAAAAAACCGAACCGTAAACACCAGTAGGGCCCTCCCGGCGTCCGCAACAAGCGCCAAGATCGCAGCGCATGCATAGAGCAATGCAAACCACCAGCAAAACAATGGGCCGGATGCATACTTGCATCCGGCCCATCCAAAGGCCGCGCTCGAAACCCGAAACTCAGTGCGCGCCCGACGCGGTTTGGGCCACACCGCCCGAGCCGCCGCCACCGGCCAGCGCGGGCGCTGCGCCGGCGTTGCGCGGCGCGGGCTCGAACGAGGCGCCGAGCGTGCCCTTGGCGCGCGGCGCGGGAATCTCGCCCGTGCCGTGGCTGAACACGAAATGCCCGTCGGCGATATCGGCGAGCACCGTGTCGCCCTCGTGCCACTCGCCTGCCAGCAGCTCTTCGGACAGCGGGTCCTCGATAAGGCGCTGGATGGCGCGGCGCAGCGGACGGGCGCCGTTGGTGAGGTCGGTGCCCTCGGCCACGATCTTGTCGATCGCGGCATCGGTGAGCTCGATGTTCATGCCGTTGGCGATCAGGCGCTGGCGCAGGTCGTCCACGAGCAGCTTGGCGATCTTGGTGAGCGACTCGCCCGTGAGCTTGCTGAACACCACGATGTCGTCCACACGGTTCAGGAACTCGGGACGGAACAGGCGCTTGAGCTCGCCCATCGCACGCGTCCGGATCTCATCGGTCGAAAGCCCCGCCTCTCCGGTGGTGCCGAAGCCCACACTGGCGTTCTGCGAGATCTCGCGCGCACCGACGTTGGACGTCATGATGACCACGGTGTTGCGGAAGTCGACCGTCTTGCCCTGGCCGTCGGTCAGGCGGCCCTCATCGAGCACCTGCAGCAGGATGTTGAAGACATCCGGGTGCGCCTTCTCGATCTCGTCGAACAGCACCACCGAGTACGGATGACGGCGCACGGCCTTGGTGAGCTGGCCGCCCTCCTCGTGGCCGACGTAGCCCGGAGGCGAACCGATGAGCTTGGAGACCTCGTACTCGCTGGAGAACTCGGACATGTCGAAGCTGATCAGCGCGTCCTTGCTGCCGAACAGGTACTCCGCGAGGGTCTTGGCGAGCTCGGTCTTACCCGTACCGGTGGGGCCGAGGAAGATGAACGAGCCGCCGGGACGACGCGGGTCCTTGAGCGGCGAGCGCGAACGGCGAATGGCCTTCGCCACGGCGCGCACAGCCTCGTCCTGACCGATGATACGGGTCTTGAGCACGTCCTCGCAGGCGAGCAGACGGCGCGACTCGTCCTCGGTGAGCGACGAGACCGGCACGCCGGACGCCACGGACACGATGTCGGCGATCTGCGGCACGTCGATGGTGAGCGGACTCGCCTCCATGTCGGCGTTCCACGCGGCGCGCGCCTCGGACAGCTCGATCTCGGCGGCGTGCTGCCGCTCCTTGAGCTCGGCGGCGCGGTTCATGTCGTCGGCCTCGGTCGCCTCCTCGACGGACGCCTTGAGCTCCGCCACGCGGTTCTCTGCCGTACGCACCGGCTCCGGTGCCCGGTTAGCGGCGATGCGGGCGCGGGCGCCGGCCTCGTCGATGAGGTCGATGGCCTTGTCGGGCAGGAAACGATCCTGGATGTAGCGGGACGACAGGTTGACCGCCGCCTCGACCGCCGCGGGCGTGTAGCGCACGTGGTGATGTTCCTCATAGCGCGAAAGCAGCGCGTTCAGGATCTTGATGGTGTCCTCGGGGCTCGGCTCGTCGATGTCGATCGACTGGAAGCGACGCTCGAACGCCGGGTCCTTCTGCAGGTGCTTACGGAACTCCTCGGCGGTCGTGGCGCCGATGATCTGGAAGGCGCCGCGGGCGAGCACCGGCTTGAGCATGGAGCTCGCGTCGATGGAGCCCTCGGCGGAACCCGCGCCGATCAGCGTGTGCATCTCGTCGATGAACAGGATGATGTCGTCGGCCTCGGTCGCCTCGGCGATGACGTTCTTGAGGCGTTCCTCGAACTCGCCGCGATACTTGGCGCCCGCCACGAGACCGGGCAGGTCGAGCGACCAGATGTTCATGTTGAGCAGGTTCTCGGGCACGTCGTTGGCGGCGATCTTCTGCGCCAGACCCTCGACGATGGCCGTCTTGCCCACACCCGGGTCGCCCAGGATGAGCGGATTGTTCTTGGTGCGGCGGGACAGGATCTCCATCATGCGGGAGATCTCGTGCTCGCGGCCGATGACCGGGTCGAGCTTGCCTTCGCGCGCCTCGGCGGTCAGGTTGGTGCCGAACTGCTCGAGCGTGCTCGCCGATGCGTCCTGCCCGCGTGCGGACTCGCCCGAAAAGAACGGCAGGCCCGCGCCGGGACGGCCCGAGGCCGATCCGGCCATGGGGCGCTTGCTGCCCTGGTCCTTGGCGGTCAGCTTGTCCACCGCACCGCGGACCGAGGCCGCCGACACGCCCAGGCGCTGGAGGATGTCCATGGCCATGCCGTCGCCCTCGTCCACGATGCCCTGCAGCAGGTGCTCGGTGGACACGTAGGTCTGGTTGTTCTCGCGCGCGAGTCGGAAGCTCCGCTCCATGACCGAGATGACCCGCGGGGTGAACGCGAGCTTGGTGGACTCGGCAGGTTCCTCCTGCGGAACCGTGGTGCGGATCTCCTCGAGCTGCGACTGGATGTCCTCGTAGGTGATCTCGAGCGAGCGCAGCGCCTCGGCGGCGATGCCCTCCTGCTCCTTGGCGAGCGCGAGCAGCAGGTGCTCGGTACCCACCTTGGAGGAATGCTGCGCGAGCGCCTCCTCCTTGGCGAGGGACATGACGCGACGCGCGCGGTCGGTGAATCGATCTAGCATGCGCATACCTCTTACGTGCTATAGATGTGGTGCGTCGTTTCGCACAACCTCTACCCTAAAAGGAATTATCTTAACCGAACGCACCGCATTCACGCACGAAACACACGTATCGTCGCGATCGAGAGGACCGCCGAAGTCGATGCGTTGACCCAGCCCCTCCAAGGCCGACAAGTTGGTGCCAGGTACAAACCTGTCGCCTAGCGACGCGCGGCCATGAGCGCGGCGACCTCGTCGGCAGCGGGAACGGCCTGCTGGGCACCGAGACGGGTGGTGGCGAGCGCCGAGGCGCAGGTCGCCCACTCCACGGTCTCGTCGAGGGACAGCCCCCGGGCGCGGCCCATGGCGAGCGCGCCGATGTAGGTGTCACCCGCACCCGTGGTGTCGACAACGCGCACCGCCGGCGGCCTCGAATCGATCATCCGGCCCTCGCGGAACACACGCGAGCCCTGGGCTCCAAGCGTGAGCGCCACCATCCCGACGCCCCAGGCCGCGAGCCGGTCCAGCGCACGCTCGATCGCCGGCTCGTCGCCGGGGAACACACCCGTCACGATCTCGCACTCCGTCTCGTTCAGGCAGATCGCGTCGACGGACGCCCAGACCTCACGGGGAATCGGAACGGCGGGAGCCGGATTGAGGATGGTGTACAGTCCGCGGGCATGCGCCGCGGCGAGCGCCTCCCAGGTGGCGGCAAGGTCGCATTCAAGCTGCGTCACGAGCACGTCGCCGGCGGTCGCGACCTCGTCGAGCACGACCGTGACGTCGTGCCCCGTGAGCACGTGGTTCGCGCCCGGATCGAGCACGATGCAGTTGTCGCCGCCCACGCGCGTGATGGAGGCCACGCCGGTCGAGACCCCGTCGATATGGCGGATGCGTCCGCAGGCGACCCCCGCCCCTTCCAGCGATGCCACGAGGGCCTCCCCGAACACGTCGGTGCCCACCGCACCGATCATGACCGTATCCGCTCCGAGGCGCGACGCGGCGACGGCTTGGTTCGCACCCTTGCCACCGGGATTGAGCAGAAAGCCGTCCCCCGTGACGGTCTCGCCCATACGAGGCTGCCGCGAACACTCGATCGTGAGATCCATGTTGAGGCTGCCGAAAACGATTACCTTGCCCATCGTGTACCTGCCTTCATGTCCGCGCCCGCCAAACCTATCGACAAGTTTGCGACAAGTTTGTACCCGGCACCATCTTGTCATGTGAAAAAACGTCAGGCGTGATTTCACCTGTCGACAAGTTTGTACCCGGCACCATCTTGTCGCCCCGGCCGGTCGCGAGATTTGTAATGTACCTAAATGTTTTTGAAAACTACTTCTTTTTCGAACGCGATTGGGTATCGTGTACAGGTCATTCAACCATTCGTGAAAATAGGTCCCCGCGTCATGCCCTATTCGCTCTACACCCCCTCGTCAGCCACCCCCGACCCGACCGCCTCCCCGCTCGTCGGCCTCGATGTCGGATCGACGACGGTCAAAACGGTCGTGATCGACCCCGCGGACGGCTCGGTACTCCATACGAGCTACGAGCGACATCATGCTCACCAGGCCGCCTGTGCCGCCTCGGCGCTACGCGCGGTGGCGCGCGAGTTCGACGGCAGACGCTTCCGCATCGCCGTGACCGGCTCGGGTGCCGCGCCCATCGCCGAGACGTGCCACGCCCCCTTCGTGCAGGAGGTCGTCGCCGGCGCCAAGGCGGTCCAGACCCTGTACCCGCAGGCGCGCACCGTCATCGAGCTGGGCGGCCAAGACGCCAAGATGATCTTTCTCGCCGAGGACCCCTACCGCGGAGCGTCGCGCGTCGACGACATGCGCATGAACGGCACATGCGCGGGCGGCACCGGCGCGTTCATCGACGAGATCGCCTCGGTGCTGGGCGTGGCGACCGAGGACTTCGAGGCGCTCGCCGCCCGGGGCACCACGGTCCACGAGATCTCGGGTCGTTGCGGCGTCTTTGCCAAGACGGATATCCAGCCGCTGCTGAACCAGGGCGCCTCCAAGGAGGACGTCGCCCTGTCGACCTTCCACGCCCTGGTCAAGCAGACGATCGGCGGCCTGGCACAGGGCCTCGACATCAACCCGCCCGTGGTGTTCCAAGGCGGTCCGCTCACGTTCAACCACACGCTCGTCCGCGTGTTCGCCGAGCGCCTGGGGCTCGATCCCGACCAGATCATCATCCCGGAGCACCCCGAGACCATCGTCGCGCGCGGCGCTGCCCTGTGGCTTGCCGGCGACACGTCCGAGGAGGGCACGGGAGAGCGCGATCTCGAAGCCGTCGCCCGTGCACTCGACGCCATGGCCGCCGCCCCTCGGCAGCAGCACGCCTCCGCCCCCGCGTTCTTCGCCTCCGACGAGGAGCGCCGCACCTTCGAGGCCGCGCACGCGCTCAAGCCGATCGAGCCGCCTGCCCTGCACCGCGGCGACACGCTGCCGGTGTACCTGGGCATCGACGCGGGCAGCACCACGACCAAGCTCGTGCTGCTCGATACGGACGGCACGCCCATCGATTCGTTCTACTCCTCCAACCAAGGCGAGCCCATCGACGTCGCCCGCGAGGCCCTGGTCGAGCTGTGCGACCGCTACGCCGCGCAGGGCGTGACCCTGCAGGTGCGCGCGCTCGGCACCACCGGGTACGGCGAGCAGCTGTTCGCCCGCGCCTTCGGCGCCGACTACCACACCGTCGAGACGGTCGCCCATGCGCGCGCCGCCCTCGCCTTTCGCCCCGATGCCACGTTCATCTTGGATATCGGCGGTCAGGACATGAAGGCCATGTGGGTCGACGACGGCGTCATCACCGACGTCATCGTCAACGAGGCCTGCTCGTCGGGCTGCGGCTCGTTTTTGGAGAACTTCGCACGCTCCCTCGACATCGAGGTCAAGGACATCGCCGCGACCGCTTTCTCATCGAAAAGCCCCGCCGTGCTCGGTAGCCGCTGCACGGTCTTCATGACGAGCAGCGTGATCTCGGAGCAGCGCGACGGCAAGACGCCCGCCGACATCATGGCGGGACTCTGCCGCTCCATCATCGAGAACGTGTTCACCAAGGTCGTGCGCGTGCCCAACATGGACGCGCTCGGCGAGCACATCGTGGTGCAGGGCGGCACGTTCGCCAACGACGCCGTGTTGCGCGCCTTCGAGCAGCACGTCGGCCGTAGCGTGACGCGCAGCCCCTATCCCGGCCTCATGGGCGCCATCGGAGCGGCGCTGCTCGCCAAGGAGCAGCTGGAACAGCATGGTGACGCGGCACAGACGGCCGGAGGAGACCCGGCGATGGGCGCGAGCGACGATTCCGCGGCGCCCGCTTCCTCCTTCATCGGCTTCGACGCCGTACGGCAGCTCAGCTTCTCGCGCGAAGGCAACGTGACCTGCCCGTTTTGCGCCAACCATTGCGCGCGCACGATCGTGAGCTTCTCCACGGGCGAGCGCTTCGTCACGGGCAACCGCTGCTCGCGCGGCGAGGTCATCGGCGACCCGCACGACAAGGAGGTCCGTCAGCGCGCCAAGCAGGCCGCAGCCGAGGCGAACCGCGTGCCCAACCTGTTCGAGGAGCGCGCCCGCCTGCTGTTCGCCAAGCCCGACCACACGCAGATCCTGGCGGACCGGGGCATCCGCATCGGCATCCCCCGCGTGCTCGCCATCTGGGATTCCGCACCGTTTTGGACGGCGCTGCTCGAATCGCTCGGCTTCACCGTCGTGCTGTCGGGCATGAGCTCGCACCGCATGTACGAGCAGGGGCTGTCGGCCGTATGCTCCGACACCATCTGCTTTCCGGCCAAGCTCGTCCACGGGCACCTGCGCGACCTTGCCGGCAAGCACGTCGACCGCATCTTCATGCCGATCATCACCACCGTCGCGCCGGAGGGTACGGCCGAGACCGCCGAATCCATGTGCGCGGTGGTCAAGGGCTACCCCATGGTGATCCGCTCGTCGGACAACCCGACCAAGCGCTTCGGCATCCCCTTCGATTCGCCGCTGTTCCACTGGTACACCGCCGAGGACCGCGAGCGCCAGCTCGTGCAGTACCTCGCCTCCACGTTCGACATCCCCGCCGACGCGACCCGCGCCGCGCTCGTCGAGGCCGATCGAGCCCAGCAGGCATTCACCGATGCGCTCGAGAAGCGCGGTGCCGAGGTGCTCGAACAGGTCCAGGCGAGTGGCGGCACGGCGGTCGTGCTCGCGGCGCGCCCCTACCAGACCGACCCGCTCGTCAATCACAACCTACCGGGTATGTTCACCGAGCAGGGCGTTCCCGTGCTCACCGCCGACGCCGTCCCGGGCATGCGCGAGGTCGACCTCACGCGCAGCCGTCTGGATATCGCCAACAACTACCACGCGCGCATCCTGTCGTGCGCGCTTATCGCCGCACGTACCGTGGGGCTCGAGTTCGCGCAGATCGCGAGCTTCGGCTGCGGTCACGACGCCTATCTGGCAGACGAGGCCGCCCGCCTCATGCACGAGGTCTCGGCCAAACGGCCCCTGTTGCTCAAGGTCGACGAGAGCGCGGCCGAGGGCGCCCTGCGCATCCGCGTCCGCTCGTTTTTGGAGACGACGCGCATCCGCCGCGAGCGCGGCGAGGACGCAGGTGACGCCGAGGACATCCGGGAGCTCGGTGACCCTTACCCCGTCAAATTCACCCGCGACGAGCGCGACACCTACACGGTGCTCGTGCCCAACACCTCGCACGCCTTCTCGCGCCTCATGGCGGCGGCCTTCACCAAGCAGGGCATCGACGCCATCTCGCTGCCGGTCGGCCGCGAGAACGCCATCCGCCTGGGCAAGCGCTACGTGCACAACGACATCTGCTTCCCTGCGCAGATCGTGATCGGCGAGGTGCTCGACGCCCTCATCAACGGCGATTACGACCTCGAGCACACCGCGGTCATGATGGCCAAGTACGTGGGCGACTGCCGCCTGACGCACTACTCCGCTCTGCTGCGCAAGGCACTCGACGACGCCGGCTTTGCGCACGTCCCCATCATCACGAACGACCTCGCGGACGACCACGACCTGCATCCCGGCTTTAGGATGAGCTTGCTCACCGCCGCGCGCATCGCCTACGGCCTGCCGATGATCGATGCGCTCGAGGAGCTGCTGCGCAAGATGAGGCCCTACGAGCTGGAGATGGGTGCCTCCGACCGCGCGTTCGAGATCGCACTCGACCACGTGATCAGCGGCTTCAAGCACCGTGGCGTGCGCGGCGGCATCGCCGGGTTCAAGCGCGGCATCCAGGTGATGGCCGACGTGAAGATCGATCGCAGCGTGCGCCGCCCTCGTGTGCTGATCGTAGGCGAGTACCTGCTCAACTTCCACCCCGGCGCCAACCGCGACATCGAGCTGTACCTCGAGCGCAACGGATTCGAGGTCATCGAGGCGCGCATGACCGACGTCATCCGCAAGACGTACTTCTACAAGCACGCGCAGGTGCGCGAGTTCGGCATCCACAAGCCGCTTGCGCAAAAGACCGAGTGGGCGGTGTCCGACGATGTGTTCGAGTTCGCGCAGAGTGCGACCGACCGGATCGCCCGCCGCCATCCGCTCTACGAGCCGCCCGAGCGCATGGGCGAACTCGTGCGAGCGAGCGACGATATCGTGCACCACACGTTCGACGCCGGCGAGGGCGTGTTGATCCCCGCTGAGATCCTGCATCATGCGAAAAACGGCTGCCGCGCGTTCATCATCCTGCAACCGTTCGGATGCCTGCCCAACCACATCGTCGGACGTGGCATCGTGAAGAGCCTGAAGGAGCGCTATCCCGACGTGACGATCCTGCCGCTCGACTACGATCCCGACACGAGCCAGGCAAACATCGAAAACCGCCTGCAGATGCTCATCATGGAGGCCCGCGAACAGGGATAGCCCGCGTAAAAACACCCCAGGGGTTATTTTGCATGGAGCCATGTCGACATGGCTCCATGCAAAATAACCCCTGGGGTGTTTTTACGCGGGCTATCCCTGTTCGAACACAGGCTACCGGAGCGTGGTAAGTAAGGGGCTCTTAAGCTGTGAGGGGCTCGGACAGGATGGTTCCTTCCGGGAAGGCGCGACGGAACAGGTAGCGCGAGAGGGGGCCTGCGACGAGGAGGTTCCAGGGCAGCGCGGCGACGAAGTTCCATGGGATGTTGGAAATCCAGGTCGGGATGATCATCGCGGGATCGCCTACGTGGGTGAAGGCCTCGACCGCGCCGTACAGCGACATGAACAGCACCATCGGGAACACCATCATGGTGCTGATGGCGAGGACGATCGCACCGCGCGAGCTCACGCCCGGCACCACGAGGAAGCGGAAGGCGAACCATTTGGCGAATCGGCTCGCCACCAGGATATCGAGCAGCATGGCGACGATGTAGGCAGGCGGGAATCCAAGCCAAGCGTCGGCGAGTGTCTGCAGGTTGAATGTCCAGCCATGGACGCGGGCGACGTTGTAGACCGACATCCAGAGCACCATGCAAAAGCACATGATGATCGTGAAGATGAGGCTTTCTCGCTTGTTGGTCGGCATGTGGTTGACAATCCTTTCTCGACGGATGCACGACACAGGCTGCCCAAACGAAAAAAGCCGGCGTACCGATTCGCGCGGGCACGCCAGCTTGGTATGCGTATCGATTCGAGCAGCTGTAGGCATAACCCTAACAAGTTTCCCGCGCCCTCGTAAGCGTTTTGTTCGTGAAGCACCGGTCCCATTTGTCATGACGGGGCGTTCATCGAATCGTTAATGGACTGGTTGTCGCGGGTACAAGCCGGTATAGTCACAGGCGGGCGCAAGCCCTCACACCGACCCCGAAAGGATCATCATGGACATCAAAGCCATCGCAGACCAGGTTATGGAGCACCTCGGCAACAGCCCCGAGGCCATCAAGGACATCCTCTCCGATCCCGCCGGTGCCATCGAGGGCATCACGGGCCATCAGCTCGAGGGCGCCGACCTTGCCGGCGTCGTCGACCATATCAAGGAGGCCGTCATGGGTGGCGGCATCGAGCTGCCCGAGGGCCTCGACCTCGGTAACCTCGATCTGGGCAACATCGCCGAGAGCCTGGGCGGCATCCTCGGTGATTCCCCGCTATCCGGCATCGCCGAGGGTCTGGGCGGCCTGTTCGGCAAGAAGTAGGACTGGCTGCTATTTCGGCGATATATCGATGCGTATTGTTTTTAGCGCACCGGATGCACGATCTCCATGGGCTCGCTGCGTTCGGTGCGCTTTTTTATACAACTGTTTTACAAAGTGAGTGTTTTATTCCGTGACTGCCGAGTGTTCCAATTATCTCCTGGCCCCTTTTGGGACACTGGTGTCCCACTTTTCTCCTGGCCCCTTTTGGGACATCAGTGCTTGAGCCGGGAGCTTACGAGGAATTGCAGCAGCACGCCCACCGCCGCCACGGCCCACAGCGCGAGATAGCCGCCTGCCGTCAGTACGGCACCGCCGAGCGCGGACCCCACACCACCACCTGCAAAGACGCCGAAACCGATCAGACCGGTACAAAGCCCCACCTGCGATGGATCGGCATCCATCGACAGCGTCACCAGCGAGGGCTGCACCGAAATGTAGCCGAATCCCAAAAGCGCCGCTGCCGCAAGGGCGGGAACCCACGAGCCCGTGATCGTCGAGAGCATGAGCGCGCAGACCGCCAGCACACCCGAGAGCTCGCCGATCCGGATAACCCCGACGACCCCTCGCCGTTCCCCGAGCCTGCCCGCCGCAGACCCCCCGAACAGACAGCATATGCCGTAGAACATCATGACGAGTCCCGCCTGTGTCGAGGTCAGGCCGCATACCTGGTTCAAAAACGTGCCCATGAGCCCGTAGACACCCAAGAACAGCAGGCCCGTCGAGCAGGCGAGCAGATACACCGCCCGACGCGTCCCCAAAAAGATGCGTACCGCCGACCGGAGGAACGTCGCGACCGGATTGCCCGCACGCGAAGAGCTCGATGCAGCGGACGGGCACCCGGAACCGTCATCTGCCGCAGTGTGGCGCGACGGCTCGCGCAATCCCAGCAACCCCAGCCACGCCAGCGTCGCCAGCACGCCGAACGTCGCGAACGCGGCACGCCATCCCACCAGATCGGTCAGGATGCCGCCGAGCCCCGCCGAGAGCCCCTGTCCGGTGAAGGTGATTCCCATGAGGATGCCCACTGCTCCCCCGCGCTGCCCAGGCGACACCACATCGCTCACGAACGCCTGCGACACCGCGATGATCCCCGCCGCAAAGCAGCCGGTCACGATGCGCGCGACGACCAGCAACGGTAAACTCGGCACGATGGCGCACAGAAACGTCCCCGCGCACAGCCCCGCCACGATGATGCGCAGCAGCCGCAACCGCCCGATGCGATCCGCGATGGAGCCGCACACCGGCTGCAGGGTACCGTAGGGCAGCATGTACGCCGTCAGGATGACCGTCGCCGCCACGGGCGCCACCGAGAGCGTCTGGGTGATGGCGGGCAGCGCCGGCGATACGAACCAGTTGTCGGCCGCTGACACGAGTCCGCAAAACCCCAGCGTCGCCACGACACGCAGCTGCGTCGGCGTCAATCCGGCAGCCGTGCGATGCGAGGTGCCATCCGTTCCATGTTCCATATCCACGCTCCCCCTAGCGGCGGTGGGAAAAAGGTGCCTGTCCCCATTTTCCCACGTGGGAAAATGGGGACAGGCACCTTTTTCCCACCGCCGCAAAAGAAGCGGGCCACCCGGTTTCCCAAGCAGCCCGCTTCTTGCGTAAGAAAAGAGAGGATGACGTCGTTCGATCCTAGTACGGCAGAACCCCGAAAACACCGTAGACCACGAGATATACCGCAAGCAAAATCAAGCCGTAGTACTTGCCGTACTCCTTCATGAACTCAGCGAAGTTGAGTTTGCACTCACCGCACAGCATGTACAGGGCGGGAATGACCGGGCTTACCAGACGGAACGCCTGGCCCACCATCGAAGCGACGGCTGCCTGCGTGGCCGTGATACCGAACTGCGCCATGACGTCCTTCATGACCGACGCGATGCCGAAATAGAACGCATCCTGCGGCAGGAAGCAGATGGCAGGCGTGGCGATGACGGCATAGATGGGCGCCATGTGACTCGAGAGCTGCGTCGGGATGATGCTGGCGATGAAATTCGCCAGCGCGGTCGCCATGCCGGAACCCGTCAGCACGCCGGAGAACACGCCCGCGCCGAGCGTGATCACCGCGGTCGGCAGCACGTCGGCGGCGAGGTCCTCGAGACGCTGCGAGCTTTCATCGACGTTCGGATAGTTCACCACGAGTGCGATGGCAGAGGCGAGCATGAAGATGATCGAGCCGTGGATCTCACCCTGGATGAGCAATACGACCGCGACAAGCGTCAGCACGAGATTGAACACGAACAGTTTCGGGCGCTTGAGCTCGATATCCTTGTCGCGCACGGCGGCGATCATACGGTCGAGCTGCTCGGGCGAGACGGATTTGGCGTCATCCGGCGACCAGCCAAGACGCTTGCGCTCCTTGCGGCCGATGAAATACGTGATGGCGATAACGGTGATCTGCGCGGCGATAAGACCGGGCAGGAGCGCGGCGAACAGCTCGTTGACCTCGATGCCCTGTGCGGTAGCCGCTGCGATGGTCGGACCGCCCCACGGAAGCTGATTCCAGATGCCGATGGGCGCCACGATGATGATCGCCAGGTAGATCAACTTGAGACCCAGCTGCTTGTACAGGTTGATGAACGCCGACACGCAGATGATGATCGTCGTCGTGGTATCGCCGTTGAACGCGACGACCGACGAGACCATAACGGTGGACATGAGCACCTTGAGCGGGTCGCCCTTGGCCATCTTGATGAAGAACGCGGCAACGGGGTCGAACAGGCCGACGCCGAGCATAAGGTCGAAGTAGAGAATCGAGAACAAGATGGTAAGGCCGGGCGAGATGACACCCATCGACGTGCTCTGCGTCTCATAGTCAACCGTGTAGAATATGCCCTCTTTGATCCACGTGAACAGATCGGAGAAACTCGCACCGGTGACGAACATCGCGACGACGCCGAAGACGAGCGGGACCAAGGTGAGCGCGTTGAAAACCGAGAGCTTCTTCATGGACAGCAACACGATGAAGCACACGATCATGGCGAGAGCCAAAACGGTCAGCAAGGGGGAAGCACCTCCTATAACAGCGAACTATCGAATTGTCGAAACACATGGGATCCGCTCCGATTCGGAGCGTCATGCCTCGGAAATGAGGAGTGGGCGCGGCGAGATGGTGATCGACGCAATGGCTCGCCGCGCCTGGCAAAGGAAAGAAGCGCTGCTCGTCTGCACACGGGTATCATCAGCGCTGAAGGGAAGGCGGTTTCGTCGCCGAAGGCGAGTGCGCTACTTGATGAAGTGCACCTTGTCGTACAGCTCGTCGAGCACGTCCTCCTTGCGCTCGTTGTACGTGACCTTGTTCTGCTCGAACAGGTTGTTGCCCTCGGCGTCGATGGAGACGATCAGCGGACCGAGTTCGTTCACGCGGCAGGTCCACAGGGTTTCGGGCATACCGAGCTCACGCCAATTGGCATCCTCGATCTCCTCGACCTCGGTGGCGGCGAGGACCGCGCAACCGGCAGGAAACACGCAGTGGATAGCAGGGCCGATCTTGCAGCCGGCCTCGGTGTTGGGGCCCATGCCACCCTTGCCGACGATGACCTTGACGCCGGTCTGCTCAATGAACTCCTTCTCGAACTTCTCCATGCGCATGGAGGTGGTGGGCCCGAGCGAGATCATCTCGTGCGTCTCGGTGCCATCCTCGTTTTTCGTGCTGCGCACGATGGGGCCGGCGTGGAAGATGGCGCTCCCCTCGAGGTCGATGGGCAGCTCGCGGCCGAGCTCGATGAGGCGGCGGTGCGCGACGTCACGGCAGGTGGTGATATGGCCGGTCAGATAGACGACATCGCCGACGTGGATGTCCTTCAGATCTTCAGCGGAAACCGGCGTGTGGAGTACCTTTTTCACAGTTCAACCCCCTTGTGGGTAAGAAGCTCGTAGTTGAGGTCGGAATCGATCACGATGGTGCCGCGGCGATGCGACCAGCAGCCCACGTTGACCGCGCAGGACAGCACCGACGGATGACGCGCGGAGTTCTCGATATGCACATCCATGACCGAAGCGGAACCGCCCAGACCCTGCGGACCGAGCCCGACCTTGTCGATGGCGTCGATGAGCTCCTCCTCGAGCTGCGCGGCCAGCGGATTGCCGTTGCGGCTGCCCACCGGGCGCATGAGCGCGAGCTTGGACATGTAGGCCGCGGAATCGATCGAGGTGCCGATACCGATGCCGACCATGAGCGGCGGGCAGGCGTTCAGGCCGTAGGACGTCATGAGGTCGAGCACGAACTTCACGACCGCCTCGTAGCCCTCGCCCGGCATGAAGGTCTTGCCGGAACCGGGCAGCGAGCAGCCGCCGCCCGCCATGTACACGTGGATCTTGACCTTGTCATCCCCCGGAACGATATCCCAGTACAACCACGGGGACTTGGTGCCGACGTTGGTGTAGGTGTTCTTCTCATCGAAGGTCTCGACGGTGTTGTGGCGCAGCGGCGCCTTCTGCGTGGCGCGGAACACCGCCTCCTTGAGCACGTCGGCAAGCTCGTCGATGTAGGGGAACTTGCTGCCCACGCTCACGAACATCTGGATGAGGCCCGTGTCCTGGCACGATGGGCGGTTGAGCTCCCATGCCTTTTCCTGGTTGGCGGCCATGGTCTTGTAGATCATCTGCGCCATGGGGTTCGTCTCCTGCTCGCTCAGCTCCTTGAGCTTCGCCGTGACGTCGTCGGGCAGACGCTTGCCCACCAGACTGGTGAAGTCGGCGACGACGTTCGTCAACCGCTCCAAGCTCTCGTTGTTCTCCACCTGCTCTACCTCCCTTATCTGGATGGGATTTGATTGCCCGTATACCGTAACCTGCAGGTTATCTGCTGTCGTCGGGTTCTTTCGGGCTTCGACGATTTGAAGATTACGGCGCGGGGAGGCGTGGTTCCTTCCATATTTGCAGGCGCTCCCCCGCCGCGGCGATACGCCGGACGGGAAGCGCGACATCACGACACGGCACCTTGGATATAAAGGGCGCCTTTCTATGCGAGACATCATCTAGCTGCGATTATTCGGTCTATTGATCGATGAGGAGGAACGATTCGGCATGCATGGGAGCTAAAGATGTGCCGCATGTCGATTCTTTAGAAAACAGGATTCCGCATACGTCCGGCAACGCGCGGCGAACGGTCGACAAGCACCGGTAAGCGGAGATGCACGATGAGGGTAAGCGTGTCGCGCCCATTCAGCGCGTTGCAAGCTCGGCGGCGATCGCCGTCGCCCGCTCGAGCGAGGCGCACGCCTCCTCGAGCGAACGCCGCAGATCGCCCATAGCCTCGTCATCGAAGGGGGCCGTTTTCCGTGCGTTGGGCGCGGCGTCCTCATCCGATCGCCCGGTGATGTAGCCCGCCAGCTTCATGCCGACATATTCGTCATCGGCGGAGACGAATACCTGTTTGAAGGCCGTATCGGTCGCTCGATTGTCAGCGGACAGCAGTCCGCGGTATTCCGTAGGCGACTTCCCGAAGGTCTTTTTGAACGCGGCGTTGAACGCCTTGAGGTCGGCGAATCCATGCTCGGCGGCGATATCGCTCACACGCGCGTCGCTCGAGCTCAACGCCGCAGTCGCCGCCGCCAGGCGCACGCGCGTGAGGTAATCCGAGAAATTGATGCCGAGCTTGTCCTTGAACAATTGAGAGATATAGCTCGTGTTGTAGCCGGTCTTGCGTGCAAGATCGGCCAAGGTAACACGACGGCGATAGTTCCTCTCGATATAGGCGACCAACTTGTTGACCACATCGTTGCCACCATGGTCGATCCGGAACGCATCGGCGTCTTCGCGTCCGGACCCCTCTGGAACGATCGCCGACATCAGGCGATAGAACGATGCATCGTAGTGAAGACGCGATGCGGGGTCGCTTCGAGCGCTCAGCACCATCATCTGCGCCAGGCAGCGGCGGATGGTCGTCAAACGCGGGTCGGATCGCCGCACGGGATCGGATACGAGCCGCAGGGACACCATCTCGTCGGTACCGAAATACCCACGGAAGAACGCAGGATCGATATGGAGCACCATGGCGGTGTTGTCCTGCCCCAGGCCAAGCGTCGCATGGCCCTCGTTGGGGTTGATGAGGATCATATCGTCCTCATCGAGCACGTAGCGCGCGCCGCTCGCGCACAGTTCGACCGAACCCTTCACGACCACGAGCAGCTCGAAGTCGGTGTGCCAGTTGTAGTGGTACGAACCGATGCGATACACGTAGTGTTCGAGCCTGAGGTTCGCGCTCGCGTTCTCATAGCGATAATGAAGCTGGCCATCCTGCATGCTTGAGGCACCTCCCCACCCCTGCATGGTAGCGCAGACGCGCCCACAGGGCATGCTCCTCTTGCCCTCCCGTTGAGGCGTTATGCTGGATATGCTGGACCGGAGCGCACGGAAAAGCGAAACAGCAGGCCGCCTGTACCTGGGGTAACCCCATCTCAGACTCCCCAGATTCAGAAGAAGGATTCCCATGTCCACCGACTACGCAGCCATCGCGCTCGAGAAGCACTACGAATGGCATGGCAAACTGTCCATCGAGCCCAAGGCCTCGGTCGATTCGGCCGAGGCACTCTCGATCGCCTACACGCCCGGCGTCGCCGCGCCCTGCCTGGAGATCCAGAAGGACCCGCCAAGAGCTTCGAGCTCACCGGTCGCGGCAACACCGCCGCCGTCCTGACCGACGGCAGCGCGGTGCTCGGTCTCGGCAACATCGGGCACGAGGCCGGCATGCCCGTGATGGAGAGCATCGTCATCGTCAATCGCGCCGGGCGGGGTGCAGGGGAAAGCTAGTCGGACGTCCAGCATGCCACGGGATCCCCGTCGCGATTCATCCGATACGCGCGAATCGAGCTGTCGCGTGTCTCCCACAGGGCGCCAATAAGGGGCCAGTCGCACAGGCGCTGCTCCTCGAGGCCGTTGAGCACCGTACGCACCAGGTTATCCGCAGACGCGGATGTCGCCGCTATGCCGATCCCCGCGAGCAGCCGCTCGAGCAGGGGGCGCGTAGCGAGAAGGTGGGCCTCCAGCTCGGGGTCGCTATAGCCCTCGTCCCATGCGGACGCACCGGCCTCCTCCAAGTTGATCATTGTCCACTCCCTCACGTGCGGCATGGGCGCCCGCCAGAACTCGCGCCGCAGCGCGTCGGCGATCTCAGTGGACAGTGCCTCACGTACGCCCTGCACGAAAGGCTCGGTCGCGGCGGCGGGCACCTGGTACGAACGCAGGGCCATATGCATCGCGGGATCCTCCCCGTACCGGTCAATAAGACCCAGCACCGGCTCCGTGAAGCCCTGCAGGAACGCTTCGGCATCGAAGGCGGCCAGGTACTCGTCCATCTGGTCGGAGACGATATCGCGCGAGCTGTATGCCGCCAGCATCTTCAACCCGTTCTCGCGCCTATACGGGGACATGCGCTGGCAGGCGCATACCTGAGACTCCTGGCGTATCGCCTGCCCCCACGTGTCAAGTATGTCCGATGCGGCCGAGCGCCACAGCGACGAGAGCACGCCGGCCCCCAAGGCGCCCAGCCGGCCCATGTCGTCCGGGCCGTCACCCGCATCGGTAATCAATACGTGCTGGCGCCGCACGCGGATGTACGCCAGTGCCCAGTCCTTTGCGATGGCGTGCGCCCGCTCCAGCACAGACGACGAGTGCGGCACGGGTGCATCGGATGCGGCGTCGTGCGAGATGAACAGTACCTTCCCCACAGGCAGGCGGCTGATCGCGCGCGCATGCGCCTCGATCGTGTCGTCCTCCCACAGCGCACTCGGAAGGACGACGGCCCACTGGACGGACCCGGCCGCCCGGAAGAACAGGCCGTTTGCCTGCAATATGCCGCTCACCACCTGGTTATACGTACCGGCAAGCCTATCGAGCTCGCTGCGCGATGCCTTCTCGACAGGGGGCGGATCGAACTCAAATGCAGATTCAACCGGCGTACACAGGCGATACGCCTCGGTGCGCTCGCCCCCGACCAACTCGCGCATCACTCGGCACGATTCCAACCCCTCGTCCATCTCCAACGTGATGACACCGTACACATCCATATCGTCCTCCAAGCATCTGATATCCTCGTGAGCCATCATGCGTGCGCGACGAACCACTGCCGGCACATGTCGTCAAACGCCCCCGTCAGATCGTCACCCGCAAACGCGCGCAGCACCCGCTCCGTCCGCACGCCAAGAGTCTTGCCGGGCAGCGCCATGCGCACCTGCGGTTCGATCTCCACCCGCGCCGGCGCCACGTCGACGTCGCCGTCGCCCACTGCGAGCACGAAGGAGGCGAGCAGCCACAGCGCGTGACGCTGCGCCATGCGGGCGAGCAGCGCCGTGAAGCGCGCGAGCGTTGCCGCGTTCGCATCGGCGCGGGCGACCTGGGCCAGAAATGCGAACTCACCGGAGAACGCCACCGGGTCGACACAGTCGTTCCGGCGTATCTCATCGAGCACCTCGCTGTCAGGAGGTGCGGTGGCGAGCATGCCCTCTGCCTCCGGGATGGGTGGCGCAAGCTGCGCGAGCGCAACAGAATTGCCGCGGGATGCCACCTTCAGGACACGCTGGTCGCGCCCTCGCAAAAGGCTCTGGAGCAGCCGAAACGCACAGAGCGCCCGATAGCGCTGGTGCGGTGTCGACGGCCCACAGCAGTATTCCAGCACGTTTTTCTCCCAATACGGGCCCGACGCATGCGGATGCTTCTTGTAGAGCTCCTTGAGATAAGGAGGAAGCGGCATGGCCGTGCTCGCCGCCAGCATGCGCTTGGCATACGACCAGCGCGCCCCGACGTGCAGCCCGGGCAGCGCGCGGTCCAGCTCGCCGGCGCAGAACTCCTCGACTGTAGCGCGGCCATCCGCAGTGGCAAAGCGCGCATCGTATTCCCGCCACGAAGCCCAGATCTCCTGAAACGCAGCTTCGGGCATCCGTTCGAGCATCTCGTCTCCCATTAGCGTCTCCTCCATCATCCGTGCCTCCGACCCGCGGCACCGACCATATCGAACAGCTCGAGCGCGAGCGCCGCGGCGAACGCATGGTCGTACCCCTCCTGCAGGTCGGCGATGTCGCGATACCGGTCGATCTCGCGCAGCCCCTGCAGGCCGTCCACGAGTGCCTTTCGGTACCCCCGGTCGTCTGCCGAAGACAGGTTGGCGCAGCCCTCGACGGGGAGCCACGAGAAGCGGCCGCGGTAGCGGTCGTAGCCCGTCGGCGGGAGCACCGGCTTCGCATCGCTCACATTGCGCGGGTTCTTGCGCGAGGCCCACAGCCAGTAGCGCGCGAGCTCGTCGCGGTCGGTGTCGCCGTATACGCGGGTGTCGACGAGCTTTCCGGCAAGCACGCGCGTCACGTCGTCGACGGCAAACGTCAACTCGGGCTTGTCTGCGGACGCGAACGACTCGCGCTCCTTCTGCGAGAGGATGCCCAAGGCGTCGGAGAACAGCTGTTGGAACGTCTCCTTGACCACGGTAGCCACATCGGCGCCGGTCACGAACTTCCCCTCTGCGAGCGCGGCGTACATGAACGCGGGAACAATCGATTCGATAAGCCGGCCGCGCACCTGCAGCGCGCCGTCACCGCCCATGCCCTCGATCAGGGGCGCATAGGGCGCCAGATGGACGCACAGGATATCGACGACCTCCGCACCCGTCGGCATGAAGAAAAAGAACTTCTCGTCGAAACGGCCCAGGCGCATGAGCTCCCCCGGCAGCCGCTCGATATGGTTTGCCGTCGCGAACACGAACACGGGGGCACCGCGCCGGTCCGCATCCTGCAGCCAATCCAGAAACCGCCCGAAGATGCGGTCGAGTGAGGCGTTATTCTCGCCGCCCGTCCCCGCGCCCGAGAAGCTCTTGTCCAGCTCGTCGATGAACAGCACGCAAGGCGCCATGGCCTCCACCAGCTTGAGGGCACGGGCGAAGCGCTCCTCGCTTTCGCCCTGATAGCGGCCCATGATGGCACCCATATCAAGCTGGAACAGCGGCAGGTGGAACGTCGCCCCCGCCGCCTCGCTCGTCACGAGTGTACGCGCCACCCACTCGGCCGCAAACGACTTGCCCGTCCCGGGCACCCCGGTGGCCAAAACGCCCTGCGGCAGCTTGATGCCGCAGCCGCGCGCCGCGTCGCCGTAAGCGATCGCCATCCGCTTACCCTCGACCCACTGCAAAAGGCTGCCGAGACCGCCCGGCCTGGCGTCATGCGGTTCCCGCCAGGTCAGGCCGGCGGTCTTTTTCAGCAGCTGCAGCTTCGCCTCGCGGATGTCTGCTACCAGCGGGGCGGCAGCGTTTTTGAACGGGTCGTCATAGTGGGCATAAGCGACCTGCAGCGTCTCCCGGATCCGGTCGCGACGAAAACCCCGGAACAGCGAGCACAGGTTGGTCATGATGAACGCCGGAATCGGGGTGCGGGACCAGTCGTTGGCCTCGTACACCTCCTGGATGAGTGCGCGAATCTCCTCGTCGCGCGGGTAGGCGACATCCAGGATATAGGCCTCGTTCTCGAGCGCGGGGATGGTCTGCCCCGGCTTGGCGCCGATGACCACGAGCACGCGGTGGCGCCCGTGGCGCTTGGCGATGGCGAGCTGCTTCAGCAGGTAGAGTGCCTCGCGTCCGTAGCGTGCATGATGAGCGATTCCGTCGGCATGACCCGCGGCAACAGTCTGCCCGAGGTAGTCCGGAGAGGGAATGTAGATGAGGATGGGGGCGCCTTCGAGCGCGTCGTGCGGGTCGACCGCCCGGGCAAGTACGTCTACAAGCAGGTCGGACGCCTCGTCCGATGAAGCGTCATGGCTTTGTTTTCTCGGCAGATCCTCGCGGGTGAAGGGCCCGTAAAAGCCCCGTTTCTTCAGGGTGCCGAAGCTCGTGGCTTCGCGCATGGTGAACGTCTTTCCCGATACGGCACGCGATGCGGGATCGTAATCGAGCCCGCTCAGCGCATCGGACTGATGGACGTAGGTCTTGACCACGTCGCGGATGTCCTCTTCGCTCTCGCTACGCACGAGCACAATAGCCACGCCGCCTGCATCTAGGTCGGCCAGACGCGCGCCGCACGCCTCGATGCAACCCTCGAACTTGGCCATGGTACACGCTCCTTTCGCCAGGCGCCCTTCGTGCCCGGCTATGCCGGCCGCCGCACGACGAGACGGTAGGCTCCGATATACGACGTCCCCTCGGCTGCATCCGGAATGCAGGCCACGGCACCCGCCATCTGCACCGCCAGCGGGTCGTCCACGATCAGCGTCGGATTCCCATGGGCCACGAACCGCGTCTGCGGGAAGCGGCCGTTCCCGAGATTGAATTCACCGTCCGCCACATGGCACAGGTGGATCTCCGCGACCTCCGGAGTGAGTGCGCCCGAATCTTGCACTACACGCGCGTCGGCGATAGCGGCCAAGATTTGCTGCAGCTCGTCATCGGAGCAGGCGACGCGTGACCAGTCGGCAAGGTCCGCAAGCCCGTCCTCCACGTACCACGGAAACCGCGCGCACTCGTGCCGCCGCTTCTGCTCATGCAAACCGGTGTACACGGGAGATGCGCCGAGCATCTCGGCTGCGGAAGGCGATGCGGCCGTGCCGCCAGCTTCGACATCGTCGGCGACCGCTGACGCACACGCCGCGGCGGACCCGATACCTGCATCGGCGGATGCGTTCGCGATGGCCGGCTCGGGCGCCTTTGCGCCCGGCGCCACGGGGGCCTCGGCTCCGACCAGCTCGCAGAGCAGCTCCTCAAGCAACGGTTCGTCGGCATCGGGGTCGAGCACGCCCTCGCGCAGCACGTCGAACGTCAGATGCATGGCGGGCATCTCGGCCGAGCCGAGCAGTTGGCGCGCTTTCTCGCAGCGGGCATCCATCCACGTCCGCAGCGCGGCGGAGGTGCGGCGCACCTCCGCGGTCGCAAACGTCACCCGTTTTGAGCGGACGCCCTCGCGCAGGCAGGAGCAAAGCCACGGGGCGAGCCTGCCCGAGCGGTACTGGGCGCAAAGCTCGTCCAATAGCGCGGCACGTTCGCCTCTCGCGCCGCTCGCGTACAAGTCACGCAGCTCGGACAGGGAGTGACACCTTCGCCCCTCGCCCACAAACAACGGCCGCTGCATACCGCCCGCCCCCTTCCGAAAACCGCCCGGAAGCTCGCTACGCCGAGATGCTCTCCGACACCATCGTTAACCTGGCGCCGTCGTCATCCTCCAACGAGGCCGCCCAGGAGCGTACGCGTCCGACGAGCCTGCGCACGAACAGGACGGCGCGCGCGAACCCTTCAGAGATGGCGTCGGATGCGCCATCCATGACATCCCAGATGAAGTCCTCCTCCTCGACCGTGGCCCCGGCGAACATGAGCCCCATGATCGCGCCCGCGGCAATCACGAACGTGTCGACGCCGCAGAGCGTAACCGCAACGAAGATGCAGAGGGCAACCTCGCCGAGCAAGATAGACGCACCCACGACAATGGCAGAAACTCGCTTGACCGCCACCGCGATGGCGGAAAGTCTCTCATCGGCATCTTGCTCATAAGATGCGGCCAGCTCCTGCTCGCGCTGCTGGAACGCCTGGATGTCCTTACGGCGCGGATCAAGCTCCTCTGCCACGCGCCCCTCGTCCACCAGCGCGTTTGCCGTGACCGCGACCAGGCCTGCGTTCATGGGCATATCGCGGCTCCCGTACTCGATCTCCAGCTCGACGTAGAACGCGCAGGACAGCACCGCGCGCTCATCGCTCTCGGCGATCACCTCGCGCACCTCCTCGAGCGCCTCATCAGCCGTCGCGCCGTCATGGAGCAGCTCGGCGAGCAGGCGCGCCTCGTCAGCAAGCACCATGTACTCGACGCTGTCGTCGGCGAGAACGGCGTTCCTCAGCATCGCGATGCGATCCGCAACGTCGTCTCTCGCCGCAAGCGGCTCGGGCATCAGGGTGCTCGCGATATCTTCCACGTCACCGTCCAAAACGCCCTTGCCGTTGAGCGCGGCGCGGGCGCGCCGGGCACTCAGGGCCTGAAGCGAGCGCAGCGCCGACAGGAACTCATAGCTTTGGGTATCGTCCAGCAGCGCCATCGCGCTATCCAACGCATCGGCGGTCATGTCTCGTGCAACCTCGTCGACCGACTCGCCGGCGGCAAGGCGCGCCTGCGCCTCATCGCGTGCCTTCTCGTATTGCGTGCTCCTGAGCATAATCTCGTCCACCAGCTTCTCGCTGTTCGCGGCAAGATACCCCACCCGATTCGCCACGCGCGCTTTGCGATGTGGTGAAGCGTTGGGGCCGTTCAGGGAAACAAGCTTGCCTTCGAGCAGCTGCCGGCACGCCTCGCGGGCACTCAGCCCTCCATCACGCGCCTCGTCTATGGCATCGGCAAAATAGGTCACCCGTCTACGCTGCTCGGAAAGTAGATCGAAGCCCAGCGTTGTCGTTGCATCCATAGTTCGACCCCTCTCATGAGGTTTTCAGAATATCAGATACCCAGGCGTTTACCGTTCCGTCCTCTGTGGGGACCGACCCCTACCCTGACACCTTCGCTCTAACTAAAATAAACCACCGTCTTGAACAGCTATCGTCGTGTTTATAAGTGAATTGTAGCATAAATACGACATACGATACCGATATAAACACGAAATTCTGTCGTATTTTTACGCCATACCGCCAATGTCCCCGCTCAGCCGGTCGCGCAGATACCTGTCGAGCTCCTCGACGCAGCGTCGCAAAGGGGCGGAAAATGCCTGCCAGGGGTCGCATGCGTCGAGCCCCTCCCACAACGTCCTGATCAGAACGTGCCGCGCGGCATAGCGCGGAGCGAGCAGCTCGTCGTCGGGAATCGCGCGATACGACCCCGCTTCGATGTGGTGCCACGCATCCTCGTAATCCTCCAGCGGACCCGTTCGGGTCTCGTAGATATCGACCTCCGGGTCGCGCCGCGTGCGGCAGGCGTCCTTGATACCGGTATCGATATCTGCATGGAGACGATATTCGACGGATCTGATCGCCCGCTCGTCGACCAGCTCGTCAAGCCGCCCGAATGCGTTGTCCTCTACCGAGCCGAGACCGGGGTTCCAGGTTTCGTACTCGCTATCGATCGGAATGCGTACATAGGGACGCAACGCCTTGTTGGCACCGAGCCGCCGCGCACCCTCCCTGAAGGGGCCATGGTCGTCACGGAGGCGACCAAACGGCCAGAATCGAAGGCCGACAAAGTACCCCCACGGCAGAAGCCACCAGAGCAGCCACCTATGCGCCAAAGCGCAATACTTGTCCAGCTGCTCGTCGGACTCCGGACCCTCCTCACCCGTCCCATCCGCATGATTGCCGCCGTCGAGGCCGGACTCGCGAAGTACCTGCCGGAGCATCGCGAAGAAATCCGCACGCGTCCGCACATCTGCGACGTCGCCCAAGGCGCGCGGGCCAATCGTGGCGAGCGCCTCAACATACTTGTCCCATTTGACGAAGCTCGTGCTCTCAAATGCCTCGAGCCGCGCCTCGGGCGCGTTGTCCATCCCCGTAAGAAAGCGTTCGTACTCGAGCGCCAAGGGAAGCATGACCAATTGCGCTGTGGACGACCCTCTGCCGACGCGCGCACTCGCCCCCGTCTGCCAACGAAAGACCGCAGCCCGCACAAGGTCGCGCCATCGGTCGACCATGCTATCCGCCAAGGTATGCCAAAACGCATCCGCGGCATGCGCGATGAGAAGCTCGACGAATACCTTTGATCCGACGACCTCATCGGGCTGGATGAGGTGCCTGTACACCTCCTCAAGCCGGCGCAGGTTATTCAGGCGGTCCGCGAGCGACCCGTCCGCCGACTCGAAGGTCAACGACGCGTCGAGCACCTGCGGCGTACCCGGGAACAGCCGTGCGGCAAGCGCGCGAACCGGGTCCCATGAGGCAAGCGGTCCGCACAACAGGACGCGGTTGACCCCGGATGCCCTTGCGTCGTCCTGCCAGCGCTCGCGCAGGGTATCGGCGCACGCGGCGAAGGCCGACGCCGCGCGGCGGCGCACCTCGTCAAACGGGCGGCCCTCACGCCTGAGCCGCAGCAAGCTATACTCATCTGTCGCAGAATCGAGCAGCGGGGCGAGCGTCTCGACAGGGCTGCGCGGCCCGTCGGTGCCGGTATCGACAAGCGATACGAGCTCGCAGAGGCAGTCCCCGTACTCCACGCAATCGCGCAGCGCGTCCACAATCCGGCGACTTTCGTCCGCATGCGTGAACACGCCGAGCTCGGCCCGATCCGGTCCGGCGCAGACTACGGCAACAACCCCGCCGGAAGGCAGCAGGCCGCGCTCGGCCGCCTGATACAGGATCCCATCGAGCCCACCGCCGCCGCAGGCGGCCTCGGGCGCATGATGTGCGGAAACGATACCGATGTCACCCATGGGTTGCCCCCTTTGCATCGCACGGGCCCGATGTGGCCGGACGGGATGTCCTACGTCGCCGAGGGCGCGCCCTCGTCCGCGCAGTGCATGCGCAGAACCGCGATCTCCTCGTCTACCTGGTCGAGCCTGCGCAGCAGGTCCTCGCGCAGCGCCAGCTTCTCGTTCAGGAGCTGGTGCATGACGGTGCGCTCCCGTGCGACGGGATCGTCGTGCGTCCGTTCGCGAGCAGCCGGCATCGGCTCACGCTCCGGCGCATCCGGGCGCAACGACTCGTCCGACCCCGACGCGGGCATGACGGGCTCAGGCGACGTCGCCTCGGCCCGAAATGCGAGCGTATACGCAAGCGTACCGCGCTCCTCGCCCAGGGCGTCCTCCAGCTCCGGCGTGATCAGGCTCGGGTTCATCGACAGGAAGCGCCTCAGGGCGTCCTCCGATATGCGGTAGCCCTTGCGGCCCGGGCGGTCGCCCGCGCTGGGCACCATGAGCTGCACCCCGTTGCGGCCGCGGATACGCCAGCGGCGCACGGTCTCCTCGTTCACGCCCATGAGCTTCGCGAGCTCGATAACGGTGTACTCCCTCATCGCCCAAGTCCTCACGTCATATCGCACCCGCACCGCGGGCGGCGTCCTCAAGTCCGTTCACACCTGATGCTAGCACGAAAATGCGACATCGTACGCCATCAGGCAATGCAGCCCTTTCGCCGAACGGTAAGCGCGCCCTACCAGGTGAGCCGACCGTCTCGGGGCCACAGCCCCTCTGCGCCGTCGCGGGCCAGCTCGTCGAGCCCCCATTGCTCGGCTATCGCACAGTCCAGCAGGTGCTTCCAGACGAGTTCCGCATAGGCGTCCGCCACGTCGGGAAACAGCCTGTCGATGTAGCTCATCATAATCGCCGAGAGGAGCTTGCCACGCGCATAGGCCTCGTCTTCGAGGTACTCCCGCATATTGATGCGATACGGCTGACGCTGCGTCTGCTCGCCCGACACCAGCGTCTCACCGCGCCCCACAACCGGATCGGGCCACGGGAAATCGTGCATCACATGCGGAAACGCGTGCTTCACGGGCCACTGCGCCCGCTCGAAAAGGTCCGCGTCCACCAGATCGGGCCTCGCCTGAAACTCCAGGCGCGCACCGATGCTCTTGCTGCCGGTAACGCTCGACACATATGACATCATGGCCGCCATGATGCCATCGGCGACATCACTCGGATCGCGCGCGGTCAGGTCCTGCACGACCTGACCGGATACCACATGGGTCGAATCGTCCGCATAGAACTTCGTCGAGCCCCGCTCATGCCGGAACCACGACTGCTCGCCGGTCACCCGCACGCGCGCCTCGTCCTGCACCGCCTCGGCCAGGCTTTCCACCAGGATCCCGAGCTCCCATTGCCATGCCGAGGCCACCGCGCCTCTCGCCATCGCCCCCAGCAGCCCGAAGTCGGTCGGTCTCCCCTCTTCATCCCAACGGGTACCGGGAGCAGCAAGCTCCCTCAGCTCGGCGGCGCGGCGCTGCGCGCGGCTCCACGCGAGCGCGATGTCGCAGGCGGCGTCGAGAGTGCTCTCGTCCTCATGCGACGTCCACTCCTTCGCCCAGTCGGCAACACGCTCCCGGTCGAGCGCCAGAAAGCGACCCTCATCCAGATCGGCTCTCCAGGCGGCAGACGAGAACAGGCTCGCGTGCGCGGCGAGCGTCTCATGCCTGTCCGCCAGCGCATACGGAAACACGAACGCCCAGACCGTGTCCTCATCGAACTTCTCCCCCTGCTCGCCCGCGCGATCCATCGCCTGCGACACCACCTCGAGGTACAGCTCGCGCAGCTCGACCGCGTCCTCGCCCCCTGATGCGATGAGCACCCCCTCATCGTAGGGGCTCTCCACCAAGGCGCCCTTGTAGCGTTCCCACAACTCCACGCGCCGAGAATCGACGGGAAACTCGTCGCGCATCCACCATACGGGACGCTCTAGGGGATCTTGTCCGTGCGCCTCGGCGCAGGAGATGCGGCAGATGCTGTCTTCGGCCGAGAATTCGAAGACGACGATCGTATGGCTGTCGGTCGTTCTGGTCATGATGCCCTCCGCTCTTGCCTTCCATGGCACGTCTCTTCTTAATTACAACTATATACCCCTCTTGTATACACTTGTATTGTGCTATATAGTCGTATTAGAGGCAAGATATTCTGTCGTGTTTTTTTGACCGACACCTTGTTTGGGAGGAGCAACGATGTCGCATCTCATCACCGTTGTCTATTTCGACAAGCGCTATGACCGTGCCCTCAGCGCCACCACGGCATGCGGGCAGCCCTTGGAGCGGGAGGCGCCGCTACCCTGCCCACGTCGCCATGAGATCGGCCTGCAAGATCCGGGCGAAGGCCTCTACGAGCGGTATCGGGGCATCGCCGACGTCGTTCGCAGACGGGAACATGCCCTGTTCGACCGCGCAGACGGAGAGCTCTGGTGCGCCGTCGTGATCCCCGGTGGCCCTGACGCGATCGGCGAGCATGCGGGCGCCCTTGCAATGGCCAGCGGGCACCCCGCCCTTGCGATCGATATCGAGGCCTGCAGGGCTTATCTGCATCGGAAGCACGAGGCGAGCATGTTCAGATCCGCATGGGCGGCGGTTATGCGATTCACTCATAAGGACCCAGCGGCCTACATGGGCGCCGCTCTAGACCTTGCGGTGAACTGGTACGTGCTCCACGAAGGGCTGCACGAGCTATCGTGCGCATGGGAGGCAGGGGTCTTGGCGCGGGCCGCATATGAACAGAAGCGCCAGACGTGGGAGCGCACGCTCGACCCCTACCGCCTGTTTGCCGACGACGCGGCACATGTCGCCCACTCGTATCCCTGGTGGTAGGAGTCGGCGGCAGGACCGGCGCCCGTCAACCCCTGCGCCTGAGCTCGACCCCCTTGTCGAACGCATCGGGCGCAATCTTGGTGCAGGACGCCGGGATATCGACCGTGCGCAACCCCGTGCAGCCGATAAACGCGCCCGCCTCGATGGAGCGCACGCCTTCGGGCAGCTCCACATGGCGCAAGAGCTCGCACCCGGCGAAGGCGTGGGCGGGAACCGTCGGGCAGCTGCGCGGCCACGCAATATCGGTCAGACCCGAGTAGGCGAAGGCCCCCGGGTACACGTTCGTGATGCCATCGGGGAGACCGACAGATGAGAGGTTCTCGCACGCCGCGAACGCGCAGAACTGGATTGCGCAGGTCGATGCCGGCAGCTCGATCGCCCGGACGCCCTCGCATCCGGCGAAGGCGAGTTCGCCGATAACGCCGGGCCGGCCATCATGCGCCACCACGAGCTCGACATCGGTCGCCGCGGCGCCGTCCGACGCTGCAACCTCAGGGGCGTCGGGCGTGTACAGTTCCAGGCACCATGTTCCGTCGTCGTAGGTCGAAACCTGCACCGTAGCGCCATCGACCTGATAAATCCCGGCGCCCGTCATGTCTGCCTGCCCCGAAATGCCCTCATCCTCCATCAGGGAATCACCAGGGGCGTCATCCTTCGCATCGAGCAGAGCGAGCGCATCGTCGATATCCATCGCAAACAGACCTGCCAGATCGGCCAGGTCCTCGCTCAACCGCTCGCTCCAGAAGCGCTCCATCAGAATCTTGAGATCGATGAGCACACAACCCGTCTCGTCGACGCGCAGCAGACCTCCCGACGACGCAGGGTCGTCGATGCGAAGCCCCGCCGATGCGGGCACTGGGGCCCATATCGTCTCGGGCATGACGCGCAACGCGCGATGCAGGGCATCCGAACGGTCGCCATGGACCCTAAGCGACTCCGTGATGCGGACCATCGCCTCCGGACGCACTTTTTCACGCGCCTCGCACAAATCTCGCTGGCCTTTCGTCATATCGACCGCCTCCTTACCGCGCACGCGCGCGAAACCACCGCGGGCAGCGCAGGCGCGCCCGCCACCGTTCGGCGGCCTCGAGCATCTCTTCAACATCCTCGCGGGCATACGCCGCCGCGCCGGCAGCAGCACCTTCAGCCAACGACATCGACCACGTTGCGGGCAAGCACGCCAGAAGCACGCTCCACAGGGGCACATACCCCAGCGCCATCCTAATGTGGAACCCGTAGAGGGCGCAGGCAGCGAAGATCAGGCCATATGCCGTGAGCGTCGTCGCCACCCGCACCGCCTTCTCGAACCGGTCGAGTGCCCGCATCCTGCTCCGCATACGAACGGTCAGCCCGCCATCGATCACCTCGAACCGACGCGGTGCCTTCGTTCCCTTCCCCACGATACGTCACCTTCTCCCATAAAAGGCAACATTGATGATGGCATTATAGTACCACATCTATTCACTTGTTTTCGCTTGTTTTCTTGTGAAACAACACGTCGGAAAGCACCCGAAGACAGATGCGCGGGAAATAAGTGCCTGTCGTCATTTTACCGGTTTGGAAAATGATGACAGGCACTAATTTCCCAAAAGGGAACATGTGGCAGCGGAAAAATAGGGACAGGCACTTTTTTCCCATCGACAGGACAAACATGCCGCCCGGTCTCGAAGCGGGAAATAGCGCCTATCCCTATTTTCCCACGGGAGACCGGGCGGTCTGCGTCGGCGTGCGGTATATCGCAGTCACCGTCCCTTAGTACAGCTTGGCGCCCGCCGGAATGGCGTCGTCGAGCATGAGGAGGTTCAGGCGCTCCTCGTCGCCCTCCTGATGGATGGCGCTGATCAGCATGCCGCAGCTCTCGATACCCATGAACTTACGCGGCGGCAGGTTGGTGATGACCACGCAGGTGCGGCCGACCAGATCCTCGGGCTCGTAGTAGTCGTGGATGCCCGACACGATGGTGCGATCGGTGCCCGAGCCATCATCGAGCGTGAACTGCAGGAGCTTCTTGCTCTTGGGAGGCAGCACGCAATCCTTGACCTTGACCACGCGGAAGTCCGAGCGGCTGAACGTCTCGAAGTCCACGGAGTCGGCGAACAACGGCTCGACGACGATCTTGGAGAAATCGATCGTCGGCTTGCGGTTGGGCGCGACGTTGGACGTGCCGGCACCGGCGGCCTCGGCGTCCTTGACGCGTGCGGCGGCGGCACCGTTGGCGCTGCCGCGCTCGGGCTTCATATGCGGGAACAGCAGCACGTCGCGGATGGACGCCGAATCGGTGAGCAGCATGACCACGCGGTCGATGCCGATGCCGATGCCGCCGGCCGGCGGCATGCCGTACTCGAGCGCGCGCACGTAATCCTCGTCGTACTCCATGGCCTCGTCGTCGCCGCCGGCCTTCTCCTCCATCTGACGGGCGAAGCGCTCGGCTTGGTCGACAGGGTCGTTGAGCTCGGAGAAGGCGTTGGCGTACTCATGGCCGGCGATCACGAGCTCGAAGCGATGCGTGAGACGCGGGTCGTCCTCGAAGCGCTTGGCGAGCGGCGAGACTTCGACCGGATAGTCGCACACGAACGTGGGGTTCACGATGGAGTCCTCGCCGCGCTCGTCGTAGATCTCGGCGATGAGCTTGCCGGGGGCCCACTCGGGCTTGACCTCGATACCGCACTCCTCGGCGGCAGCGCGCAGCTCGTCGATCGGCGTGTCGAGGTTGAGCTCGCGCCCCATGACCTCCGAGACGATCTCGGTCATGGGACGGCTCGGCCAGGTGCCGGAAAGATCGATCACGGTACCCTGGTACTCGATCTGCTCGGAGTCGTTCACCGCGGCGTTGGCAGCCTTGATGACACCCTCGGCGAGCTCCTTCATGCCCTCGAGGTCGGAGTAGGCGCGATAGGCCTCCATGGTGGTGAACTCGGGGTTGTGCGTCTGGTCCATACCCTCGTTGCGGAAGATGCGACCCAGCTCGAACACGCGCTCGTAGCCGCCCACGAGCAGGCGCTTGAGGTGCAGCTCGGTGGCGATGCGCAGGTAGTTTTCCTGGTTGAGCGCGTTGAAGTGCGTGATGAACGGCTTGGCCGTGGCGCCGCCCTGGATGGTCTGCAAGATGGGCGTCTCGACCTCCATGTAGCCGTTGTCCTCCATGTAGCGGCGGAAGGCGGAGACGATGCGGGAGCGCTTGGCGAAGGTCTCGCGCACGTCGGCGTTGACGATCAGGTCGACGTAGCGCCGACGGTAGCGGGTCTCCTTGTCGGACAGGCCGTGGAACTTCTCGGGCAGCGGGCGGACCGCCTTGGACAGCAGGGTGAGCTTTTTCGGGGCGACGGACAGCTGGCCGCGCTTGGTGCGCACGACGACGCCCTCGGCGCCCACGATGTCGCCCAGGTCGAGCTCGCCGAGCAGCTCCCAGGCGTCGGCGGGCATGTCGTTGATGCGGCAGAACAGCTGGATGTCGCCGGTCGGATCGCGCAGGACCACGAACATGATCTTGCCCTGGCCGCGCTTGGCGACCACGCGGCCGCCGATCTTCACGACGTCGTCGGTGTCCTCGCCCGCGGGCAACTCGGCGTAGGCCGCCTCGATGTCGGCGACGTGGTGCTCGACGTCGGAGTGCTCGGGATAGGGGTTTTTGCCCGCCTCGAGCATCGCGGCGCGGTCGGCGAGGCGACGGGCGCGCTCGTCGTTGAGCGTCGAGGCGGACGCAGCGTCCGTCTGGGCGTTCCGGTTGGCTTCCATGGCTCCTCCTCTACGAAAAACGCTCCCCGAGGCCCAAGGTCCCAGGGAGCGAGCGAACTGCGTGGCGCGGGACCTTATGGCCTAGCGCGTGATCTTGGTGATGGTGTAGACGCGGGACTTGCCGGACGGCGTGATGACCTCGACGGTCTCGCCCTCGCCGTGGCCGATGATGGCACGGCCGACCGGGGACTCGTTGGAGATCTTGTGCTCGAGCGAGTTGGTCTCGGTGGTACCCACCAGGGTGACGTCGGTGGCGACGCCATCGCCGTCGACCAGCGACACCGTGCAGCCGATGGAGACGGTCAGACCGTGGGCGCCCGCCTCGACCTCGCGCGCGTTGGCGAGGATGGCCTGGATCTCGGCGATGCGGGAGGCGTTTTTGGCCTGCTCCTCCTTGGCGGCATCGTACTCGGCGTTCTCGGAAAGGTCGCCGAAAGCGCGGGCCTCCTTGATGTGCTCGACGATCTCACGGCTCTTCTCGCCCTCGCGCCACTCGAGCTCCTCGACGAGCTTCTGGCGGCCCTCAGCTGTCAGTACGATCTCGCTTGCATCCATGCGTGCTTCTCCTTGCAACGTTTCCGTCATCGGCGCCGCGCGGCGCCGGGTACTCCAAAACACAAAATGACCGGCTCGCCCCACCGGGGAAGCCGGTCATCGCTCACCCCGTATCGAGGCGGGACTAGTCCTCGTCGATCGGGCCCTCTTCCTTCTTGGCCTTGGCCTCCTTGGCCTCGGCGAGCTTGGCCTCGAGCTCGCGGATCTCCTTGTCCTCCTCGGACTCGGGCTCCTCCTCGGACTCGACGTCGTCGGTGGACATGCCCTCGCGGATGTTCTTCACCGTCTTACCCAGCGAAGCACCGAGCTTCGGAAGGTTCTTGGGGCCGAAGATCAGCAGCGCGACGATGAGGATGACAACCCACTCGAAACCCTTAGGGAACATACTTTTCCTCCCATGTTACATGGCAAACTCGACGGGAAGCACCGGCCGCAGACGGCCCGCGGGGCGCATTCCAGCTCGAACGAGTATACAACGCCGATTCGGTACGGACAACATCGCCATATTATACACGCGAGTTTCGCGGGTCGGCATCGCAAGCGCGGGACGGAGCGGACGGGCCGCTTTGCCCCGATTCGCTCCGTCCCACGTGATCCGGCGTTATCGCACTACCGGACAGGGCCACCGCTACAGGAACAGCATCAGCACCGTGAGCACCGCGGCGGTCACGACGGTGAGCGCCACGAAGAACTTGAGCGTGAGCTTGAGGAAGCTCGTGTAGCTCGTGTGCGCGAGCTCCAGACCGGACACGATGACGCCATTGGTCGGCGTGATCATGGCCACCACGCCGTGCGCCGCCACGTAGATCATGATCATGATCTCGGGCGAGAAATGCAGGCTGTCGGCCAGCGGGCCCATGATGGGCATGGAGACCGTCGCCATGCCGGAACTCGACGGGATGAGGAACGACAGCACGAAGTACAGCGCGTAGCTCGCCGGGGCGAAGACCACGGCGGACACGCCGGCAAGCGCGCTCGCGGCGGCGTTGAGCACGAACACGTCCAGGCCGGTCTCGGACATGAGCACCGAGATGGCGCGCGCCACGGCGATCACGAGCGCCGTCGAGATCATGGTCGAGGCACCGTCGATGAAGGTGTTGACGATCTCCTTCTCGGACAGGCCGCCCACGATGCCGATCACGATCGAGATCACGAAGAACCAGATGCCGCACTCGGTGAAGTACCACTGGCCGAGCGGCAAGCCGGTGAGCACGGCGCTCCACGCGGTGCCCGGGTTATCGGCGGTCCCGCCGATGGCGAACACGCCGATCCCGAAGCTCTCCCACGGGATGAACGACACGATCATGACCACGAAGGACAAGGCGAACAGCACGAGCACGAGCTTCTGCTTGGCCGTGAGCGTGGCGCCCGCGAGGTCGGAGGCGTGCTCGGAACCCTCCGCATACGCCGCGTCCATGCGCGCGAGTTCCTCGGAGGTCATCGCGGAGGCGGCGCGATCGGCCTTGACCTTTTTGGCATAGCGCATGACGAAGACGATGCCCATGGCCTCCGAGATGACGAACAGCAAGAAGCCGACGCCGATGTTGATGCCCTGGTTGACCTCGATGCCCATATCGGTAAGCGCGGCCGACGCGATGGCGACCGAGAACGGGTTCACCGTGGAGCCGAGCGTGCCCAGACCGGCACCCATGAGGATGACGAGCGCGCCGACCATCGAGTCGAAGCCCATGGCGTAGGTCACCGACGCGAGCAGGATGTAGAAGGGAATGGTCTCCTCCATCATGCCGTACGTGGACCCGCAGATGCCAAACGCCAGCATGAGCACCGGGATGAGCAACGTGTCGCGATCGCCCAGCTTGCGCACGAGCGTGGCGATGCCCGCGTCGAGCGCGCCGGTCTTGTTGACCATGGCCAAAAAGCCGCCGAGCACGATCACGAACAGGCACACATCGATCGCGTTCTTGAAGCCCGCGAACGGCGCCTGCATGACCTGCGCGAGCGTGGCGCCCGTCACGTCGGGCGTGAACGCCGCGACGATCCATGTGCATAGCGCCACGAACACGAGGCAGCCGAACAGGATGGTAAACGATGTGGGCATGCCCCGTTTCTTCTTCGCTTTCTCCGCCATAGGGTTCCTCCCTCTTTGAAGGGGACGCGCTGTACGCGGGCAAGATGCCCGCGACGGGCGTATCCCGAAACTCGGACGTGTTGGCCGGTGCCGCATCGTCTTGGCACCGGCGGCAGCGATCTACCCGGCGCGATGCGCGAGGTACTCGATCGCGCTGTTGGCGAGCAGCGCCGCACCCTTCCAAAAGACCGATTCGTCGAAGTCGACGTTCGGATGGTGCATACCGCAGCCCTCGTGACCGGGCAGTGTGCCCGTGCCCAGGATGAAGTACGTCGTGGGCACGACCTGCGACAGGATAGCCAGATCGTCGGTACCCGAGAACGGCTTGGCAAGCGTCTGCACCGGCTCGCCGAACAGCTCGTCGGCGTATCCGGACAGCTCACAGGTGAGCTCGGGGTCGTTATAGGTGTTGGGCACGCCGCGCAGGAAGCGCACGGTCGCCTCGCCACCGAAGGCGTCCGCGATGCCGGCGACCATGCGCTCGGCATGCTCCTTGAAGCCCTGACGGACCTCGGCGTCCTGCGTGCGCAGCGTGCCGAGCATATGCGCCGTCTCGGGCAGGACGTTGGCCGCGCGGCCGGCCTCGATCTTGCCGAAGGTGGCCACGCAAACCTGCGTGGGATCGACCTCGCGGGCGATGAGGTTCTGGAAGCCCGCGTAGATATGGCAGGCGATGTTGATGGGGTCGATGCCCATATGGGGCGTGGAGCCGTGCGCGCCCTTGCCGGTGATCGCGACGTCGATGTCGTCGATGGACGAGAAGATCGTGCCCTCGCGCGTGTACAGCACGCCGCTCTCGAAGTCGATCGCCTGGACGTGCAGGGCGGTTACGGCATCGACGTGCGGGGTCTCGAGCACGCCGCCGGCGAGCACCGCGTCGCCGCCGCAGATGTCCACCGGAGCGCAGCCCTCCTCGTCGGGCTGGAACAGCAGCTTGACGCAACCCTTGAGCTCCGCCTCGTGATCTTTGAGGATACGCGCGGCGCCGAGCAGCATGGCGGCATGCGTGTCGTGACCGCACGCGTGCATGTTGCCGTTGTCGGATGCGAAGGGCAGGCCTGTCTCCTCCTCGACGGGTAGCGCGTCGTAGTCGGCGCGCAGCAGGATGCACGGACCGCTCGCCGGATCGCCGACCTGGGTGAGCAGGCCACCATCGCACGGGACGCTCACCTCGTAGCCCATGGCTTCCAGACGCTCGCGGACATAGGTTTGGGTTTGGGGCAGGTCGAACCCGATCTCCGGATGCCTGTGCAGCCAGCGTCGGTCCTCGACGATCGTCTCCTGTAGGGCTTTCGCCTCGTCGATGATGGTCTTCATGGTTCACGCTCCCATCGTGTCGTGGTGTGACGGCTCGATTCGTACACGGTACTATGGTAGAGCAAAACGCATGGGGCAGTGGCAAGTTCGCTTCATGCCGCAATGTCATGCCGAGGGGCGCCCGCTTTGCCCGAGCGCACGATACGATCATGGGCATCCCGCGCAATAGTAGCTGTCCTGGACAGCCCCGCAGCGATCTAGACTGCATTTCGAGGAACACAGCTACCCCTTTGAGGCAATTTGTTCAGATATGCAGGCTTCAGCCCTGCGCGGACCCCTCAAATAATGCCGTTTTGACCGTTTTGCGGCCTCCCGGAGAGCCCTACGGTCTCACCACCCAAAGCCAAAAAATAAAAAGTGTCTAGTTGGTCTTATTATCCACCAAACTTCGTTGGCAACCTTCATATCTGAACAAATTGCCCGCCTTAGGCCATGCGTGGACCCATGCGCAAGAACGTCAGACGCGATTTCACGGGCTACAGAACGTTACATACCAAAACAGGCCAGCGCGGAAACCGCACTGGCCTGTTCAGATTCACTGGTCGGGTTGACTGGATTTGAACCAGCGACCCCCGCGTCCCGAACGCGGTGCTCTACCAAACTGAGCCACAACCCGAAAGCTCGATTATCCTAACACACTCCGCACGCGAAAGCTAGCACACAGTTATCTTCGGTCCCGACTTCTCCATCTTTGTGGCGCAGGACCACCAATCGTACAGGTCACGCGCCCGGCAAGCGATGCGTTTGGCATCCTCATGCGTCTCGCAGATAGCAAAGACCGTCGCACCCGATCCCGACACCTCCGCCGCGCGCACACCGGACTGGCCGCGCAACCATGAGCGGATCTCACCGATGACGGGCAGGATCTCGATCGCGGCGGAAGCAAGGTTGTTGAAAACGCCGGCAACGATCGCATCCCGGTCGCGCGAACGCATCGCATCGAGCATGCCCGGCAGGTCGCCGAGCTGCTGCGGTGCGGCGTCGAACGTACGATAGGCCTCGACCGTCGACACTCCCCCGCTCCGAGGCTTGACGAGCGCCACGGGAAGCTCACCTGCAGGCTCGAACACCTCGACGAGCTCATCGCCGGCACCGGCGAGATAAGCGGGCGGCCCGTACAGGAAAAACGGGACATCCGCACCGATACCGCGGGCGACCTCGACGACACGCGGGTCGGTCCGCTCGACATCCCAATACGCGCAGATGCCCGCGATCGCCGCGGCAGCGTCACCGGAAGGTCCGCCAAGACCGCTTTGCAGCGGGATGTTCTTCTCCACGGTGATCGCGAAATCCGCCGCACGCCCGAACGTCTCGCCCATAGCGAGCGCGGCACGGTACACGCTATGACGTTCCATGGGAATACCGGCGTCCGGCACGGTCGTGACCTCGAGCTCATCGGCGGGCGTGAACGTCAGGGTATCCGCCAAGCCGAGCGCCGTCATGACGGTATCGACCCGGTGGTAGCCGCGCGCATCCTTTGCGGTATGGATGCCCAGGTACAGGTTGACCTTGGCGGGAGCGGTCACCCGCAAGCGCGCGGCGTGATCCATCCTAGTGCTCCTCGAGCTGGTTTCCGAGCGGCGTGAACAGGTGCTCGCCCGACTCGGGGTCGAACAGCTCCACGGTACCGGTCAGCACGTCGACGTACTGGTAGGACTGACGCGATTTGCGGCCGCGACGCTCGTCGACCTCGACGATGAACACGGACGGATGGATGGTCTTGATGCAGCCCATGCGCTCCACGACGCGCGTGCGACCCATGTTGGCCTTGACCTTGACACGCTGGCCGATCATATCCGACAGCTTCTCGTGGATCTCGTCCACATGGTTGACTTCGAGCTCTTCCATAGCGCCTCCTCGTGCGTGGGCGAAAATGCACAGAATTACCCCACTGTATTCACAAACGCACCGAGTATAGCAGGCCGAAATCGATATTGCACGACAGTGCGATGGAGCACGCAATAACCCCAGGTCTCCGTCGCTTCATCGCAAGGCGGCGCGCCCCGTGCCGAACGTGTCATACGTCCAGTGTTGCCGGCCGCGCGGCGTGAACGTGGCCGATAACCAACCCTGTTCGCCGCCCTCGCGCAGACAGGCAATGATGATCGTGTA
>CAZRPL010000006.1:0-33143 GCA_964602045.1 uncultured Collinsella sp. | reverse complement strand
CGCCCCGCGCCGAACGTGGCACGGAGCGCGCCGCCTTGTCCTCGCGTGCCTCCCATACGGACAACGGATCCATGAGGATGCCGTCCGTACGGCGCTACGCGAGCCGATCGGTATCGAGCACGATGGTGAACGGGCCGTCGTTGACGAGCTCGACCTGCATATTCGCCGCGAACGTGCCCGTCTCGACATGCTCCACGTCCGCACGCACGAGACCCACGAAGTACTCGTACAGCTCGTTGGCGAGCGCGGGGTCCGCCGCGTCGGTGAACGACGGCCGCCGTCCGCGTCGACAGTTCGCATACAGCGTGAATTGCGACACGACGAGCACCTCGCCGTCGACGTCGGCAAGCGACAGGTTGGTCTTGCCCGCATCGTCCTCGTTGATGCGCAGGCCGCGCAGCTTGCCCCACAGCGTATCGGCCTGCGCGCGCGTATCGCCCTGCCCGACGCCGAGCAGCACGACGTATCCCGCGCCGATTCGGCCGGTCACCTCGCCGTCGATCGTCACGCTCGCACGCGTGACGCGCTGGACGACCGCCCTCATGCGTCCTCGCCCGAAAGCTTGGCGGACAGCGCCTGCAGCGCATGGAAGCGGTGACTGATCGCGTTCTTCTCGTCCGGGGTGAGCTCGGCCATCGTCTTACCGGGTGTATCGTCGGGCAAAAACAGCGGGTCGTAGCCGAAGCCGTTCTCGCCACGCCCCTCGTGGGCGATCGTGCCCTCGCAGGTCCCTTCGCCGTAGGTCACCAAGCCGTCGACGTCGATCAGGGCCACGACGCTCACAAAGCGCGCGGTCCGCTCGGGATCGTCCACGTCGACGAGCTTGTCGAGCAGCTTGGCGTTGTTGGCCGCATCGTCGCCGTGCACGCCCGCGTAGCGCGCCGAGTACACGCCCGGCTCGCCGTCCAGCGCGTCCACCGCCAAGCCCGAGTCGTCGGCGATGGCGGGAAGACCTGTCGCCTCGACCGCCGCCTGCGCCTTGATCAGCGCGTTTTCCAAAAACGTCGTGCCCGTCTCCTCCGGGTCGTCGAACTCGCCGAGCTGCCCCAAGGCCACGAACGTCACATCGGGCAGAACGTGCGACAGGATCTCCTCGATCTCGGTAAGCTTGTGCATATTGCCCGTCGCCACCACGATGGCACGCGCTGGATCGAGCGCATCGATATCGATCTTCTCAAGGGCCATGGCGCCCTCCCTTCCTCTACGTGCGGTGGCGTCTAATCGTCGTCGCGGAACAGCGTGACCTGGTTTTGCAGGTCGATGAGCTCACGGATGCCCGCGTCGCCCAGGTCGAGCAGGCGGCCCAGGCGCTCGCGCGAGAACGGTGTACGCTCACCGGTGCCCTGGATCTCCACGATCTCGCCGGTATCGGTGGCGACGAGGTTCATGTCGACCTCGGCACGGGAATCCTCGACGTAATCGAGGTCGAGTAGCTCGGCGCCGTCGACCACGCCCATGGACACCGCAGCGACCTGACCGGTGAGCGGCAGGCGCGGGATCTTGCCCGCCTCGACCCAGGTCATGAGCGCGTCGTGCAGCGCGACCCAAGCGCCGGTGATGCTCGCCGTGCGGGTGCCGCCGTCGGCCTGGATCACGTCGCAGTCGACCGTGACCGTGTACTCGCCGAGCGCACGCAGGTTGGTGACCGTACGCAGGCTGCGGCCGATCAGGCGCTCGATCTCCATGGAGCGGCCCTTACGCGAACCCGTCTCGCGCTTGCTGCGGCGGTTGGTGGACGCGGGCAGCATGGCGTACTCGGCGGTCACCCATCCCTGGCGGCTCGCGCGGCGCCACGCGGGCAGACCCTCCTCGATCGTCGCCGCGCACAGCACGCGGGTGTCGCCGAACTCGACCAGACACGAGCCGAGCGCGTGCTTCATGACCTCACGCGTGAGCTTGACCGGACGCAGCCTGTCCGCGGCGCGCCCGTTCGCGCGGTTGATCTCCATATGTTCCATAATCCGTCTACTCCTTCGCGGTGAATCTCGATGGGTCGGTTGGGGACGTGTTCCGTCCAACCCATTGTGGGTCAGTTGGGGACGTGTTCCGTCCAACCCATGCGATCCATGGTCGGCTGGCCAAACGGGTCTCGCCCATCATCATGGGTTGGACGGAACACGTCCCCAACCGACCCATTAGGAACGGTCGAGTTCGTCCAAGCTGATGTGTTCGATGCTCTTGAGCGGCTGCCCGAAGATGAAGCTGCCCGCCGCGGCGAACTCGGCGATGTTATCCGACGTCGTGGCGAAACGATGCTCGGGTACCACCTCCTCACCCGCCAGCTGCTCGCGGCGCATGAGGATGTCGGTGAGCTCGCGCGTGGTCTCCTCGGCCGACGACACCACGCGGACGGAAGGACCGAGCGCATGACGGATCGGGTTCACGAGCAGCGGGAAATGCGTGCAGCCCAGCACGACGGTATCGACCTGCGCGTTGGACTCGATGATCGGCTTGAGCGTGCGTGCCACCTCGGCACGGTTCTCGGGCGTGTCGAACACGTCGCCGTCCTGCAGCCAGCGCTCCTGCAGGTGCGCACCGGTGGCGAGCTCGTTCTCGACGATCTCGACGAAGCTCGGTGCGGGACAACCGTAGACCGACACGCCGGCATCCAGATCGCGGATGGCTCGGGTGTACGCGCCGGAACGGACCGTGAGCTCGGTGGCGAGCACGCCGACCTTGCGCGTGCGCGTGCTGTTGATGGCCGCGCGGGCACCCGGCGCGATCACGCCGATGACCGGAATCGGCAGCAGCTGCTGGGCGATGCGCAGGCCGGCGGCCGTCGCGGTGTTGCATGCGATGATCATGATCTTGATGTCGCGTGCGGCAAGCCATCGTCCCGCTTGCAGGACGAACGAGCGCACTTCGCTTTCGGTGCGGACGCCGTACGGGCAGCGTTTGGTGTCGCCCACGTAGTAGATGGATTCGTGCGGCAGCGTCGTCGCGATGGCGCGCGCCACCGTCAGGCCGCCCAGACCCGAATCGAACACGCCGATGGGCCGGTTGTCTCCCAAATCCGCCATAGACCTCGTCGTCCCTTCCTACGCGAGCGCCGCGAGCAGGCAGCGCATGCCCTGAACCCAACCGTCGACGATGCGCCCGCGCGTGACGAATGCGTTGTCGTGGGTCGTAAGAAACTCCTCGGCCGTCGGGTTCTTGAGACCATTTTCGACCAAGAAGAACGTATCCACGTAATCCGCCATGAGAAAATCGGACGTCGCGTCGCCGATGGCGAGTGTCTGCGCAAGGTCGATACCGCGCAGCTCGCAGAACCGCTCGATACCGCGTCCCTTGTTGAGGCCGCGCGGCATGATGTTGAACGCTCGGCCCTTGACGCCCTCGGGCAGCTTGAGCGTCGTGGGGACGGAGATGTAGTTGAGGTATCCGTTGTCGCCCCAATCGAGCTCGGCGCCGGATGCGCGGATGATCTCCCACGCATCCTCGTCGGGAATCTCGCCGCGCAGGCCAACGGTCACCTCGCGGTGCTTGTAGCCGGTCGACATGTCGTTGTGGTACTCGAGCAGGCCGGGCCAGCGGTTGGAGAACTCGTCGAGGATGCCGGTGGCCTCGATGCACTCATGCGGCGAATAACCCCAGATGGGATTGAACGGCATGTCGGCGCAGAAGTACTCCCAGCGCGAATCGCCGCGGTCGAGCATGAGCAGGCCGCCCATCTCGCCGATGTAGGAGTTGAGGCCGAACACGCGCGAGTCCTCGTGCAGCATGGAGCGGTTGCGCCCCGAGCACGGGATGACCTCGACGCCGGCACGCTTAAGGTCGACGAGCGTCGCGACCAGATCGAGGCTCGGGTTGCCCGCGGCGTCGGTGAGCGCGCAGGAACCGGGCGCGAGCATGGTGCCGTCGAGATCGGTGAACACGTAGCGCACGCGGGAAAGGCGTTCGCGGAGCTCGCCGGTGGGGATATCGGGCAGCACGGTATGGGGCATGGGCCCTCCTTGGTCGCGGGGAACCGTCGCGCACCATTGTAGCCCGAACCGCACGGACCGCCCAACGAGATGGGGTCGGGCTCATTCTTGTCGCGACAAGATGGTGCCGGGTTCATTCTTGTCGCCGTTGCCGGCACCGTTGCCCATTCAATGGTGAGCGATGAGGGATATCACCGCCGCGCTGCGCGCGACGGTGACGCTGCGGAGGCCCTCCGGGCCTCCTTGCGCGCTACGCTGGAAAATGCTCAACGCATTTTCTCAGCACCGCGCCCCTAGCGGGGTTCGAATCCCCCTGCATGGGCCCAAAACAAAAACGGTGCCGTTGCGGCACCGTCAACGAATCCATGGTGGGCGATGAGGGATTCGAACCCCCAGCCTTGTGCGTGTAAAGCACCTGCGCTCACCGTTGCGCCAATCGCCCTTGCGCGGACAAGTATAGCGTAAAGCGCCGCGCGAGGTGCCGGACAGATTCGCACCGGGCGGATTCCCCGTAACCACCCCCTGAAACCCATCGCGCGGACGGCTGCGCAGGAGTACAATGGGGCGCCGGTACCGCACCTTCCATGGGAAAGTTGACCTGCGTATGCCATCCACCACCCCGCGTCCGCGCATCGAGCTGTTCGACAACATCAAAGGCGTGCTCATCTTCCTCGTGCTGTTCGCCCATGTGATGATCCCCATCCAGAACGACAACCCGGCCATGAGCACCGTGTTCGACCTCATCTACCTGTTCCACATGCCGCTGTTCGTGTTCATGTCCGGCCTGTTCGCCAAAGGCGCCTATCGGAACGGCCGGCTCGATGTCAACCGCATCATCTCGTTCGTGCTGCTCGGCATCCTCTTCCAAGAGGCGATCCTGGCGATCAACGGTTCGTCGAAGATGCTCGAGAAGATCTTCCTGTTCAGCTCCGCACCCTGGTACATGATCGCCATGGCCTGGTGGTATGCGGCCACGCCGTTGCTCGCCCGCGTCCATCCGGCGGTCGGCATCGGCGCAAGCTACGTCATCGCCCTGCTCTGGGGCCCGGTCGACCTCTCGAACGGCCTGTTCGCCATCAGCCGCGCCATCGAGTTTCTGCCCTGGTTCGCCGCGGGCTACTACCTCGATCCCATGCGTGTCACGCGTATCAAGGCCAAACGCTGGGCGTGGGTGGCCGTCGCGCTCACCGCCATCATCGCGGCGGCGCGCATCGCCGATCCCCACGTGTTCGACTGGTTCTTCCAGCGGGTTTACGGCGATGCCCCCTATCAGCACGGCTTCGTGAGCGGCATGGTCGAGAAAACCGTCGCCTGCGCGATCGCCGCCGTCTTCTCGATCGCCGTCATCAAGCTCACCCCACAGGGGGGGGTCTTGCCCCTGAGCCGTTTGGGGCAGGCGACCCTCAAGATCTACATCCTGCATCGCCTGATCCGCGCCGCCATGGTCTACCGGTTCGGCTTCTACAAGCTGCCGATCCTGCTCGACCCGCTGTGGGGCATGCTCATCGCGATCGTCGTGAGCATCGCCATGACCTGGCTGTGCATGGCGATCCCGCTGGACAAGCCCCTTGACCACCTGATGCGCCGCCCGTGGATCCCGCAGCTACGGCCGCAGCCCAAGCGCTAGGACAGCACCTTCGCAAGCGCCGCGGCGAGCGCATCGACATGCTCGCGCTCGCAGATGAGCGGTGGCAGGAAGCGCAGCGTATGCGCGCCGGTCGCGTTGATCACGAAACCCTCGTCGAGCATCGCGGCCACGACATCGTGCGCGTCGGTGACCGAATCGTCCAGGTCGCAACCCACCATGAGGCCCGAACCGCGCACCTCCACCACGTGCGGCACGCCCGCCAGCACCTCGGCGAAGTAGGCGCCCACCTCGGCGGCATGCTCGTCGTAGGCACCGCAGATCAGCTCGGCGAGCACCGCCGAGGCCGCGGCGACGGCCAGGCAGCTGCCTCCGAAGGTCGTACCGTGATCGCCTGGACGGAACACATCGGCGACCTCGCGCTTGGCCATGCACGCACCGCACGGCACGCCGCCGGCGATGCCCTTGGCCAGGCTCATGATGTCAGGCTCGACGCCGACCGTCTGGAACGCGAACGGCTTGCCGGAGCGGAAGACGCCCGTCTGCACCTCGTCGGCGATCAGCAGACCGCCCACGCAGTGCACGAGCTCGGCGGCGGTACGCATGAACTCGGGCGTGAGCGGATGCACGCCGGACTCGCCCTGGATGGGCTCGACCATGACGGCGCAGATCTCGCTGCCCAACCGATCGAAGATCGCCCGCAGCTCGTCGACGTCGTTGGGCGCGCAGGCCACAAAGCCGCCCGGCAGCGGCTTGAAACTGTCCTGCAGCCAATCCTGCATGGTGGCGGCGATGGTCTCGAGCGTGCGCCCGTGGAAACCGCCGCGCAGGCACACGATGGTGTTGCCGCCGTTACCGACGCGCTTGGCGTACAGGCGGGCGAGCTTCATGGAACCCTCGTTGGCCTCGGCGCCCGAGTTGGCGAAGAACGTCTCCCACACCTGCTCGCCCTCGGCGGGCACGGCCGCGGCAGCCGCCGCCTCGGCATCGCCCGCGCGGATGGCCTCGGCCACAGCGCGCGCACCGGCCATATCGCCGCTCGCGAGCTTGGACAGCATCGCCGCCACCTCGCCGCGGTGCTCGATGTAGAAGTAATTGGATACGTGCAGCAGGCGATCCACCTGATCGTGCAGCGCCGCGCTCAGCACCGGATCGTCATGCCCCAGGCAGCACACGCCGATACCGGCGAGGAAGTCCAGATACTCGCGGCCCTCGTCGTCGACGAGCGTCATACCGTGTCCGCCCACGAAGTCGACCGCCGAGCGGCCGAAGGTATGCATCACATAGGACGACTCGAGCTGTTGCTGCAGGGCAAGGGACATGGGGATCAGATCCTTTCGTAGGGTCGCGGGACGCGCGCACGGAGACGCCGTGCGGGTGCGGGCACGTTAGATGTTCTCGGACAGGCGCGCGGCGAACGTCGTCAGCGGGTGGGGATGGGTGTCCTGCTCGTACGCGTACTGGGTGGAGTGGATCACCGTGCCCACACCCGCGTCGGTCAGCAGCTCGAGCAGCAGCGAGTGCGGTGTCGTGCCGTTGATGATGTGCGCGCGGAACACGCCCGCGGCGAGTGCGTGTACGCAGCTCTCAAGCTTGGGGATCATACCGCGGTCGACGTTCTGCTCGTCGAGCATCGTCTGCGTCTCCTCGAGCGTCAGGTTGGAGATAAGCGAATCCTTATCCGCGAAATCCTCGTACAAGCCGTCGACGTCGGTCAGGAAGATCACCTTGTGCGCACGTACCGCTGCGGCGATGTGGCCGGCGGCGACATCGGCGTTGATGTTGTAGAACCCGCCGTCCTCGCCCTGGGCGACCGTCGCCACGACGGGGATGTACTCGTTGTCCATCAGGCTGTTGAGGTAATCGGCGTTGATGCGACTGATCTTGCCCACGCGGCCCAAGTCGGGGTCGAGCTGCTCGGCCACGATGGTACCCGCGTCTGCGCCGGCCACGCCCACGGCCAGATTGCCGTGCGCGTTGATCGCGGCAACGAGATCCTCGTTCACCTTGCCCACGAGCACCTGGCGCACGATCTCCATCGTCGCGTCGTCGGTCACGCGTTGACCGTCCTTGAACGCGACGGGGATGTCGTAGTGCGCGAGCGCGGCGTTGATGTCCTTGCCACCGCCGTGCACGATGACCGGCTTCATGCCGATGATCTTGAGCAGCACGATGTCGCTCATCACGTCGGCGCGCAGCCGGGGATCGACCATCGCCGCACCGCCGTACTTGATGACGACCGTCTTGCCGGTCAGGCTCTTGATCCACGGCAGCGCCTCGAACAGCAGCTTGGCGGTCTGCTCGGTGGATTGCGGGGGACGCGAGTCGCGTGCGTATTTCATGGGAGGCGCCTTTCGAGAACGCGGAACGGATCGGGACAACCGCGGTGCGGCGACCAGCGGCATGCGGGCCGCGCCGACTCGGACGCCGGCACGGCCCCACACTGGCGATTACGTGCGGTAATCCCCGTTGATCGAGACGTAGTCGTGCGTGAGGTCGCAGGTCCACACGCGAGCGGTGCCCTCACCCGCGCCGAGGTCGGCCGAGATGGTGATCTCGGGCGCCTCGAAGCGGCGCAGGGCGTCATCCTCGTCGAAGGGTACCGTCAGGCCGTCGCGACACACGGGGATATCCATGATGTCGATCGACACGTCGTTCTGGTCGAACACGACACCGCACTTGCCGAGCGCCATGGCGATGCGTCCCCAGTTGCAGTCGCGCCCCGCGATGGCGGTCTTGACGAGCGGCGAGTTGGCCACGGCGCGGGCCGCCGTGTCGGCGTCCTCATCGGAGGGGGCGCCCGTCACCGTGACCGTCACCAGGCGCGACGCGCCCTCGCCGTCGCCGGCGATGGCGCGCGCGAGGGCCTCGCAGACCACGTGAACCGCATAGGCGAGCTCCTCGTAGGCCTCGGTGCCCTCGCAGATGGGCGCCTCGTCGGTCGCGGCCGCACCGGACGCCAACATGATGCACGTGTCGTTGGTAGACGTATCGGAATCGACGGTGACCTTGTTGAACGTGGTGTCGACGCACGCCTTGAGCAGGGTGTGAAGGGTCGCGGGCTCGACCGGCGCATCGGTGGTGATCACGGCGATCATCGTGGCCATGTTGGGCATGATCATGCCGGAGCCCTTGCACATACCGCCCACGGTGAAGCGGCAGCCCACGTAGTCGAGCACGCCGCTCTCATACGAGACGGCAAACTCCTTGGGATGGGTGTCGGTGGTCATGATGGCGCGCGCGGCATCGGAGCCGCCCTCGCGCGACAGCTGCTCATAGGCAGCCGGGATACCCGTCTCGAACGGTGCGATCTCCATCTGCTGGCCGATCACGCCCGTCGAGGCGACGAGTACCTCCTCGGGTGCGCACCCGATGACCTGCGAGGTGATATCGCAGGTCTCGTGCGCGAGCGCCAAGCCCGGCTCACCCGTCGCGGCGTTCGCGTTGCCGGAGTTGATGGCGATCGCCTGCACACGCCCGGAGCCGCACGGCGCACCACCGAGATGCTCACGGCATACCGTGACCGGCGCCGCGCAGAAGCGGTTGGTCGTGAACACGCCGGCGGCGCTCACCGGCTCGTCGGCCACGACGAGGGCGAAGTCCGCGCGCTCGGGATTCTTGCGGAATCCGGCATGGATGCCCGCCGCGCGAAAGCCACGGGCGCTCGTTACCCCGCCGTCCGCGACGGCGCGGAGTTTGGTATCAAAGGCCTCGATATCCATCGGATGTCTCCTTGGAAGGTTGCGAATACGTGTGGGAACAGTGTAGCGCAGCGCTCGGACGCGAGGAGCGCCGGAGATGGTATCCGCGGCTACACCGGCATGGCGAGCAGCGGCAGGCCGCATCGCTCGTCGAGGCCGAACACGATATTCGCGCACTGGATCGCCTGGCCGGCGGCGCCCTTGCACAGATTGTCGATGGCAGAAGCGATCACCAACATGCCCGCACGCGCGTTGACGGCGAGACCGATCTGACAGGCGTTGGAACCGGCGACCGAGCTCGTCTTGGGCTGCTGCCCCGCGTCGAGCACGCGAACGAAGGGACGGTCGGCGTAGAAGGCACGATAGCGCTCGACCGCCTGCTCGGCCGTGAGGGTCGAGGCGACCTCGGGCGCGAGCGGGATGGTGACCGTGGAGAGCAGACCGCGCTTGAGCGGTGCCAGATGCGGGGTGAACACGACATGGTCGGGCAAGCCGAGGATCTGCTCGATCTCGGGGGTATGGCGGTGCTTGCACACACCATAGGCCTCGACGTTCTCGTCGGCACTGCAGTAGTGCGTGCGCGCGTTGGCCGATTTGCCCGCGCCCGTCACGCCCGAGATGGCGTCGACGATGGCAACGCCGCCTTCGGCCATCCAACCCGCATCGATCGCGGGATAGGCGCCGAGCGAGGTGGCGGTGGGATAGCAGCCCGCGCAGGCGACGAGCACCGAGGAGCCCTCGTCGTGGCTCGACGCGGCGGCAGCCAGGTCCTCGGAGAACAGCTCGGGCAAGCCGAAGGCACGCTTCGCCAGCAGCTCGGGCGAGGTGTGCGGCGTGTTGTACCAGCGTTCGTAGACGTCAGGATCCGACAGGCGGTAGTCGGCCGACAGATCGAACACCGACACCCCGGCGGCGAGGAGCCCCGGCGCCGCGGCGAGGGCGGCGGTGTGGGGCACCGCGAGGAACACGGCATCGCAGGTGGCGAGCTGCGGGTCGTCGTGCGTCGTGAAGACGAGGTCGCTCACGCCGGCGAACGACGGATAGACGCTCGCGAGCGCCTGGCCCGCATCGGCGTTGGACGTGATGGCGACGAGCTCGAACTCGGGATGGGAAAGCAGCAGCCGCACGAGCTCGACGCCCGCATACCCGGCTGCTCCGACGACTCCGACGCGATAAGACATGGTTCCATCTCCCGTTTGTATATTTTCGGCTCAATCATGCATATAGACGCACGATTGAGCCGATTCATTGAACAGGTTGAGAGAATACCCCTCTTGATATACAGATGCAAGCCTTATTCGTGAAAAGCCCCAACCCGAAACACAACCCCGCGCGAGGACCCGTCCGTTGTGGGAAATCGGGGCAGGCGGGGAAATGGGGACAGGCACTTTTTCCCGGTCCCGGGAAAAAGTGCCTGTCCCCATGTTCCCGCCTGCCCCGATTTCCCGCGGAAGCAGAGGCCTAGAAGGCGAGTCGGCGCTCACTGCCGTCGATGTCGCAGAAACGCGCCTGGCCACACCTCACGCTGAAGAACGCGAGGCGCCCGTCGTACGCGGAGTCGTGATGCTCGCCGATACCCACCATGTGCTCGAATCCCGCTTGCCGAACCGCCTCGCTCACCTGCGCGTCGTCGGCAAGATCGGCCTCGCCCGACACGACGATCCAGTACGCGCCGGGCTTCCAGCCCGACAGCTCGAACTTGGGATGAACGGAAAGCTCGCGCCAGACGTCCTTGTCGCGCGAGGTGCAAAACCACAGCTTACCGGCATCGGCGCAGGCAAACGAGAACGGCCGCACGCGAGGCTGGCCGGGGTCGTGTTCGTCGATGGTCGCAAGGTACCATGCGGGGATTCCTCGCAGATAGGCGACGATCTCGTCCATAGTCCGCTCCTTTCGGTCCCGACATCGGGGCAAGGTCTCAAGCCGTCGACCGCTACAGGTCGAGGGGCCTCCATTCGTCGTGGTCGCAGATCCAAGCGCGCGGCTCCTCGACGCTGAAGAACACGAGCGTCGGGTCGTCGGGCCCCTCGTAATGCTCGCTCAGCCCCTCGAGGTGCCGCCACCCCGCCTCGCGGATCTTCGCGCACGCACCGTCGTCAAGTCCCGCCACGCCGCGCAGGATGAGCCAACCGTGGCCCGGCCACCATGCGGTCGCCTCGAAACGTTGGTTTAGCAGCAGCTCCTCCCACACGTCCTTGGTCGTTGCCGTGCAAAACCACAGCTTGTTATCCTGCACCGCCGCGAACGAGAACGGCCGCACATGCGGCTGGCCGTCCACGCTGGTCGCGAGGTACCACGCGGGAATCGATGTGAGGTACTCCAGAGCGGTCAGCAGGCCCTCGGATGCCTCCCCGTATACGATGCGTTCCATACCATCCTCCTTCAGATGCGCGGATGTCCCAAGATTCTCCCGGCCCCATTTGGGACATGTCCCAAAAGGGGCCGGGAGAATCTTGGGACATGTCAGACCACGGCGACGATGGCGCCAAGGGCAAGCAGGACCGCCGCCGCGATCGCGTCGCGGCGGGCGAACGCCAGCGGATGCAGGCGCGTGCGGCCCTGCTCGCCATGGTAGCAGCGGGCATCCATGGCGGCCGACAACGTCTCGGCATGCCGGAAGATACTCGTGAACAGCGGGATCGACACACTCGACAGCATGCGCACCGCACCCAGCGGACCGGATGCCACGCGCGCGCCACGACTCACCTGGGCTCGGTAGGTGACCTGCAGCTCCGTGGCAAACTGCGGCATGAAGCGCAGAGCGATCCCGAGCATCATGCCCAGCTCGTGGGCCGGCAGCCCCACACGCGAAAACGGCGCGAGCAGTCGCTCGACGGCATGCGTCAGATCGAGCGTCATGGTCGTCATGGTCACCAAGCTCATCGCGCACATCATGAGCAGCATGCGCGCGCCCATGAACGCGAATGCATGGATACCGCCCTCGTAGATGCGGATGAACCCGAGCTGCACCACCACCGCACCGTCCTGATCGGTGAACAGGTTGAGCAGCGACACGACCGCCACGATCGCGAGCAACGGCGCGAGCGACCGCGCGGCACGGCCCGCCGGTACGCCCGCCAGCACGTACAGCACGCCGACGAACGCCGCGATGACGCCGAGTGCGGCAAACGAGCCCGCAAGCAGCGAGATGATCAAGAACGCCAGGCCGCCCAGCAACTTGGTGCGCGGATCGAGCCGGTGGAGCACGCCTTCGCCCGGATAATAGCTTCCAAACGAGAACACCTCGTTCATCGCGCGCCCCCCTCTCCCATGCGGGCGAGCTCGGCCGCCAAGCCGTCGATGTCGTACAGGCGATCGGCACGCAGCGGCACGCCGCGATCCGCCAGCTCGCGAGCCATCCGCGCCGCCGCAGGTAGGCCCAACCCCACGCGATGGAGCTCGGGGCCGCGCGCGAACACCTCGGCGGGCGCGCCGTCGAGCAGCACCGTACCCTCGTTGAGCACGACGACGCGGTCGCACAGCTTCGCGAGGTCGTCCATGCTATGCGAAGCCATGACCACCGTCAGACCCGATCGATGGAGCCGCGCGATGAGCCCCAGGAAGTCGCGACGGGCCGCGGGATCGAGTCCGGCGGCGGGCTCGTCGAGCACGAGCACCTCGGGCTCCATGGCGAGCACACCGGCGAACGCCACGCGGCGCTGCTGGCCGCCGGACAGCGAAAACGGGCTCTTGTCCGCGATATCGGCACGGGAAAGCCCGACCGCGTCGAGCGCTCGACGCACGCGTGTCTCCACCTCATCGGCGGAACATCCGAGGTTGCGCGGGCCGAACGCCACATCCTCGAACACCGTGGCCGCGAACAGCTGATGCTCGGGATACTGGAAGACCAGGCCGACCTTCGTCTTGACCTCACCATCCGCACCGCGATCGGCAAGATCGAGACCGAACGCGCGCACGCGCCCCATGGTCGGGCGCACCAGGCCGTTCATATGCTGGATGAGGGTCGATTTGCCCGAGCCGGTATGTCCGGCGAGACCCACGAACTCGCCGCGCCGGATCGCGAGGTCGATGTTGTGCAGGGCCCAGACCTCGTCGGGGTCGTTGCCCCACGCCGCCTGCCGCGGACGACGCGCACGCCGCCGCTTGCGGGCGCGCTCGCGCACGGAGCGCTCGTAGCTGTAGCTCACGTGCTCGAAGGACAGGCAGGTCTCGTCCGCCTGGGGCTGCGGGGTGGACGGAACTCCAACGCGCGTGCCCTCGGTGGCATCCGGACCGATAGCGGTATCCGAGCCGGAGGCAGCATCCGAGCCGACGGATGCCCCCGCCCCCATCACCGCACCGGCGACCTCGTCCAGCAGCTCGCACTCGTCCACATGCACCGGCGCCTCGATGCCACGCGCACGCAGCGCCAGCGCCAGTCGGCACGCCGGCGGAACCTCGAGGTCCAACCGCTCGAGCACATCGACCTGCGTCAAAACTTCATCCGGCGTTCCCTCGAGCGCCACGCGCCCCGCCTCGAGCACGAGGACACGGTCGGCCACCGCGGCCTCCTCCATATCGTGCGTGATCATGACGATCGTCATACCCTGGTCGCGCAACTCGCGGCATACGCGCAAAAGCCCGCTGCGTCCGCGCGGGTCGAGCATGGAGGTCGCCTCGTCGAGCACGAGGACACGCGGGCGCATCGCGAGCACGCCGGCGATCGCCACGCGCTGCTTTTGACCACCGGACAGCGCATGGGTCTCGCGGCGCTCGAAGTCCATAAGGCCCACGGCGGCAAGCGCCTCGCGCACGCGCCCGGCAAGGCGATCGGGCTCCACGCCCAGGTTCTCGGGTCCGAAGGCCACGTCATCCTCGACGAGGGTGGCGACCAGCTGATCGTCGGGATTCTGGAACACGAAGCCCACGCGGGCGCGGATGTCGTACACGTACTCGGGATCGCGCGTGTCGAGCCCGTCGACCACGACGCGACCCTCGTCGGGCACAAGCAGTGCGTTCAGATGCTTGGCGAGCGTCGACTTGCCCGAGCCGTTCCCGCCCAGCAGGCACACGAATTCACCCTCGGCAACCGACAGGCTCACCCCGTCGAGCGCGCGCGTACGGCCGTCATACGAATAGCGGACGTTCTCGCACGTGATCATGGACGACCCTTCACCTGGTCCTTTTCGGGCGTGATGAGGTTCGAGACCACCTTGTACACCGCGAGCGTCAGCACCGAGTTGAGCACGGTCTTCGCCAGGTTGAACGGGATGACCGCGGGCAGCATGAGCGGCAGGATGGCATCGGCCGAACCGTACCAGAACCATACGCCGATCGTCAGGTTGGACACGATCGAGGCGGCGGTGGCGAACACCACGCCGAGCACGAGGCCGATGATCGCGCCGCGATACGTATGCAGTTTGCGGTAGACCAGCGCGGCGGGCAGGATGTAGCAGACCGTCGCCACGATGTTCATGAGTGCGCCGACCCAGTCGCCGGTCGTGAGCGCGTGGATGACCACCGCGAGCACGCCGACCGCGATGCCCGAGCCCGGCCCGTACGCGAAGCCCGCCACCATCGCCGGCACGAGCGACGGATCGTAGGTCAAAAACGTCGCCGCGGGGATGATGGGAATCTGGAGGAACATGAGCAGGGCGCTCACGGCGCACATAAGCGCCATGGTCACCAGCTGCTTGGTGCTCCACCTGTTCGTATTCTCGAAATGGATATGCGTGGGCTGCTCCGCCATGGGAAATCACCTGCCTCTTCCATCCGGACTGTGACCGTTGGCCCCGGATTTCCACCGGATCGGCCTGCAGACAACCCGATGCCTGGCAGGTTCGCGGGCTCACCGGTTCGCGCTCGGACCCCATGCCCGGCGCCCGGGCACACACCCGGCCGGCTCACCGCCAGTGAGGAATTCCACCTCGCCCTGAAACAGCGCCTTCATCCTAGCACGTTTTGCGGGCATCGCGCCGGGGAGTGGCAATGCGTCCGACGTTTTTTCATCTGCGGCGCTCGGGAGAGCAAGATGCGGTTTACGGTTCGGTTTTCAGGGGTCTTCCGAGTAGGCCCGGAGGGGCCGGGTCGTCTACCTGACGTTCCTATGCGCGCAGGAGCCGCTCTACTCGGCAGACCTCCCAAAACCGAACCGTAAACGCACAAAGGCCCCCGAATGGATCGGGGGCCTTTCTCACGGACGTGAAAATACGTCTAATGTGATTTCACGCGTGCGATGTCACGCGCTCGGGATTAGAAGTCGACGTCCTGATCGTTGTAGACGCACTCGAGCAGCTTCTCCATCTCCTCCTGGGACGGCTGACGCGGGTTGGAGCCGGTGCAGGCGTCGAGGATGGCGTTGGCGGCCACGTCGGCCTTCTTGGCCTCGAACTCGGCGTAGTCGATGATGGACTCGTCGGCCTTCACGCCGCCCTTGCCGTAGTTCTTGATGCCCTGCGGGATGTCCAGCTTGTCGTTGAGGTCGCGGATGCACTGGACGAGCGCGGCCACGAGCTCGTCCTCGGTCTCGCCCTCGAGGTGCAGGATGTCCTTGGCGATGAACGCGTAGCGGCTCTTGGCACGGGCGTCCTTGGCGTTGAACTGGATGACCTTGCCGAGGTACATGGCGTTGGCGCAGCCATGGATGATGTGGTCGCCGGTGAAGGCGGCACCGGTCTTGTGGGCCATGGAGTGCACGATACCCAGCAGACCCGAGGAGAAGGCGATGCCGGCGATGCACTGCGCGTCGTGCATGTGCTGACGGGCCTCATGGTCGCCCTGATAGGACTTGGGCAGCCACTCGACGATCTCGCGGATGGCGTGCAGGGCGTTGCCGTCGGTATACATGGAGCCGGCAGTGGAGACGTAGGCCTCGATGGCGTGGGTCAGGGCGTCCATACCGGTGTGCGCGCAGAGCTTCTGCGGCATGGTGTAGGTGAGCTCGGGGTCGACGATGGCCACGTCGGGCGTGATGTTGAAGTCGGCCAGCGGGTACTTGATGCCCTTCTCGTAGTCGGTGATGACGGAGAACGCGGTGACCTCGGTGGCGGTACCGGAGGTGGAGGCGATGGCGCAGAAGTGGGCCTTGGTGCGCAGCTCGGGGAAGCTGAACGGGACGATGGCCTGCTCGAAGGTCTCCTCCGGATACTCGTAGAACAGCCACATGGCCTTGGCCGCGTCGATCGGCGAGCCGCCGCCGATGCCGATGATCCAGTCGGGCTGGAACTCGAGCATGGCCTCGGCGCCGCGCTTCACGGTCTCGACGGAAGGATCGGACTCGACGCCCTCGAAGATCTGAACCTCGAAACCGGCCTCCTTGAGGTCGGCCTCGACGTCCTGCAGGAAGCCACCGCGACGCATGGAGCCGCCGCCGGTGACGATCATGGCACGGGAGCCCTTGAGGTTCTTGACCTCGTGGCGAGCGCCCTCACCGAAGTACAGATCACGCGGATTGGTAAAACGTCCCATTCTTTGCCTCCAAATCTGCAGGCCGACCGTTCGACCTGCACATACAACGGGGCACCCGATGTCCCCGTTAGGACCGAAGGAGCCGTCGCGCACCCGAAGGCCGCGGCGCGGGGCCCGAAAGCCCGTCGCTATTTTAGCGCTTTGGAAACATCTTCGAAACAGTTTGAGTGCTTTTTTCGCTCGACGAGGCGGACAAAACGACAGTACGCACGGCGGCCAGGGTGTCGGTATTTTAGGATGTCGCGATCGAGCGCGCACCTGCGGAACGCCACCGCTACCGAGTGTGCAGCTTAGGAACGCTGTCGCACCCGCCGCCAGCCCGCGCGCCCGCCGCCCCCGCACCGCCCGTGTGCGTTTCATCCCTTCGCGCAGGCACTCCCCCACATACACGATGAGCGCTACACTGTAGGGATTCCATTCGCATCGGAAGGGAGGCGCCGTGGCGTTCGACCCCATACAAGAAGACTGCCTGCGCCTCATTCTCGAGGCCATGCGCCGCGAACGCGTCTATCCGCTCGACGACGCGCTGTTCATCGAGCGCGGCATGGAGCGTTTCCGCGAGGACCCCGCGCAGCTCATCACCCGCGACGTCGACCGTTCCTTCCACCTCATGGCGCGCGCGACCGAGATCTTGGACTACCGCGTCCCGTTTTTGCAGGACGAGGCCGCCATCGAGCGCGAGGAGGTGCGCGCGGAAAACTACCTGCGCGAGGCCGTCGCCCTCGATGAGCGCAACTGGGACGCGCACCGCATGCTCAACGCGCTTCAGGCGCCCTCCAACGATGCCTACGTGAGCTACCTGCTCGACAACCGCGAGGCCGTCGAGCGCGACGTCATGGCCGCCATCGAGGCGGCCGACGACGTCTACAGCCGCGAATACGCCAGCGACCTGGCCTATCGCCCGCTGCTGCGCTGGCTCGCCGCGCTGGCGTCGCGTGCGGTCATCGCCGGCCAGTACCGACTCTCCCTCACCGTCGCCGAGGAGAGCTTGGGCATCGCGCCGGCAGACCCCGCCGACATCCGTCACACCGGCATGCTCGCCATGGCCAAGCTCGAGGCGAACGCCCACGACATCAAGCAGTATCGCTCACGACACGCCATCGCCTATCAGATCGCGGGGCCCCTGCGCCGCCGCCACCACGTTGCCGATAAGTCGCCAGACGCTTGGACGCTGCTGGCCGAGATGTGCGTCGCGTACCGCGCCTTCGACTACCATGGCGCCGACCGCGCCCTGCACATGCTCATGCGCGTCTACCCCGATGCGGCGCAGGCCCTGTTCTACCAGGCGGAGTTCCCCGACGGCATCTATGCGCGCGTGAACGTGGAGCCCGGCAGCCAAGACGAGCTCATCCTCGCCATCAGCGAGGCGACACCGCTGCTGCAGGAGGGCATCGGCACACCCGACAACGCCTGTTTCTCGTCATGGCTCGCCGGCCATGAGCTCGTGCAGCGCGCCTTAAAGGAGCGCGCGGCAAGCGCGTCCGGGCCCGCCGGCGCCCCCGGACGCAGCACCGCGGGAGGCGACAACTGATGGAACCGCGCGATTACATCCCCGCCTACCTTGAGCGCGAGTATCTCGCTTCGCACGAAGGGCTGACGCCGGCGGCGCGCTCCCTCGTGCATGAGGAGATCCGACGCGATCCGACACGCTACGCCACGACCGAGCATGCGCAGGCGCTTGTCGCCTACGCGCGCGCCCACGAGCATCTGATGTTCGAACTCGAACGCATGGAAGAGCTGACCGACCAGGAGTTCGAGAAGCGTCGCGACCGGCTGTTCGCCGAGACCCGCAGCGCATTGCACGACATCGCCCGCGCAGATCGGCTGTGCATCGATGCGCGGCTGGTCGAGATCATGCTCGCCAACGTGCCGATCGACGCGTGCCTGAACGACCTGATGAAGCTCGAGGGCGAGGTCCACGAGCACCTTGCCGCCGACCCCGCGTTCGACGACGATGCGCCCGGCTATTGGCGGGAAGATCGTCTGGGCGGTATGAGCTGCGCCGAGCGCACGCGCACCGACCCCATCATGGTCGGCTGGCTGCACACGCTCGAGGCGATCTCGCAGCTCGCCATGGCGAGCGCGCGCTACCGGGCCTCCGCCGAGTACGCGCAGAAGGTCATGCGCGCGCAGGGGTACGCGAACCATGCGTACGGCACCGTGCTGCTCGCGCTCGCGCGCCTCGAGGACGAGGACGGCTTTTTCGCCGCGGCGCGGCAAGTGAACAAAGCTTCGGATGCCGGCGGCGATACGGACGCGAACCCGACCGATGCGGCGCCGCTCGAGACGGGACTTCCCGACAGCGTCGAGGATTCCCCGTGGTACCTGCTGGGACGCACCCTGCTGCTGTTCAAGCTCGGCCGGCGTAAAAACGCCCGCCGCGCCCTCAAGGACTTTGCGGCGCGCTGCGAGGGCGGTGCGTTCTTCCTGCTCAACCCCACGTATCTGACGCCGTATCTGCCTGTGAGGCCACCGGTGCGCGAGGTATGGGAGCTCTCGCATCAGGCCGTGTGGGAGGCCGACGGCATCATCGTGGACACGCCCGACTTTTGCTCCTGGGCGGCGCAAGTCGAGGGTATCGAAGACATCTCCGAGAACTTCGCCCGTCAATACGGGTTCTAACCCGGGGAGCGGGGCCTTGGCCCAACGTCACCGACTTTGCCCGTCAACAAAGGATCAACCCGGTGGCGTCGGTTTTACCTGGCGATCCGGGCTCCGATCCGACCGGCGGTTCAAGCACCGACATGGAAGCGCAACTCGGTTTTCGGGGCGCCATATCCGAAAGTGTCGCGGCGGCCGAAGACCCCAACTTGCTAGATTTGCACTTTTCAGGGGTTTTGGAGGAACTCGACGGGATTCTGGCCATCTGGCGTTTTTTGTAAGGCCATCTACCTGCACTTATATTATCTGCCAAAACGGACTTTTCACCGGTAGGGCTCAAAACCCCTGAAAAGTGCAAATCTAGCAAGTTGCCTTAAGTCAAAACGTTCGAAGCGCGCCCCCGATCGCCCCCGCAGCCATGCGGGGGCATTGGCGACGAGGACATTCGCCCGCTTGGGCTCTGATCGCGGCGCGCAGGAGCAAAGGATGAAAAGAAAAGAGCAACGCCGCATCGATGACGAAACCGATGCGGCGACGCTAAAAGCAATGCTCAAGCCTGAACTGGCCCGCGATCAGGCGTGCGACGACAGGCGACCCGTGGCACGAGCGACGGCACAACCGACCTGCGCGCCTACGGCAAGTTTGACGATATCGGGAACCACGAAGGGCACGACTGCGATCAGCAGCGCAGCGATGACATCCATCGAACCGACGACCATGAGCTGGAACGTTCCGCAAACATACGAGATGAGCAGCAGAATGATGTCGGCGACGAGCGTGCGAACGAGCAGGGGCAGGCGCTCGGGCAACATGCCCTTAACGGTCATGGCGACCAGCATGCCGATCATAAAACCCCACAGAAAGCCGCCGGTCGGCCCGAAAATCGAGCCGATTCCGCCGGAGAAACCCGAGAACACCGGAAGGCCGATCGTCCCCAGCAGCAGGTAGACGGCGACGGTCGCGCACGCGCCCGTGCGGTCTAGGGCGGCGGGCAACATGGCGAGGACGAGCGTCTGCAGCGTAAACGGCACCGGGCCGATGGGCAGCGTGATCCACGCAGAGACGGCGAGCAATGCGACCGAAACGCCCACATATGCAATCTGACGGGTATTCATGGTTTCCTCCTATGGCTGCAGTTGATAACGCCGATCGGCGGCGCGACGCGCCCAGTATAGCAACGGCAGCGGTACAGGGGCGCGGATTCGTGTATTCCCCGTGTTCCAGCGTGCGCGCGGCATACGAGCTTTTTTCTGCTATACTCAACTGCGCTGTCCCCATCGTCTAGCGGCCTAGGACGTCGCCCTTTCAAGGCGAAGATCACGGGTTCGAATCCCGTTGGGGGCACCATCGACCTCCCAAGCCCGGCGACCCTGCGGTCCCGGGCTTTTTGCTGCCACGAGCCGGGGTTCGAACCCGTTGGGGTCGTGAGGCTGCGCAAACGCGCGAGCGTTTGCCAGCGAGCGTGCGAGGGCGCGCGAGCGCCCGAAGCCGCGGACGCCGCAGGCGGACGCGAATCCCGTTGGGGGCACCATCGACCTCCCAAGCCCGGCGACCCTGCGGTCCCGGGCTTTTTGCTGCCACGAGCCGGGTTTCGAACCCGAAATGTCCCGATTTTCTCCTGGCCCCTTTTGAGACATCGGCCTTTGGGACATGACGCGACAGGCCTTACAATGGCCTGCTCCTTGAACTATGCTCATACCTGTCATGTCAAAAGCGTGGGAAGGAAACACATGGCATCCGGAAACAACCTCGTCCTGGGCGTCAACGATCGCGTTGAGCCGCTAAAAGCGGTGGGCCTTGCATTCCTGCACGTCCTCGCCATGGACCTCTACGTGTGCCCCATCGTCCTGTCGGCGATGCTCGGTCTCGACACCGAGGGCACAAACCAGCTCATCCAGATCTGCTTCTTCACGGCGGGTATCGCCACCCTCATCCAAACGGGTCTGGGCATCAAGCTCCCCGTCGTCCAAGGCGCGAGCTTCGTCGCGCTGTCGGCACTCGCGACCATCGGCGCGAACGGCGGCATGGCGATGATGGTCGGCAGCATCATCCCCGGCGCGATCATCCTCATCCTGCTCGGCGTCACCAAGCTGTTCGCCAAGATCGTTCGTCGCTGCATCCCGCCCTACATCGGCGGCCTCATCATCGTGATCGTCGGCTTGTCGCTCACCCCGACCGCTGCGGGCGGCGTCTTCAGCATCGATGGCGGCCTCGCCGCCAACCTGGCGCCCGGCCTCGCCGCCATGATCACGCTCGTCATCATGAACGTCATCGCGTACAAGACCGGCTACAAGCACCATCTCGTGAGCGTCCTGTCCGTCCTGTGCTCGCTGGCCGTCGGCTGCGTCGCCGCCGCCATCGTGGGTGTGCTCGACTTCTCGACCGTCGCCACCTCCGCGTGGTTCGCCATGCCCATGCCGTTCCACTTCGGCATGCCGGTCTTCGATATCCCCTCGATCGTGCTCATGACCTTCATCTACTTCATCGTGCTCATCGAGACCACCGGCGTGTGGTTCACCGTCGGCGACGTCACCAACGAGGAACTCACCGACGAGCGCCTGAACCACGCCGTCATCGGCGAGGGCCTGGGTTGCCTCGTGGGGTCGCTGTTCGGCGGCACCCCGCTCACCGGCTATTCCACCAACGCCGGCATCATCTCCATCACCAAGGTCGCGAGCCGCGTCGTCGTCATGGTCGCCGGCGTCATCCTCGTCGTGCTCGGTATGTGCCCCAAGCTCATGGCCGTCATCTCCTCGGTGCCCGAGGCCGCCATCTGCGGCGTGCTGCTCGTCGTATGCCAGATCCTCGTGGTCAACGGCCTGCGCATCATCATCAACTCCAAGCTCGACCAAAAGAAGATGCTGGTCATCGGCCTGTCGCTCATCTTCACCGTCGGCAGCCTCGTGCTGTCCGCCGACGTCAAGGCCGAGTTCCCCGTCATGCTGCAATACCTGGTGAGCAGCGGCACCGCCGTCGGCGGCATCATCGCCGTCGTGCTCAACCTGCTGCTACCGGCAGACCCCGCAGCGAGCGGCGAGGAGTAACCCATCGCGCTTCGGAAAGGAGCAGCCATGTCCACAGCGCCCAACCTGAAAGCCATCCTCGGCTCGTTTTTCCACACGCCGGTCTACGGCGGCTTCGAGCTTTTGGACCACGCCCTCATCGAGCTTGACGATGCAGGCGTGATCGAGCGCATCACCCGTCCGGACGACGCGGCCTACGCCGACCGCGTCGCCGCGGCCCGTGCGGCGGGCGAACGCGAGCCCGGCTCGTTTATGGAACTCGCGCCCGATACCTACGCACTGCCGGGCTTCGTGGACCTGCACGTCCACGCGCCCCAGTGGCCGCAAGCCGGCGTCGCCCTCGACGAGCCGCTGAACATCTGGCTCGACCAGCGCACGTTCCCGCTCGAGTCGCGTTTCGCCGATCCCGAATTCGCCTACACCGTCGGCACCGACCTTGCCCGCACGTTTTTGTCGCGCGGCACCACGACGGTGCTGTACTTTGCCAGCGCCCACCTCGAGGGCAGCTACGCCGTCTCGCGAGCCTGCGCCGAGGCCGGTCAGCGCGCCATCGTCGGCAAGGTCGTGATGGACGACCCGGCGGCGAACCACGACTTCTACCGCGACGCGACGCCCGAGCAGGCCCTCGTCGACACCGAGGAGTTTCTCGCGCGCGTCGAGGCGCTCGACGCGCAGGGTCGAGCGGCCGACCCGCGCTTCGCGGGCGCCTACGCCGCCGTGACGCCGCGATTCATCCCCAGCTGCACCGACGAGGCGCTCGCCGGTCTGGGTCAGATCGCCGCCGCGCACGACGCCTACATCCAGTCGCATTGCAACGAGGGCCAGTGGGAACACGGCGTGGCGATCGAGCGCTACGGCAAAACCGATGCCGAAGCGCTCGCGAGCTTCGGGCTGCTGGGCCCCAAGTCCATCATGGCGCACTGCACGTTCATGAACGACGGCGATACCGCGTTGTTCGCCGAGACGGGCACCGTCGTGGCGCACTGCCCCATCTCCAACGCGTACTTCGCCAACAGCGCCTGCCCGGTGCGCCGCATGCACGAGGCCGGCGTGCGCATCGGCATGGGCACCGATGTCTCGGGCGGGTTCTCGCCGAGCATGTACGACGACATCCGCCAGGCGGTCATGGCATCGCGCATGCTCGAGGAAGGCGTCGACGCGCTCGTGCCGCAGGAGCGCCGCGGCGCCGGGCGCCCGTCGCGCATCTCGGCGCCCGAGGCGCTGTACCTGGCGACCAAGGGCGGCGCGGAGGGACTCGGCCTGGCGACCGGCTCCTTCGAGGTCGGCCGCGCCTTCGACGCGCAGGTCATCGACACGCGACGCCCGTACGCGGACCTCACGGGCTTCGGGGTCTTCGACGAGCCGGGCGACAAGCTCGCCCGCATCCTCTACCTGGCGACCCCCGACAACATCCGTCAAGTCTGGTGCCAGGGTAAGCTCGTCATCGAGCGCTAGGGATCGTACACGGGACGAGCAGCGCCTCCAGCTCGATGCCGTCCGGGGTGCGACGATGAAAGCCCGGCTGCCGCACTGGCAGCCGGGCTTTCGGTTTTCGCGACGAACCGCCGCGCGATGTCCCGATTTTCTCCTGGCCCCTTTTGGGACATGGAGCCAGGTGCCGCCGTTCTACACGTAGAACAGGATCTCGTCGTAGGTCGGCACCGGCCAGTAGTCGGCCGCCACGATCTCCTCCATGGCGTCGACGGCGCCGCGCAGCGTCTCCATGGCGGGAACCACCTCGTGCACGTAGCAGTTCGCCTGCTCCTGAGGATCGATCAACGCCTCGGCCTTCTGATGCAGCGCGTCGAGCGCCTTGATCGCCTCGTTGATCTCCGTGATGCCGCAGCACAGCTTGTTGAGCGTGTTCTGCTCGCAGGTCATCGCAGCCTCGGCGCCGGCGGCGCGGATGGTCTCCAGGCCCTTGGCGACCTTCGTGGCGTACGCGGTGATCACGGGGCGGTACGTGCGGCGCGCCTCGCGGACCATCGTCGTGGCCTCGATGTTCATGAGCTTGTTGTACTTCTCGAGCTTGACCTCGTAGCGGCTGAACGCCTCGGTCTCGGTCAGCACGCCCATGCCCTGCCATAGCGCCATGCTCTCGGGCGCGACCATCTGCGGCAGCGCATCGGCGGTCGTGCGCAGGTTCAGCAGACCGCGCTGCTCGGCCTCCTGCTCCCACGCCTCGGAGTAACCGTCGCCCGAGAACAGGATACGACGGTGCTCGTTCAGCGTCTTCTTGCAGTACTCGAGTGCCGCATCGGCGAACTCATCGGCGGGCACGCCCTCGAGCGCGTCGGCGAACGCCTTGAGCGACTCGGCCACCGCCGTATCGAGCACCAGGTTGGCGTCGGACGCGTTTTGTTCGGAACCGACGGCACGGAACTCGAACTTGTTACCCGTGAAGGCGAACGGCGAGGTGCGGTTGCGGTCGGTGTTGTCCTGCTCGAGGTTGGGCAGCACGTCGGCACCCAGATCGAGCACGCCGTGACGCGCGTGCACCGACGCCTTGCCGTCCATGATCTTCTGCACGACCTCGGTGAGCATGTCGCCCAGGAAGATGGAGATGATCGCGGGAGGCGCCTCGTTGGCACCCAGGCGATGGTCGTTGCCGCAGCCGGCCACCGACATGCGCAGCAGGCCCTGGTACTTGTCGACCGCCTCGATGACCGCGGTCAAGAACACCACGAACTGCAGGTTCTCGAGCGGCGTGTCGCCCGGATCGAACAGGTTCTCGTCCTCGGTGCCGAGCGACCAGTTGTTGTGCTTGCCCGAGCCGTTGATGCCCTCGAACGGCTTCTCGTGCAGCAGGCAGGTGAGATCGAACTGCGAGGCGATGAGCTTCATCTTCTCCATGACGAGCATGTTGTTGTCGACGCCCTCGTTGAGCTCGGTGTAGACCGGGGCGAGCTCATGCTGGCAGGGCGCGACCTCGTTGTGCTTGGTCTTGGCGGGAATGCCGAGCGCCCACAGCTCGTCATCGAGAGCCTTCATGTACTTGGACACCGACGGGCGGATCGCGCCGAAGTAATGCTCCTCGAGCTCCTGGCCCTTGCAGGGCGGCGCGCCGAACAGCGTGCGGCCGCAGATGACGAGGTCGCGGCGACGGCGATAGGCGTCCTTCTTGATGAGGAAGTACTCCTGCTCCAAGCCCACACTCGGAACGACGCGCTTGGGGTGCTTGCCGAACAGCGCCAGCACACGTTTGGCCTGCGTGTCGAGCACCTTCATCGAGCGCAGAAGCGGCGTCTTCTTATCGAGCGCCTCGCCGTTGTAGCCGCAAAACGCGGTGGGGATGCACAGCACCTCGTCCTTGATGAACGCCGGGCTCGTGGGGTCCCAGGCGGTGTAGCCGCGGGCCTCGAACGTGGCGCGCAGGCCGCCGTTGGGAAAGCTCGACGCGTCGGGCTCGCCCTGGATGAGTGCCTTGCCGGTGAACTTGGTGATGGCGGTGCCGTCGTGGTTGGGCTCCAGGAAGCTGTCGTGCTTCTCGGACGTGATGCCGGACAGCGGCTGGAACCAGTGCGCGTAGTGCGTGGCGCCGTGCTCGATCGCCCACTCCTTCATGGCGTGCGCCACGGCGTTCGCCACGTCCAGGTCGAGGGGGGCGCCTCGATCGATCGTCGCAGACAGGCGTTTGTAGATGTCCTTGGGAAGACGTTTACGCATCACGTCCTCCGAGAACACCATGGTGCCGAAGCGACTGGTGAGTTCGGTATCGGCCATAGGGACTCCCTTCATATGCGCGTCGACGGAACGCATCGACGCGTTATCCCAACGAACGCATTGTAGGTTACGCGGCGTGCGTTTCGTCGGAATTACCGCCGTGTTGCTAGGTTGAAACGAAAAACACCACGAACGCCGTCGCCGGGAGCCGCCGGAAAGCATGACGGCTCTGCCAAAATGGGCGACGGGCAGCGTTCGGCGACCGGTTGGCGACGGATTTGGCCTCGAATTTCCTCGTCCCGAGACCGACTTGGGCAATTTGTTCAGATATGTAGGTTACACTTGGTGAACTAATAGCGTTTGATATTATCTCGCCGCTCAAAGAACCCAGCATGAAGTCGCAATGCGGTCAAATCGGTCAGCTTGAACTCCACTTTTCGGGCTTGCGCCCCCATTTTTCCGCTCGGAGCTCCGTCGAAACCTTCATATCCGAACAATTTGCCCACCTTGCTGCCGCGCGACATATGAAGGCCGGACAATCCGGCACATTTGCCGTTCCGCCAGACCGACACTGCGCGAAAACCGCAAAGCGGTGCATCCCGTTGCCGCGCGCAACCACACGCAACCCACCTCGTTTTTGCCGCCCAACCTGCAGTGACTTCGTTTGGCCGTCAAATCGAAACCACACGGAAACCGGCGGGAAAACCCGCGGCAACCGCACCTCTCTACCATGGGTCGCCGCACCCGTACGCACCGTCGCGCGCGTGCATGTATTCCCGCCTCGATCCGACAGGGGAGGACGCATGGGCGAACAGACCCTCTACAGACCCGAATTCGAACACGACGCCTGCGGTATCGGCGCGCTCGCCTCGATCGACGGCACGCGCAGCCACCAGATCCTGGACGATGCACTCTCGGTGCTGGTCAACCTCGAACACCGCGGCGGCACCGGTCTCGAGCGCAACACCGGCGACGGCGCGGGCATCCTGTTTCAGATCCCCCATCGCTTCTTCCGCAAGGAGGCGCAGCGGTGCGGTCAGCTTCTGCCCGCCGAAGGCGACTACGGCGTGGCCATGCTCTTCTTCCCGCAGGATGAGCAAGGTGTCCGCGCAGCCGTTCGCGCCTTTGAGGAAGGTTGCGCGCAGGAAGGCATCCCCGTGCTCTTCTGGCGCGACGTACCCGTCGACGCGCACGACCTGGGCGAGACCGCGCGCGCGTGCATGCCCACGATCAAGCAGGCATTTCTGGGTCGGCCCGCCGACGCGGAACCCGGGGACGCCTTCGAGCGGCGCCTGTACGTATGCCGTCGCACCGTCGAGAAGCGCGCCGCCGCCGAGCACGCGCTCGCGGACAAGATCTTCTACGTGTGCTCCATGAGCGCGCGCACGATCGTGTATAAGGGCATGCTCGTCGCCACACAGATGCGTCGCTTTTTCATCGACCTCAACGACGCCGCCGTCAAGACCGCCGTGGCGCTCGTCCACTCGCGCTACTCCACCAACACCACCCCGAGCTGGGAGCGCGCGCATCCCAATCGTCTGATCATCCATAACGGCGAGATCAACACGCTCAAGGGCAACGTCAACTGGATCCGCGCCCGCGAGCCGAACCTGTACTCGCCTATCTTCCAACACGACCTCGAGCGCGTGCTGCCCATCATCAACCGCGAGGGCTCCGACTCGGCGATCTTGGACAACGTACTCGAGTTCCTGGTCATGAACGGCCGTCCGCTCACCCGCGCGGTATCGTTGCTCATGCCCGAGCCCTGGGACGAAAACGACACCCTCACCCCCGCGCGACGCGCCTACGACGCCTATCAGTCGATGCTCATGGAGCCATGGGACGGACCGGCCGCGATCGCCTTCACCGACGGCCGCACCCTTGGCGCCGCACTCGACCGTAACGGCCTGCGCCCCGCTCGCTACATCGTCACGCGCGACGATCGCTTCCTGCTGTGCTCCGAGGTCGGCGCACTCGAGATCGATCCCGCCAACGTGCTCACGAGCGGCTGCCTCGGTCCGGGCGAGATGCTCGAGGTCGACCTCGAGCATGCGCGCATCCGCTACAACGACGAGATCCGCAACGGGTTCGCCAAGCTCAAGCCCTTCGCCGACTGGATCGCGGACGAGACCCTCGGGCTGGACGACCTCGACGCGGGCAAAGAAGACGCAGCGGATCCCGAGCCGGCGCCCCGCCCCGCGGACGCCATGCGCTACGGTTACCACTGGGACGACATCCAGGAGGTGCTGCGCCCCATGGCGGTAACCGGGTCGACCCCGCTCGCCTCGATGGGCATCGACGCGCCGCTCGCCTGCCTCTCGCTCAAAACCCGCTCCTTCTACGATTACTTCTTCCAGCTGTTCGCGCAGGTTACGAACCCGCCTATCGATGCGCTGCGCGAACATCTGGTCACCTCGACCGTGCTGTACCTGGGCAACCACGGCAACCTACTCGAGGACTGTCGGGCTTCCTGCCGCCTCATCAAGCTCGAATCCCCCTTGCTCACCCGCGACGGTTTCCGTCGCATCTGCAACGTCGACCGCGCCGGCTTCGAGGCGCGCACCTTCCGTGCCGCCTACCGACGTGACGATGCCCCGGGCGCCCTCGAACGGTCACTGGAGAGCCTGTCCTCGCAGGTCATCGAGGCTGTACGGGAAGGCGTGAACATCGTCGCGCTGTCCGATCGCACCCAGACCGACGAGGTGCCCATACCCGCGCTGCTCGCCGTGGGAGCCGTCCACAACGCCCTCATGCGCGCGGGCCTGCGCACGTTCGCCGACATCGTCGTCGAGTGCGGCGACGCGCTGTCGGCCCACGACTTCGCGGCGCTCATCTCCTACTCGGCGAGCGGCATCTACCCCTACATGGCCCACGCACTCGTGGCGCGCATGGCCGACGAGCACGACCTCATCGCCGCCGACGGACACGCGCTCGACGCTCACGAGGCGATCGACAACTACAACCGCGCCGCCCTGGCGGGCGTCGTCTCGATCATGTCCAAGATGGGCATATCGACCGTCCAGAGCTACCACTCCGCGCAGATCTTCGAGGCGGTGGGCTTGGCGCCGAGCGTGATCGACCGCTACTTCGGCGGCACCGTCTCGCGCGTCGGCGGCCTTGCGGTCGACGGCGTGGAGCGCGAACTGAACGAGCGCTACGACGCCGCCTGCGCCCAGCTCGCCGCAACCGTTCCCGACGCGCTGCCGAGCCTCGGCCTCACCAAATGGCGCCCGCAGGACGGCGAGGACCATCTGATAGATCCCGATACCATCTACCTGCTGCAACAGGCCGTGCGCACCGATTCGTACGAGACGTTCGAAGCCTACAGCGCGCACCTTCGCCGGCCCGGGCGCGCGGTGCGCCTGCGCGACCTGTTGGACTTCGATGACCGTGGACGCACGCCCGTGCCGCTCGACGAGGTCGAGGACGCGCGAAGCATCGTCACGCGCTTCAACACCGGCGCCATGAGCTACGGATCGATCAGCCGGGAGGCGCACGAGTGCATGGCCATCGCCATGAACCGCCTTCATGGCCGCTCCAATTCCGGTGAGGGTGGCGAGGACCCGCGGCGCGAGACCCCGCTCGCGAACGGAGACTCGGCGAATTCCGCGATCAAGCAGGTGGCGAGCGGGCGCTTCGGCGTGACGAGCCGCTACCTCGCCTCCGCGCGCGAGCTGCAGATCAAGATGGCCCAGGGAGCCAAGCCCGGCGAGGGAGGGCATCTGCCCGGCAGGAAGGTGTACCCCTGGATCGCCCGCGTGCGCCAGTCGACGCCGGGCATCGGGCTCATTTCTCCCCCGCCGCACCACGACATCTACTCCATCGAGGACCTGGCGGAGCTCATCTTCGATCTCAAGTGCGCGAACCCCGACGCCCGCGTGAGCGTGAAGCTCGTGTCCGAAGCGGGCGTGGGTACCATCGCCACCGGCGTGGCCAAGGGCGCGGCCGACAAGATCCTCATCTCCGGACACAACGGCGGTTCGGGCGCGGCACCGCGTGACTCCATCTGGCACGCCGGCCTGCCGCTCGAACTCGGCCTGGCGGAGACGCAGCAGACGCTCCTGCGAAACGGCCTGCGCTCGCGCGTGGTGCTCGAGGCAGACGGCAAGCTCATGGACGGTACCGATGTCGCGGTGGCGTGCCTGCTGGGCGCCGAGGAGTTCGGCTTCGCCACCATGCCGCTCATCGCCATGGGCTGCCTCATGCAGCGCGATTGCCAGCGCGATACCTGCCCGGCGGGCATCGCCACGCAGAACTGCCGCCTGCGCGGACGTTTTGCCGGCAAGCCTGAGCATGTCGAGCGCTTCATGCTCTTCGTGGCCGAGCAGCTGCGGCACGTCATGGCGCGACTCGGCTTCCGCACCGTCGACGAGATGGTGGGCCACCCCGAGCACCTCCGTCAGGTCGAGGTCGACGGCAACTGGAAGAGCGGATGCATCGATCTGTCCTGCGTGCTCGCCCCCGCCACGTGCGAGTTCGGCGCGCAGGTACCGGGCGCGGACTGCCCGCACTTCCTGCCCGAGATGGCCGCCGACGTCGAGCTCGACCGCACGCTCGACGCCACGCTGTTCATCCCCTACACCGCCGACGCGCGCCGGCACCTCACCCGCCAGCGCTTCCATGCCGACATCGCCAACGTCAACCGCTGCGTGGGCACCATGCTGGGCCACGCCGTCAGCGCGGCGCACCCCGACGGCCTGCCCGAGGGACTCATCACCATCGACTGCACGGGCTCGGCGGGCCAGAGCTTCGCGGCGTTTCTGCCGCGCGGCGTGGAGCTCAACGTCGAAGGAGACGCGAACGATTACTTCGGCAAGGGGCTCTCGGGTGGCACCGTCTCGGTCCGCCCGTCCGAGACGGCGAGCTACAAATTCGACGAGAACGTCATCGTGGGCAACGTCGCCTTCATGGGCGCCACCGGTGGCCGCGGCTTTGTGAACGGCCGCGCCGGCCAGCGCTTCTGCGTGCGCAATTCCGGCGCCACCGTGGTGGTCGAGGGCGTCGGCGCGCACGGTTGCGAGTACATGACGGGCGGCTGCGCGCTCATCCTGGGTGAGGTGGGACCCAACTTCGCCGCCGGCATGACGGGCGGCGTCGCCTACGTGTACGACGAGTACCGGACACTCGCCGGCCGCTGCAACCTCGACACCGTGGCGCTGCGCCAGCCGACCGACGATGAGCTCGCCCAGATCCGCAAGCTCATCGTCGAGCATGCGCGCGCCACGCAAAGCCCACTCGGCATCAAGATGCTCTACCGTTTCGATGCCATCGCGGCGCATTTCGTGAAGGTGGTTCCGGTGGAATACGAACGCGTGATGGCCATCGTGGCCGATGAGGAGCGCGGCGGCGCGACGCACGAGGAGGCGCTCGAGACGGCGTTCGCCGTCGTCACGGGCACGAAGGAGGTGAAGCGCCATGGGTAGGCAGGGCGCGTTTCTGACGTATGGACGGAAGACGCACGAGCTGCGCGCCATCGAGGAGCGCGTGCGCGACTACGACGAGCTCTACCGGGAACTCGACGAGGACGAGCGGCGTATCCAGGCGAGCCGCTGCATGATGTGCGGCGTGGCGTTCTGCCAGGCAGGGCACCCCTTCGGGCATGCACGCTCGAGCGGCTGCCCGCTGCACAACCTCATCCCCGAATGGAACGACCTGGTGTGGCGCGGTCGCTGGCGCGAGGCAGCCGAGCGTCTGGCGCTCACCAGCCCGATGCCCGAGTTCACAAGCCGTGTATGCCCGGCCCCGTGCGAGGCCGCCTGCAACTTGGGCTCGGTCGAGGGGCAGCCCACGGCGATTCACGATACCGAGCGCGCCATCTCCGACTGGGAGTGGGCGCACGGGGGACCTGCGGCGTTTCCGCAGGCAGCTGCCGATGCACCGCGCATCGCCGTGCTCGGCTCGGGACCGGCCGGACTCGCCTGCGCGTGGGAACTTGCGCGCCGCGGGGCCCGCGTGACCGTCGTCGAGCGCGCCGATCGACCGGGCGGCCTGCTCATGTACGGCATCCCCAACATGAAGCTCCCCAAAGACGTCGTGGAGCGCCGATGCGACCTCATGGCGGAGCGCGGCATCTCCTTCATGCTGAACACCGATGCCGCCAACCCCGCCGTCGCCACCGAGCTCGCCGCGGCGTTCGATGCCATCGTGATCGCGACGGGCGCCGGCGAGGCCCGCACGCTCCGGGTCCCCGGCGCGCACGCGGACGGCGTCGTGCTTGCCGTGGACTACCTCGCCGCGAGCACACGCGCGGTGCTGGACCGCAGCGAACCCGCGATCGATGCGCGCGGGCTCGACGTCGTGGTGATCGGTGGCGGCGACACGGGCAACGACTGCCTGGGCACCGCGGTGCGACAGGGGGCGGCGAGCGTACGCCAGCTCGAGATCATGCCCGAACCGCCCGAGCATCGCCTACCGGACAACCCTTGGCCGCAGTGGCCCAACGTCAAGAAGACCGATTACGGCCAGCAGGAAGCGATCGCCCTCATGGATAGCGAGGTGCGCTCCTGGTCCGTGGACACGCGTGAAGTGCTGGCGGACGGCGACGGGCGTGTGCGCGCACTGCAAGTTGTCGGCGTCGACTGGTCCGGCGGTTCGCCCGCACCCGTTCCGGGTACGGAACGCGAGGTTCCCGCCCAGCTCGTCTTGATCGCCTGCGGTTTTGCCGGGCCCCAACGCGGTGCACTCGACGCCTTGGGCGTCGCCATGCCCGAACCGGGTGAGGGACGGCCTTTGCCGATTATGGACGCCCAGCATGCGCACCGCTGTGTATGCACGGGAGCCGTGCACGAACCGAGCAGCGGAATATGGGCATGTGGCGATGCTCGAGGTGGCGCTTCGCTCGTCGTGAACGCGATCGCCGACGGCGTCGCCTGCGCCCACGAACTCGCGGCAACCTGCGGGCTCTAGCACCGGCGGGATGGGGCCGCCCCTTGCCCCATCCCATCCCACCGGATGATTTGCGAGCTTTGGGACTGGCGGGATGGGAGCGGATCCCACCCCGCCTTGTTTTTCGGGACTTCGGCGCGACTTGGGATGATTTGTTCAGATCTGAAGGTTTCATGCGGTGAACTAATATTGTTTGGTATTGCTTCGTCGCTCAGAGACTCCGGCTCAGCGTTGAAGTTCGGCCAAATCGGCTAGCCTTAGCCCGGTATTTCGGGCTTGCAATCCGTTTTTTCCGCTCAAAGCTCCGTCAAAACCTTCATATCTGAACAATTTGCCCACCCTGAAAGCGGGCGCG